>NZ_JBVHEO010000003.1:393097-806784 GCF_055562815.1 Streptomyces sp. NPDC016677 | reverse complement strand
ACCCCGCGACTGGGAGGCCGCCGCCCGCGAGGGCCGCACCATCGCCCCCCTCATCACCCGCCTCAACACCATCCGGCGCACCCACCCCGCCCTGCGCCAACTGCGTGATCTCCACTTCCACCACACCGACAAGGAGGCGGTGATCGCCTACTCGAAGCGGCGGGGTTCGAACACCGTACTGGTGGTCGTCAACCTCGACCCCCACCACACCCAGGAGGCCACGGTCTCGTTGGACATGCCACAACTCGGCCTGGACCGGCACGAGTCGGTGCCGGTGCGTGACGAGCTCACCGGTGAGACCTATCACTGGGGCAGGGCCAACTACGTGCGCCTGGAACCGGGCCGTCGGCCCGCGCACGTCTTCGCGGTTCTGCGACCGTCCACCCCGCAGATCGGAGGGTCACCCACACCATGATCGTCAATGAGCCCGTACCGGACACCTTCGAGGACACCCCGGCCAAGGACCGCGACCCGGACTGGTTCAAACGAGCCGTCTTCTACGAGGTGCTCGTCCGCTCCTTCCAGGACAGCAACGGCGACGGCGTCGGCGACCTCAAGGGCCTGACCGCCAAACTCGACTACCTCCAGTGGCTCGGCGTGGACTGCCTCTGGCTCCCGCCGTTCTTCAAGTCACCGCTCAGGGACGGCGGTTACGACGTCTCCGACTACACCGCCGTACTGCCCGAGTTCGGCGACCTGGCGGACTTCGTGGAGTTCGTCGACGCCGCCCACCAGCGCGGCATGCGGGTCATCATCGACTTCGTCATGAACCACACCAGCGACCAGCACCCGTGGTTCCAGGAGTCCCGCAAGGACCCCGACGGCCCCTACGGCGACTACTACGTCTGGGCCGACGACGACAAGCAGTTCCAGGACGCGCGGATCATCTTCGTCGACACCGAGGCGTCCAACTGGACGTACGACCCGGTCCGCAAGCAGTACTACTGGCACCGCTTCTTCTCCCACCAGCCGGACCTCAACTACGAGAACCCGTCGGTGCAGGAGGAGATGATCTCCGCCCTGAAGTTCTGGCTGGACCTCGGCATCGACGGGTTCCGGCTGGACGCGGTGCCGTACCTCTACCAGGAGGAGGGCACCAACTGCGAGAACCTCCCGGCGACCCACGCCTTCCTCAAGCGGGTCCGCAAGGAGATCGACGCCCAGTACCCGGACACGGTGCTGCTGGCCGAGGCCAACCAGTGGCCCGAGGACGTCGTCGACTACTTCGGCGACTACCCGAGCGGCGGCGACGAGTGCCACATGGCGTTCCACTTCCCGGTCATGCCGCGCATCTTCATGGCCGTACGGCGGGAGTCCCGGTACCCCGTCTCCGAGATCCTCGCCAAGACCCCGGCCATCCCCTCCCGTTGCCAGTGGGGCATCTTCCTGCGCAACCACGACGAGCTGACGCTGGAGATGGTCACCGACGAGGAACGCGACTACATGTGGGCGGAGTACGCCAAGGACCCCCGCATGCGCGCCAACATCGGCATCCGCCGCCGGCTCGCCCCGCTCCTCGACAACGACCGCAACCAGATCGAGCTGTTCACCGCCCTGCTGCTCTCCCTCCCCGGCTCGCCGATCCTCTACTACGGCGACGAGATCGGCATGGGCGACAACATCTGGCTCGGCGACCGGGACGCCGTCCGCACCCCGATGCAGTGGACCCCGGACCGCAACGCCGGGTTCTCGTCCTCCGACCCGGGACGGCTCTTCCTCCCCACGATCATGGACCCGGTCTACGGCTACCAGGTGACCAACGTCGAGGCGTCCATGTCCTCCCCGTCCTCACTGCTGCACTGGACCCGGCGGATGATCGAGATCCGCAAGCAGAACCCGGCCTTCGGCCTCGGCTCCTTCACCGAACTGCCCTCCACCAACCCGGCGGTACTGGCGTTCCTGCGCGAGTACGAGGACGACCTGGTGCTGTGCGTGCACAACTTCTCCCGGTTCGCGCAGCCCACCGAGCTGGACCTCAGCGCCTTCCACGGACGCCACCCGGTGGAGCTGTTCGGCGGGGTGCGCTTCCCGGCCATCGGTGAGCTGCCGTACCTGCTGACCCTCGGAAGCCACGGCTTCTACTGGTTCCGCCTGCGCGCGGACGCCGCCTAGAACGGCCGGGCGGGGCGGTTTCCGCCGTCCCGCCCGGGGCACGCAGAAGTAACCGCCCGACGACCCCGACGACCCCCGAGCCCGGGGAAGGGACGCGCCGCCATGCCGGATGCCGAGACCCGTACCGTCGCCAGCACCCCCGCCCTCCTCGCCTCCCTGGACCCGCTCCTGCGGGAGTGGCTGCCCCGGCAGCGCTGGTTCGCGGGCAAGGGCCGTCCGGTCACCGGGTTCTCGCTCGTCGCCGTCACCGAACTGCTGCCCGCCACCGCCCGGCTGGGCCTGGTCCACGTCCTGCTGCGGGCCCACCAGCCGGACGTGCCCGCCCCGGCCGCGCCCGAGCACCCGGGCGACTGCTACCAGCTCCTCATAGGGGTGCGCGAGGCGCTGCCGCCCCGGCTGGCGCCCGCGCTGATCGGGCATGTGCGCCAGGGACCGCTGACCGGACGCACCGTCTACGACGCCCTGTACGACACCCGGCCCGCCGAGGTGGTGCTGGAGGCCCTGCGCAGCCGGGCCCGCGTCGGCGGGCTGCGCTTCGAACGGGACCCGGAGCAGGAGATCCGCGCCGGCCTCGCGCCCCGCCTGATGAGCGCCGAGCAGTCCAACTCCTCGGTCGTCTACGGAGATACGTTCATCCTCAAGCTGTTGCGCCGGATCGTGCCGGGCGTCCACCCCGACCTGGAGCTGCCGCTGGCGCTGGCCCGCGCCGGCTGCCCCCGGGTGCCGGCCCCGACGGCGTGGATGGTGGCCGACCTGGCCGGCGGGACCTGGGTCCTGGGCGTGCTGCAGCCCTACCTCCAGGGCGCGGCCGACGGCTGGGAGCTGGCCCTGCGGGAGCTGGCCAAGGGCGAGGACTTCGCCGCCGAGGCGCGGGAGCTGGGCCGGGCCACCGCCGAGGTGCACCTGGCGCTGGCCGCGGCCCTGCCCACCGTCACCCTGGGCCGCGGGCACCTGGAGCGGATGGCCGCCGGGATGACCGAGCGGCTGGACCACGCCGTGCGCGCGGTGCCGGCGCTGCTGCCGTACGCGCCGGGGCTGCGTTCGGCGTACACCGCGCTGGCCTCGCTGGCCGCGGAGGGCCGTACCTGGACCGCCCAGCGGGTCCACGGCGACCTGCACCTCGGGCAGTGCCTGCGCTCCCCGTCCGGGCAGTGGTCGCTGATCGACTTCGAGGGCGAGCCGGCCAAACCGCTCGCCGAACGCCGGCTGCCGCAGCCGCCGGCCCGGGACATCGCGGGCATGCTCCGCTCCTTCGACTACGCCGCGCACGCGGCCGACGCCCCGCCACCGGGCTGGGCCGCGACCTGCCGGGCCGCGTACTGCACCGGATACGCGCAGGTCAGCGGGGTCGATCCGCGTACCGATCCGGTGCTGCTGCGCGCCTGCGAGACGGACAAGGCGGTCTATGAGGTGGTGTACGAGGCCCGGCACCGCCCCGACTGGCTGCCGGTCCCGCTGTCCGCGGCCCGCCGCCTGGCCGCGTCCGAACCGGCCTGACCTCTAGGAGGCTCTCCCCGTGACCCCCCGCCCGGACCCCAAGAAAGCAGCCGAGGAACAGAGCGCGGCCAAGAAGGCGAAGAAGGCGGCGGCCAAGAAGGCGACGGCCGCGAAGAAGACGACGACCGCGAAGAAGGCGGCGACCGCCAAGAAGACAGCCGAAAAGGCAGCCGCGAAGAAGACGCCGACGGCTCCGGCCCGCAAGAAGCAGGTGCCCGCGCAGCGGAGGACGGAGACCCCCGCGCCCCCCGCCGCCCCTGTCCCGGCCGTCTCCCCCGCCCTGTCCGCCGCCGACCGCGAGCGGCTGCTCGCCGGTACGCACCACGACCCGCACGCCGTACTGGGCGCCCACCCGCTGCCCGGCGGCGCGACCGCGGTCCGCGTCTTCCGGCCGTACGCGCTGGCGGTGACCGTGGTCGCCGGGGAGGCACGGGCCGAGCTGCGCGACGACGGGGACGGCTTCTTCTCCGGGCTGCTGCCGCTGCCGGAGGTCCCGGAGTACCGGCTGCTCGTCACGTACGAGGACGCCGTGCACGAGACCGAGGACGCGTACCGCTTCCTGCCCACGCTGGGCGATCTGGACCTCCACCTGATCGGCGAGGGCCGGCACGAGCAGCTGTGGCAGGCGCTCGGCGCGCACCCGATGACCTGGCAGGGCGTGACCGGCACCCGGTTCGCGGTGTGGGCGCCGAACGCGCGGGGCGTCCGGGTGGCCGGCGGCTTCACCTTCTGGGACGGCACCGGCCACCCCATGCGGTCGCTGGGCTCGTCGGGGGTGTGGGAGCTGTTCCTGCCAGGGGTCGGCGAGGGCGAGCTGTACAAGTTCGAGATCACCCGGCCCGACGGCTCCCGCACCCTGCGCGCCGATCCGCTGGCCCGCCGCACCCAGGTGCCGCCCGAGACGTCGTCGGTCGTGACCGCCTCGCACCACGAGTGGGGCGACGCGCAGTGGCTGGCCCGCCGTACGGCCACGCCCGCGCACGAGGCGCCGTTCTCGGTGTACGAGGTGCACCTGCCGTCCTGGCGGCCCGGCCGGACCTACCGCGAACTGGCCGAGGAACTCCCCGCGTACGTCAAGGACCTGGGCTTCACCCACGTCGAGCTGATGCCGGTCGCCGAGCACCCCTTCGGCGGCTCCTGGGGCTACCAGGTCACCGGCTTCTACGCGCCCACGGCCCGGCTCGGCGGCCCCGACGACTTCAAGTACCTGGTCGACCGGCTGCACCAGGCCGGGATCGGCGTCCTGATGGACTGGGTGCCGGCCCACTTCCCGCGCGACGACTGGGCGCTGGCCGAGTTCGACGGCCGCCCGCTGTACGAGCACGCGGACCCGCTGCGGGCCGCGCACCCCGACTGGGGGACGCTGGAGTTCGACTACGGGCGACGCGAGGTGCGCAACTTCCTCGTCGCCAACGCCGTGTACTGGTGCGAGGAGTTCCACATCGACGGCCTGCGGGTGGACGCCGTCGCCTCGATGCTCTACCTGGACTACTCGCGCGAGCCGGGGCAGTGGACGCCGAACGAGCACGGCGGCCGGGAGAACCTGGACGCGGTGGCCTTCCTCCAGGAGATGAACGCCACCGTCTACCGGCGCTGCCCCGGCGTCGTGACGATCGCGGAGGAGTCGACGGCCTGGGACGGCGTCACCCGCGCCACCCACCACAAGGGGCCCAGCGGCTTCGGCGGCCTCGGCTTCGGGCTGAAGTGGAACATGGGCTGGATGCACGACTCGCTCCAGTACATGAGCCACGACCCGATCCACCGGAAGTACCACCACCACGAGATGACGTTCTCGATGGTGTACGCCTACAGCGAGAACTACGTGCTGCCCATCTCGCACGACGAGGTGGTGCACGGCAAGCGGTCGCTGGTGTCGAAGATGCCGGGCGACTGGTGGCAGCAGCGCGCCAACCACCGGGCGTACCTCGGTTTCATGTGGGCCCACCCCGGCAAGCAGCTCCTCTTCATGGGCCAGGAGTTCGCGCAGGGCGCCGAGTGGTCCGAGGCGTCCGGTCCCGACTGGTGGCTGCTCGACCCGGGATACGGGGCGCAGCCCGACCACCGGGGCGTCCTGGACCTGGTCCGCGACCTGAACGCCGGCTACCGGGACGCCCCGGCGCTGTGGCGGCGCGACACCGACCCGGGCGGCTTCGAGTGGGTGGTCGGCGACGCCGCCGAGGACAACGTCTTCGCCTTCCTGCGCCGGGACACCGACGGCACCCCGCTGCTGTCGGTCTCGAACTTCTCCCCCGTCGTCCGCCCCGACTACCGCCTGGGCGTCCCCGACGACGTGCCCGCCTGGACGGAGGTCCTCAACACGGACGCCGCGCGGTACGGCGGCTCCGGCGTGGCCCAGCCCGGTCCGGTCAAGCCGGAGCCGCAGGGCCGGCACGGCCGTCCGGCGAGCGTCCGGCTGACCCTGCCGCCCCTGGCGACGGTGTGGCTGCGGCCGGCCTGACCCGCGGGTCCGCCGACGGGCGCTCGCGCGGTCCCCGCGGGACCATGGTGACGGGGAGGGTGCGGGACAGCACGAGGACCACTGCCTCCGAGACCGGCGAGGTGCATTCCGGCCATGACGACACCGCCAGCACTGGACCGCGTCAACGTCACCCATGAGTGGGGCGTCCTCAAGGAGGCGGTCGTCGGCCGCGTCATCGACTTCCGGGTCCCGGAGCGGATCCGCTCGGGACTGCCCGGCGTACTGGACTTCGTGCCCGAGAGCACCCGGCGTGACCTGCCGCGCTGGGCGGGACGGCTGTGGTCGGAGGCGGACCCGGACGGCCACGGGCGGGCCGTCGAGCAGGTCGACGGCCTGGCCCGGTTCCTGACCGGGCGCGGGGTGGCCGTCCACCGCCCGCGGGAGCTGACCGAACCCGAGCTGGGCGCGTACGGCGGCGAGGGCGACCGGTTCAGCATGCAGACGTTCGTCCGCGACCCGATGATCGTGGTCGGTGACCACGTCGTCGAGTCCGCGCTGCGGCTGCCGGCCCGCTTCAAGGAACGCTTCGGGCTGCGTCCCGTCTTCGCCGAGGCGGTGGCCCGCGGGGCGCGGTACTCGGTGATGCCGCCGCCCCCGCCGTACCGCACGACCGAGGTGCCGACGGCGACCGGGCCGTTCCTGGAGGGCGGCGACGTCCTCGTGCTGGGCCGGGACGTCCTCGTCGGCTGCGGCCTGGGCGGCACGGCGTCCGACCGGGCGGGCGCGCGGTGGCTGGCGGAACTGCTCGGGGACGGCTACCGGGTCCGGGCGGTACCGCTGAGCGAACGGGTGATCCACCTCGACGACGGTCTCACCGCCGTCCGCGAGGGCCTGGCGGTGGTCTGCCGGGAGCAGTACCCCGAGGGCGTACCGCACCCGGTCGCGGACTGGGAGCTGATCGACGTCTCCCTGTCCGACGCCGTGAACCTGCTGGCCGGCAACAGCCTCGTCCTCGGCCCCGGCGAGGTCGTCGTCGACACGCGGCTGACCGACCTCGCCGAGGCGCTGACCGCGCGCGACGTCACCGTGCACACCCTGCCCTTCGACGCCGTGACCCCGTTCGCCGGCGGCTTCCGCTGCGCGCACCATCCGCTGGTGCGCGAGTGAGCCGGGAAGGTGACGTCGGGTCCTAGACCACGTCCAGCAGCCCCTTCGGCAACGGCCCCGTGTGCAGCACCCCGAGCCGCTGTGTCGCCCGGGTCAGGGCGACGTACAGGTCGCTCGTCCCGTACCGGCCCGGTTCGACGACCAGGACGGAGTCGAACTCCAGGCCCTTGGACTGGCGGGGGTCGAGCAGGACGACCGCGCGGGTCAGGTCGGGGCCGGTGCCCGCCGTGACGCCGTCCAGCCGGGCGGCGAGGGCCTCGTGCAGGTCGCGCGGGGCGATGACGGCGAGGCGGCCCTCGTCGGGGGTGAGTTCGGCGACCGCGTCGGCCACCGCCGCCGGCAGGTCGTCGACGGCGCGGACGAAGGGGCGTACGCCGGTGGACCGTACCGAGCTGGGCGGCTCGAAGGCCGGGTCCTCGGCGCGGACCACGGCCGCCGCGACGTCCATGATCTCGGCGGGGGTGCGGTAGTTGACGCCGAGGCGGGTGTGCTCCCAGCGGTCCTCGACGTAGGGGGCGAGGATCTCCGACCAGGAGCCGACCCCGGCCGCCTCCGCGGTCTGCGCCGGGTCGCCGACCAGCGTCATCGAACGGGTCGGGCTGCGGCGCATCAGCAGCCGCCAGGCCATGGGCGACAGCTCCTGCGCCTCGTCGACGATGATGTGGCCGAAGGCCCAGGTCCGGTCGGCGGCGGCGCGCTCCGCGGCGCTGCGGTGGTCGTCCTCCTCCTGGCGTTCGGCGAACCGCTCGGCGTCGATGATGTCGTGCGCGGACAGGACCTCGGAGTCCTCCTCCTCCTTGTCCTCGAACTCGTACGTCCGGGAGGCGTAGGAGACGTCCAGGACCCCCTGCGCGTACGCCACCTGCTCCTCCCGCTCGCGGGCGGCCCGGTCGCGGGCCAACCGGTCGTCCTCGCCGAGCAGCTCGGCGGCCTCGTCGAGGAGCGGTACGTCGGCCTCCGTCCAGCGCCGGGTCACCGGGCGGCGTACGGCGGCGGCGTCCTCGGCGGGCAGGAACTCCTCCGGCGCGGCGAGGAAGTCGGCCACCAGCCGCTGCGGGGTGATCCGGGGCCAGAGCCGGTCGATGGCGGACCAGACGTCCGGGTTCTCGGCGAGTTCGTCGCGGATCTGGGTGATGTCGGCGGCGTCCAGGAGGCTGCTGCCGTCGTAGGGGTCGGTGCCGATGCGCTCGGCGTACAGGTCGGTGAGCGTGTTGAGGATGTGGCCCTCGAAGTGCTCGCGGGCCGCGTTGTGCGCCAGCTTCGCGGCACGGGTGCGCTCCCGGGCCACCCTGACCAGGTCGTCGTCGAGCATCAGGATCTCGCGCTCGTGCTCGATGGCGATCACCGGGTCGGGCAGCGCCTGCCGGGCGCGGACCACCTCGGCGAGTACGCCGGCCATCGAGGCCCGGCCCTTCACGGCCGCCGCCTCGGCGGTGTCCGTCGCGGTCGCCTTCACGCCGGGGAACAGCTCACCGACGGTGGCCAGCAGGACACCGGTCTCGCCGAGGGAGGGCAGCACCTCGCCGATGTAGCCGAGGAAGGCCGGGTTGGGGCCGACGATGAGGACGGCGCGCTTGGCCAGCAGTTCCCGGTGCTCGTAGAGCAGGTACGCCGCCCGGTGCAGGGCGACGGCGGTCTTGCCGGTGCCGGGGCCGCCCTCGACGACCAGGACGCCGCGGTGCGGGGCGCGGATGACGCGGTCCTGGTCGGCCTGGATGGTCTGCACGATGTCGCCCATGCGGCCGGTGCGCGCCGAGTTCAGCGCGGCCAGCAGCACGGCGTCGCCGGACGGGTCCTCGTACCCGGTGCGGGTGGCGTCGCCGAGGTCGAGGATCTCGTCGTGCAGGGCGGTGACCGTGCGGCCCTCGCTGGTGATGTGCCGGCGGCGGCGCAGGCCCATCGGGGTGTGGCCGGTGGCCAGGTAGAAGGGGCGGGCGACATCGGCCCGCCAGTCGATCAGGACCGGGGTGCGTTCGGCGTCGTCGGCGCGCAGCCCGATCCGGCCGATGTGGTGGTCCTCCCCGGAGGTGAGGTCGATCCGGCCGAAGCAGAGCGAGCCGTCCACCGCGTTCAGCGCGGCGAGCAGCCCGGAGCGCTCCGCGACCAGGATGTCCCTCTCCAGCCGGGCCTGCATGGGGGTGTCGCCCTGCGCGAGCGCGTCGGTGACCGAGGACGCGGTCTCGCCGCGCAGCGCGTCCACACGCGCGTACAGGCCGTCGATGAATTCCTGCTCGTGCCGCAATGCATCGTCCGGAAATCCAGAGTTCGACGTGTTTGACAATTCTGCTCCCACCCGGATATACTGCGCGCATGAACTTCTTTGCGACTCATGTCTGTATAAAGTCGCGAACCACCTAATGTACGCAAGAAAATCCCCCGAGCGCAATTGCTCGGGGGATTTGTTGTGTTCCGGCCGGCCCTGACCGCCTGGTCAGAGTACTTCCGACAGCTCTTCCAGAAGCTTGCGCTTGGGCCGGGCGCCCACCATGGACCGCACCGGCTCGCCGTTCCGGAAGACCATAAAGGTCGGCATGGACAGCACCTTGTAGGCGTTGGTCGTGTCGGGATTCTTGTCCACGTTCAGCTGGACCACCCGGAGCCGTCCGGCCTCCTCCTCGGCCACGGCGGCGAGCACCGGACCCATCTGCCGGCACGGCGGGCACCAGTCGGCGGTGAACTCCACCAGCACCGGCAGCTCCGCCTCGATCACCTCCGCCGCGAAGTCGGCGTCCGACACCTCGGCCACACCCTTGATCACCATGCGTGTCCTCCCAGTTCGCAGCGCGGCTCCGGTCCCTCCGCAGCCGCCGCCTCGGCCCGCGCCAGCTGCGCCGCCACCGTGGACCGCACCCCGCGCAGCTCGCCGATCAGCGCGTCCAGCTCCGCCAGCTTGCGCCGGTACACCGCGAGCGACGCCGGGCAGGAGTCGCCCTCGGGGTGACCGGCCCGCAGACACTCCACGAAGGGCCGGGTCTCCTCCAGGTCGAACCCGAAGTCCCGCAGCGTCCTGATCTGCTCCAGCAGCTTCACATCGCGCTCGTCGTAGGTCCGGTGCCCGTGCTCGTCGCGCCGCGCGGGCAGCAGCCCGCGGGACTCGTAGTACCGCAGGGTGCGCGTCGTGGTCCCGGCGCGTGCGGCCAGCTCGCCGATTCGCATACGGACGAACGTAAGCCTTGACGCGGACGTCAAGGCAAGGGGAGGGGAAGGAGGAGAGGTCCGGGCGGCTGAGCAACGGGGGGAGTCCCAGCCGCCCGGGGTTCTGGGGGGAAGGGATCAGGCCTTGGCCAGTTCCTTCTCGTGGCCCTGCTCGGGCAGGTCGGCCGAGTCGTCGTCGTGGCCGCCGTGACCGTCGGCGCCGTCGTCGAGGAGTGTCCGCTCGTCGAACGGGACCCGTCCGGCCAGCACCTCAGCGACCCGCTCCTTGTCGATCTCCTTGGTCCAGGTGCCGATCAGGACGGTGGCGACGGCGTTGCCCGCGAAGTTGGTCAGGGCGCGGGCCTCGCTCATGAAGCGGTCGATGCCGACGATCAGGCCGATGCCGTCGACCAGGGCGGGCTTGTGCGACTGGAGACCGCCGGCCAGCGTCGCCAGGCCCGCGCCGGTGACACCGGCGGCGCCCTTGGAGGCGACGAACAGGAACAGCAGCAGCGGGATCTGCTCACCGATGGACATCGGCGTACCCATCGCGTCGGCGATGAACAGCGAGGCCATGGTCATGTAGATCATGGTGCCGTCGAGGTTGAAGGAGTAGCCGGTCGGGACGGTGATGCCGACCACCGGCTTGCTGACGCCCAGGTGCTCCATCTTGGCGATGAGGCGGGGCAGCGCCGACTCCGAGGAGGACGTCGACAGGATCAGCAGGAACTCCCGGCCCAGGTACTTGAAGAGCGAGAGCGCGTTGACACCGGTGCAGATCTTCAGCAGGGCGCCGAGGACGACGATGACGAACAGGACGCAGGTGACGTAGAAGCCGAGCATCAGCACGGCCAGGCTCTTCAGGGCATCGATGCCCGCCGAACCGGTCACGGCGGCCATCGCGCCGAACGCGCCGACCGGGGCGGCCCACATGATCATGGCGAGGACGCGGAAGACCAGGCGCTGGATGTGCTCGATGCCGCGCAGCACGGGCCGGCCGGCGTTGCCCATCGCCTGGAGCGCGAAGCCGCAGAGCAGGGCGATCAGCAGGGTCTGGAGGACCTCGCCCTCGGTGAACGCCGAGACGATCGTGGTCGGGATGATGCCGAGCAGGAACTCGGTGGTGCCCTTGGCCTCCGCGTCGACCTGCGCGTGACCGGTCTCCTTGACGGCGTCGGTGACCGCGAGGCCGGTGCCCGGGTCCAGGATGTTGCCGACGATCAGGCCGATCGCCAGGGCGACCAGCGACATGACCATGAAGTAGGCGAGGGCGATACCGCCCACCGCGCCGACCTTCGCCGCCTTGCGCACCGAACCGATGCCGAGCACGATCGTGCAGAAGATGATCGGCGAGATCATCATCTTGATCAGGTTGACGAAGCCGGTCCCGATCGGCTTCAGCTCGACCGCGAAGTCCGGCGCGATCAGACCGACGGCGATACCGAGGGCGACCGCGACGATCACCGCGATGTAGAGATAGTGCGTGCGGTCCCGCTTGGCGGGGGGTGCGGCTGGTGCCGTATCGGTTGCGCTGGTCACGGCGGCCCTCCTTGGCGACGTCGGTGTCACCGGCGTGCGGCTCACGTCCGGGGTGGGGGAACCCGGTGACTATCTCGTGCCCTGTGAGCGCGGTCACCCTTGTGTTCATTTAGTTCACAATCAGCCAAGAGGGAGACTGTCGGCATGCGCCTCCGTGTCCCCCGCCCCCGCAGCCTGGCCGCACAGCTCTTCGCCGTGCAGGCCGTGCTGATCGCGGTGCTGGTGGCCGGATACGCGGTGTTCACCTACGTCAACGACCGGGGGCAGGCCGAGTCCGCCGCCGGACGCGAGGCGCGGGCCGTGGCCCTGTCGATAGCCGGCTCCCCGTCCGTACGGGAGGCGATCCGGACGTCCGACCCGTCGGCGCGGTTGCAGCCGTACGCGGTACGGGTCATGGCGGACACCGAGGTCGACTTCGTCACGATCATGAGCCCCGAGGGCATCCGCTGGACCCACCCCGACCCCGAGCAGATCGGCCGCGCCTTCCGGGGCCACATCGAGCCCGCCCTGGCCGGCCGCACGTTCACCGAGACCTACACCGGCACGCTCGGCCCCTCGGTCCGCGCGGTGACGCCGGTACGGGACGGCGGGCGCGTCGTCGGCCTGGTCAGCGCCGGCATCAAGGTCGACGAGATCAGCAAGCTGGCCCGGGAACAGCTGACGGCCCTGCTCACGGCGGCGGCCGGGGCGCTGGCCCTCGGCGCGGTCGGCACGTACGTCATCAACGCGCGGCTGCGTCGGCACACCCACGGCATGAACGCGGCCGAGCTGAGCCGGATGCACGACTACCACCAGGCGGCCCTGCACGCGGTGCGCGAGGGCCTGCTGATGCTGGACGGGCAGCACCGGGTGGCGCTGATCAACGACGGCGGCCGGGAGCTGCTGGGGGTCGACGGCGAGGTGGTCGGCACGGGGGTGGCGGACCTCGGCCTCCCGGCCCCGCTGACGGGCGCGCTGCTCGCCTCGGAGCGGCGGACGGACGAGGTGCACCTCACCACGGACCGCGTCCTGGTGGTGAACACCTCCCCGGTCTCCGGCGGTGAACGCCGCGGCACGGTCGTCACCCTGCGCGACGTCACCCAGCTCCAGTCCCTGATGGGCGAGCTGAACTCGGAGCGCGGCTTCTCCCAGGCTCTGCGCTCCCAGGCCCACGAGGCCGCGAACCGCCTCCACACGGTCGTGTCGCTGATCGAGCTGGGCCGCGCGCAGGAGGCGGTGGAGTTCGCCACGGCGGAACTGGAACTGGCCCAGGCGCTCACCGACCAGGTGGTGGCGGCGGTCGGCGAACCGGTCCTGGCCGCGCTGCTCCTCGGCAAGACGGCCCAGGCCAACGAGCGGGGCGTGGAACTGGTCGTCTCCCCCGACTCCCGCCTGGACGACGGCCTCCTCCCCCCGTCCCTCCCCGCCCGCGACCTGGTCACCATCCTGGGCAACCTGATCGACAACGCGGTGGACGCGGCGCAGGGCGGGGTCCGGCCCCGGGTGACGGTGACGGCGTACACGGACCGCGAACGCCTGGTGCTCCGGGTCTCCGACACCGGCCCCGGGGTCGACCCCGACCACGCCGACCTGGTCTTCCAGCGCGGCTTCTCCACCAAGCCGGCCGGCCCCGGCGGACGGGGCCTGGGCCTCGCCCTGGTCCGCCAGGCGGTCCACCGCCACGGCGGCACCCTGTCGGTGACGGAGGCGGCGGGCGGCGGGGCGTCCTTCGAGGCGGAACTGCCTCTGACGGCGGTACGGGCATGACGGCCATCCGCGTCCTGGTGGTCGAGGACGACCCGGTCGCCGCCGACGCGCACGTGATGTACGTCGGCCGGGTGCCGGGCTTCACCGCCGTGGGCAAGGCGCACTCCGGCGCGGAGGCCCGCCGCGTGCTGGACCGCACCGCGGTCGACCTGATCCTCCTCGACCTGCACCTGCCCGACGTGCACGGACTGCAACTGGCCCGCACCCTGCGCGCCGCCGGCCACCGCGCCGACGTGATCGCGGTGACGTCGGCGCGCGACCTGACGGTGGTCCGCGAGGGCGTCTCCCTGGGCGTCGTCCAGTACGTCCTGAAGCCGTTCACCTTCGCGACCCTGCGCGACCGTCTCGTCCGGTACGCCGAGTTCCGGGGTGCCGCCGGGGAGGCGAGCGGCCAGGACGAGGTCGACCGCGCGCTGGCCACGCTGCGCCCACCGGGGCCGGCGGCGCTGCCGAAGGGCTTGAGCGCACCGACCCTGGAGCGGGTCACGGAGGCACTGCGCGGCTCGGAGGGCCTGACGGCGGCCGGGGTCGGGGAGGCGGTCGGCATCTCCCGCATCACCGCCCGCCGCTACCTGGAACACCTCGTCGACACCGGCCGCGCGGCCCGACGCCCGCAGTACGGGGCGGTGGGGCGGCCGGAGTTGCAGTACCGGTGGGTGCGGGGGCGCTGACCGCCGGCTTCACGCCCCCGGCAGTACCGCCCACATCCGCGTCCCGCCGCCGGGCTCCCGGGCCTCGCCGAATCCCCAGTCACCGCCGTACGCCCGCACTGCCCGCCCCAGCATCCGCGACGCGGCTCGCCTCCGAGCATCGCAGGCCGCGGCAAGCCGGGGGTGCGCGTGCCGGGCGTGTCCGTCGTGAAGGACGACGCTCAACTCGCCGCGCTGGTACCGCAGGGACCCGTACACCGCGCTGCCGGGCGTCAACCGTCCAGTACCAGCGACCAGTTCGGAGACGACCAGGACCGCAGCGTCCGTCATGGCGGCTCAGCCGACCCCTCAGCCCTCACCCAGACCCCGTCCCACCCCGCGAACCGGACCGCACCCAACACCGAACAGCCATCGCAAAGGTCCAGCGGCTTCACGGTCCGCATACCGCCACTGTGACCGACTGCTCCCGGGCAGTCACCGACACCGACGACAACGCGTACATCGCCGTAGCCGACCAGAGGGACCACCCACTCACCGACACCCGCGAAGCCCTCCGCGCCCTCGTCCTCGGCATCAAGGCCGGGGCCGCCGGCCACCACCTGCTGTGACCGCCAGGTCGGGGTCAGGCCCCGCCCCAGACCGGCACATCCGCCCCCCACACCCCCGCCGGCCGCGCCCAGTTCACCGGACCCCCCTCGTACGCCACCGGCGGCAGCGCGTGCCGCAGGCGGCCCATGGGGCTGTCCGTCTCGGCCAGCCGGCGCCCGGCGTCGAAGCCGTCCCCCTCGCCCTCGCCCGGTGCGGAGGCCAAGTCGTGGAGCAGCCAGTGCGCGGTCCGCGCCAGGGCCAGCCGGACCAGGCGGCTGCCGCCCGTGCGGTGCTGCCCGGTGAGGGCGCGCAGCACCCCGGCCGCCAACAGGTAGCCGGTGCCGTGGTCGAGCGCCTGGGCGGGCAGCGCGCCGGGCGCGTCCGGGGAACCCTCCAGCTGAGCGATGCCGGTGGCCGCCTGGACCAGGCTGTCGAAGCCGCGGCGCTCGTGCCACGGGCCGTCATGGCCCCACGCGGAGAGCTGGGCGATCACGAGACCCGGCCGGCGCTCCGCGAGTGCCTCGGGCGACAGTCCGAACCGGTCCAGCGCACCCGGGCGGTACCCGGTGACCACCACGTCGGCCTCGTCGAGCAGTGCCTCGAAGACCCGGCGGCCGGTGGGGTCCGCCAGGTCCAGGGTGGCCGACCGTTTCCCCATGCCCGTGTCGTTGTGGGCCTCCTGGCTCTCCGGCAGCCACGGGGCGTCGATCCGCAGCACGTCCGCGCCGAGCAGCGCCAGCGTCCGCGTGGCGACCGGCCCGGCGAGCACACGGGTCAGGTCCAGGACGCGCAGCCCCGCGCACGGCAGCGCGGCTTCGGCGAGTACCCGGCGCGGGGCGTCGTCGAGGCGCGCGGTCGTCAGCACCGGTCGCTCCGCGACCAGGGCGCCCTGCTCGGTCCTGGCCCACTCCCCCGGGCCGCGTACCGCGACGGCCAGGCCGCCCGCCGCGTACACGGCTTCCTCCACCTCCAGCGCGGTACGCTCCGCGACCGCCCGCGCCACCGCGTCCACCGCCGCCTCGCCCGCGTCCCCCGGCACCCCGAGGGCGGCGAGCAGACGGGCCCGGTGGTGGGGGTAGTTGGCGTGCGTACGGACCCACCCGTCGGCCGCCCGCCAGAACCGGGACAGCGGCGCGAACGCCGACCACGCCCGCCCGTCGACCCGCACCAGCCGGTCGCTGAGGAACGCCGCCGCGACCGCCTCGTCGTCCACCCGGACTCGCGGCACGGGCCGCCCCGTGCGCGGGGACGTCAGCTCGGCGGCTGCCAGCGAGCAGACCGCCACGGTGGCCCGCGCCAGCTCCATGACGGGCAACCGCGCCGGCAGTCCCCCGGACGGGCCGCCGTAGGACACCCGGTCGAGCAAGGAGGGATCGGCACCCAGTGCCACCCAAGCCTGCGACGCACCCAAGGCGACGGAAGAGCCGACGGAAGAACCCATCCCTCCACTATGGCACTGAGTGTCACCCGCAGCGACCCCGGAGCGGTTCCACTCCGTCGCCTCGGAGGTCGTCGCAGTACGCCCCGCGCCCGGTCATCGCCATCACCAGGGCCAGGGTGGGACCGGTCACGAGGGCTCCGGAACCGGTGGCGAACGGGCCGTCGTCCGCCACCAGCCTCAGACCGCCGATCCGCCCCTTGGCGACGACCACCATGTCCGTCCCCGCGTAGTACTCGGCCACCTCCGTGACGACCCCGACCGGGGCGTCACGGCGGATGCCCAGCGGGCGCCGGATGTCCGCGCCGTGGACGATCGTCTCGCCCAGCATGGCGATGGCGGGCAAGGGCGGCTTGGTGGTGCTCGGGACGACGCGCCGAAAGCGCGCGAGGGTCTCGTCCGGGCCCGCGCCGAGCTGCTCGGCCAGCCGTACGGCCACCTGCTTGTCGAAGTCGAACCGGCAGCGGATCACCCCGGCCAGCCAGCGCACGGTGTTGAGGCTCGCGCCCGCCGTCAGGTGCGCCAGAACCTGGCGGACCGTCAACCCGGCGCAGAGCGACGGCGTTTCCCACTGCTCGTCCGTCAGCTCCGCGAGATCCGCCGCCAGTGCGGCGCGCTCGGCGTGGATCGATGGCCATATGCCGGTCGCGCGGTCGCGGTCCGCGGTCCGTGCCGGATCAGTCATGAGGCGGTGCGCTCCTGTCAGAGATCATCGGAGATCATCAGTGATCGTCAGGGTTCGTGGTCTGCGGTGCCCCGGCGGGGGGGCGCTCCCGGAGAAGACTCCCGCGCCGGAGCGAAGTCATCGCCGGTGAGCGATCCGATCACGAGGCTGTACCTCCTCGTCCCCCGCACACGCATTGACCCGGCCTGACGATTCCTCCTACGTTCACCGAGCAGCCGTCCCGGCCACAACGACGTAGGCCACCAGGAGGTCGTACCCGTGCGATCCACCCCTGCCCTGCTCCTCGCCTCCGCCCTCGCCGCCACCGCCCTCACCGCCTGCTCGGGCGGGACCGGTGACGATCCCGACACGCTCAAGGTCTCCTTCAAGCAGTCCACGGACAACTCCGTCAAGGTGATGGACGACTACCTCGCCGGCGTCAAGAAGCAGTTCGAGAAGGCGCACCCCGGCAAGAAGGTCGACCTCGTCCCCGTGAAAGCACCGGACTCGGAGTACTACACCAAGGTCCAGCAGATGCTGCGCTCCCCGAAGACCGCGCCGGACCTGGTCTACGAGGACACCTTCCTCATCAACTCGGACATCACCAGCGGGTATCTGAAGCCACTCGATCCGTATCTGGCGAAGTGGAAGGACTGGGGCCAGTTCATCGACACCGCGAAGGCCGCGACGCGGGGCGAGGACGGGAAGACGTACGGCATCCCGGACGGGACGGACACCCGGGGGCTGTGGTTCAGCAGGGACGTCTTCGCCAGGGCCGGGCTGCCCGCCGACTGGCAGCCGCGGACCTGGGACGACCTGCTGACCGCCGCCCGCACCATCAAGGAGAAGGTGCCCGGCGTGATCCCCCTCAACGTCTACACGGGCAAGCCGGTCGGCGAGGGCGCCACCATGCAGGGCTTCCAGATGCTGCTGTACGGGACCGGTGACGGAAGCGGAGACCCGCTGTACGACAAGGCGTCCAAGAAGTGGATCACGCCGGGGAAGGGGTTCGCGGACGCCCTCTCCTTCGTGGAGACGGTGTACGAGGAGAAGCTCGGCCCCGAGGTGTCCGACGCCCTCGACCCCAACATCATGACCCGTGTGCGGGGCGAACTGCTGCCCGAGGGCAAGCTCGGCATCGCGCTGGACGGGTCCTGGCTGCCGCAGGACTGGCTGCCGGGGAGCGGGCACGAGTGGCCCGAGTGGCCCGAGGAACTGGGGCTCGCCGCCATGCCGACCCAGCACGGGCAGGCGCCCGGCAAGGTCAGCATGTCGGGCGGCTGGGCCTGGTCGATCCCGGCCAAGGCGAGCAACCCCGACCTCGCCTTCGAGTTCATCGAGACGATGCAGACCAAGGACAACGCCCGGAAGTGGTACGTCGCCAACTCCGGCATCGCGGTCCGCGAGGACGTCGCGGCCGACCCGGCCTACGTGGACGCCCAGCCCGGCACCGCGTTCTTCACCGGCCTCGTCGCCCACACCCACTACCGGCCCGCCTACCCGGCGTACCCGAAGGTCTCCACCGCCGTCCAGGAGGCCATGGAGAGCGTGACGACCGGTGACCGGTCGGTCGAGGAGGCGGTGCGCGACTACGACAGCGCCCTGCGCGAAGCCACCGACGACCAGGTGGTCGACAAGTGAGCCCAGCGCGCCGGGCCCTGGTCCGGGCGCTCCCCGTCGCCCCGGCCACCGTCCTGCTGCTGCTCTTCCTCGCCGGTCCGATCGTCTACTGCGTCGTCATCGCCTTCACCGACCTGCAACTGACCGGCCAGGCCGAGGAGTCGTTCGTCGGGTTCGAGAACTTCCGGCGCGCCTTCCAGGACGACGGGTTCCTCAACGCCGTATGGCTGACGCTGGTGTTCACGGTGGTGTCGTCGCTGATCGGGCAGAACACCCTGGGGCTGGCGCTGGCCTCCCTGATGCGGCGCGCGTCGAAGCCGGTACGGACGCTGGCCGGCGGGGTCGTCGTCACCGCGTGGGTGCTGCCTGAGGTCGTCGCGGGGTTCCTGCTGTACGCCTTCTTCCGCCGCGAGGGCACCCTGAACGCCGTACTGGACTGGCTCCATCTGCCCGCCCAGAACTGGCTGTTCACCCTGCCCATCCTGGCGGTGTCCTTCGCCAACGTGTGGCGGGGCACGGCGTTCTCGATGCTCGTGTACTCGGCCGCCCTCGACGAGATCCCCCGGGAGGTCACGGAGGCGGCGGAGGTCGACGGGGCGGGGGGCTGGCGCCGGCTGTGGCATGTCACCCTGCCGATGATCCGCCGTTCCATCGCCACCAACCTCATGCTCAACACCCTCCAGACCCTCTCCGTCTTCGGGCTGATCTGGGTGATGACGCGGGGCGGGCCCAGCGGCCGGAGCCAGACGCTGCCGCTGTACATGTACGAGCAGGCGTTCCAGAACAGTCTGATCGGCTACGGCACGGCGGTCGCCCTGCTCCTGCTGCTGATCGGGTCGCTGTTCTCGGTCGTGTACCTGCGGCTGCTGCGGACGGAGGTGCGAGGGGCGTGACCCGTTCCAGAAGCCGGGCGCTCGCCGCCGACGCGGGGCTGCTGGTGGCCGTCGCCGCGTTCGCGCTGCCGCTGCTGTGGGTGGTGCTGTCGGCCCTGGACCCGCACGCGGGGCTGAGGGTGAAGGCCCCCGACGGTCTCACCCTCGACCACTTCGACGCGATCCTCACCGCCGACATCACCTTCACCCCGCTGCTCAACAGCCTGATCCTGTGCGGCGGCGCGACGGCGCTGACGGTGGCGTGCGCGGCGCTCGCCGCGTACCCGCTCTCCCGGTTCCGCTCCCGCCTCAACCGTCCCTTCCTCCTCACCATCCTCTTCGCCACCTCCCTCCCCATCACGGCGATCATGGTGCCGGTGTACGCCCTGTTCGTCCGGGTGAACCTCATCGACACCTACCAGGGCACGATCTTCTTCTTCGCCGCCTCCCAACTCCCCTTCGCCGTCTGGCTGATGAAGAACTTCATGGACGGGGTCCCGAGGGAGCTGGAGGAGGCGGCCTGGACCGACGGGGCGTCGTCGGCGCAGTCCCTGCTGCGGATCGTGCTGCCGCTGATGGGGCCGGGGGTGGCGGTGGTGACGGTGTTCTCGTTCGTCATGATGTGGGGGAACTTCTTCGTCCCCTTCATGCTGCTGCTCACCCCTGACCAGATGCCGGCCTCGGTCAGCATCAACGAGTTCTTCGGCAACCGCGGCATGGTGGCATACGGGCAGCTCGCCGCGTTCTCGATCGTCTACTCGACGCCGGTGATCCTGCTCTACGTGCTGATCTCCCGGCGCCTGGGCGGCGGCTTCGCGCTGGGAGGTGCCGTCAAGGGGTGACGGGGGCAGGGCGGCTGTCACGGGAGTTCACAGGTTCAGTAGGTTCCTACGATCCGTGTTCCTGGCCGAACGGACCGTAGTCAAAGGCCGTACGGCGCCTTACCTTGTGGCCCGTGCCCCGACCCGAAGCCCTCCCGGACCAGCCCGACCAGCCCGCGTCCCCCTTCGACCCCCTGGCCGCCCACCGGTTACGTGTCGCCCTCGGCATGGGCCCCGAACACGTCGCCCGCGACATGCGGGTCTCCTACGGACTGCCGTACGTCGGCCCGGACCTGGTGCTCGCCTGGGAACGGGGCGAGGCCGGCCCCTCCGACTCCGAACTCACCGCCCTCGCGGGCACGTTGTGGTGCTCGCCGACCGATCTCCTCGCCCGTCCCCGCACCCTGCGCGAACACCGCCTCGCGCACGGCCTCGCCCCCGAGGACGTCGCCCGCGCGGTCGGCATCGACGCGCGGGCCTATCTGCGGCTGGAGGAGAAGGACGCCTGGCGCGGCACCGACCGCCAGTCGGCGGCGCTCGTCGACCTGTTCGGCCTGACCCCGCCCGAGTACGTCACCGTCACCGGGCAGGACGACCGGCTCGCCGAACTGCTGCGCAAAGCCGTGACCACCCGCTGGCAGAGCCATGCCCGGGGCATCGCCAAGCTCGTACCCCTGGACCGGGCCCTGGTGGAGTACGTCCTGCGCGACCTGCACGCCGAGTACCAGGCCCGCCTGGCCACCCCCGCCGGCCTCGACCTGCGCGACCGGGTCCTGGAGTACTTCTGGACGGCGGTCGAGAAGGAGACCGGGGCCGGCGGGCCCTAAAAGCCCCGGAAGCCCCGGAAGCCCCGGGATCTCCGGAAGCCCCGGGATCCCTGGAATCCTGGAAGCCCGGATTTCCTAGAAGACCGACTCCGCCTCGACGATCCGGTCCTTCGGCACCGTCTTCAGCTCGGTCACCGCCTCGGCCAGCGGCACCATCACCACGTCGGTGCCGCGCAACGCCGTCATCCGGCCGAAGTCGCCCCGGTGCGCCGCCTCCACGGCGTGCCAGCCGAAGCGGGTGGCGAGGACGCGGTCGTACGCGGTGGGCGTGCCGCCGCGCTGGACGTGGCCGAGGATGACCGGCTTGGCCTCCTTGCCGAGCCGGCGTTCCAGCTCGTACGCCAGTGCCGTGCCGATGCCCTGGAAACGCTCGTGGCCGAACTGGTCGATCTCGCCGTGCCCGTAGTCCATGGAGCCCTCGACGGGGTGGGCGCCCTCGGCGACGCAGATCACCGCGAACTTCTTGCCCCGGGCGAACCGCTCCTCGACCATCTTGACCAGGTCGGAGGGGTCGAAGGGCCGCTCGGGCAGGCAGATGCCGTGCGCGCCGGCCGCCATGCCGGACTCCAGGGCGATCCAGCCGGCGTGCCGGCCCATGACCTCGACGACCATCACCCGCTGGTGCGACTCGGCGGTGGTCTTCAGGCGGTCCATCGCCTCCGTCGCCACCCCGACGGCCGTGTCGAAGCCGAAGGTGCGGTCGGTGGAGGAGATGTCGTTGTCGATCGTCTTCGGCACACCGACCACCGGCAGCCCGGCGTCCGACAGCATCCGGGCCGCGGTCAGCGTGCCCTCGCCGCCGATCGGGATCAGCGCGTCGATGCCGAAGTCGCGGGCGATGTCGGCGGCGTTCTCGCAGGCCTCGCGGAGCCGGTCGCGCTCCAGCCGGGAGGAGCCGAGGATGGTGCCGCCGCGGGCGAGGATGCCGCTGACGGCGTTCAGGTCGAGGGCGCGGTAGCGGCCGTCCAGCAGGCCGGCGTAGCCGTCCTCGAAGCCGATGACCTCGTCGTCGTACTGCGCGACCGCTCGGTGCACGACCGACCGGATCACGGCGTTCAGTCCGGGGCAGTCGCCGCCTGCGGTGAGAACTCCGATTCGCATCGTGCTGTGTCTCCTGCTCCCTGTCGGCACCGGTGAGGCACTGTCGATTGTTTCACGTCCCGCGGAACACCGTCGACGCCACATTGACGGGCGCCTTATCTACCACGAGAGGTATTGTCAAGAGGGTTCCGCTCACCTTGGTGGGCGATTTTTAACGCCGCCCTTTTGACGAGGGAACGGCAGGGAACAGCGACGGAAACCGATGGAACGACAGACACGTCGGACACGACGGACACGACGGAACGGAGAGCACGCGTGACGCGCAGCGTGTACGTGACCGGTATCGACCGCGGCGACGGCCGCCAGGTCGTCGAGCTGGGGGTCATGGAACTCCTGACCCGCCAGGTCGACCGGGTCGGCGTCTTCCGTCCCCTCGTCCACGACGGCCCCGACCGCCTCTTCGAGCTGCTGCGCGCCCGCTACCGGCTCTCCCAGGACCCGGCGACCGTCTACGGCCTGGACTACCGGGAGGCGTCCGCCCTCCAGGCCGAGCAGGGCACCGACGAACTGGTCTCCGCCCTGGTCGACCGCTTCCACCTGGTCGCCCGCGACTACGACGTGGTCCTCGTCCTCGGCACCGACTTCGCCGACACCCAGCTCCCCGACGAGCTGTCGCTCAACGCCCGGCTCGCCAACGAGTTCGGCGCGTCCGTGCTCCCGGTGGTGGGCGGCCGCAAGCAGACCGCGGAGTCCGTCCTCGCCGAGACCCGCAACGCCTTCCGCGCCTACGACTCGCTCGGCTGCGACGTGCTGGCCATGGTCACCAACCGGGTCGCCCGCGAGGACCGGGACCTGATCGCCGAGCGGCTGACCGGGCTGCTCCCGGTGCCGTCCTTCGTCGTCCCCGACGAGCCCGCGCTCTCCGCGCCCACCGTCTCCCAGATCGCCCACGCCCTCGGCGCCAGGGTGGTCCTCGGCGACGACTCGGGCCTGGCCCGGGACGCGCTGGACTTCGTCTTCGGCGGCGCCTCGCTGGCCAAGTTCCTCGGCGCCCTGACCCCCGGTTGCCTGGTCGTCACCCCCGGCGACCGCGCCGACCTGGTCATCGGCTCGCTGGCCGCGCACAGCGCCGGCACCCCGCCGATAGCCGGCGTGCTGCTCACCCTGGACGAGGTGCCCGGCGACGACGTCCTCACCCTCGCCGCCCGCCTCGCCCCCGGCACCCCCGTGCTGTCCGTGCCGGGCAACAGCTTCCCCACCGCCGAGCGGCTCTTCTCCCTGGAGGGCAAGCTGAACGCGGCCACCCCGCGCAAGGCGGAGACCGCCCTCGGCCTGTTCGAGCGGTACGTCGACACCGCCGCCCTCGACAAGCGCGTCCAGGCCCCGAGCAGCGACCGCGTCACGCCGATGATGTTCGAGCACAAGCTCCTCGAACAGGCCCGCTCGAACCTGCGCCGGGTCGTCCTGCCCGAGGGCACCGAGGCGCGCGTCCTGCACGCGGCCGAGGTGCTGCTGCGCCGGGGCGTGTGCGACCTGACCCTGCTGGGCCCGGTCGAGCAGATCCGCAAGAAGGCCGCCGACCTCGGAATCGACCTCGGCGACTCCCAGCTGATCGACCCGGCCACCAGCGACCTGCGCGACCGCTTCGCCGAGCGCTACGCCGAGCTGCGCGCCCACAAGGGCGTCACCGTGGAGCTGGCCTACGACGTCGTCTCCGACGTCAACTACTTCGGCACCCTGATGGTGCAGGAGGGCCTGGCCGACGGCATGGTGTCGGGGTCGGTGCACTCCACCGCCGCCACCATCCGCCCCGGCTTCGAGATCATCAAGACCAAGCCGGACGCGTCGATCGTCTCGTCCGTCTTCTTCATGTGCCTGGCCGACAAGGTGCTGGTCTACGGCGACTGCGCGGTCAACCCCGACCCGAACGCCGAGCAGCTCGCCGACATCGCCGTCCAGTCGGCGGCGACGGCGGCCCGGTTCGGCGTCGAGCCGCGCATCGCGATGCTGTCGTACTCCACGGGCACCTCCGGCTCCGGCGCCGACGTCGACAAGGTGCGCGAGGCCACGGAGATCGTCCGCTCCCGCCGGCCCGACCTGATGATCGAGGGCCCCATCCAGTACGACGCCGCGGTCGAGCCGTCCGTCGCCGCGACCAAGCTCCCCGGCTCCGAGGTCGCCGGACAGGCCACCGTGCTGATCTTCCCCGACCTCAACACGGGCAACAACACCTACAAGGCCGTGCAGCGCTCGGCCGGCGCCATCGCCGTCGGCCCGGTCCTCCAGGGCCTGCGCAAGCCGGTCAACGACCTCTCCCGCGGCGCGTTGGTGCAGGACATCGTGAACACCGTCGCCATCACGGCCATCCAGGCCCAGTCCCCCATCGAGAAGGCTTCCGAACAGTGAGCACCTCCCCCACCCGCGTCCTCGTCCTCAACTCCGGCTCCTCGTCGCTGAAGTACCAGCTGCTGGACATGCGGGACAGCAGCCGGCTGGCGGTGGGCCTGGTCGAGCGGATCGGCGAGCAGACCTCCCGGCTCAAGCACACCCACGTGGCGAACGGCGACACCCGGGAGCAGAACGGCCCGATCGCCGACCACGAGGCCGCCCTCAAGGCGGTCGCCGAGGAGCTGTCCCGCGACGGTCTGGGCCTGGACTCCCCCGAGCTGGCCGCGATCGGGCACCGGGTGGTGCACGGCGGCATGTTCTTCACCGAGCCCACCCTCATCGACGACCAGGTGCTCACCGAGGTCGAGCGCCTGATCCCGGTGGCGCCGCTGCACAACCCGGCCAACCTGACCGGCATCCGCACGGCCCGGTCCCTGCGTCCCGACCTGCCGCAGGTCGCGGTCTTCGACACGGCGTTCCACACGACCATGCCGGAGTCGGCGGCACGCTACGCGATCGACCCGAAGATCGCCGACCGGCACCGCATCCGCCGCTACGGCTTCCACGGCACCTCGCACGCGTACGTCTCCCGCGAGACCGCCCGGCTGCTGGGCAAGGACCCGGCGGACGTGAACGTCATCGTCCTCCACCTCGGCAACGGCGCCTCGGCCTCCGCGGTCGAGGGCGGCCGGTGCGTGGACACCTCCATGGGGCTGACGCCTTTGGAGGGACTGGTGATGGGTACCCGGTCGGGAGACCTGGACCCGGCGGTCATCTTCCATTTGGAGCGCGTTGGCGGAATGTCCACGGACGAGATCGACACTCTCCTCAACAAGAGGAGCGGCCTGTACGGTCTGTGCGGCGACAACGACATGCGGGAGATCCGGCGCCGCGTGGACGCCGGGGACGAAGAGGCGAAGCTCGCCTTCGACATCTACGTTCACCGTCTGAAGAAGTACATCGGTGCCTATTACGCCGTTCTCGGGCGGGTGGACGCGGTCGCGTTCACGGCCGGGGTCGGCGAGAACGCGGCACCGGTGCGGGAAGCCGCCGTGGCGGGCCTGGAGGGACTGGGCCTGGCGGTGGACGCCGAGCTGAACGCCGTACGCGGCGACGGTCCCCGGCTGATCTCCCCCGAGGGCGCGCGGGTGAAGGTCGCGGTGGTGCCGACGGATGAAGAATTGGAGATCGCGACACAGACGTACGCGCTGGTCGAAAAGAACAGCCGATAAATTCACGGGTGAGCACGCCCGCGCCCATATGCACGTTCCGCCAGGCGGAATATTCCGGAGCGAAACAAACCGATAGGATCGCCCCATGCGCCGTTCGAAAATCGTCTGTACTCTCGGCCCCGCGGTCGACTCCCACGAGCAGCTCGTCGCGCTGATCGAGGCCGGCATGAACGTGGCCCGCTTCAACTTCAGCCACGGCACCCACGCCGAGCACCAGGGCCGGTACGACCGGGTCCGGGCCGCCGCGAAGGAGACCGGCCGGGCCATCGGTGTGCTCGCCGACCTCCAGGGCCCGAAGATCCGCCTGGAGACCTTCGCCGAGGGCCCCGTCGAGCTGGTGCGCGGTGACGAGTTCACCATCACCACCGAGGACGTGCCGGGCGACAAGACGATCTGCGGCACGACCTACAAGGGCCTGCCCGGTGACGTCACCAAGGGCGACCCGATCCTCATCAACGACGGCAACGTCGAGCTGAAGGTCACCGAGGTCGAGGGCCCCCGGGTGCGGACGATCGTCATCGAGGGCGGCGTCATCTCCGACCACAAGGGCATCAACCTGCCCGGTGCGGCCGTCAACGTCCCCGCGCTGTCCGAGAAGGACGTCGAGGACCTCCGCTTCGCGCTGCGCATGGGCTGCGACCTGGTCGCGCTCTCCTTCGTCCGGGACGCCAAGGACGTCCAGGACGTGCACCGCGTGATGGACGAGGAGGGCCGCCGCGTCCCCGTCGTCGCCAAGGTGGAGAAGCCGCAGGCGGTCGAGAACATGGAGGACGTCGTCGCGGCGTTCGACGCCGTCATGGTCGCCCGCGGCGACCTGGCCGTCGAGTACCCGCTCGAAAAGGTCCCCATGGTGCAGAAGCGCCTGATCGAGCTGTGCCGGCGCAACGCCAAGCCGGTGATCGTCGCGACCCAGATGATGGAGTCGATGATCACCAACTCCCGCCCGACCCGCGCCGAGGCCTCCGACGTCGCCAACGCCATCCTGGACGGCGCGGACGCGGTCATGCTCTCGGCGGAGTCGAGCGTCGGCGCTTACCCGATCGAGACCGTCAAGACGATGTCGAAGATCGTCCAGGCGGCCGAGCAGGAGCTGCTCTCCAAGGGCCTCCAGCCCCTCGTCCCCGGCAAGAAGCCGCGCACCCAGGGCGGTTCCGTCGCCCGTGCCGCCGCCGAGATCGCCGACTTCCTCGGCGGCAAGGGCCTGGTGGCGTTCACCCAGTCCGGTGACACCGCCCGTCGGCTGTCCCGCTACCGCGCGGTCCAGCC
Organism: Streptomyces sp. NPDC016677; assembly: GCF_055562815.1. NCBI lineage: Bacteria > Bacillati > Actinomycetota > Actinomycetes > Kitasatosporales > Streptomycetaceae > Streptomyces > Streptomyces sp. NPDC016677. Next base: position 779,762 of record NZ_JBVHEO010000003.1, on the reverse strand, counting down.
GATCATCGCGTACACCACCGACGAGTCGACCCGCAACCAGCTGGCGCTGAGCTGGGGCGTGGAGTCGCACGTCGTGCCGTTCGTCAACTCCACCGACGAGATGGTCGACCTGGTGGACCAGGAGATGGTGAAGCTCAACCGCTTCAACCCCGGTGACATCGTGGTGATCACCGCCGGTTCGCCCCCCGGCGTCCCCGGCACCACCAACATGGTCCGCGTCCACCACCTGGGCGAAGCCGTCCGCGGCTAGCCCTTCCTGAACGACGCCGAGGGCGCCCCCTGTGACAGGGGGCGCCCTCGGTGTTTGCGGCTCCCGGACGGGTCTGTGGTGCGTGCGGTGTCTGTGGTGTCGCTAGCCGGTCATGTACTGGTGCAGCCCCGGGACGGTCAGGGTCCCGCCGAACTGTCCCGCCTGCACCACCTTGACGTTCGTGAAGTAGATCAGCGGGATGTCCAGCGGCGGCGGGTGCTCCGGGTCGAAGGTGATCGGGATCAGCCCCAGCAGGTTGCCGGAGATGCTCTCCGTGTACATCACCGTGTCGCCGTCGCGGATCGTGGACGTGGAGCCCTCGGCCGCCTGCACGTGGTGGGTCCTGCCGGTCGTGTCGTCGTGCACGATCTGGTGCAGGTCCCCGATGTCGGTGCCGTTGGAGATGACGTACTTCAGGACCTTCTTGGTGGTCCCGTCGGCCGTCCGCACCTCGACGATCCCCTTGTACGAGGCGCCCTTCAGCGTGAGCGAGCTGGCCTCCAGCTCCCAGGGGCGGTTCGGCAGGGGGAGGGTGTTGTCGACACCGCCCTCGGCGTCGGTGGCGATCGGGCAGTCCACGGCCGGGCCGGTGGAGGCGCTCGCGCTCGCGGAGGGGGTGGGGCCGGCGGTCGTCGTGGCGGTGGCGGTGGCGCCGGCGGTGGGCGAGGCGGTGGCCTCGTCTGCGGCTTCCCCGGTGCCCTGTACCGCGTCGGACGCCTCGTCCCCCGCGTCGGAGGCGGCGCCCTCCTCGTCCCCGCCGTTGCCGGACGGGCCGGCGGAGGCCGAGGCGGACGCGGAGGGGGTCGCCGGCGGGGTGGCCGACGGGGTGGCCGTGGCGCTCTCGGATTCCCCGGTGCCCTTGCCGCCGGTGAAGAGGTCCTCCAGGGCGTCACCGATGCCTTCGAGCACTCCGCCGCCGCTGGCGGTGGCCGACGGGGAGGGGGAGGGCTCGGCGGCGGTGGCGGACGGCTCGGGCTCGGCCGCTCCTTTGTCCTTGTCGTCGGAACCTGAATCCGACGAAGAGGAGGAGGAGCCGGCCTTCTTCTCCGAACTCGAACCCGAACCCGAACCCGAGCCCGTCTCCGTCGCGGACGGGCTCGGCTCCGTGCCGCCGTCGTCGGCCTCCTCGCCACCGCTCGCACCCGCCGACGGCGACGCCGAGGCCGACGCCGAGGCATCGCCCTTGCCGCCCTTGCCGTCCCCGTCGCCCGTCAGCGCCTCCACGCAGGCCTTGTACTCGTCGGCCGTCAGGCTCTTCGACGTGGACGTCTGGTCGTTGCCGTCCGCGGCGGCGAGGGTCGGGGTGAACCCCATCCCCATGAGGACCGCCGTCGGCATCGCCGCCAGGGCTATCGCCTTGCCGGCCGGCACATGGAACCTGGTGAACAACGGTTTCCTGGGTGCCGCGTGGCGCGGCCCGGTTCTCACGCGGGACGCCTCCGCGTCAGCCCCGTGAGTCACCTCGTCAGCCGGCACTTTGCCTCCCGTTCGCCCCGTTGGCCGGGCTCGTTCCTGACAGATGGTTCGGCTCCTCCACCGCGCCCCCGGGCACATCGCCCCGCTCCCTGGTCAACTGCGCCGGCTGCGGCTCGGCCGGTATGCCCGGCGCCCACGAGACGGCCATGGCCCCACCGACGAGCGAGAGCACGAAGCCGACGACGAAGCCGCCGAAGTTGGACACGGGGATGGACACCAGGGCGAGCAGGATCGCCGCGACGCCGGCGAAGGTCCGCACGTGCTTCTGGAACCAGAGGCTGACGCCGAGGACGACCAGCAGCACGCCGATGATCAGAGAGCCGGCACCGGCCGTGGTGGACATGGCCACCGTCAGGTTGCCGAACTTCAGGTTCGCGTACGGGAAGTACATGATCGGGAAGCCACCGAGCAGGACGAGCAGACCGGCCCAGAACGGCCGGGTGCCCCGCCAGTCTCGGAACTGCTGCCTACGGCGGGTGAACTGGCCGGCGGCGACAGGACTCTCGGCGCTCATGGAAAACAGCTCCCTGGTACAGCGTTGCTGTGGTGGTGATGTGAGGGTGAACGGGCGGGGGCGCGGCCGGCCCCCGCCCGTCAGCGGAGGCTCAGTAGCACTCGATGCCTTCGCCGTCGCCCTTCTTGAGCGACATGTGCAGACCGCTGAGCTTGAAGGTTCCGGCGGTGGTGGCCCACGCCGTCTGCTTCACGTCGGTCAGCACGGCCTCGTCGGCCTGCTGGGCGAAGCCGCCCGGGTTGGCCCGTCCGCTGTCGACCTCCGCCTTCTTCTGACCGGGGCCCTTGTCGATGGACCCGGCCGCCACACCGATGTCGATGTTCCTGAAGGTGGCGTCCGCCTGGAGATCCGCGACATCGATGTACAGCTGCTCGGCGTAGACCGCTTCCTGCTTCTTCGACGTGTCGCCGGCCTCCAGCCGCAGGGTGATGGAACCCAGCAGCGGAACCTTCGTGACAACTGACTGACACAGCTTGTCGATCTCGGCGGAGGTGAACGCCGAGACGGCCACGGCGTTGCGGCCGCTCGCACCGTCGTTGTAGGCCCCGTACTGCGAGAACCCGTGACCGGTGAGCTCCTTGGCCGTCACCTTGAACTGCTGCCCCGACACACTGAACGAAGCGGCGAGCGCCCCCTGCGCCAGAGCGACGCCTATCGCGGCCGTCGCGGCGACGCTGGGCACCATCACCACAGCGAACCGCTTCCATCTGGTCCCACCACGCACTTGGGACTCCATATTTCCTCCTTCTCGGACGTACATCTCCTGGCCTCGGCTCGCCCCCTAAGCGGCGGCTCGGCCGGGCAGGGATGGGAGAAGTGCTACGTCCTCGGGAAGGAGAGCGCCCGCGGTCGACGGCGCGCACCACGCGCCCGAATCACCGGCGATCACCCCCGAGCGACAACCACTGGTCGCGCCTGACACGCATCACGCACAACCTTGCGGACAGGCTCCGCCGAAAAGGGCGAAGACCCCCCTGTCCAAGGGCCGGCTCCACTGCCGCCGGTCCTGCTCGGTGGGGACCCAGGAAGCCCGTGACCCGATTGGCTGTCGGGGTACGGGAACGGACCGAGCGTGGCCGATCGTGGTGCATTCTCGCCGCCCGCACAAGGGGCGCCGTTACTGGCTAGTAACGGGGCGATAACCGTGGGGCGACGCACGGGTCCCGCCCGGCGACGCTGAGTGCCTCCGGGCGACGGGACAAAGCCGCTCTTCGCCGGACAGATTCCGACACTCCCCTACCGCCGACTTACTCGCAGTAACAGCGGCCACGATTACCAAGTTTTGGTAAAACACGGCTGTCCTGCGGCTCCGCCGACGTTTCCCTTCACTCGGGCACCGCCCGGCCGGGAGATCGTCGGCCGGGCGGTCGGGAGAGGCGTGGGTCCGGTCAGAACAGGGCGCGGGCGAGCGCCCGGCGGGCCGCCGTCACCCGCGGGTCGTCGGCGCCGACGACCTCGAACAGCTCCAGCAGCCGCACCCGCACGGCGTCCCGTTCGTCGCCGAAGGTGCGCCGCACCGTGTCGATGAGGCGCCCGAAGGCGTCCTCCACATGACCGCCGACCAGGTCGAGGTCGGCGGCGGCGATCTGCGCCCGCACGTCGGCGGGCTTGTCGGCGGCGTCCTTGCGCACCTGCTGCGGGTCCAGGTCCTGCACCCGCTGGAGCAACTCGGCCTGGGCGAGACCGAGTTTGGCCTCCATGTTGCCCGGGTCCTCGTTCAGTACGTTCCGGTACGCGCGCACCGCGCCGCCCAGGTCGCCCGCGTCCAGGGCCTGTACGGCGGCCTCCAGCGCGGCGTCGTGCGGTCCGGCCGGGGCGGCGGGGGCCTGCTGGGCGGCGCCCGGGTCGGCCTCGGGGTCGACGACGAGGCCTGTCAGGCCGAAGCGCTCCTCGGCGACCTGCACCAGCTGGTCCAGGGTCTGGCGGATCTGGGCCTCGCCGGCGGCACCCTGGAAGAGCGGCAGCGCCTGTCCCGCGACCACCGCGAAGACGGCCGGGATGCCCTGGATGCCGAACTGCTGCATCAGCATCTGGTTGGCGTCGACATCGATCTTGGCGAGCACGAACCGGCCGTTGTACTCGACGGTGAGCCGCTCCAGGACCGGGCTCAGCTGCTTGCAGGGCTCGCACCACTCGGCCCAGAAGTCGATGACGACCGGGACCTCGGTGGACCGCTGCAGGACGTCGAGTTCGAAGCCCGCCTCGTCGACGTCGATGACGAGATCTGCGGGTGAGACGGCACCCCCGCCGCCCTGCTGCGCGGCCTGGGCGCGCGCCTGCTCCGCCTTCGCCTTGGCCTCCTGGGCCGCCTTCACCGCGGCGAGGTCGACGACCCCGCTCATGGACATGTTCCGTGGCTGCATGCGCCTATCCTCCCCCGTACCGCGCGCGTCCGTGAAAAGCGGCCTGAAACCCGCTCCGAAGTGTGTTGTTCGGCGCCAGGTCCCCACCTGGCGCCGGTGGTCGTCGCTCCAGCCCGGGGTCACCCTCGCTTTCGCTACGCCTCGTAGCGTAATACCGTGCGCACCTCCCGCGATACGGCCCCTTGGTGATCTCCCTCACGGCATCCCCCGCCAAACCCGCGGATATGGTCGAGGGATGCCGAACCGCTCCCCCGCCGGTCGCTCCGGCCGCCCGCGCAGCGCGGCGGCCGACGCCGCGATCCTGGCCGCGACGCGGGAGGCGCTGGTCGAGCTGGGCTGGTCGAAACTGACCCTGGGCGACGTGGCGGCACGGGCCGGGGTCGCCAAGACGACCCTCTACCGCCGCTGGTCGGGCAAGAACGAACTGGTCGTCGACGCGGTCGCCGAGCTCTTCGACGAACTCCGCCTGCCCGACTGCGGCTGCCTGGCCGCCGACATCGAGGGCGTGGTCCTCCAGTTCGCGTCGATCCTGGACCGCCCGGAGGCCCGCAGCGGCCTGATGGCGGTCGTCGCCGAGTCCACCCGCGACCCCGCCCTGCGCGAACGCATCCGCCGCTCGATCGTGCAACGCCAGAAGGGCCTGGTCCTGGAGGGCCGCGCCCGCGCCCAGGCCCGCGGCGAACTCCCGCCCCAGCCCGACCCGGACGAGGCCGCCCGCACCGTGGACCTGATCTTCGACGTGGTGGCGGGCGCGGTGGTGCACCGGACGCTGGTGAGCGCGGAGCCCGCGGACGAGGCGTGGGTACGGGGTTTCACGCGGGTCCTGCTGTCGGGCCTGACCTCCCGGCCGGCTCAGCTGGCGGATCACCGTGAGGCACCCTCTGCCCCAGAAGTCCAGTAGAAGCAGCTTCAGCGAATAGTGCCGCCGACGCCGGTTCATCCGGGGGAAATGCCGACGGGAGGGACCACGCGGCGCCGGCTCGGCCGCACCCGCGACGGAGGGGCCGCCGGACTTCGGCCTGTCGGGGCGGGACCGCCTTCCGCCCGACATCCGCCTCGTCGTCGACCGGAACGACCGTCCGGCACCGCCAGGTGCGAGAACGGCTGTGCCCCGGCACGTTCGCCGCGGGACACACACGACGCCACCCGCAAATCCACCCGAACAGACCCACAAAACCCATACGCATCAGATGCGCGAAATGCGGCGAAGAGTTCCGTATGGTACGTATTAGCCTGATTTCCGGCGAACGTTTGCATGACAGGAGATGCGACATGGCACGCCCCCACAGCGAGAAGATGACGTTCGAGAAGTTCTGCAGGGACTACATCCCCCAGCACCCTGAATTGGGTCTCGGCACCGACGAACTCAGCCCGTCCGAGTTCGCGAAGGTGGCACTCGAAGAAGGGCGCAAACTCGGTTTCTCGTTCACGGAGGCCGAGATCCAGGATGTGCTCGGCGAGCACCGACGGGTGCGGAAGGAGGTCGCGAATCTCGGCGCGCAGGTCAAGGCCAGCGCCAACGGAACGGCTATGTGCTGGCAGGGCGCCGTTGCTTCGGACGAGCCGATCGACGCCGACTGGCTCGTCATCAAGGCCGAACAGTCGGAGCGCTGACCTTGCGGCAGCCCAGGACCTCTGACATTCATCCGTACAGCGAACGCAGTTCACCCGGCGTCATCACCGGCGGCTGGACGTCAGAGGACTCAAGGTAGTGCTCCACCTCCCCGAACAGCCTGACGCCCAGCCGCTGCGCGAGCGCTCGAGGCCGGAGCCTCTCGTGCGGCCGGTGACCTCGGGTGGACAGGGTGATGGTGACGTCGGATTCGTCGATCTCGACTCGATGCCACCAGCGTCTGCCCCAGGTGACCATCTGACCTGGCCCGAGATTGACGCGGACGGCCCCGGTGCCGTCCGAGAGCCACGCGTCAGGGACGGGTGACGTATACATCGGACTGAACCGCCGGTGGAGGTCCCACACCGGCCGTCGTGGCACCCGACGGCAGGACGGGGGAACGAAGTCGAACTGCTTGCCGCCGCGCACGACGAGGTTCCAACGGCCGTGCACCATCTCGCCGTCATGGTGCAGGGGGGTCACATATCCGCCGCTGCCGATCCACAGCAGCGCGAAGCCGTACGGGTCGAGAGCCAGTCGCCGGTGCATTTCCATGATGACGGGCCGCAGGGGCTTCCCGAAAGCCTGTACGGGGATGACGGCGTACGGCTTCAACGTCCGGAAGGACGGGTCATGAATGACGTCGAACGCCTGCCCGGCGGACACCACCGCTTTGGTACGCCGCTCCCATGCGAGGAGTTCGGACAGGTCGAACCGGTGAGCCCGCGGAAAGCTCTGCCGGACACGGAGCATGCCGATGATGAGTTCCACCGCTTCGCCTCGGTACGACATGCGCAGCGCCTCCTCACTGAACTCCGGCAGCAGATCGGCGATCACCTGGTGCTCGTCCCGCACGAGGGGGCGGCGTACGACGGGGGCGCGTCGGTCGATCACCGCGTCGCCCTGCACCGTGGTTGGCCCGGACTGCGCTTTCACCCTGCCTGCTCCTCGCTGTCGGCCTGAGCCTGGTAGAAGAAGAAGTTCTGAGTCATCCGCCCGTCGGCCGGGCCGGCTCCTGTCAACCGACGAGCGCCCGAGTGGAAGTACTTCCCGTCGAAGATGAGCAGCCGGTTGTACTTCATGGGCACGTTGTGGACGATCTCCCACGCACTCGGGTCCAGCGTGTCCCGCTCAATCGCGCGCCGCACTTCTGGACGAACGTTGTGCTCGGGCGACACCCGCTCGATACCCAGCTCTCGGTGACGGTAGAAGTAGGTTCCCTCGGTATCCGCCTTCGACAAGTGCACGACCGCGCTGAAGTCGGGGGTGTCCACATGGACCATGGACGTACGCCGACTCATGTCGTCGGCGGTGGTGATCCGGAACGCCCCTTGACCCCGCCGGTACTTGAGGTCGATGCCACCCAGCAATTTCGAGAAGCGGGCCATGGTCACGGAGACGTCGGCGGGCCCTTCGGCCGTGACACCCGGGTAGTTGACCCCTTGGGGACGGACGTACGCCAGTCGCAGTGCGGCTTCCCGCACGGCGTCGGGATCATCGTAGAAGTCGTCCACGACGAGGATGCAGTGCTTCATGACCCGAGCCCGAGTACGCGCGCGAGAAGCTCTGCCGACCTCATCCGGCGCAACCTGTCGGGGGCCATGTCCAGCAGGATCACCTCGTTCACTTCATATTCCGCACAGAACTGTTCGATCCGGGTCCTGCACTGATCCGGGTTCCCCACCACGCTCGGCACGTAGTTCGGATTGGGAAAGCAATCGCGCATGGCCCGCGCTTCCGCCTCGGTCTCGGCGCACACACCGGCGACGGCGATGGCCGCGCAGGGCTCGGCGAGTTCGCCGGAGGGACGGAACTCCTTCCGGTAACTCCTGAGATGGGCCGGCGGAGCGATGCCGCCATGGAAGAGGGTGCAGCAGAACCTCGTGCCGGTACGCGCCGCGTGGCGTGCCGCGCCGGCCGATCCGCAGATCCAGATTTCCGGCACAGCGGCGCTCTCCGGAAGCACCGGAGCCCCGACATGCGGATGGCTGGATGGCAGGGAGTTCCGAAGGTGGCCGACGAGGTCGTCGACCTTCGCACCGTAGTCCTCGTCAGCGAGCAGACCGTCGCCGGCCGCTCGCCCGTCCAGCAGTGCGCGGTGTGCGGCCAGGCTGTCCGCACGGCCGCGGCCGACGCCCAGGTCGACACGGCCGAAGAGCGTCTCCAGCAAGCGGAAGTCCTCGGCGAGTTTGAGCGGCGCCCAGTAGTGCAGGAGCATCGCCCCGACGCCGACCCGGATCCGCTCTGTCGCCGCCGCGACTGCTCCGGCCAGCACCTGCGGGCTGCCGCAGGCGTGTCCTTCCACGTGATGCTCACCGAGCCAGTAGCGCGAGTAGCCCAGCGTCTCGGCCCGCGCCGCGAGCGCCAAGGTGTCCTGGAGGGCCTCCTCAGGGGACCGACTGGTCCAGACCCAGCTGAAGTCGAGGAGACCGATCCTCAGAGGGCGCTCAGGCACGGACCTGCACCGCACTTGTTTCCTGTGCGCCCTCTCGGACGTACTCCAGGAGCAGCTCGCAGACGAACTGGCCGCCGTCGTAGAACCGGCGCGCGCGGATGTGATCGTCGAACGACGTACCCAGCTTCCGGAACCGGCGCTCGTACCAGTCCAGAAGATCGTCCGTCGTCGTCCCGACGTCCTCGGCCGAGGGGAAGGTGTTACCGAACTCGGCCAGGGCGTCGCGCTTCTCGGCGACAGCCGTCGCCACCGTCTGGAACCGGTCACGGCGTTGCAGCTCCGCGGGGAGAAAGGCGTCGAGTCCCGCCGAGTGGTGCCTGGCCACGCTCTCGACGAGTGCGAGGACGTCCATCAGGGCGGAGAATTCCTTTTCTCCCAGCTTGTTCCTGTTCAGCCAGTCCCGTGTCGTTTCCGGTGTCAGCAGTCCTTGTGCCGTCCGAAAACGCTCCGTGACGCGTTCGACCTGTTCCGGGTCGGTCCGGATCCCGAGCCGATGGGCTTCCTTGACGACCAGGTACATCGTCAGAGCGCCCTCGAAAATCGCGTCGGCGTCATCCTCCACCACGCCGACGTGACTGCGGATCGCGTCGATGGGAAGGCTGGCACTGGCTCCCGGACCGGTTCGTACGCCACTGACCAATTGCTGCCAGAAAACCGTCGACTCGAACTCGAAGGGCGGCTGGAAAGGTACTTCGTGCCTGGTACCGGCCTGCGCGATCTCCGTCAGCAGTTGGAGAGCGTCGCGCCGCTTCTGGTTGGGCTTCTCGTTCTCCACGAACTTGACGAGCGCTTCCCACTCCGCCCGGGGAAGACCCGTGCTCCGCGCGATCTCGGGAATGAGTGACCAAGTGCGCTCCGCATAGTGGCGTCGCTTCATCTGCCCCAGGACCGTGTCGTGCGTCGCCCGTCCGATGAACCCGTGTCTCATCGCCTCGAACAGTCCGTCGCGGATGTTGGCCATGGCTTCGGACAGCACCGCGAAGCCCGATTCCTGCGCCGTGTGGATGACGGCGACCTCGTCGTCGTCTTCGTACACGCCGTCGCGGTACGCCTCGAAGATCCGCCCGACGCCCACCATGCCGAAGGGGTGGAGCTCAGCGGCTCGCAGCGCGCCCATGCTCGATGCCCCCAGGACGTGCACACCGGCGGACAGCGCATACAGGATCTCCTTGTGCCAGACCGCGGGGACCTGTTCGAAGTATCCGTCGATGATCGCTACGACCTTCGCGCCCGCCTTCACTGCCCGGTAGACGTCCCCCGCCCTCGCCGGTGGCAAGTACGTCGCGGCGGGAAGGACCGCACGGGCGTCCTCCCACGCCAGGCTGGGGCCGAGAAACACGTGGACTGCCTTCATGGCTTCCCTTTCCGAACGGCACGGGCACGTCGGCCTTCCACATAACCCGCCACGAACGGTGCGGCTTCGAGGTCCGGCACGATGACCTTCACGACGGGAATCCCGATGTCGGGTTTGGTCAGATCGACCACCACAACCTGGTCGACACCTGCCGCGCAGAGGGCGGCCAGCATGATGTCGAGGTCCCCCTCGAACGTGTCCGTCTCCGGTTGTCGAGCATGTGGTACGAAAGGCCGCACGCCAGGAGCCGTGAAGACGCTGTCCCTGAATGCCCGGGCGCTCCAGATACTCTGGGCCCCGGCGTACACCGCCGGCGGATTGTCGTCACGGCTTGCCGCGATGACAGTCAAACGCGCCTGGGCCGCTTCTGTGACAGCACGGCTGAGCGCCACGACGGGCGACAGGTGCGTACCGCAACCCCATTCCGCGCCCAACCGGTTCCATTGGCCGCGTTCCTCCCGCTCCAGCAATCCGGCGCGGAATGTTGCGACGCCGACCTCGGACGTCATTTCCAGAATCGCCAGTTCCATGTCAGCGGCACGACACACGTCGATCAGTTCCCTGAGTGAGGGGTCGTCGATCGTGTCGACGTCGATCTTCGCGCTGGGCGAGTCGACTGTCCCCCGCGCACATTGCATCGCGTGCGCGTCGCGTTCGATGACCTCGCACAGCGCGTGCTCGATCGCCTCCAGGACATGATTCCCCGACGCCAGGCCATTGGAGGTGCCCAGGAAGGTCATCGCCGCCTGGGCGACCGCCACCGTGTTCATGTTGACGAACTCGAAAGGGACCCAGACCTTCTCCTCGGACAGCAAGTCCCAGCCCGGCAGCCACGGCTGCTGCTGATCCGGCCGTACCCTCCCGCCCTTCACCAACGGCAGCCGGTACGGGTCGACGAGGTTGTACCGGCGGCGCAGCGCGTCATAGGAACCGTAGAGGCACGGGATCTCGATGTTCTCGGCGTGCCAGAGTTCAATGGCCTCCATCATCGCGGAAGCCTTCGCCGACTCGATGTCGGCACCCTTGCCCTGCGAGACGGACAGAGAGCGGGAGTTGGGGCGGATGGCCTGAACGACGGGAATACCGATGACGTCGAGCCCGGTGACGTTGGCCAGGCGCGTGATACCGACCCTTGGCATGTGCCGCCCGAAATCCTGCAATGTCTCGGCCGGTGGGCGGGTTCGTCTCGTACCAGGCAGGAACGTCTTCGGCTGGTGGTAGTCCCGGTTGAAGATGCGCATGTTTTCCCTTGAGCCCTACGAGCCGGGGCCTACGGCATGCGGTGACCATGCGTTCGTCATGGCGGTGAACATGTGAGTGCGATCCGACGGCGTGAACCCGTAGCGGTTCCAGTGGTACAGAGCGACGTGCGGCAGAACGGATCGGTACGCGAACAGGAGTCTGCCCTGCTCGTGCAACTCGTCGAATCGCGCTGCCATTATGGCATTCGCCGACGAATAGGTACGCAGAATCGCTGACTCATCCGGACCAAGGTGACTGATAATTCCCTCGATCGTGGGTACGGCAATGGTGGCACCGCTGGCGCTGGCGACATGTGATCCATGCATTGAGGTGATGCGGCACCAGACATCCCAGACTTCCTCGGGATACTCGAGAAATCGAAGAAACAGATCGTTCAGCACGGCGAGCGAAAGAAGTCGTCCGTCGACGGTCACCTTTTCCTTCGGTAACTGCCTCCACTGCCACCACGCCCGGCTGTCCGCAGAGAAGTGGGTGTGCACCGCCTCGGCAGCCTCCGGCCCACCGAGTTTGAAGGTCTCAGCCTCATAGACGCTCGCGAACCAGCGTTCAGCAAGCCGGCCTCCGACCAGGCTGTCACAGCAGTTCCTGATTCTTTTTTCGGCATCGTCACCGGGTTCGGGCAGCAGGAAGCGCAGCCTGAGACCAGGTGGCTTGCGGACAAAGAAGAAACAGGAGATCTGCTTGTTCTCCGTCAGCTCATCGACGATTTCGAAGACGGCGTCAAGAATGCTGTGCGTCGGGTCGCTGACCGGGGGGCGGGTGAGGGGCAGCACCAGGTTGGCCTGATGCCAGGCGCGACCATGCGTGTCGGCGGCGCAGAAACGGCACGATGAACTCAACTGTGAACGCCTCGCCCTCGTCGTCGAAGAGCTGCACGTGATCACCGGGTTCCTCGACGCACAGGAACCCAGTCCGGTCGCTCAGCCCGTGCAGTATCGCTTCCACCGCGATCGGGCTGTCGCGAGTGATCAGCACGGGGGAGCCGGCGTCTCGGCTCACGAGAAGGAGCTCGGGCCAGGCGTGCCTGCGCGCCAGGTCCTGCCAGAGGAGGAAGCCCCGCGAGCGCCGGGCCAGAACGAGCTCCGTCAATGCGGCACCGTGAAGGACGGTTCGCCTCGGCTTGACGCAGTTGCCGCTCGGGAGCAGCAGTGCCGGAGAGGGAGCGGCCTGAGCGAGCTCGGCCTCCGTGGGGAGTTCCGGAGCGAACCAGTCAGGTGTGTCGCGGAAGGACGACAGCAGCAGCGACTGAAGGGGCGGTTCGCTGTAGCCGACGTTGGCCGGCGAGAAGCAGCAGACGGCCATGGGGCGGGCGTGCTCCCTCGCGGTGGCGACCACGACCGGGACGTCGTTCGCCGCCAGCACCACGCCGAGCTGATCGGCACGGTAGGAGGAGGCGGTTCCCCATCGATCCCACCGCCGGAAGGGGAAGCGTGGCCGAGCCAGCATGTTCGGCATGGCCTCGCACGGTCCAACGTACTCGACGACTTCGAGGTGCGCTTCGCGTGCGGCGCGGGTCAGGCTCTCTCGGTACCACCCGTGCAGGGCATGGTTGTCGAACTGCTGGCCCGCCCTGCGGCCGATGCCGAACCAGAGGTGTCCGAACCGGCCATAGGCGGCGGCGATCTCGGGTGTGCTTGCCGCGATCTGGTAGCCCTTCGCGGTCGGGCGCAGGATCAGCGCGCCGATGGGCGGCGGTGGCGTCTCGTCAGGGGAGCCGTCAGACAGGTGGTCGCAGGGCGACTTGGTTCCTGCCAGCCACTCGGACCAGCGCAGGAGCCGTCGCCCGACCACGTGGTCGGACCCCGAAGCGCGCCATGCCGACTCCTGTGTCGGCACGCGTCGGCAACCGACCGTGCTCTCGCGAGGTGTCCTGGCACGGCCACCGGCCACGAGCCTGCGATGCACTGCCCTGGCCGCGGCTGTGACTCCGTGACAGCGCTCGAAGAGATCGAATTCCGCGACGGCGGCGGTCAGGCGTGCCTTCTCCTCGGGACCGAGGACCATGCTGAACGGAGCGCTCGTGTCACAGCGCAGGACGGAGCGGGGCAGGGGCGGAGGCTCGACGTCGAGTTCGGCTGCCAGTGCGAGAGGGATGCTACGGGCCTCGTCCAGCACATCGTGGAGCCGTGCGAGCTCGATGGTGCTCATCTCACCTTCGAGGCGGCGGCAGATCCGCCGGAGCCGCAGCACGGCGGACCACCAGGACTGTGCGTGCTGTTCGTGCAGGAGTCGCGGAACGGCCGTCACCGCATCCCAGGCAGAGACGAAGGTGCGGGGGAAGACAAGGCCGCCCACCAGCAGACCCGCACGTGCCAGGGACACGAGCATGTCGTCCAGTTCCGGGGCGTTCAGGCCATGCTCGCGCAGTTCCGCAGCGATCACGGACAGCGGCGCCGGCCGCAGCTGCGCCAAGGTTTCCAGGAGCGTGTCGATCCCGGGGCTGCGCTTCCGCTCCACGGACGCGATCGACGAGAAGTTCCGGACGGTGTACCGCCAGCGGCTTCGTCGCGCGTCCATGGTCAGCGTTGGGTTCAGCTTGTAGACACCACGGTCGAGATAGACCCCGGTGTGTGCCAGTGACTGGACGATGAACTGGTACGGCCGCAGGTCAGGGGCGACCGCGAAGCGCGCGGGCTCCGCCCGGATCCGCGTGGCGGTGTCCCCCCAGTCCGCGACTGTGACGCCCGCCCACAGATCGCACGGTTGGGTCCGCCACACCGCACGGGCGAGGTAGCGGTACAGCGTCGCGTCCTGGCGGCGCGCTCGCTTGTTCCGTGGCACCGAGGGCAGGTGCCGGGTCGCGAGGTGACGGCTGAGGGCATCGTTGGTCAGGCACAGCGCCCTGGCGAATCGGGGGTCGTCGACGGTCGCCGCGAAGAGCGCCCGCCGCTGCTTCTCGATGCTGGCCGCGTACGCCTGCTCGTATGCCTGTGTGGGCTGGGTCCCCACGTCGGCGGCCAGGGCGGCGATGCCTTCGTCGCGCAATCCGTTCAGTCTACTGAGCGGAAAGAGTGCGGCGCGCACGACGACCTGCGGGGCGACCTCCTCGACGCAGTCATCCGGTGTCATGCGCGACTCATGGTGGCGAAGGCCCGCTGACCTGCCAGGCGCTTCTCGATGAGATCGGACATGGCCTCCTCCAGGCGGATGACTCCCTGCCACTCGCAGAGGATCTCGCAGTACTCGGCCATGCCGAGTCCCGCCCGGTCGAGCCAGGCGACCATGTCCGCGTGGTCCGTCAGGCCGTGCTGGCGCCGTAGGTCGTCGCTCATGTCGGCGACCTGCTGCGTGCTCACGGTGAGGCCGCGGCGTCGCATCTCCTCAGCGGCGAGGAGCCTCAGGAGGACCCGCTTGCGCGACAGCCCCATGGGCTCCCGTGTGGAACCGGTCGCCGAAAGCAGGGCGTCGATGTCGTTGTAGGGCCAGACATGGCCGGGGTTGGGGACCACGCCGGCCTCGCCCCGGCCGTCGAAGCGGATCGACTCCCCTGGCCTGATGAGCAGCGTCCTGACGGGTGAGGCGAGCGCGCGCACGCCGTTCTCCGAGCGCTCCGCGGCGGCGCGCACGACCGCTTCCGGCAGTGGGTCGAAGTGCGTCTCCCCAGAGGTGGCGGAGCCGTCCGCGGCAGCACCCAGACCCAGTTGCCAATACCAGGGCGCCCCTCCGTTCGCATAGGGGACCACGTAGCGGGCGTGCCACCGTTCCGCCGTGTCGAGGAGGGCATGGGAATCGCTCATGATCGTCTGCCGGGTCCGCCACAGGGATCGTGGGGTGTACAGCAGGTACTGCGGGACGGAACTCGTCAGATACTGGATCGGGTACAGCCGCCACGGCCGGTATCCGCCGAAGAGTACGTCGATGGGCCCGTACCGTTCGTAGGCGTCTGTCGCCAGCGTACGAACGTCACCGAGGTGGTCCCGGCCGGCGTCCGCCAGGAAGGCGTAGCGGCGTCCCCCTTCCTCGACGACGTACGTGTTTCCTGCGTTCCGGATGCCGGGCGGCAGCGGTGCGTCGTCGGTCGGCTGCTCGCCGTACATCGGCAGAGCGATGACACGGAAGTCGCCGATGACCGTCTGCTGGTTCCAGCCGAGTGACCGCACGTCGGTGAACCCGAGTTCCTTCAGCCGGTACACCATGTCGATGGCCAAGGAGGACTCGCGCGCCACCTCGGGCACGACGATCGGTGTCTCCCGGCCGAGCCGAAGCAGACTGTCGATGTGGAAGTGATCCCTGTGGGAGTGGGTGACGAGGACAGCGTCGGGTGCCAGATCGCCGTGGGTCAGCGGCTGGTAGCCGCCCGGGTACCGTTCGTCGCGCGGCATCAGGAACGGGTCGATCAAGAGCTTGGTGCGCGGGCCCGACAGCATCACTGTCGCGTGGCCGACCAACGTGACCGACCCTTGCGTGTGGGACGGCTGTCGCGGCTCCGCGAAGCACTGGAGTTCGTACAGCGCGTCCCACAGGGCGCGTGCCGGACCCGAGGCGGGCCTGGAGGCGTTGTGCTGCCACTCTCCGATCCATGACGCCAGGTCACCGGCGAGCTCCGGGGCGAGGGGGAGCCGCAGGGGAGCGCGGCGGTCACGGAACAGGACGACCGCCGCCGGACGGGTCCGTGCGGGCACCGGGAAGCTCAGCTCATCACGGATTCGGGACGCGTCGAAGAGCTCGCCGGCACCGTCGAGCCCCAGCCCGTCCAGGATCTCCGGTGCCCGCTCGACCGCGTCCAGCCCGTCACGCCGCAGCGTGTCGATCGCGGGACGGAAGCGCTCCTTGAGCTTTCTTTCGAGTTCCCCGGACACCGTCGTACCGAACGGGCTGTCGTCCTCGTACGCGAGGTGCAACTCGACCGAGCTGCTTAGTGAGAGTTGCATTCGCCACCTTCTGGTGTGAACGTTCGGTTCATCAGATCACCGCCGCGACTCCCGAGGCGACGAGCTCCCGGACGAGGGAACTTGTCGCGGGTGTGCGCAACGCTTCGGCCGGTACTGGTCGTCCCGCGACGAGTGCGCGCATACACGACTCGGCCTCAACCGGCGCCCACCACTCGTCACCCGCCACCACGAGGGCGACACCGCCGTCGCGACGGCGCATCTCCGCTCGTGTGCTCAACAGGACCACCGTCGAGTCCGCATCCCATGCTTCGGGACCAATGTGACTGATCGCCTGCAGCGTCGGACGCGGGTCGAGGTAGTGCGTCTCCGCCTGTGTGGCGTGGAAAAGTTCGAGTGCCGATGGGCCGAGCCACTGGTCGAGAACCGAGCGCAGGGCCGCCGCGTGCCGGGCGCGTGCCTGGTCGTCGTCCAGATCAGGAATGTCCTGACGCATCAGGTCGCACGCGGTCGCCTGCCGCACCAGCCAGGTCAGGAAGTCCGCGTTGGTGGGCCGCAGTACGCCGATGGTCAAGTGCAGCGAGGGCTCGTTCAGCGGGGTCACCCTGTGCCACCAGCCGCGGGGCAGGTAGAGCACGCTGCCCGGGGTGAGCGTCCAGTCGTGCGCGTACTCGGTCGGCGGCTCGCTGAAATCATCGGGCATCGGCCATTTGCGGGTCGGCGGCTGCACCTGCCAGTGCTTTCGTCCCAGAAGCTGGACCACGAACACATCGTGGTCGTCCCAGTGCCCCGGGAAGCCCCCTACGTCTCCCCAGCTGGCATACATGTTGACGAAGGCGAAGGCCCGTAGCGCGCGCTCGACTTCCTGCTTCACGGCATGAACCGGTGAATGGACCTGGTCGATGGCGTCCCACACCATGGTGGCGCCGTCACGGATCTGCACGAGGAGGCGGGCGGTGTCGAGCATCTTGAGCGGGCCGCGCAGTGTGTGGACGGTGCGGTGGTAGGCCGATTCCGGTACGGTTTCACCCCGTTTCACCAGCCGGAACCTGGGAGCGGGCGGGCGCCGGTAACGAATCAGCTCGTTGAGGCTGCGCCACGACAGCAGGTGTGCGAAGCGGTCCGGACTGCCCGTCGCGCGCCACTCATGTCGGCCCATCACGTCCTGCTCGAACTCCCTGACGCCGAGCGGCTCGATGAGGGACGAGAAAGTGAAGTGGCCGACGTTCATCACGGATCGTTCGCTTCTTTTCGCTCGGATCATTTCAGGAGATCGAGTTTCTCTGCCGAGTGAGAGGTCCGTTCATACACCATCCGGTCGACGCGCCCCCGGTCAACGGAGATCCAGTCACCAGGATTCCAGCCGATCGCTCTAGTCGGGATTCCTTCGCGCTGGAAGCGATCCGTCAGATAAGTCACCAACTCCCACTCCGGAGGCTCACCGATACTCATGCCGACATCCCCGATCGGGTTACCGACCCCTTCAAGCCCGTTGCCATAGGGGAGGTAATAGCGCGGTCGCCCCGCCCGACATACGTCCGCAATACCGTCGGGACCAGGAGTGACGCTTGGAAGGCACCCCGTACGGTATTGCGTGAACAGCTCCCGCAGTCTGTCGAAAGGAAGAGCCAAGTAATAGTGCGGAAGACCGAGAAAGAAGGGACAGTGGAAGCGCGGCAACGAGCTGAGGAAGAAATCCACGGGCCCGTGGTCGTTCCGTGACGTACGGACGACATCTGCCATGTCACCGAGCGGGTCGACGCCGCTGTCGATCAATGAGATGGCTGTGAAGCCAGGTGTGGAGAAGCGATAGCAGCTCCCCCAGTTCCGCAGGTCCGAGTGGGGCGCCTGCCCCTCACGGACCGGTTGCTCCCCGAAGAAGGGCAGAATTTCCACGTGGATATCACCGATGACGATCGAGGAATACCACTCCGGTGCGCGTGCGTCGAGGCCGAAAAGTTTCAGGCTGCGCACCATGTCGTTGGGAGCGAGCAAGCTGGTACGCGGCACCGGCGGGACGACCACAGTCGTTCGGACAGGGTCGGCATGGGCCAGGATGGACGGCACACTGTAGTGATCGGCGTGCCCGTGCGTGATGAAAATGGCGTCGATTCCGCCGTCGACGGCGATGGGTGCCCGGGGGGCCCGGGGCATCCAGAAGGACACCGGATCCAGTATCACGGTCGTTGTTTCCGACCGGATGACGACACATCCGTGTTCGCGGCGATAGATGCCAGGGCGCTCGACGCGCGGGAACCCAGGCGTCGGCGCGACGTCACCATGAGTGAGCAAGGAGCGGAGCGTACGCGGCAGCCACGACAGATCACGTACTGTCTCCGCCTCGGTGGTCAGCGAGCGCACCACCGACGCGACCTCGACGGCCATCGACGCGTCGAACCGCGTGACCACCTGGTCCGCACTGCCGTTCTCCCCGAGCACGCGGAGGCGAAAAGCATATTCCACGGGCGGATGAAGGAGCGCCTCGGTCGCAACCGTACCCCCATCGGTGACCGCCCGCGCGTCAAGAAGAGATTCATCGGCCGAGGAAGCGGGATCGCGGAAAAGCGCCTCGACTGCCTTTCTGCACTGCTGCGGCTCGAATTCGAGAGCCATCCACCGCTGCAGCAGCGGACTCACGAAAGGAAGAGCCTCCGGCTCTCGCTCGATGATATGCAGCGTCGTTCCGTCCGGAACGATCATCATGCTTCCTTTTGACTGGTCACTCTTGACGCTTCCTCTACGCTAAGGAATCGGGCCAAGTGGGACACTAGCGCACTCCGGCCCGAGCAAGGAGGATGCCGATGGGTATCGGTTCGACTGTGTCGGCTCGGCGGAAAGGTCCCGATATGGTGATGGGCCGATCGTTTGCGCAGTCATTTCATTCGGTGTGATCTGACAGCAGAACGGGCGGACGGTGCCGGAAGACCGTGGCAGCAGGTCTCCCTCCGGGCTGAGGGCAGCACCGACGAGGGAACCGCGCGGTGCCGGCGCGATCACCTCCGAGGCCGGCACGGCCACACCCGCGACCGACCGGCCATCTGGCATGCCGTCTGAGCCCGGGATCCGCGGGCCGAGCTCTTCTGCCAAGCCCTCACCGGTCGACGGACGGCTCAGAACCCCGCCGGCTCCGTGTACACCCCCCACTCCTCCCGCAGCACCCCGCAGATCTCCCCGAGGGTCGCCTCCGCGCGCACCGCGTCCAGCATCGGCTCGATCATGTTGGTGCCGGAGCGGGCCGCGTCGAGCATGGCGTCGAGGGCGGCGCGTACGGCGGTGTCGTCGCGGGCCGCCTTGCGCGCGCCCAGCGCCCGTACCTGTTCCCGTTCCACCTCATGACTGACCCGCAGTATCTCCAGGTCGCCGGTGACGGAGCCGGTGTGGGTGTTGACGCCGACGACCCGTTTGTCGCCCTTCTCCAGCGACCGCTGGTAGCGGAAGGCGGACTCGGCGATCTCGCCGGTGAACCAGCCGTCCTCTATGCCGCGCAGGATGCCGGAGGTCATCGGGCCGATGGGGTGCCTGCCGTCGGGGTGGGCGCGCAGGCCCCGCTCCCTGATCCGCTCGAAGATCTTCTCCGCGTCGGCCTCGATCCGGTCGGTGAGCTGTTCGACGTACCAGGAGCCGCCGAGCGGGTCGGCCACGTTGGCGACGCCGGTCTCCTCCATCAGGACCTGCTGGGTGCGCAGGGCGATCTCGGCCGCCTGTTCGGAGGGGAGGGCGAGGGTCTCGTCGAGGGCGTTGGTGTGCAGGGAGTTCGTACCGCCGAGGACGGCGGCGAGGGCCTCCACCGCCGTGCGGACGACGTTGTTGTACGGCTGCTGCGCGGTGAGGGAGACGCCGGCGGTCTGGGTGTGGAAGCGCAGCCACTGGGACTTCTCCGACCGCGCGCCGTACACGTCGCGCGTCCAGCGGGCCCAGATGCGGCGGGCCGCGCGGAATTTCGCGATCTCCTCGAAGAAGTCGACGTGCGCGTCGAAGAAGAAGGACAGGCCGGGGGCGAAGGTGTCGACGTCCAGGCCGCGGGAGAGGCCCAGCTCCACGTACCCGAAGCCGTCGGCCAGCGTGTACGCCAGTTCCTGCGCGGCCGTGGAGCCGGCCTCGCGGATGTGGTAACCGGAGACGGAGAGCGGCTTGTAGGCGGGGATGCCGGCGGCGCAGTACTCCATCAGGTCGCCGATCAGGCGCAGGTGCGGCTCGGGCTGGAAGAGCCACTCCTTCTGGGCGATGTACTCCTTGAAGATATCGGTCTGGAGCGTGCCGTTCAGGACGGACGGGTCGACGCCCTGGCGCTCGGCGGCGACCAGGTACATGCAGAAGACGGGGACGGCCGGGCCGCTGATGGTCATGGAGGTGGTGACGTCACCGAGGGGGATGTCCCGGAACAGGACCTCCATGTCGGCGGCCGAGTCGACGGCCACCCCGCAGTGGCCGACCTCGCCGAGCGAGCGCGGGTCGTCGGAGTCACGGCCCATCAGCGTCGGCATGTCGAAGGCGACCGAGAGGCCGCCGCCGCCGTTGCGGAGGATCATCCGGTAGCGCTCGTTGGTCTGCTCGGCGTTGCCGAACCCGGCGAACTGGCGGATCGTCCAGGTCCGGCCCCGGTAGCCGGTCGGGTGCAGACCGCGGGTGAAGGGGTACTCGCCCGGCCAGCCGATCCGCTCGAAGCCCTGGTAGGTGTCCCCGGGGCGGGGTCCGTACACCGGCTCCACGGGGTCGCCGGAGAGCGTGGTGAAATCGGCGTCGCGCTTGCGCGCCGCGTCGTACCGGGCCTGCCAGCGTCGGCGGCCCTCCTCTATGGCGTCAGCGTCCATACCTCCGAATTTACTAGGACGTCCTAGTATCTGTCGACGGCATACCGCCGTACGTGTGTACGGCGGTGGCGGCGGGCGCGCTACGCCTTGACGGCGGCGGGTGCGGGCTCGGTGAACTTCGCCTGGAGTTCCGGGGTGATCTTGCGCTCCACGAAGAACGCGGCCGTCGGGATGGTCCCGGCGAGCAGCACCCACAGCTGCTTCTTGACCGGCCACTTCGCCTTGGCGCCCAGGTCGAAGGCGAAGACGAGGTAGATGACGTAGAGCCAGCCGTGCGCGATGCTGACGACGCGGGTGAAGTCGTCGGCACCGTTCATGTCCAGCACGTACTTGCCGATCATGCCGAGGCACAACAGGATCAGCAGGACACCGGTGACGTACGCCATGACCCGGTAGCGGGTCAGCACGCTCTTTTTCATGAGTACGAGCGTAACGAGCCGTTCCGGGCGATCTTGCGGCGCCCCGCCCCCGGCTCAGTCCTCTTCGAAGTCGCCCGCGGCCACCCGCAGGGGGCGCAGCATCGCGAAGATCTCGCCGCACTCCTCGGCGTCGTAGGCGCCCAGGCCGAAGTCCACGGCCATCAGGTCGCGGGTGGCGGATTCGACCACCTCGCGGCCCTTGTCGGTGATCGAGGCGAGGGTGCCGCGACCGTCGTTGGGGTTGGGGCGCTTGGCGACGAAGCCCGAGGTGACCAGGCGGTCGACGGTGTTCGTGACCGAGGTGGGGTGGACCATCAGGCGCTCGCCGATCTTCGACATCGGCAGTTCGCCCGACTTGGAGAAGGTGAGCAGCACCAGCGCCTCGTACCGCGCGAAGGTCAGCCCGTACGGCTTGACCACCGCGTCGACCTCGGCCAGCAGGATCTGCTGGGCCCGCATGATCGAGGTGATGGCGGCCATGGAGGGCACGTTGCCCCAGCGGCGCTTCCAGCTTTCGTCGGCGCGGGCGATGGGGTCGAAGGAGAGACTGAGGGGCTTCGGCACGGCATCAGACCTTACCGGCCGGTCACATGCCGGTCAGCTCCGTCCCGCTTTTCGGACCGGGCGGCACCGGCCGCCGACCCCGGCCACTGACCCCATCGGCCACTGGCCCGATCGGTCACGGGCCCGACCGGTCGCGGGCCCGGACGGTCGCGGGCCCGGACGGTCGCGGGCCCGATCGGTCGCGGGCATGGCGATGCGAGGGGCGGTGCGTCCGGTATGTAACGATGCGTGGTGGATCGTTACGCTTTCTCACCTCTGTTTCAGGGAGCAGCATGTTCCGGCTGATCCGCGCCCTCGCGCCCCTCACCGCCCTCGGGCTCGCGGCGGGCTGTTCCTCCGCGGCCGACGTCGACGAGGCGTCCGTGGCCGCGGTCCCCTCCAAGAAGGGGGCCGGCTCCGAATTCTGGGTCGACCCGGACAGCCCCGCCGCCCGGCAGGGCCGGCAGTGGCAGCGCCAGGGCCGCTCCCAGGACGCCGAACTCCTCCAGCGGATCGCCGGACAGCCCGCCGCGCTCTGGCCGGCCGGCGAGATCGACCCGACGCCGCTGGTGCGCCGGGCCACCCGGGCGGCGACGAAGGCGGGGAAGACGGTCCTGCTGACCGCCTACAACATCCCGCACCGCGACTGCGGCCAGCACTCCGCCGGGGGCGCGGCAGGCGCGGCGGCCTACCGGCAGTGGATCGGGAAGTTCGCCGACGCCATCGGCGGCGCCAGGGCGCTGGTGGTGCTGGAGCCCGACGCCGTCGCGCACATCGTCGACGGCTGCACGCCCGGCGAGCTGCACGCCGAGCGGGAGCGGCTGCTGGGCGAGGCGATCACCCGGCTGAAGGAGCAGCCGCACGTCAAGGTGTACCTGGACGCGGGCAACCCGGCCTGGATCAAGGACCCCTGGGCGCTGGTCGAGCCGCTGAAGCGGGCCGGGATCGAGGCGGCCGACGGCTTCGCGCTCAACGTCTCCAACTTCCAGACGAACGCCGACACCACGGCGTACGGCAAGAAGCTGTCCCAGGGGCTGGGCGGCAAGCACTTCGTGATCGACACCAGCCGCAACGGGAACGGGCCGCTGCCCGGCGTCTGGTGCAACCCGCCCGGCCGGGCGCTGGGCACCCGGCCGACCACCGACACCGGGGACCCGGTCGTCGACGCGTACCTGTGGATCAAGCGGCCCGGAGAGTCGGACGGCACCTGCGCGGGCGGGCCGGACGCCGGGCGGTGGTGGCCGGAGTACGCGCTGGGGCTGGCCCGTCATGCCCGTGACGCGGGATGACCTGGCCTACTCGACTTTGATCCACTTCGCCTTCGACGGGGTGCCGGCCGAGTCGGTGACGAAGAGCATGTACCAGCCGGGCGGGACCAGGGTGCGGTCCTCGGGGATGTCGAAGGTGACCGACTTCCCCTTCTTGGTCACGTCGAGTTCGATGGAGCGCTGTTCGACGTCGGTGGTGTGGGTCACCGCGCTCGGGCGCATCAGACGGGCCTCGGCGATCCGGTCGGGGTGGTCGGTGCGGTAGGTGACGCGGTGGTTGGCGTCGAGGGTCTCCGGGCCGTCCTTCAGGGCCGGGCGGGCGGCCGTGTTGCGGTGCAGGGCCGGCGGGGTGAAGACCTCCATCCGCTGCTCGAAGTGGCCGAGCTTGGTGTTCTGCTGGTCGTCGAAGAGCGGGTCGGAGCCGAAGGTGGCGACCCGGCCGTCGGGCAGCAGCAGCGCCTCGGAGTGGTAGTTGCGGCCCACGGCGGGCGCGGCGGCCTCCTTGAAGGCGTTGGTCCTCGGGTCGTAGAACTGCGCCTTGAGGATGTTGCTGGCGCTGCGCCCGCGGTAGTCCTCGGAGCCGTTGGACGTGAAGACGGTGTCGTCCGGCATGATCACGCTGTTCAGGTAGCGGGTGCCCTGGGGGAGGTCGGGGCCGGGCTCGAAGGCTGGGTTGTCCTCCTTGAGGTCGACGACGGCCGTGCGCGGGGTGGACTTCTTCGACTCGCCGACCCCGCCGCCGCCCAGCACCATCACCTTCTGGTCCTGCGCGGGGGGCAGGAGGAGGGAGGCGGAGGTTTCCAGCTGGTCGGGGTCGGTGAGGCCGGGGACCTTCTGGAAGGTGTTGGTCTCCAGGTCCCACAGGCCGGGGACGCGGCCCTGGTCGGCGGGGCCGTAACCGGCGTTGGAACCGGAGTAGAAGAGCTTGCCGCCCTTGGTGAGGAAGAGGGCGGGGTAGGTGGGGAAGTAGCGCTTGGGGCCCGGTGACCACTTCTTGGTCTTCGGGTCGTAGATCTCGTTGTCGCCCGGGTCGATCATGCCGACGTCGTCCAGGCCGGAGGCGGCGAGGATGCGGCCGTCGTCCAGGCCGACGAGGGTCGGGTACCAGCGGGCCTTGTCCATCGGGTCGACGGGGATGTACTTCTCGGCGACCGGGTCGAACTCGTAGGCGGCGCGGATGCCCTGGTAGTCCTGCTTGTCGAGGGTGATCCTCTCGCTGAGGCCGTACGTGTTGTCGGCGTCCTTGCCCTTCAGGCCGACGATCTCGTACTGGGCCTGGGTGTCGGTGACCGACAGCGGGCCCTTCTCGGCGGCCTCGACGAAGACGCGGCGCTCGCTGGCGGTGATGTTCGTCTTGTACGGCTGGACGACGCCGCGTTCGTCGCGGGTGATCTCGAACTCGCGCTCCGCCTTGGGGACGGTCACGTCGAACTTGGAGACGTACTCGACGCCGGCCGGCGAGCGGAAGCGGGTGCCCTTGGGGAGGTGGACGGCCTTGTCGGGGTTCTCGTTCTTCACGCGCATGCCGCCGCCGGCCCGCTCGACCTCGCCGTCGAGGAGTTCGTAGCGGGCGGTGCCGCCGGCCACCAGCATGCGTCCGTCGGGGAGCTGGGCGTGGCCGGAGCAGAAGAAGTCCTCCGGGGTGGGGATCTTCTTGAAGGTGTTCTTCTCCGGGTCCCACAGGACGGTGTCGAAGGAGCCCGCGTCGAACTTCTTCTGCTCGTTGCCGGAGCCGGCGACGATCAGCACCTTGCCGGTGTGCAGGAGAGCGGCGTGGATGGCGTTGGTGCGGTACTCCTCCGGGATGTCGACCTGGTTCCAGGAGCCGTACTGCGCCTTGTAGGCCGGGCGGGAGATCTTGTACGCGTGGTACTTCTCGCCGGCGAAGTCGAGGGCGGCCGGGGCGTTGAGCGCGGCCAGGACCGCCAGGCCGCCCACGCCCAGGACGGTCTTCTTGGTCTTCTGCGAGGGCTGGTAGGCCATGGCCTAGTGACCTCCTGTCATGGTGCCGGAGACGGTCGACGTGATGCCGGTGGTGGCGAAGGCGGCGGTGGCAGAGGCAGTGGCGGTGGCGGTGGCGGTCGCTTGGGGGACGTCGGGCGGGTAGGCGGGCATGGGGGGTGCCGCGGGGGTGGGGGCCGCCTTCGCCTTGCGTGCGCGGTGGGCCGTGGTGGCCCAGACCGCGAAGGGGGCCAGGGAGATCGCGGTGGCCAGGAACGCCCAGGTGCGCATCGCCACGTGGGTGTGGTCGAGGACCGCGGACGCGATCAGGGCGGCGACGAGGACGGTCGCCCAGGTGAGGTGGATGCGGAAGGTGAGGGGGCGGTCGGGGCTGGCGTCGCCGCCCTTGGGGGTGACGACGAAGCGGCTGGGGCGGCGCAGGAGCGCTTCGCTGAACGACTTGAGGTAGATCGGGGCGGAGATGGCCGACATCGCCATGCCGGCCAGGCCGCCGGAGCCCTCGGGTTCGTGCGGGGAGACGTTGTGGCGGCGGTTCCACAGGTAGAGGCCGACCTGGAGGGCGGCGGCGTCGCTGTAGAGCATCAGCCAGACGGAGGCGGCGACCTCGGTGCCGGAGGCGCCGAAGCAGAGGAAGAGGAGGCAGCTGAGGATGCCGAGGAACCAGTTGACGGCCGTCATCGGGTAGTAGACGAGCATCAGGGTGTAGGAGAGCAGGCGGCCCGGGGGCATCCGGAAGAGGGCCTTGCGGTACTGCTTGAAGAGAGTCTCGTAGGTACCTCGGGACCAGCGCATCTGCTGGGTGAAGAAGTCGGTCCAGGAGGCCGGGCCCTCACCGACGGCGAGGACGTCGGGGGTGTAGACGGACTGCCAGTGGTGGCCGGTCAGCGGGTTGCGGCGGCGGTGGATCTCGAAACCGGTGGCCATGTCCTCGGTGATCGAGTCGTACAGGCCGCCCACCTGTTTCACGGCCGCGATCCGTACGACGTTGTTGGTGCCGACGAACATGGGGGCGCGGTAGCGGTTGCCGGCCCGCTGGATCAGGGCGTGGAAGAGGTACTGCTGGGACTCCGCGGCCTTGGTGACGGGGTTGTGGTAGTTGCCGTACACCTGGGGGCCGACGACGAAGGCGACGTCCGGGTCACGGAAGTAGCCGAGCATCCGCTCCAGGAAGTCGGGGAGCGGGACGTGGTCGGTGTCGACGGAGGCGAAGAAGTCGTAGGAGTCGCCGTGCATGGCGATCCAGGCGTTGTAGTTGCCGTGCTTGGTGCGGGCCTTGTGGACGCCGCTCTCCTGGTTCCACTCGGGGACGCCGTGGCGGGTGAAGTGGCGGACGCCCAGCTCTGTGCAGAGGGCCTTGGCGGCGGGGTCGTCGCCCTCGTCGAGGAGCCAGACGTCGAGAGTGCCGGGGTGTGTGATGCGGGTGGCGCCTTCGAGGGTGGCGCGGACCATGGAGAGGGGTTCCTTGCCCGGGACGTACGTGGTGAGGAAGGCGACGCGGGTGCCGGGTTCGGGGGTGACGGGGACGGGGTCGCGGGCGACCATCGTGGCGTGGGCGATGGAGACGACGTTGACGACCATGAACAGTTCGATCAGGCCGATCGCTATGAGCATGGTGACGTCGAGGGCGGTCAGCCAGCGGTCGGCGCCCTCCCTTTCCACCCAGTGGGTGGGCCAGACGAGGTAGACCAGCAGGGCGCCGGTGAGCAGCGGCGCGAGGGTCATGAGGAGGACGGCTTGTATTCGGTGGGGCTCGCGGGAGAGCAGCGAGGTGTACTGCACCCGGTACGCGGTGCCGGACGGCTCCGTGAGCGGTCCGGCCAGTCGGCTGTGGGTGTCGTAGTCGTAGCCCTCCGGCCGCACAGCGCCCTCCAGTGAGTGGGGAGTGATCTAGCGATCTACCCATACGAAAGTGGAGATTTGGGGGCGTGTCGAACTGGGGGCGTCCAGGTGGGTGGGATGCCCGCGGCGCCTGTGCGGGTTCGGTGGGGGTGCGCGTAGCGCCCAGGGTGCGGTGGGTGGGTCGGGGCCGGGGTGGGGGGTGTCCGTCCTCGGAACGGCGCGGAATCGGTCGCTTACGGGGGTGCGGCGGGTTGACGCGCCAACCGCTGCGGGCGGACACCCCCCACCCCGTCCCCTCTCCGCCGTACGCGCGTGCGGGTACGTCCCCATGCGGCCGACGCGGCATCGGGGACCCGCTCACTCGCGCGGGACGCGGGGCCGCTCACTCGCGCGGGCCGCATATCCGCTCGCCGGGGCGGGGGACGGCGGGCGCGGCGGCACCCCGCTCGCGCCACGCCCCCGCCCCGCCGCGTCACTCCGACAGGTGCCGCTCCACCGTCGCGACCTTGGACGTGAGTCCGTCCGTCACGCCGGGGCGGATGTCGGCCTTCAGGACCAGGGAGACCCGCGGGGCCCTCGCCTCCACCGCCGCGACCGCGCGCTTGACGACGTCCATGACCTCGTCCCACTCACCCTCGACGGACGTGAACATCGCGTCGGTGCGGTTCGGCAGGCCCGACTCGCGGACCACCCGTACCGCGTCGGCCACGTACTCCCCCACGTCCTCGCCGACGCCCAGCGGCGTCACGGAGAAGGCGACGATCATGCGTTCACGACCCCTTCCTGGCGGGCGCGGGACGCGATCACCGCGTCCTCGGCCTCCCGCTTCAGCCGCCGCTCGGCGAAGAAGCCGCCGGTGGGCAGGACCGAGAGGACGAAGTAGAGGATGCCGGTGCCGGCGGACCACTTGGCGCGGTTCCACGCGTCCGCCCAGAAGATCACGTACAGGACGAACAGGATGCCGTGGACCATGCCCATCACCGGCACGGCGTTGAAGTCGGTGGTGCGCTTCAGCACCGAGCAGACGAGCAGGAGGAGGAAGGAGATCGCCTCGGGTGCGGACACCAGGCGGAGGCGGCGGAGGGCTGCGGCGGTCTTGAGGTCCACGGTGGTCACCTTCGGAGGCTTCGGGAGGACAGACGTCGACGATCATCTTGTGAACGTGCGCACAAGCGCTCGGCCATTGTGGCAAATCGCCGACGGGCCCGGCCGGGCGGGTGCGGACTCGGTTACCTTCGCAGATGTGGCGATGTTCCGACTTCAGAGCAGCAAGGTGCTCGCTGTCGACATGACCGGGGATGCCGTCAAGGCGAAGAACGGCTCCATGGTCGCGTACGACGGACAGATGAGCTTCAAGAAGCTGAGCGGCGGGGGTGAGGGGCTGCGCGGGATGGTGACGCGGCGGATCACCGGGGAGCAGATGACCGTGATGGAGGTGAAGGGGCACGGGACCTGCTGGTTCGCGGACCGGGCGTCCGAGATCAATCTGGTGGGGTTGCGGGGGGAGAAGCTGTACGTCGAGTCCAGCAACTTCCTCGCCGCCGAGGCCGGGCTGCGGACCGGGACCGAGTTCACCGGGCTGCGGGGCGCCTCGCAGGGCAACGGGCTGTTCACGACGACCGTCGAGGGGCACGGGCAGGCGGCGATCATGTCGGACGGGCCGGCGGTGGTGCTGCGGGTGAGCGCGCGGTATCCGCTGACCGTCGATCCGGGGGCGTACGTCGCCCATCAGGGGAATCTGCGGCAGTCCTTCCAGTCGGGCGTGACGTTCCGCACGGTCCTGGGGGAAGGCGGCGGGGAGGCCTTCCAGATCCGGTTCGAGGGGGACGGGCTGGTGTACGTCCAGCCCAGTGAGCGGAACACGATCGCGGGGGAGGTGTGACGTGGCGTTCCGGGAGATCAACGCGAAGATGGTCGAGGCGACCGTGGCGCCTGGGCAGCGGCTGTTCAGTCAGCGGGGGGCCATGCTGGCGTACCGGGGGGACGTCTCGTTCACGCCCAACCTGCGGGGCGGGCAGGGCGGGGTCATGTCGATGATCGGGCGCCGGGTCGCAGGCGAGGACACGCCGCTGATGACCGTGGAGGGCAGCGGGACCGTGCTGTTCGGGCACGGTGGGCACCATGTGCAGGTGATCCAGCTGGCCGGGGACACGCTGTACGTGGAGGCCGATCGGCTGCTGGCCTTCGAGGGGACCCTGGAGCAGGGCACCGTCTTCCTCGGCGCGCAGGGCGGGGTCATGGGGATGGTACGGGGGCAGGTCAGCGGACAGGGGCTGTTCACCACCTCGCTGAAGGGACACGGGGCCGTGGCCGTCATGGCGCACGGCGGGGTGATCGAGGTGCCGATCACCCCGCAGCGGCCCGTCCACGTCGATCCGCAGGCCTACGTCGCCCATCACGGTGACGTCCGCAACCGGCTGTCGACGGCGCTGGGGTGGCGGGACATGGTGGGGCGCGGGTCCGGTGAGGCGTTCCAGCTGGAGCTGAGCGGGAGTGGCGCGGTGTACGTGCAGGCGTCGGAGGAGAAGCTGTGAGCGTCGTTCATCATGACCCGGTGACGCTGCCGGTCGACGACAACGTCAACCCGTACACCTTCTGCGTGGAGCTGAAGGGGAGCCAGTGGTTCCTGCAGAAGGGGAAGATGATCGCCTACTACGGGGCGATCGAGTTCAACGGGATCGGGCTCGGGCGGCTGGACCGGCTGGTGAGGTCTTCGTTCCATTCGCCTTTGCACGCCGGCGACTGGGTGGTGGCGGAGGGGTCGGGCAAGATGCTCCTCGCCGACCGGGCCTTCGATGTGAACTCGTTCGACCTGGAGGACGGGAACCTGACCATTCGCTCGGGCAACCTGCTTGCTTTTCAGCCAAGTCTGGCACTGAAGCAGTCGATCGTTCCCGGGTTCCTGACACTGATCGGTACGGGCACGTTCGTGGCCGCGTCGAACGGGCCGGTGGTGTTCATGGAACCGCCGATCCGGGTGGACCCGCAGGCGCTGGTGGGATGGGCCGACTGCCCCTCGCCGTGCCACCACTACGACCACGGGTACATGACCGGGCTGATGGGCGGTCTACGTGCGATGACGGGCCTGGGCGGGGCGTCCGGGGAGGAGCACCAGTTCGAGTTCGTGGGGGCGGGGACGGTGCTGCTCCAGTCGAGCGAGGCGCTGATGGCGGAGCAGGCGGCCGGCGGTACGCCGCAGGAGCCCGGGGTGCCGGGCGGCGGGGCGCACGGGCCGCAGGGCGCGGCGCCCGGGTCACCGCGTCTTCCCGGACAGCTCGGAGACCTCCAGCGCCGCTTCGGGCTGTGAGCGGTACCCTGCGGAGGGTGACCTCGAACGCGTGCGCACCGCCACTCGATCACTCTTACTAGTTCGCCTTTCAACTTCTTAGGTAGACTTCATCCATGGAGACCGAGACGGCCACCCGCTGGCTGACCGATGCGGAGCAGTCCGCCTGGCGCACCCACCTGGAGGTCAACAAGCTGCTGACCTACCAGCTCGAAAAGGACCTTCAGCCGTTCGGCCTGACAATGAACGACTACGAGATCCTGGTGAACCTCTCCGAGTCGCCCGACGTGCGGATGCGGATGAGCGACCTCGCCACCGCCACCCTCCAGTCCAAGAGCCGCCTCTCGCACCAGATCACGCGCATGGAGAACGCCGATCTGGTACGGCGGGAGAACTGCGAGTCCGACCGCCGGGGGCTGTACGCGGTGCTCACCGAGCACGGCATGGCGACCATGCGGAAGGTCGCGCCGCACCACGTGGCGTCCGTGCGCAAGCACTTCATCGACCTGCTGTCCCCCGAGGCGCTGACCGAGCTGGACAAGGCGCTGCGGCCCATCGCCGATCATCTGCGGGGGCAGCGCGGCCGTCCCTGACCGTCGCTACGGGGCGGCGGGCAGGCGGAGTTCGAAGAGGGCGCCGCCCTGGGGGGCCTCGCGGACGGTGAGGGTGCCCTCGTGGCGTACGGCGACGTCCCGGGCGATCGCGAGGCCGAGGCCGGCACCGCCGTCGTCGCGGCTGCGGGCCGCGTCGAGGCGTACGAAGCGTTCGAAGATCCGGTCCCGGTCGGCGGCCGGGACGCCCTCGCCGTCGTCGGCGACCGCGACCACGGCCGTGTCGCCCTCGCGCCGTACGGAGACCTCGACCGTGGCGCGGGCGTGCCGCTGGGCGTTGTCCAGCAGGTTGGCCAGCACCCGGCCCAGTTGGCCCCGGGAGCCCTCGACCGTCACGTGCGGCTCCGACGACCGTACGGTCACCCCGGCCCGGCCCTCCGCCTGCTCCCGGGCGAGCGCGGCCAGGTCCACGGGGGCGTCGGCCGGGCGCTCCCCCGCGTCGAGGCGGGCGAGCAGCAGCAGGTCGGCGGCGAGCCGCTGGAGCCGTACGGTGTCCTCGACGGCTCCCTCGACGTCCAGCAACTCGGGGTGGGCGGCGCCCACTTCGAGCTGGGTGCGCAGGGACGCGATGGGGCTGCGCAGTTCGTGGGAGGCGTCCGCGACGAAGCGGCGCTGGCGTTCGACCGAGGTCTGGAGGGCCGCCAGGGTCTCGTTGGTGGTCAGGGCGAGGCGGGCGACCTCGTCGTGGGTGTCCGGTACCGGGACGCGGCGGGCCAGGTCCTCGGAGGCGGTGATCGCGGCCATCTCGCGCCGGATGCCCTCGACCGGGCGCAGCGCGCGCCGGGTGACCAGCCAGGTGACGGCGGCGACGACGGCCGCCAGGCACGGGAAGCCGATCAGCATGACGGTCAGCGCGGTGCGTACGGCGCCGTGTTCCGCGGAGAGCGGGGAGCCCGCGTACACGGTGAGGGTGCCGCGGTCGTCGGTCTCCACGGTGACGGCGGCGAAGCGGTAGTCCTCCGTGTCGCCGTCGATCGTCGCGGAGCCGTCGGTGATGGTCGTCCCTTCGCCGATCTCGCCGGGTTCCAGACCTTCGCCGTCGTCGCCGTCCTCGTCGTCCTCGTCGCCGGTGGTGGCGGCGGGCGACGGGCTCGGGCGGACGTCGTCCAGGCCGGTGCCGCTGATCCGCTCCAGGTCCTCGCTGGCGGCGACCAGCACGCCGTCCTCGCCGGCCACCTGCACCGGCCGGCCGTCCACGTCCAGGGACAGGTCGTCGTAGGGGGTGCCGGCGGCGAGCTGGGCGGCGACCTCCCGTGCGGAGCGCTCGGCCGAGGTGCCGGCCTCACCCAGCAGGTTCGAGCGCAGGGACAGCAGTACGGCGGTCCCGGCGGCGACCAGCGCCACGGCGACCACCAGGGTGGCGGCGAGCGTCGCGCGGGCCCGGACGGAGCCGAGGAGGCGGCTCATCGGCCCGCCTCCAGGCGGTATCCGGCGCCGCGGACGGTCACGATGAGCCCGGCGCGCAGCTTGCGCCGCAGGGCGCTGACGTACACCTCGACGATGTTCGGGTCGCCCTCGTAGGCGAAGTCCCACACGTGCTCCAGGATCTCGCCCTTGGAGACCACCTCGCCGGCCCGCACCACCAGTTGTTCCAGTACGGCGAACTCCCGCGCGGTCAGCGTCACCTCCTCGCCCGCGAGGAAGACCCGGCGGGCGGCCGTGTCGACCCTCAGGTCCCCGTGGACGTGCACCGGGGAGGCCCCGGGCCCCTGCCGCCTGCGCAGCAGCGCCTTGATCCGGGCGACGAGGACGACGTACGAGAAGGGTTTGGTGAGGTAGTCGTCCGCGCCCGTGTCCAGGCCCTCCGCCTCGTCGTACTCGCCGTCCTTGGCGGTCAGCATCAGGATCGGCACCTCGTGGCCGGCGGCGCGCAGGGCGGCGCAGACGCGGTAGCCGTTCATGCCGGGCAGCATGATGTCGAGGATCACCAGGTCGTAGGTGCCCTCACCGGCCCGGTGCAGGCCCTGAAGGCCGTCGTGGACGACGTCCACGGCATAGCCCTCGGCCGTCAGGCCCCGGGCCAGCGACAGGGCCAGTCGCTTCTCGTCCTCCACGATCAACAGGCGCATACAGGGAGGGTCGCAGAGGGCTCCTGAAGATTCCTTCAGGAGGCTTCAGGTTCCTCTCAGCGTCGGTCCGTGACAGTGAAGCCACGTCAGGGAGAAACGAACCGACTCGGGAGGAACTTCTCATGAAGCGCAACATCGTCATCGCCGCCGTCACGGCCGCCGCGCTGATCGGCGGGGGCACGGTCACGGCGGTCGCGGTCGGCGGGGAGAGCGGGGAAGGCCAGGGGGCCGTGTCGCGGACCGCGGAGGGCGTCCGGGCGGACGGCTCGGAGGACACGGCGGACGGTTCGGCGGTGACGGCGGCCGGTACGAAGGTGACGGCGGCCCAGGCGATCGCCGCCGCCCTGAAGGACACCTCCGGTACGGCTGTCTCCGCCGAGCTGGACGACGAGGACGACGAGGACGAGGCGGCCTCGTGGGACGTCGACGTCCTGGGCGGTGACGGCACCTGGCACAGCGTCCGGATCGACCCCGCCGACGGGTCGGTCCTCGGCTCCCGCACCGACGACGACGAGGACGACACCGGCGAGGTGCGGGCGGCGCTGAAGGGCGGCTCGGTCACCGCCGCCGAGGCCGCGCGGGCCGTGGCCGGCAAGGGCGCGGTGACCTCCGTCGACCTGGACGACGACGGCCGGGACAAGGGCTGGGAGGTCGAGACGCGCACCTCCGGCGAGGGCGAGCGGGAGTGGCGGGTCGGCCTGGACTCGGGCAAGGTCACGGCGGACCGGGACGACGACTCCGACCACGACGACAACGGCCGTGACGACAACGGCCGTGACGACGACCACCACGACGACGGCCACGGCAGCTCCGACGACGACGGCGACTCCGACGACTGACGACGACTGACGAGGGCGGCGGCAACGGCGATGACGACGGCGGCCGGTAGGCGGCACGGAGGCACCAGCCGCCCGTCAGCCCGCCGTCCCCGCCGCCGTCCCCTCCGTCAGCCCCGCCACCAGTTCGTCCGCCGCCCGGTACGGGTCCAGCTCCCCCGCCACGATCCGTTCCGCCAGCGCTCCCAGGCGACGGTCGCCGTGCAGGTCGCCGATGCGTTCGCGCAGGGCCGTCACCGCGATGGTCTCCACCTCACGGGCGGCCCGGGCCCGGCGCCGTTCGGTGAGCAGGCCCCGCTCCTCCATCCACGCCCGGTGCTTCTCCAGCGCCTCGACGACCTCGTCCGTCCCCTCGCCGCGCGCCGCGACCGTCTTGACGATGGGCGGGCGCCAGTCGCCGGGGGCGCGGGAGTCGCCGAGGCCCAGCATGTGGTTCAGCTCGCGCGCGGTGGCGTCCGCCCCCTCGCGGTCGGCCTTGTTGACGACGTACACGTCGCCGATCTCCAGGATCCCGGCCTTGGCCGCCTGGATGCCGTCGCCCATGCCGGGGGCGAGCAGGACGACGGAGGTGTCGGCCTGGGAGGCGATCTCCACCTCCGACTGGCCGACACCGACCGTCTCGACGAGGATCACGTCGCAGCCCGCCGCGTCCAGGACGCGGATCGCCTGCGGCGCGGCCCAGGCGAGGCCGCCGAGGTGGCCCCGGGTCGCCATGGAGCGGATGTAGACGCCGGGGTCGGAGGTGTGGTCGCCCATCCGGACCCGGTCGCCGAGCAGGGCGCCGCCGGAGAAGGGGGAGGAGGGGTCGACGGCCAGGACGCCGACCCGCTTGCCCTGCTTGCGGTAGGCCGCCACCAGCGCCGAGGCCGACGTCGACTTGCCGACGCCCGGTGATCCGGTGAGGCCGACGACGTACGCCCCTCCGGTCAGCGGGGCCAGGGCCGCCATGACCTCGCGGAGTTGGCCGGACGCCCCCTCCACCAGGGAGACGAGCCGGGCCACGGCACGCGGCCGGCCTTCCCTGGCCTGGGCCACCAGCGCGGAGACGTCCTGCATGCGCACAGCTCCCTTCGGACGCGGTCAGGCCTTGGGTACCCGGACGATCAGCGCGTCACCCTGACCGCCGCCGCCGCACAGGGCCGCCGCGCCGGTGCCGCCGCCGCGCCGCTTCAGCTCCAGCGCGAGATGGAGTACGAGGCGGGCGCCGGACATGCCGATGGGGTGGCCGAGGGCGATGGCGCCGCCGTTCACGTTCACCTTTTCGGAGGAGACGCCGAGGTCCTTCATTGACTGCGCGGCGACCGCCGCGAACGCCTCGTTGATCTCGATCAGGTCGAGGTCGGAGACGTCCAGGCCCTCCTTGCCGAGCGCGTGCCGGATCGCGTTCGACGGCTGCGACTGCAAAGAGTTGTCCGGCCCGGCCACATTGCCGTGGGCGCCGATCTCGGCCAGCCAGTCCAGACCCAGTTCCTCGGCCTTGGCCCGGCTCATCACGACCACGGCCGCCGCACCGTCGGAGATCTGCGAGGAGGAGCCGGCGGTGATCGTGCCGTCCTTCGTGAACGCCGGGCGCAGCCGGGCGAGCGACTCGGCGGTGGTGTCGGGGCGGATGCCCTCGTCGGTGGCGCACAGCACCGGGTCGCCCTTGCGCTGGGGAATCTCCACCGGCGTGATCTCGGCCTCGAAGATCCCGTTCTTCTGGGCCGCCGCCGCCCGCTGGTGGGAGAGGGCGGCGATCTCGTCCTGCTCGGCGCGGGTGAGGCCGAGGCGGGTGTTGTGCTTCTCGGTGGACTCGCCCATCGCGATGTTCTCGAAGGAGTCGGTCAGACCGTCGTACGCCATCGCGTCGATCATCTCGATCGCGCCGTACTTGAAGCCCTCGCGGGACCCCGGCAGCAGGTGCGGGGCGTTGGTCATGGACTCCTGGCCGCCGGCCACGACGATGTCGAACTCGCCGGCCCGGATCAGCTGGTCGGCCAGCGCGATGGCGTCGAGACCGGAGAGGCAGACCTTGTTGACGGTGAGCGCCGGGACGTTCATCGGGATGCCGGCCTTGACGGCGGCCTGCCGGGCCGGGATCTGTCCGGCACCCGCCTGGAGCACCTGGCCCATGATCACGTACTGGACCTGGTCGCCGCCGATCCCCGCACGGTCGAGGGCGGCCTTGATCGCGAAGCCGCCGAGGTCGGCCCCGGAGAAGGACTTCAGGGAGCCGAGGAGGCGTCCCATGGGGGTGCGCGCACCCGCGACGATCACCGAGCTGTTCGTAGTGGAAGCCATGAGCTGCGATCTCCTTACCGGCCTGCGCGGCCGAGGAGTGAACGAGGGTTTACTCGAAGGTACCGAGCGGTATGCCACCCGTCATCGGGCCGTCGGTGTGATCGCGCGCACGTTGCGTGACCGCCCGTACAGCGCTCCACTGAACCCATGCTGACGCGGATCGACCACATCGGAATCGCCTGTCATGATCTCGACGCGACCGTCGAGTTCTACCGGACCACCTACGGCTTCGAGGTGTTCCACACCGAGGTGAACGAGGAGCAGGGCGTACGCGAGGCCATGCTCAAGATCAACGATACGTCGGACGGGGGATCCTCGTACCTCCAGTTGCTGGAGCCGACCCGGGAGGACTCCGCCGTGGGCAAGTGGCTGGCCAAGAACGGGGAGGGCGTGCATCACATCGCCTTCGGGACGGCGGACGTCGACGGGGACGCGGCGGACATCCGGGAGAAGGGCGTCCGTGTGCTGTACGACGAGCCGCGCCGGGGTTCGATGGGGTCGCGGATCACCTTCCTGCATCCGAAGGACTGTCATGGCGTACTCACAGAACTGGTCACATCGGCGGCTGTTGAGTCACCTGAGCACTGACCCTCGTACATAGGGGCCGGTAGGGTTGGGTGCGGTCGCCGCTCGATCCAGGGTGACCCGGCCCCGTCGGCGACGGTGGGGCCGTAGCCGGGGTCCGGGTTTCGGGGGACGAGCGCCGGGGCAGCAGCACATGCTCCGCCGTTGATCTGACACCATTCCCCGGGGGCCCCGTTCGGCGGACGGCCGGGGTTCGTTCGGAGAGTGTTGCGACCAGGGGACGGATGGGACCGCGCAGTGCGGGGCTACGAGAGCCAGGAGCGAGAGCCGGCGGCTGACGTCGACCACCTCTCTCGGTTCGAGGCCGAGATGAAGCGGCTGAAGACCGAGCGGGAAAAGGCGATCCAGCACGCCGAGGACCTCGGCTACCAGGTCGAGGTGCTGCGCGCCAAGCTGCACGAGGCGCGGCGCACCATCATGTCCCGGCCCGCCTTCGACGGCGGCGATCTCGGGTACCGCGCCGAGCAGTTGCTGCGCGACGCGCAGGTGCAGGCCGACCAGATCCGGGCGGACGCCGAGCGTGAGCTGAGCCAGGCCCGCGCGCAGACCCAGCGCATCCTCCAGGAGCACGCCGAGCAGGCGGCCCGGCTCCAGGCGGAGCTGCACCAGGAGGCGGTCAACCGGCGCCAGCAGCTCGACCAGGAGCTGGCCGAGCGCCGGCAGACCGTCGAGAGCCACGTCAACGAGAACGTGGCGTGGGCCGAGCAGCTGCGCGCCCGTACCGAGCAGCAGGCCCGCCGGCTCCTGGACGAGTCCCGGGCCGAGGCCGAGCAGGCCATGAGCGCCGCCCGCGCGGAGGCCGAGCGGCTGACCGCCGAGGCCCGGCAGCGGCTGCGCGGCGAAGCGGAGGCCGCGCGGGCCGAGGCCGAGCAACTGCTGCGCCGCGCCCGCGCGGACGCCGAGCGGCTGCTGAACACGGCCGCGGGCCAGGCCCAGGAGGCCACCGACCACGCCGAGCGGCTGCGCAGCACCACCGCCACCGAGTCCGAGGAGGCCCGCCGCCGCGCCCAGGAGCTGAGCCGGACCGCCGAGCAGCGGATGGCCGAGGCCGAGGAGGCCCTGCGCAAGGCGCAGAGCGAGGCCCAGAAGGTGGTCACCGAGGCCGAGGAGGCCGCCGCCAAGGCCCTGGCGAGCGCCGAGGCGGCCAACGAGACGCGGACGCGGACGGCGAAGGAGCAGGTCGCCCGGCTGGTCGGCGAGGCCACCAAGGAGGCCGAGGCCACCAAGGAGGAGGCCGAGCAGGTCGTCGCGGACGCCCGCGCGGAGGCCGAGAAGATCGTCGCCGAGGCCGCCGAGAAGGCCCGTACGATCACCGCCGAGGAGACCGCGAGCCAGCTCTCCAAGGCGGCCCGGACCGCCGAGGAGGTGCTCAACAAGGCGTCCGAGGAGGCCAAGCGGACCACCAAGGCCGCCACCGAGGAGGCCGAGCGGATCCGCACCGAGGCGGAGGCCGAGGCGGACCGGCTGCGCGCCGAGGCGCACGACATCGCCGAGGAGCTCAAGGGCGCGGCGAAGGACGACACCAAGGAGTACCGGGCCAAGACGGTCGAGCTGCAGGAGGAGGCGCGGCGGCTGCGCGGCGAGGCCGAGCAGTTGCGCGCCGACGCGGTCGCCGAGGGCGAGAAGATCCGCGCCGAGGCCCGCAAGGAGGCCGTCCAGCAGATCGAGGAGGCGGCCAAGTCCGCCGAGGAGCTGCTCGCCAAGGCCAAGGCGGACGCCGAGGAGCTGCGGCAGACCGCGACCACGGACAGCGAGAAGGTCCGCACCGAGGCGATCGAGCGGGCCACGACGCTGCGCCGGCAGGCCGAGGAGACCCTGGAGCGTACGCGGGCGGAGGCCGAGCGGCACCGCGCGGAGGCCGTCGAGGCGGCCGAGGAGCTGCGGGCGGACGCCGAGCGCGCCGCCGCCGAGCTGCGCGAGGAGACCGAGCGGGGCGTCGAGGCCCGCAGGGCGGAGGCCGCCGAGGAGCTGACCCGGCTCCAGACGGAGGCCGAGGAGCGGCTCACCGCGGCCGAGCAGGCGCTGGCCGAGGCCCGCGAGGAGGCCGGCCGGATCCGCCGGGAGGCCGCCGAGGAGGCCGAGCGGCAGCGCGTCGAGGCGGCCGAGCGGATCCGTACGCTCCAGCAGCAGGCCGAGGAGGAGGCCGAGCGGCTGCGCGACGAGGCCGCGGCCGACGCCTCCGCCTCCCGCGCGGAGGGCGAGGCCGTCGCCGTACGCCTGCGGTCCGAGGCGGCGAGCGAGGCCGAGCGGCTGAAGTCGGAGGCGCAGGAGAGCGCCGACCGGGTGCGGGCGGAGGCGCAGAGCGCCGCCGAGCGGATCGCCGCCGAGGCGTCCGAGACCCTGGCCGCCGCCCAGGAGGAGGCCGCCCGGCGCCGCCGCGAGGCGGAGGAGCTGCTCGGCTCGGCCCGCCAGGAGGCCGGGCAGGAGCGGGAGCGGGCCCGGGAGCAGAGCGAGGAGCTGCTGGCCTCGGCGCGCACCCGCGTGGAGGAGGCGCAGGCCGAGGCGGTCCGGCTGGTCGAGGAGGCGGACCGGCGGGCCACCGAGATGGTGTCGGCGGCCGAGCAGCACGCCACCCAGGTACGGGACTCCGTCGCGGGGCTGCACGAGCAGGCCCAGGAGGAGATCGCCGGGCTGCGCAGCGCCGCCGAGCACGCGGCGGACCGCGCCCGGCGCGAGGCCGAACAGGAGGCGGACCGGGTCCGCGCCGACGCCTACGCCGAGCGGGAGCGGGCGAGCGAGGACGCGACCCGGCTGCGGCGCGAGGCGCGGGACGAGACGGAGGCCGCCAAGGCGCTCGCCGAGCGGACCGTGTCCGAGGCGATCGCCGAGGCCGACCGCGTCCGCGCGGACGTCGCCGAGCACGCCCAGCGGGTGCGCACCGAGGCGTCGGACACCATCGCCGAGGCCGAGCAGAGCGCGGCGCGCACCCGGGCGGACGCCCGCGAGGACGCCAACCGCATCCGGTCCGACGCGGCGACGCAGGCGGACACGCTCATCACCGAGGCCCGGTCCGAGGCCGAGCGGCTGACGGCGGAGACGGTCGCGGAGACGGACCGGCTGCGCGCCGAGACGGTCGCCGAGACCGACCGGATGCGGGCCGAGGCGTCGAAGACGCTCAGCGATGCCGAGGAGGCCGCGACCCGCGCCCGCACCGAGGCCCGGGAGGACGCCAACCGGCTGCGCCAGGACGCGGCGGAGCAGGCGGACCGGCTGATCACCGAGGCCCGGTCCGAGGCGGAGCGGCTGACCGCGGAGACCCTCGACGACACCGACCGGCTGCGCACGGAGACCGTCGCGGAGGCCGAGCGGGTCCGTACGGAGGCGCTGGCCGAGGCCGAGCGGGTACGGAGCGAGGCGGCGGCCCGGGCCGACCAGGTGCTGTCGGAGGCCGCCGGGGAGGCGGAGCGGCTGCGTGCCGAGGCCGCCGAGACGGTGGGTTCCGCGCAGCAGCACGCCGAGCGGATCCGTGCCGAGGCGCAGCGGGCCGAGGCGGAGGCGGCGGCGGAGGCCGAGCGGGTGACGACGGCCGCCCGCGAGGAGGCCGAACGCGCCCTGGACGAGGCCCGCAAGGAGGCCAACAAGCGGCGCTCGGAGGCGGCCGAGCAGGTCGACAAGCTCATCACGGAGACCACGGCCGAGGCCGACAAGCTGCTCACCGAGGCCCGGCAGCAGGCGCAGAAGACCACCGCGGAGGCGGAGGGGCAGGCCGACACGATGGTCGGCGTGGCCCGTGCCGAGGCCGACCGGATCGTGGCCGAGGCGACGGTCGAGGGCAACACCCGGGTGGAGAAGGCCCGTACCGACGCCGACGAGCTGCTGGTCGGCGCCCGCCGGGACGCCACCGCCATCCGGGAGCGCGCGGAGGAGCTGCGCGACCGGCTCACCAGTGAGATCGAGGAGCTGCACGAGCGGGCGCGGCGGGAGGCCGCCGAGACGATGAAGTCGGCCGGCGACCGGTGCGACGCGCTGGTCAAGGCCGCCGAGGAGCAGCTCGCCAAGGCGGAGGCGAAGGCCAAGGAGATCGTCTCGGAGGCCAACTCCGAGGCGGGCAAGGTGCGTATCGCCGCGGTGAAGAAGGCCGAGGGGCTGCTCAAGGAGGCCGAGCAGAAGAAGGCCAAGCTGGTGAAGGAGGCCGAGGAGCTGAAGGCCGAGGCGGTCCGCGAGGCCCGTCGCACGGTCGAGGAGGGCAAGCGCGAACTGGAGATCCTGGTCCGGCGCCGCGAGGACATCAACGCGGAGATCTCCCGGGTGCAGGACGTGCTGGAGGCGCTGGAGTCCTTCGAGGCACCGGCCGGGGGCAAGGACGCCGGGGTCAAGGCCGGAGCGACGGTCGGGGCCCCTCGTTCGGGTGGCAAGTCGTCAGACGGGTAGCGTTGAGGGCGGCTTCGGTGTCTCCTGAGGCCTTTGGTCGGCACTCTCGGCTAGAGCTTTGACCAAAACTTGAGCGAGCCATCGGCGTGTCCGCCACTCAAAAGAGGTGTCATTCTCCAGATCAAACACGCATCCGCTCGATTACACACCGCGTTGGCCCCTAGGATTCCACCTATCACCTCACCGGTCTCATTCGACAGGAACCCCATGAGCGACACTTCCCCCTACGGCTTCGAGCTTGTGCGGCGTGGGTACGACCGCGCTCAGGTGGACGAACGAATCTCCAAGCTCGTCTCCGACCGTGACAGCGCTCTCGCCCGCATCACCGCTCTGGAAAAGCGCATCGAGGAGCTTCACCTCGAAACGCAGAACGCCCAGGCCCAGGTCTCCGACGCCGAGCCGTCGTACGCCGGGCTCGGCGCGCGGGTCGAGAAGATCCTGCGGCTCGCCGAGGAAGAGGCGAAGGAACTGCGCGAGGAGGCCCGGCGCGCGGCGGAACAGCACCGCGAGCTGGCCGAGTCGGCCGCCCAGCAGGTGCGCAACGACGC
The DNA here is from genome assembly GCF_055562815.1 of Streptomyces sp. NPDC016677. Classification (NCBI taxonomy): domain Bacteria; kingdom Bacillati; phylum Actinomycetota; class Actinomycetes; order Kitasatosporales; family Streptomycetaceae; genus Streptomyces; species Streptomyces sp. NPDC016677. Next base: position 738,218 of record NZ_JBVHEO010000003.1, on the reverse strand, counting down.
CGAGTCGTACGCGACCGACCGCAAGGCCAAGGCGGAGGACGAGGGCGTCCGGATCGTCGAGAAGGCCAAGAGTGACGCCTCGCAGCTGCGTGCCGAGGCCCAGAAGGACGCGCAGTCCAAGCGCGAGGAGGCCGACGCCCTCTTCGAGGAGACCCGCGCCAAGGCCGCGCAGGCCGCCGCCGACTTCGAGACCAACCTGGCCAAGCGGCGCGAGCAGTCCGAGCGCGACCTGGCCTCCCGTCAGGCCAAGGCCGAGAAGCGCCTCGCGGAGATCGAGCACCGCGCGGAGCAGCTCCGGCTGGAGGCGGAGAAGCTGCGCACGGACGCCGAGCGCCGCGCCCGCCAGACCGTGGAGACGGCGCAGCGCCAGGCCGAGGACATCGTGGCCGACGCCAACGCCAAGGCCGACCGCATCCGTTCGGAATCCGAGCGCGAGCTGGCCGCCCTCACCAACCGCCGCGACTCCATCAACGCGCAGCTCACCAACGTGCGCGAGATGCTGGCGACCCTCACGGGCGCCGCGGTGGCCGCCGCCGGCTCGTCCACCGACGACGACTCCATCTCCCGCGGAGTGCCCGCCCAGCAGTCCCGCTGACGTCCACACCCGGGTCGGACCATTGACGTAGCCCTCTGCCACTGGGGTGGCAGGGGGCTACGTCGCGTTCTAGCGTGGGCGGCATGATCGAGCTTTCGGGGCTGACCAAGCGGTACGGCGAGAAGGTGGCGGTCGACAACCTGTCCTTCACCGTCCGGCCGGGGATCATCACGGGCTTCCTCGGACCCAACGGCGCGGGCAAGTCGACGACCATGCGGATGGTGCTGGGCCTGGACCGGCCCACCGCCGGGGACGTCCGGATCGACGGCATCCACTACGACCAGCTCAAGAACCCGCTGACGTACATCGGCGCGCTGCTGGACGCCAAGGCGATGCACGGCGGGCGCAGCGCGTACCACCACCTGCTCTGTCTGGCGCAGGCCAACGGGATTCCGGCGCGGCGGGTGCACGAGGTACTGGACACGGTGGGCCTGACGGCGGTGGCGAAGAAGAAGGCCAAGGGGTTCTCGCTCGGCATGGGGCAGCGGCTCGGCATCGCGGGCGCCCTGCTCGGTGACCCCCGCATCCTCATGTTCGACGAGCCGGTCAACGGCCTCGACCCCGAGGGCATCCACTGGATCCGGAACCTGATGAAGACCCTCGCGGCCCAGGGGCGGACGGTGTTCGTGTCGAGTCACCTGATGAGCGAGATGGCGCTGACCGCGGACCACCTGGTCGTCATCGGGCAGGGCCGGCTGCTGGCCGACACCTCGATGGCCCAGTTCATCGCCGAGAACTCGCGCTCCTACGTCCGGGTCCGCAGCCCGGAGCGGGAGCGGTTGCTGGACGCGCTGTCGGAGGCCGGGATCACTCCGGCACGGACCACGGACGAGGCGCTGGAGGTGGACGGCGACAAGGCCGAGGCGATCGGCGAACTGGCCGCGCGGCACCGGATCGTGCTGCATGAGCTGAGTCCCCAGCGGGCCTCCCTGGAAGAAGCGTTCATGCAACTGACGGCGGAGTCGGTCGAGTACCACGCGCACGACGGGCAGCCGGCCGCGCAGCGGCAACAGCCCTGGGGCAGCGACTGGAGGAAGGGATGAGCATGGCGGCGACGCAGGTGGTCCGCTCGGAGTGGACCAAGATCCGGTCGGTGGCCTCCACCGTGTGGACGCTGGGGCTGGCCGTGGTCGTCACCATCGCCCTCGGCATGCTGATCTCGGCACTGTCGAAGAGTCAGTTCGACAACATGAACGAGCAGGACCGGCTCACCTTCGACCCGACGTTCATCAGCTTCGCCGGCATGAGCCTGGGCCAGCTCGCGATGATCGTGTTCGGGGTGCTGGTGGTGGCCAACGAGTACAGCAGCGGCATGATCCGCACCTCGCTGGCCGCCGTCCCCCAGCGCGGCACCTTCCTGGCCGGCAAGATCGTGGTCGCCACCCTGCTCGCCCTGCTGGTCTCCATGGCCACCAGCTTCGCCGCCTTCTTCCTCGGCCAGGCGATGCTGGGCGACCTGAGCGCGTCCATCGGCGACGACGGGGTGCTGCGCGCGGTGATCGGCGGCGGCCTCTACATGACGCTGATCGCGGTGTTCTCCATGGGCGTCGCGGCGATGCTGCGCTCACCGATGCTGTCGCTGGGCATCCTGATGCCGTTCTTCTTCCTCATCTCCAACATCCTGGGCAGCGTCGACGTGACGAAGAAGGTCGGGCGGTTCCTGCCGGACCAGGCCGGCAGCAAGATCATGGAAGTGGTCCCGCCGCTCGACGACGACACCCCCTACGGTCCGTGGGGCGGCCTCGGCATCATGGTGCTCTGGGTGATCGCGGCCCTCGTCGGCGGCTACGTGGTGCTGAAGCGGCGGGACGCCTGAGAAGTGCCCGTCGGGCGGCCTGGTCCGCCCGGATGTGAACGGAACCGTCAGCGCCTGGATAAGCTCCTAACTCTTACGGGGGCGTGCGCCCCGCTGTCCTGATCCTTTCGATGGGTGCGGAGCATGATCGAGGCTGTCGGCCTGACCAAGCGCTACGGCGACAAGACCGCTGTGTACAACCTGTCCTTCCAGGTACGTCCCGGCACTGTCACCGGCTTCCTCGGGCCCAACGGCTCGGGCAAGTCGACGACGATGCGGATGATCCTCGGCCTGGACAACCCCACCGCGGGACACGTGACGATCGGCGGGTTCCCCTACCGCAAGCTGCCCAACGCCCCCCGCCAGGTCGGTGCCCTCCTCGACGCCAAGGCCGTGCACGGCGGCCGGGCCGCCCGCAACCATCTGCTGAGCCTCGCCCAGCTCTCCGGCATCCCGGCCCGCCGGGTGGACGAGGTGCTCGGCGTGGTCGGCCTCCAGGACGTCGCCAGGCGGCGCTCCAAGGGCTTCTCCCTCGGCATGGGCCAGCGGCTCGGCATCGCCGCGGCCCTGCTCGGCGACCCCCAGGTGCTGCTCTTCGACGAGCCGGTCAACGGCCTCGACCCCGAGGGCATCCTCTGGGTGCGCAACCTGATGAAGGCGCTCGCCGCCGAGGGCCGCACGGTGTTCGTGTCGAGTCACCTGATGAGCGAGATGGCGCTGACCGCCGACCACCTGATCGTCATCGGGCGCGGACAGCTGATGGCCGACATGAGCGTGAAGGACTTCATCTCGGCCAACTCCGCCGACTTCGCCCGGGTCCGTACCCCCGACACCGAACCCCAGCTGCGCGAGAAGCTCTCCTCGGCGCTCACCGAGGCGGGCGGCCACGTGCTGCCGGAACAGGACGGCGGGCTGCGGGTGACCGGGCTGCCGCTCCCCCGGATCAGCGACCTCGCGCACGAGGCCGGCGTACGGCTGTGGGAGCTGTCGCCGCACCAGGCGTCGCTGGAGGAGGCGTACATGCGGATGACGCAGGGCGCCGTCGACTACCGCTCGACCGTCGACGAGAAGGCCGGGCTCCAGCAGCCCCTGCCGCCCGGCGCGCAGCCGCCGATGCCGGTGCCCGGACAGGGCCAGCCCGGCTGGTACGCCCCGCCGCCGCCCCAGCAGGGCGGGCAGCCGTTCGCGCCCCCCGCGCAGGGCGCCCAGGGCCCGTACGGCGGACCCGGGGCGCCCGCCGCGCCGCCGGCCAACCCGTACGCGCAGGCGGCACCGCAGGCAGCTCCCGGCCAGGTCCCGGGGCAGTCCGCGGCCCCGGCGCCCGCTCCCGCCCCCTCTTCTTCCCCTCCCGCCCCGGCCCCCGCCTCCTCTCCCACTCCCTCCCCGACCGAGCCCGAGGACGCCCGATGAGCACGCCCCAGCCCCCGATGCCGCAGGCCGCACCCGACCGGTGGGCGGCGCCCGGTCCGGCGTACGCCGGTTACACCTCCCCCATCCCGGTCGTGCGCACCAACCTGATGCACGCCGTCGCCTCCGAGTGGACGAAGATCCGGTCGGTGCGCTCGACGCTGTGGACGCTCGGCGTCTTCGTCCTGCTGGTGGTCGGCATCGGCCTGCTGGTCGGCGCGGTGGTGGCCGGCACCGAGGCCGAGCTGGCCGGCAGCGACCCGCTGCAACTGGGCTTCTTCGGCCTGCTGCTCGGCAGCATGTGCCTGATGACGCTCGGCGTGCTGACCACGGCGTCGGAGTACGGCACCGGCCTGATCCGGACCACCATGACCGCCTGCCCCAGCCGCGGACGGGTGCTGGCCGCCAAGGGCCTGGTGTTCTTCCTGATCTCGTTCGTGGTGACGCTGGTCTCCGTCACACTCGTCGCCTTCGCGCACGTGGCCATGCTGGACGGGGCGGAGGGGCCCACCGGACAGGACTGGCTCAAGGCCACCGTCGGCGTCTCCCTCTACATGGCGCTGCTCGGCCTGCTCTCGCTCGCCGTCGGCTCGATCATCCGCCACTCGGCGGGCGCCATCACCGTCATGATCGGGCTGCTGCTGGCGCCGCTGGTGATCGCGATGTTCATGTTCTCGGAGTCGCTCAACGAGGTGCAGGGGTTCCTGCTGGAGTACTCGATCCCGAACCAGCTCAGCATCTTCTACGCCAACTCGCTGTCGGACTCCGGCCCGTCGGGCTGGGAGCCACTGTGGATCATCCTCGGCATCACGGCCGTGGTCTACGGCGTCGCCTTCGCGCTGCTGGAGCGGCGGGACGTCTGAGCGGGCGTCAGGGCGTCAGGGCGTCAGAACCGCGGCGCGTTCCGGGACCGCTGCACCCGTGTGGTGCGGCGGTCCTTCGCGTTCCAGCAGGACTTGTGCCAGTGCCGGCGGTCGTCGACGCCCGCGTGGTCGGGCCAGGCCACCACGTGCGGGACGCCGTCCGGGATCAGCTGGTCACAGCCGGGGCAGCGGTAGGACTTGCCCTGCGCGCTCGCGCCCGCCACGTGCCGCACGTACCAGTCCTCGCCCTGCCAGCTCTCGGCGGACTGCCACCCGCCGTAGCGGCCGGGACGGTCGTCCTCGACGCTGCGGCCGGACGAACCGGCTCCCTTGGGTCGGTTGCGACGCGGGGACACGGGACACCTCACGGGTCTATACAGGGAAGTACGGGCCGTAACCAGCCTACGCGGGCGCGACAAGGGGTACGCGTACGGCGCCCGGGGCGGCGGGAGATCCGCGCACGGGGCGTCACGGGCGCCGCGGGGGTCACCGGCGTCCTGCCGGACGGCCCGTTCGCCGGTCTGCCGCAGGCCCGCTGAACGGACTGCCGACGGTCCGCTGACGGCCCTCCGACGGCCCATTCGGCAGACAATCCGCAAATCCCCTCGCCCGGCCGTGTCCTCGGCACGTGTCAGGCGGTTATGCCCTGTGGGGGAGCTCCGTGTCGGAGCCAAGGAAGCAGGAAAAGGCAATGCGCGTAGGAAGTTTCGTGCTGGCGGCCCAGTTCCCGGGGCAGGGCCAGGGGGAGGCACTGCACCGGGCGGTCCGCTCGGCCGAGGTCGCGGAGGAGGCGGGGCTGGACACGGCCTGGCTCGCCGAGCACCACTTCGTGCCGTACGGCACCTGCCCGTCGGCGGTGACCCTGGCCGCGCTGCTGCTCGGCCGCACCCGCCACCTCAGGGTCGGCACGGCGGTCAGCGTACTGCCCACGGCCCACCCCGTGGCCCTCGGTGAGCAGGCCGCGCTGCTCCACCTGACCAGCGGCGGCCGGTTCTCGCTGGGCGTGGGCCGCGGCGGACCCTGGGTCGACCTGGAGGTCTTCGGCGCGGGCCTGGAGGCGTACGAGAAGGGATTCCCGGAATCCCTCGACCTGCTGCTGCGCTGGCTGCGGGAGCCGACGGTCGAGGCCATAGGGGAACGCTTCCGGTTCCGTGCGGTGCCGGTCGTCCCGCGGCCGTCGGAGGCGCTCACGGACACCGCCGGACCGGAGGTCGTCGTCGCCTGCACCTCACCGGCGAGCGTCCGCCTGGCCGCCGAGCGGGCGCTGCCGATGCTGCTCGGGATGCACGTCGGCGACGAGGAGAAGGCCGAGATGATCGCCCTGTGGCGGCGGCACGCGCGGGCGGCCGGCCGGTCCGCCGAGGAGATCCGGTCCGCCGCCCATGTCTCGGCCGGCGTCTGCCAGGTCGCCGACCGGCGTGCCGACGCCTCGGAGGCGCTGGCGAAGGCGATGCCGGGCTGGCTGCGGCAGGGGCTCGACGCCCACGTCACGGTGGACGGCCGCCCCCGGCGGATGCGCGACCCGCTGGCCTACACCGAACTGCTCTGCGGCCTGCACCCCGTCGGCACCCCCCGGCTGTGCGCCGACCGGCTCGCGGCGACCAGCGAGCGCACCGGCGTGGACCGGTTCGCCCTGCTGGTGGAGGGCACCGGCGACCTCGCGGCCACCGAGGAGAACGTACGGCGGCTCGGCGCGGAGGTGCTCCCCCAGCTCCGCTGACCGGCCGCGAGATCCTCCCCCGGCTCCGCCGATCCGCCGCGCAGAGCTTGCCGCTCCGGTGGACCGCACCTCCCGCGTGCGGAGCGGCAAGCAGACGAGCACCGGCGTCAGCAGTCGCGCAGCTCGGGCGACTGGTTCAGCAACTGGTTGCGCACCGAGGTGAAACGGGCCAGCGTGTCGTCGACCGAGGGATCGGTCGGGAAGACCGCCACCCGGTGGCAGTTCTGGAAGGCCAGCCGGACGCCGAAGTGCCGCTGCAGGGCGCCGCGTATCGCGTCGCTCGCGAGCACACGCAGCAGCTGGCCGCGTGCCTGCTCGTCCGGCGGAGGCGTCTGGTTGTCGGCGAACTCTCCGCCGTCGACCTTCAGCTGTGCCACCAGGGAGCTGATCATCTCCCACGCGTAGGGCAGGGAGGTCCGGACGCAGTCGACGAAGTCCGCTTCGTCAACCTCGCCTCGCTCGGCCTGTTCGAGTAGGGCCGGTGAGACGTCGAGCGACATGAGTACTCCTCTCGCACCCCCGACCAGCAGGGGTTGCCGGACAGTAAAGGGAGTCCGCGACAACGAACACGCTGTGTACGCGACTCGCGACCTCCCGTTGAATACCGTAAGCACCCCGACCGGACCGCACCAGGAGAATGGCCGGATGCGCCGATTGCCGTAGGCACACAATCGGCCAGTGTGCAAGATGGGGCTTATGGGAGAAGTGGGACGGACCGTGATCGCGCCGGACGGCGCCGTCCCAGGGTGCGAATCGCGCCGGGGCGGGCGGGTCGAGTAGCGTTGCCGACCATGCGTCTCGTCATTGCCCGCTGCTCCGTGGACTACGCCGGGCGGCTCACCGCGCACCTGCCCTCGGCTCCCCGCCTGATCCTGGTCAAGGCGGACGGCAGCGTCTCGATCCACGCCGACGACCGGGCCTACAAGCCCCTGAACTGGATGTCGCCGCCGTGCGTCCTGAAGGAGGGGACCGGCGACGAGGCGGGTGTGTGGACCGTCGTCAACAAGGCGGGTGAGAAGCTCATCATCACGATGGAGGAGATCCTCCACGACTCCTCGCACGAACTGGGCGTCGATCCCGGCCTGATCAAGGACGGCGTGGAAGCGCACCTCCAGGAGCTGCTCGCCGACCGCATCGAGACCCTCGGCGAGGGCTACACCCTGATCCGCCGCGAGTACCCGACGGCCATCGGACCGGTGGACATCCTGTGCCGGGACGCCGACGGGCGGACCGTCGCCGTGGAGATCAAGCGGCGCGGCGAGATCGACGGCGTCGAGCAGCTCACCCGCTACCTCGACCTGCTGAACCGCGATCCCCACCTCGCCCCGGTGCGCGGTGTCTTCGCCGCCCAGGAGATCAAGCCGCAGGCCCGGGTGCTGGCCACCGACCGCGGCATCGGCTGCCAGGTGCTGGACTACGACGCGCTGCGCGGCATCGAGGACGACAAGCTGCGGCTGTTCTGAGCCGAGGCGGTACGACCGAGGGCCGGGCCCCCTGGGGGTTCCCGGCCCTCCGCCCTGTCCGGCTCAGATGATCTGCGGTGACACCGAGCCCGGCCCCGTACCGCTCGCGCTGGACTGCGGCGCGCTCGCCGAGCCGCTCGTGGAGGCGCTGGTGGTGGTCGTGGGCCCGCTGGCCGAGTCGGACGTCTCCGGCGACGACTCGGTGGGCGGCTCGGACGTGTCCGGGGGCTCGGAGGTGTCCGGCGGCTCGGACGTGTCCGGGGGCTCGGACGTGTCCGGCGGCTCCGAGGTGTCCGGGGGCTCGGACGTGTCCGGCGGCTCCGAGGTGTCCGGCGGCTCCGTCGTCGAGGGGTCGTCCGAGTCGTCCGGGTCGCTCGGCCCGCGGGAGCCGCTCGGGCCGTCCGACGGGGTCCCGGTGCCCGTGGGCGACGGGTCGTCGGAGGTGCCGGGAGTGCCGTCCGGGCCGGGGTCGGTGGTGCCGGCGCCGGCCGCGCCGGGCTCCCCCGCGCCGTTGCCGCCGTCGTCCTCGGGCCGGTCGGCGCCCAGGCCGCCGTCGTCGACGCCCTGGCTGGCGGACGGGTTGACGCCGACCTGGTCCGAGGGGTCGGTGCCGTCGCCGTCGGAGGTGGCGCCGAGGGTGACGACCGTGCCGAGCACCGCGACGAGCAGGGCGCTCGCGCCGGCCGCGACCAGGTTGCGCCGGGCGAAGCCCTTGATGCCGCCCCCGGCCTTGCGGGACGGGCCCAGGGAGGAACGGCCCCCGGCCGAGACGCCGCGGGTGACCACGGTCGGGGACTGCGGGGTCGGCTGGAGCGGCGGGAAGGGCGCCGGGACACCGGCGGGCGGCGTCGCCGACTCCTCGTGCCGGGCGTCGGGCACCTCCTCGCCCGCCGTCGGGCCGTACGCGGTCGCGGCGGCGTCGATCCCGACGGCACCGGCCCCGGCGGCGGGCAGGCCGGCGGCGCCGAGGCCCGGGGTGTCGCCGGAGCGGTCGGCGACCAGGGCGAGGGCGCGGCGGCCGGCCACGGTGCCGCGCCGGTCGGCGGCGGCGCCGCGCAGCGCGACGGACGCCTCCAGTTCGGCGCGGGCCCGGTCGAGCTGGTCCTCGCAGAGCGCGAGGACGCCCAGCTCGTGGTGGAAGTAGGCCTGCTCGACGACGTCACCGGCGAGCCGGCTGGCCTCGCTGCCCGAGCGCAGCGCCCGCTCCCAGGCGCTCCAGTGCAGTCCGGCGGCGAACGCGGGCGCCGCCGCGCGGGCCAGCCGTACGGCCGGGTTCTCCTCGGCCTCGCCGGTCTCGGGGTCCTCGGCGGGCGGGGTCGCGGCCGGCGCGAGCACGGCCAGGGCGGCCAGGACGGCGTCGGCCTCGGCGCAGACCCGCTCCGGGGTGACCGAGGGGTGTCCGGACCACCAGGCGTAGTGCCGGGCCGCCTCCAGGAGCCGGCCGTCGGCGGTGTCGCCGTACCCGGCGGCCTCCAGCTGGGTCAGCACCCCGGCGGCGAGCCGGTAGCGGGAGCCGACCGGGGAGACCAGGCCGCAGGCGGCCAGCTCGCCGAGGGCGGCGTCCGCGTGGGTGTCGCCGGCCAGCGCGGGCAGGTGCGCCTGGTGCGGCACCTCGCCGCCGAGGGCGACGGCGAACTCCAGGGCGGCGCGGGCGGAGCCGCTGAGCGTGGAGGCGAGCAGCGGCGCGGGCGCGGCGGCCTCCCCGAGGGACGGCAGCGGTACGTCGTCGGCGGCGTCCGCGGCGTGCGGCACCGCGTCCTGGGGGGCGGCGTCGGTGGGGACGCCGAACTCGTCGGCGGGGCCGGCGCCGGCCCGCAGCCGGTCACGGCGGCGCAGCAGGGCGCCGGCCTGGACGAAGCGCAGCGGCAGGCCCTCGGACTCGAACCAGAGGTCGCCGGCCCAGTTGGCCTCCTCCTCGGTGAGGGGCCGGCCGGCGGCGCGCTCCAGCAGGGCGACGCCGTCGGAGCGGTCGAGGCCGGTGAGGAAGACCTCCTCGACGGCCGCGTCGGCGGAGGGGGCCGGCACCTCGGGGGTGGCGGAGATCAGGAAGGCGCACTCGGGGGTGGCGTCCAGCAGGCCGTCGAGCGCGGCGCCGCCGAACTCGGCGTCGTCCAGGACGACGACCGCGCCGATCTCCCGGACGTGGTCGAGCAGTTCCGCGCGCGAGGGGCGGTGCAGCGGCGCGCGGTGGACGGCGTGGAAGAGGTCGTAGAGCAGGTCGTCGGCCGAGCGGTGGAAGCCGCTGAGGCGGACCACGCCGTCGGGGGCGAGGTCGGCGCAGTCCTCGGCGACGCGGTCGAGGAGGCTGGTGCGGCCGGAGCCGCCGGGGCCGGTGAGGCGGACGGAGCGGCCGCGGGCCAGCAGGCGCACCAGGCGGTCCCGCTCGTCCTGGCGGGCCAGCAGCGGCAGCGCGGGCAGCGCCGGGCCGGGCGGGACGGGGGGCCGGGCGGCGCGTTCCACCTCGGCGCGTTCGGTGGCGGTCAGCTTCTGCGGGCGGGCGGGGCGCTCGCCCGGCGGGCAGACCTCGATCTCGCTGCCGTCGACGGGGTTGACGGTGAGCAGGAAGTCGCCGGAGACCAGTTGCACCGTGCGGGCCAGCGCGGGCGCCGCCTGGCCGAAGTCGGGTGTGAGGGGGTCCCTGGGCGGGCGTGGGCGCGGCGTGTCGCCGTCGCCGTCCTGGCCGTACTCCGCAGGTCCCCGGTTGTTCGGGTCCATAGGTTCAAGCCCCCCAAAAGCGTCGTGTGCTTCGGTCACCGGTCGGGACCACCCTCCCGGCCTTGCCGCACACCGCGCTGTCGCTTCTGGTCCGGGCCCGCCAGTGGGTCGTCGAGACAGCGGGCAGCCAGACCCTAAACCGTAGTCCAGTATCTCCGACAGTCCGGGGTGCCGCGCCGTCCGAGACGTCACAGTCTCGTGAGGATTGGGTGTGTCGTGCGGTTCGGCGGGGGCTGTCCGGTCTCGCCCGGCTCTCGGGCCCCGCCGGCCCGTCGGGTCACACCCTGGGCAGGGTCTCCACTCCGATGCCGCCCTCGATCGCCAGGATGCGGTGCAGCCGGGTGGCCACCAGCAGGCGCTGCATCTGCGGCGGTACGTCGCGCAGCACCAGGCGCCGGCCGCAGCGGCCGGCCCGCCGGTGGACGCCCATGATCACGCCGAGTCCGGTGGCGTCCCAGGAGTCCAGTTCGGACAGGTCGAGCACCAGGTCGCCGGCCCCGTCGTCGACGGCCGAGTGCAGGGCCGTACGGGCGTCCGCCGCGCTGCGGACGTCGAGGCGGCCCCCGACGGCCAGCTCGGCGTGGTCGCCCCTGATGTGCATATGCGCTCCCCGTGCGTGCGTCTCGTGCTCCGCGGTGTGGTCTCGTGCCGGTGGTCGGTGTGCTGGGTGTGCCCGGTGTGCGGTGAGGGTGTTGCACCCTCTGACTGTGTGCAACGCCCGGCGGTTGCCACTCGTGAGCCAACCGATACCGAATTCACTCCGGCGTGTGACGTCTGCCGGAGCGGGTGCGGCCTCAGTGCTTGTAGAAGCCCTGCCCGCTCTTGCGTCCGATGTCACCGGCGTCCACCATCCGGCGCATCAGCTCCGGCGGGGCGAACTTCTCGTCCTGCGACTCGGTGTAGATGTTGCTCGTGGCGTGCAGCAGGATGTCCACGCCGGTCAGGTCGGCGGTGGCCAGGGGGCCCATGGCGTGGCCGAAGCCCAGCCGGCAGGCGAGGTCGATGTCCTCGGCGGTGGCGACGCCGGACTCGTAGAGCCTGGCCGCCTCGACGACGAGGGCGGAGATGAGCCGGGTGGTCACGAACCCGGCGACGTCCCGGTTGACGACGATGCAGGTCTTGCCCGTCGACTCGGCGAACTCCCGTGCGGTGGCCAGGGTTTCGTCGCTCGTCTTGTAGCCGCGCACCAGCTCGCACAGCGCCATCATCGGCACCGGCGAGAAGAAGTGCGTGCCGACGACGCGCTCCGGGCGGTCCGTCACGGCGGCGATCTTGGTGATCGGGATGGCGGAGGTGTTGGAGGCGAGGACCGCCTCGTCCTTCGCCAGCTTGTCCAGCGCGCGGAAGATCTCCTGCTTGACGTCCAGCTTCTCGAAGACTGCCTCGACGACGACGTCCGCGTCGGCGACCGCGTCCAGCTCGGTGGTCGTGGTGATCCGGGCGAGGGCGGCGTCGGCGTCGTGCGCCTCCAGCTTCCCCTTGGCGACGAACTTGTCGTACGACGCCTTGATGGAGTCGGTGCCGCGCCGCAGCGCCTCGTCGGTGACGTCGCGCAGGACGACGTCCCAGCCCGCCTGGGCGGAGACCTGGGCGATACCGGACCCCATGAGGCCGGCTCCGATGACGGCGAGCTTCCGTGCCACTGTGCGACTCCCCTGGATACGGGTCCTTGTGTGTCTCCGGCGGACATTAGCGGGCGGGAGGGGCCCTGTGACCGCTAAGTAACGCGCGTCACGTCTCACATGACGGACATCACACCGTGGCGGGTCACCCGGCGCCCCGCACGGCGTAGTTGAGCACCCTCTCGCTCAACAGCTCCTCCATCTCGTCCAGCACGAGCAGCATCTCGCGGGAGACGCCGGCGGGGGTGCCGCCCGCGAGCATGCGCTGCCCGATGCCGGACATGACCGTTCCGTGCAGCCAGCTGAGCTGACCGGCGATCAGGCCGGGCAGCGGGTCGTCCGCGGCGGTCGCGGTCTCCTCCCGGAGCGTCTGTTCGAGGTTGTCGACCACCTCCTGGCCGATGGCCCACATCCGGGAGCGCAGGGCGGGCGAGTCGTGCACGACCCACATGAACGCCGCGTAACCGTCCATCAGGCCGAGCCGGGGCGACACCGACTCGACCTCCTCGCGCAGTTCACGCAGGACGGCCGCGGCCGCCGACTCACCGTCACGCCGGCCGCGCACCCAGCGCGAGAGCCGGTCGACGACCCCCCTGGAGCGGTCGAGGAAGAGGTCCTCCTTGGCGGGGAAGTAGTTGTACACGGTGTTGACGGAGACATCGGCGGCCCGCGCCACCTCCGCGACCGTGACGGCGTCGAAGCCGCGCTCCAGGAACAGACCCGTGGCGACATCGGAGATGTACTGCCTGGTCTGCCGCTTCTTCCGTTCCCTGAGTCCCTCGGCCACGCCCTCATCCTAGCTTCGCTGGTGCCGATGAAAACTTGGGGTCATTGCAAACTTGGGCTCACTCTGTTTTTCTGTGGGGCATGGCAATCATCAGTACGGCCGGACTGGCCCGTACCTTCCGCACCAAGCAGGGTCCCGTCGAGGCCGTGCGCGGCATCGACCTGACCGTCCACGAAGGGGAGATCCTCGGCTTCCTCGGCCCCAACGGCGCCGGCAAGACCACCACCCTGCGGATGCTGACCACGCTGCTGGCCCCGACCGGCGGCGCGGCCACCGTCGCCGGGCACGACCTGGCCGGCGACCCGGCCGGGGTCCGCGCGGCCTGCGGCTACGTGGCCCAGTCCGGCGGCGTCGACCCGCAGGTCTCGGTCCGCGAGGAGCTGGTCACCCAGGGCCGCTTCTACCGCCTGCCCAGGGCCCGGGCGGCCGAGCGCGCCGCGGAACTCGCCCACGACCTCGGCCTGACCGGCCTGCTCGACCGCAAGTGCGGCGCGCTCTCCGGCGGCCAGCGCAGGCGCCTGGACATCGCGATGGCGCTCACCCACCGCCCGAAGGTGCTCTTCCTCGACGAGCCGACCACCGGCCTCGACCCCGGCAGCCGCGCCGGCCTGTGGGAGCTGGTGCGGCGCCTGCGCGACGAGTACGGCACGACCGTCTTCCTGACCACCCACTACCTCGACGAGGCCGACGCCCTCTCCGACCGCCTGGTCATCGTCGACCGGGGCGTGGTCGCCGCCGAGGGCACCCCGGGGGCGCTGAAGCTGGAGTACGGGGGCTCGCCCGGCGCCTCGCTCCAGGACACCTTCCTCGCCGTCACCGGCCGCGGCCCCGCCGCCCCGTCCGGCCCCGCCCCCGTGGCCGTATAGGGCCCCGAACCTCGCAAGGACCGCTGATGCTTCTGCACGACACCGCTCTCGTCTACGGCCGCTATGCCCGCCAGTCGCTGCGCTCGCGTTTCGCGCTGCTCTTCGGTGTGCTGATGCCGCTGCTGTACCTGCTGTTCTTCGGCCCGCTGCTGACCGGCCTGCCGCTGGGCGGGCGGGGCAGTTCCTGGCAGGTGCTGGTCCCCGGGCTGCTGCTCCAACTCGCGCTCTTCGGCGCCTCGTTCGCCGGGTTCATGGTGGTCCTGGAGAAGAACGCGGGTGTGATCGACCGGATGCGGGTCACGCCGGTGAGCCGGCTGGCGCTGCTGCTGGGCCGGGTGCTGCGGGACGCCACCGTCTTCGTCTTCCAGGCGGTGCTGCTGGTGCTGGCCGCGGTGGTGATGGGGCTGCGGGCCCCGCTGCCCGGCGTGCTGATCGGCTTCGCGTTCGTCGGGCTGCTCACGGTGGCGCTGGCGTCCCTGTCGTACGCGCTGGCGATGAAGGTGCGGACCCCGCAGGAGTTCGGGCCGGTGGTCAACGCGCTGACCATGCCGTCGATGCTGCTGTCCGGTCTGATGCTGCCGATGGCGCTGGGCCCGGTCTGGCTGGACGTCCTGTCCCACCTGATGCCGCTGCGCTACCTGGTGGACGCCCTGCGGGACGCCTACGTCGGCTCGTACGCCACCGCGCCCATGCTCTACGGCACTCTGGTCGCCGTCGCCTTCGCCGCGCTGGCCGTGGCGGCGGGCACGCGTGTCTTCCGGGCGGACGACGCGTAACTACGCTGGGCGCATGGTCAACCTGACGCGCATCTACACCAGGACCGGCGACCGGGGCACCACCGCCCTCGGGGACATGAGCCGGGTGCCCAAGACCGACCTCAGGATCGCCGCGTACGCCGACGCCAACGAGGCCAACGCGGTGCTCGGCACGGCGATCGCGCTCGGGGCGCTGGAGGAGGAGGTCGTCAAGGTCCTCGTACGGGTCCAGAACGACCTGTTCGACGTCGGCGCGGACCTGTCGACCCCGGTGGTGGAGGAGCCGGAGTACCCGCCGCTCAGGGTGGAGCAGTTCTACGTCGACCGGCTGGAGGCGGACTGCGACCGCTTCCTCGCCGAGCTGGAGAAGCTGCGCTCCTTCATCCTCCCCGGCGGGACGCCCGGCGCGGCCCTGCTGCACCAGGCGTGCACGGTGGTCCGGCGGGCCGAGCGCTCGACGTGGGCCGCGCTGGAGGCGCACGGCGAGACGATGAACCCGCTCACCGCCACCTACCTCAACCGCCTCTCCGACCTCCTGTTCATCCTGGCGCGGTACGCCAACAAGGAGGTCGGGGACGTGCTGTGGGTGCCGGGCGGGGAGCGGTAGTCAGCGGCCGGCCCGCTCCTTCTCCAGGGCCGTGCCCGCGGGTGCCTTCTTCGGCCAGATCGCGTAGCTCAGCGCGATCAGGCCGTGGATGCCGGCCACCCGCCAGGCCGTGTACTGCCAGCTCTCCAGGGAGGTGGTGCGGGACGGGTCGCCGACGTACCACATGGCGAGCTGGAGCAGGCCGGTGGCGACGGCCGCGGCGACCAGCGTGCCGAGCCACACCTTGCCCTCGTGCGCGGCGCGGGCCATGCCGTGGCGCGGGGGCCGCGGCAGCGGACGGCCGTCGAAGCGGTGGGCCGCGTGGCCGTCGAGCCACTTCACCGTGCGGTGGCCGTGGCCGACGGTGTAGCCGATGTACAGCGCGGCCAGCCCGTGGGTCCAGTTCGGGTCGGCGCCGTTCTTCAGGTCGAGCGCGGTGACGACCAGCAGCACGACCTCCAGGAGCGGCTCGCACAGCAGCAGGGCGAGGCCGGTGCGCTCCATCCGCAGCAGGTAGCGGGTGGCCAGCCCGGCCGCCAGCAGTACCCAGAAGCCGATCTCGCAGACGATGATCAGAGTGACGATCATGGTGGGTTCCTCTCGGTCACCCTTCCAGGCTTCCGCGCCCGGCGGCCCGGGGCGTCGTCGCCGGTGACGAACCTCCGGTACATCGAAAGATGCAGCCCAGGAACGTCCGCGGGGAGCAGGCGGGGGCCGCGCCCGCCGTGTTGGATGGGTCCCATGGCCGTACGTCTCCCCCGCCCGCACCGCTTCGACGTGTACGTCGCGGCCGGCGGCCTGCTCGGCGGGGTGCTGCTGTGGGCCATCGGGCTGGGCGTGCGGCCGGCCGACGACCCGATCGTGCTGTTCGACGGGCGCTGGCCGCTGCTGCTCCCGCTCGCCGTCACCGCGGGCTGCGAGCTGCTGCGCCGGGCCGCGCCGCGCACCGCCGTCCTGATCGGCACGGCCGCGCTGGTGCTGGACACGATGACCCAGGGCAGCCTGATCACGCTGCTGATGTACACCGATCTCGGGTACGCCGTCGTCCTGTACGGCAGCCCGGCCACCGCCCGCCGCGTCCCGTGGATCGCGGGGCTGCTGACGGTGGCGGCCACGGTCGTGCCGTTCGCGGTGTGGCGGGTGCCCGAGGCGCTGCTGGTCGGGGTGGCGGTCGGGGTCGTCACCTTCGCCCCCGCCGCCACCGGCCTGATCGTGCGCAGCCACCGGGAGGCCGCCGACGCCGCCCGGCTGCGCGCCGAACAGACCGCGCTGCTCGCGGAGATGGACCGGGTCCAGGCGGTGGCCGCGGAACGCGCTCGGATGGCACGGGAGTTGCACGACATGGTCGCCAACCACCTGTCCGCGATCGCCATCCACTCCACGGCCGCCCTCTCCCTCGACGACCCGGCCACCACCCGGCAGGCGCTCGGCGTGATCCGGGAGAACAGCGTCGAGGGCCTCGCGGAGATGCGGCGGCTGATCGGCATCCTGCGGGACACCGGCGGCGACACCGGGCCGTCCGCCGCCCCGACCCTGGACGGCCTCGGCGCCCTGGTGGACGGCGCCCGCGCCAACGGCCTGGACGTCACCCTCGACGCGGCGCACGGCACGGACCTGCCCACGCCGGTCGAGCTGGCCGCGTACCGGATCGTGCAGGAGTCGCTCACCAACGCGCTCAAGCACGCGGCGAAAGGCCCCGTCCACGTCTGCCTCACCCGCGCCGACGGCGCCCTGCACGTCCGGGTGACCAGCCCCTACGGCGACCCCGGCGCCCCGCGCGCCCCCGGCTCCGGTGCCGGGCTGGTCGGCATGCGGGAGCGGGCCGCGCTGCTGGGCGGCACGTTCGACGCCGGTCCCGACGGCGCGCTGTGGACCGTACGCGCCGACCTTCCCCTCGATCAGGGAGCATCCTCATGATCCGCGTCCTTGTCGCAGAGGACCAGTCCGCCGTGCGCGCCGGCCTGGTGCTCATCCTGGGCAGCGCCCCCGACATCGAGGTGGCCGGCGAGGCGGCGGACGGTGAGCGGGCGGTGGCCCTCGCCCGTGAGCTGCGGCCGGACGTGGTCCTGATGGACGTACAGATGCCGCGTCTCGACGGGGTGGCGGCGACCCGTCAGGTGGTCGCCGAGGGGCTGGCCGACGTCCTGGTGCTGACCACCTTCGACCTGGACGAGTACGTGTTCGGGGCGCTGCGCGCGGGCGCCGCCGGGTTCCTGCTGAAGAACACGGAGGCGGCGGACCTGATCAACGCCGTGCGTACGGTGGCCGCCGGCGAGGGCGTCGTCGCCCCGGCGGTCACCCGGCGGCTGATCGCGGAGTTCGCCGCGCAGCCGGTCCGCGGGAGCGGGGCCGACCCGGCGGTCCTGGACCAGTTGACCCGGCGGGAGCGCGAGGTGCTGTCCTGCCTCGGCGAGGGGCTGTCCAACGCGGCGATCGCGGACCGCCTCGACATGGCCGAGGCGACGGTGAAGACGCACGTCAGCCGGCTGTTGGCGAAGCTGGGGCTGCGCAGCAGGGTGCAAGCGGCGGTGCTGGCGCAGGAGTTGGGGGTTTAGAAACCCGACCCCACGGACCGCGCCGACCAGTGGTCCAGACCTATTGACCTATGGTCCAGACCTTTCTATTCTCGCGGCACTGCGGGCCTGTCGGTCAGGCATGCCCACGACATCCCCCATACAAGGGAGGCGCACGTGCGCTTCAGACACAGAGCCGCGGCCCTGCTCGCGACCCTCGCACTCCCCCTCACCGGACTCGTCGCCCTCGCCGCCCCCGCCCAGGCGGCCACCGCCGCGACCGCCACCTACACCAAGGCCTCGGACTGGGGCACCGGCTTCGAGGGCAAGTGGACGGTGAAGAACACCGGCACCACCTCCCTCAGCTCCTGGACCGTCGAGTGGGACTTCCCCTCCGGCACCTCCGTCACCTCCGCCTGGGACGCCGACGTCACCTCCTCCGGCACCCACTGGACCGCCAAGAACAAGTCCTGGAACGGCACCCTCGCCCCCGGCGCCTCGGTCTCCTTCGGCTTCAACGGCTCCGGCACCGGCTCCCCCACCGCCTGCAAGCTCAACGGCGGCTCCTGCGACGGCACCTCCGTCCCGGGCGACGCCGCCCCCTCCGCTCCCGGCACCCCCAGCGCCTCGGACATCACCGACACCTCGGTGAAGCTGTCCTGGCCGGCGGCGACCGACGACAAGGGGATCAAGAACTACGACGTCCTGCGCGACGGCACCAGAGTCGCCACGGTGACCGGCACCACCTACAGCGACACCGGCCTGACCAAGGGCACCGCCTACTCGTACAGCGTCCAGGCCCGCGACACCGCCGACCAGACCGGCCCGGCCAGCGGCTCGGTCAAGGTCACCACCACCGGCGGCGGCTCCACCGACCCGGGCACCCCGGCCGGGAAGATCAACCTCGGCTACTTCACCGAGTGGGGCGTCTACGGCCGCAACTACCACGTCAAGAACCTGGTGACCTCCGGCTCCGCCGAGAAGATCACCCACATCAACTACGCGTTCGGCAACGTCAAGAACGGCCAGTGCACGGTCGACGACACCTTCGCCGCGTACGAGAAGTCCTACACCGCCGACCAGTCCGTCAGCGGCACCGCCGACACCTGGGACCAGCCGCTGCGCGGCAACTTCAACCAGCTGCGGCAGCTGAAGGCGAAGTACCCGCACATCAAGATCCTGTACTCGTTCGGCGGCTGGACCTACTCCGGCGGCTTCGGGCAGGCCGCGCAGAACGCCGCGGCGTTCGCCAAGTCCTGCAAGGCCGTCGTGGAGGACCCGCGCTGGGCCGATGTCTTCGACGGCATCGACATCGACTGGGAGTACCCGAACGCCTGCGGCCTGACCTGCGACACCTCGGGCGCCGCGGCCTTCAGGAACCTCAGCCAGGCGCTGCGCTCCGAGTTCGGCGACGACTACCTGATCACCGCCGCGATCACCGGTGACGGCTCCTCCGGCGGCAAGCTGGACGCGGCCGACTACGGCGGCGCCGCGCAGTACCTCGACTGGTACAACGTGATGACCTACGACTACTTCGGCGCCTGGGCCACCACCGGCCCGACCGCCCCGCACTCCCCGCTGACCTCGTACTCCGGCATCCCGACCGCCGGCTTCAACAGCGCGGACGCGATCGCCAAGCTCAAGGCCAAGGGCGTCCCGTCCGCCAAGCTGCTGCTCGGCATCGGCTTCTACGGCCGCGGCTGGACCGGCGTCACCCAGTCCGCCCCCGGCGGCACGGCGACCGGCGCGGCCCCCGGCACCTACGAGGCCGGCATCGAGGACTACAAGGTCCTGAAGAACTCCTGCCCGGCCACCGGCACCGTCGCCGGCACGGCCTACGCGCACTGCGGCACCCAGTGGTGGTCCTACGACACCCCGTCGACGATCGCCGGGAAGATGACCTGGGCCAAGAACCAGGGGCTGGGCGGCGCGTTCTTCTGGGAGTTCAGCGGCGACACGAGCAACGGCGAACTGGCGAGCGCGATCAGCAGCGGACTCCGGTAGAAGACCTGCTGAGCGACGACCCGCTAAGCGACATTGACGCGCTGACCGGGCGGGGCTGCCTCCAGCCACGCGAGGAATCCGGTCAGCGCGTCTTCGCTCATCGCCAGTTCCAGCCGTGTCCCCCGGTGCACGCACGCGAGGACCACGGCGTCGGAGAGCAGGGCCAGCTCCTCCTCCCCGTCGGGCAGCCGGCGGCCGGCCACCTCGATCGAGCCGCGTTCGAGAACCCGGCGGGGGCGCGGCGAGTACGAGAAGACCCGGTACCACTCGACGCGATCGCCGTTGTACCGGGCCACTCCGTACGCCCATCCCTTCCCGTTGCCGTCGCCCTCTCTGGGGGCGTCCCAGCGCAGGGAGCAGTCGAAGGTGCCGCCCGAGCGCTGGATCAGCCGGCGGCGCAGGCCGAAGACGAAGAGTCCCACCACCACGACGGCGATGACGATTCCGCACACAGTCAGAGCGAGGACCACCGGCACCGACCTCCTCGTCTCCTAGGTAACGGAACGTAAAAAACATCCACATCTGCCTCAGCCGCGGCCGGGTCCGGATCGCTCCGGTCCCAGCCGCGGCTGAGTCACGTCATAGCACGGCGCCCAGGTTCAGCGCGCCGACGCCGCCCGCAGTCGGACATCCGCGCGGCGCTCGGCGGAGGCGTCGCCCTCCGCCTTGGCGCGCTCCAGTTCCCGCTCCGCGCGCTGGACGTCGATCTCGTCCGACAGCTCGGCGATCTCGGCCAGCAGCGACAGCTTGTCGTCGGCGAACGAGATGAAACCGCCGTGCACCGCCGCGACGACGGTCCCGCCATCACTCGTACGGATGGTCACCGGGCCCGACTCCAGCACACCGAGCAGCGGCTGGTGACCGGGCATGACGCCGATGTCGCCGGACGTGGTGCGCGCGACGACCAGGGTGGCCTCGCCGGACCAGACCTCTCGGTCGGCCGCGACCAGCGCGACGTGCAGCTCAGCAGCCAAGGGTGGCTCCTCGGGTCACCACCCGGCGGGTGTGCCGGGTGTTGGTTACAAGTCTAAGGGGCGTGAGTGAGGGGGCGGGACGCGCCCGCCCCCTCACTCGTTCACTCACGGAACAACCGGGGTCAGGAGACGCCCAGCTCCTTCGCGTTCTTCTTCAGGTCCTCGATACCACCGCACATGAAGAACGCCTGCTCGGGGAAGTGGTCGTACTCACCGTCGCAGATCGCGTTGAACGCGGCGATCGACTCGTCCAGCGGCACGTCGGAGCCGTCCACACCGGTGAACTGCTTGGCGACGTGGGTGTTCTGGGACAGGAAGCGCTCCACGCGGCGGGCACGCTGGACGACCAGCTTGTCCTCCTCGCCGAGCTCGTCGATGCCGAGGATCGCGATGATGTCCTGCAGGTCCTTGTACTTCTGCAGGATGTTCTTCACGCGCATGGCCGCGTCGTAGTGGTCCTGCGCGATGTAGCGCGGGTCCAGGATGCGGGACGTGGAGTCCAGCGGGTCCACGGCCGGGTAGATGCCCTTCTCCGAGATCGGACGGGAGAGCACCGTCGTCGCGTCGAGGTGGGCGAAGGTGGTGGCCGGGGCCGGGTCGGTCAGGTCGTCCGCGGGGACGTAGATCGCCTGCATCGAGGTGATCGAGTGACCGCGGGTCGAGGTGATGCGCTCCTGGAGGAGACCCATCTCGTCGGCCAGGTTCGGCTGGTAGCCCACCGCGGAGGGCATGCGGCCGAGCAGGGTCGAGACCTCGGAGCCGGCCTGCGTGAAGCGGAAGATGTTGTCGATGAAGAACAGCACGTCCTGCTTCTGGACGTCACGGAAGTACTCGGCCATGGTCAGGCCGGCCAGCGCGACGCGCAGACGGGTGCCCGGCGGCTCGTCCATCTGACCGAAGACCAGGGCGGTCTTGTCGATGACGCCCGACTCGCTCATCTCGTCGATGAGGTCGTTGCCCTCACGGGTGCGCTCACCGACACCGGCGAACACGGAGACACCGTCGTGGTTGTTGGCGACGCGGTAGATCATCTCCTGGATGAGCACCGTCTTGCCGACGCCGGCGCCGCCGAACAGACCGATCTTGCCGCCCTTGACGTACGGGGTCAGCAGGTCGATGACCTTGACGCCGGTCTCGAACATCTCGGTCTTCGACTCGAGCTCGTCGAAGTTCGGGGCCTTGCGGTGGATGGACCAGCGCTCGCCCTCGTACTTCTCGTCGACGTTCAGCACCTCACCGAGGGTGTTGAACACCTTGCCCTTGGTGAAGTCGCCGACCGGGACGGTGATGCCGTCGCCGGTGTCCACGACCGGGGCCTGGCGGACCAGGCCGTCGGTGGGCTGCATGGAGATGGTGCGGACCAGGCCGTCACCCAGGTGCTGGGCGACCTCCAGGGTCAGCGTCTTCTTCTCGCCCTCGTTCGCCGGGTCGGCGACCTCGACGTGCAGGGCGTTGTAGATCTCCGGCATCGCGTCGACGGGGAACTCCACGTCGACGACCGGGCCGATGACCCGGGCGACGCGGCCCGTGGCAACGGCCGTCTCAACAGTGGTCGTCATTACTTGTCACTCCCCGCGGTCGCGTCGGCCAGGGCGCTGGCGCCACCGACGATCTCGCTGATTTCCTG
The DNA here is from genome assembly GCF_055562815.1 of Streptomyces sp. NPDC016677. Classification (NCBI taxonomy): domain Bacteria; kingdom Bacillati; phylum Actinomycetota; class Actinomycetes; order Kitasatosporales; family Streptomycetaceae; genus Streptomyces; species Streptomyces sp. NPDC016677. The sequence continues at coordinate 715,926 of NZ_JBVHEO010000003.1, read as the reverse complement.
GGTGATTTCGGCCTGGCGGGCCGCGTTGGCAAGTCGGGAGAGCGTGTTGATCAGCTCGCCCGCGTTGTCGGTCGCCGACTTCATCGCGCGCCGCGTGGCGGCGTGCTTGGAGGCGGCCGACTGGAGCAGCGCGTTGTAGATACGGCTCTCGACGTACCGCGGCAGCAGGGCGTCGAGGACGTCCTCGGCCGACGGCTCGAAGTCGTACAGCGGAAGGATCTCGTCCTTCGCCTCCGGCTTCTCGGCCACCTCGTCGAGGCGCAGCGGCAGCAGCTGACTGCCGACCGCCGTCTGCGTCATCATCGAGACGAACTCCGTGTAGACGATGTGGAGTTCGTCCACGCCGCCGTCCGCGGTCTCCTTCTCGATGGCCTCGATCAGCGGCGCCGCGACCTTCTTGGCGTCCGCGTACGACGGCTCGTCGGTGAAGCCGGTGAACGACTCCGCGACGGCGCGCTCACGGAAGTTGTAGTGGGCGACACCCCGGCGGCCGACGACGTAGACGACGACCTCCTTGCCCTCGCGCTCCAGCCGCTCGGTGAGCTGCTCCGCCTGCTTGATGGCGTTGGAGTTGAAGGCACCGGCCAGCCCGCGGTCGCTCGTCAGCAGCAGCACCGCGGAACGGGTGACCGTCTCGGCCTGGGTGGTCAGCGGGTGCTTGGTGTTCGAACCCGTACCGACCGCCGTGACCGCGCGCGTCAGCTCGGTCGCGTACGGCGTGGAGGCCGCCACCTTGCGCTGCGCCTTGACGACGCGCGAGGCGGCGATCATCTCCATCGCCTTCGTGATCTTCTTGGTCGCGGTGACGGATCGGATGCGACGCTTGTAGACCCGGAGCTGGGCTCCCATGAGTCAGGTCCCTTCCTTACGTCACTTGGCGGAGGCGGCCGGAGCGTCCTCGCCGAGCAGCTTGCCGTCCGAGGTCTCGAACTGCTTCTTGAACTCCGCGACGGCGTCGCCGACGGCCTGGAGGGTGTCGTCCGACATCTTGCCGCCCTCGCGGATGGAGGTCATGAGGCCCTGCTCCTTGCGGTGCAGGTGCTCCAGGAGCTCCTTCTCGAAGCGGCGGATGTCGGCGACCGGCACGTCGTCCATGCGGCCGGTGGTGCCGGCCCAGACGGAGACGACCTGGTCCTCGGTGGACATCGGCTCGTACTGGTTCTGCTTGAGCAGCTCGACCATGCGCTGGCCGCGCTCCAGCTGCGCCTTGGACGCGGCGTCCAGGTCGGAACCGAAGGCGGCGAACGCCTCCAGCTCACGGAACTGGGCGAGGTCCACGCGCAGACGCCCGGAGACCTGCTTCATCGCCTTGTGCTGCGCGGAACCACCGACTCGGGAGACGGAGATACCGACGTTCAGCGCGGGGCGCTGACCGGCGTTGAAGAGGTCCGACTCCAGGAAGCACTGGCCGTCGGTGATGGAGATGACGTTGGTCGGGATGAACGCCGAGACGTCGTTGGCCTTGGTCTCGACGATCGGCAGACCGGTCATCGAGCCGGCCCCCATCTCGTCGGAGAGCTTCGCGCAGCGCTCCAGCAGACGGGAGTGCAGGTAGAAGACGTCACCCGGGTAGGCCTCGCGCCCCGGCGGGCGGCGCAGCAGCAGGGAGACGGCGCGGTAGGCGTCGGCCTGCTTCGACAGGTCGTCGAAGATGATCAGGACGTGCTTGCCCTCGTACATCCACTGCTGGCCGATGGCCGAGCCGGTGTACGGCGCGAGGTACTTGAAGCCGGCCGGGTCGGAGGCCGGGGCGGCGACGATGGTCGTGTACTCCAGCGCGCCGTTCTCCTCCAGCGCGCGGCGGACCGACGCGATGGTGGAGCCCTTCTGGCCGATGGCGACGTAGATGCAGCGGACCTGCTTCTTCGGGTCGCCCGAGCGCCAGTTGTCGCGCTGGTTGATGATCGTGTCGACGGCCAGGGCGGTCTTGCCGGTCTGGCGGTCGCCGATGATCAGCTGACGCTGGCCGCGGCCGACCGGGGTCATGGCGTCGACGGCCTTGTAGCCGGTCTCCATCGGCTCGTGCACCGACTTGCGCTGCATGACCGTGGGGGCCTGCAGTTCGAGGGCGCGGCGACCGGACGTCTCGATCTCGCCGAGGCCGTCGATCGGGTTGCCGAGGGGGTCGACCACGCGGCCGAGGTAGCCCTCGCCGACCGCGACGGAGAGGACCTCTCCGGTGCGGGTGACCGGCTGGCCCTCCTCGATGCCGCTGAACTCACCGAGGACGATGGCACCGATCTCGCGCTCTTCGAGGTTGAGCGCGAGGCCGAGGGTGCCGTCCTCGAACCTCAGCAGTTCGTTGGCCATGGCCGAGGGAAGACCCTCGACCCTCGCGATGCCGTCGCCGGCAAGGGTGACCGTACCGACCTCCTCGCGCGAGGCCGCGTCCGGCTTGTACGACTGGACGAAGGTCTCCAGTGCGTCCCGGATCTCCTCCGGCCGGATCGTGAGCTCCGCCATCTGGGTTCCCTGCTCTCCTTGTTGGGCCCGAAGTTTCACTTTGGGGGGATGGGGACTCCCCCCCGAAAGAGGTGAATCCTCTGCACGGCCCAACCGGGCCGTAGGTACACGTACGTACTGCTCGTACTGCTGGTACTGCTATGAAGTTGCTGTCAGCCCGCCAGGCGGCGGCCGGCCTCGGCGAGGCGGTCCGCGATGGAGCCGTTGATGATCTCGTCACCGACCTGCACCTGGATCCCGCCGACGACCTCGGGGTCCACGTCGAGGTTGAGGTGCATCGGGCGGCCGTAGAGCTTCGCGAGGGCGGCGCCGAGGCGCTGCTTCTGCGGGTCGCTCAGCGGGACCGCCGAGGTGACGACGGCGACCACGCGGTTGCGGCGATCGGCGGCGAGCTTGGACAGGGACTCGAGGCCCGTCTCCAGGCTACGTCCTCGCGCCGCGGTCACAAGGCGCGTGACCAGCCGTTCCGTGACCGGCTTGGCCCGGCCCCCGAGCAGGCTGCGCAGCAGCGCGGCCTTGGCCGGGGCGGTGGCCTTGCGGTCGGTCAGCGCGGCCCGCAGCTCCGTGCTGGAGGAGACGATCCGGCCGAACCGGAACAGCTCGTCCTCGACGTCGTCGAGGGTGCCGTTCTTCTCCGCGGCGGTGAGGTCGGCGGTGTCCGCCAGTTCCTCCAGGGCGTCCACCAGGTCGCGCGACTGCGACCAGCGGGAGCGCACCAGGCCGGACACCAGGTCGGCGGCGGTGCCGCTGACCTGGGTGCCGAGGAGGCGCTGCACGAGCTGGGCCTTGGCCTCGCCGGTCTGCGCCGGGTCGGTGAGGACCCGGCGCAGGCCCACCTCGCGGTGGAGCAGCGCGGTGACGGAGGCCAGCTCGTCGGCGAGCGAGCCGGCGTCCACGGACGTGGAGTCCGTCAGCGCGTCGAGACGCTCGCGTGCGGCGGCCAGGGCCTCGCGGCTCGCTCCGTTCATCGGGTCGCCTCTGCCTTCTCCTCGAGGTCATCGAGGAAGCGGTCGATGACGCGGCTCTGGCGGGCGTGGTCCTCCAGGGACTCGCCGACCAGCTTGCCGGCCAGCTCCGTGGCGAGCTTGCCGACGTCCTGCCGCAGCGCGGACGCGGCGGCCTTGCGGTCGGCCTCGATCTGGGCGTGACCGGCGGCGATGATCTCCTCACGCTGCCGCTGGCCTTCCGCGCGCATCTCGGCGATGAGCGTGGCGCCCTGCTCCTGCGCCTCCTGGCGCAGGCGCGCGGCCTCGTGCCGGGCCTCGGCGAGCTGGGCCTTGTACTGCTCGAGGACGCTCTGGGCCTCGGTCTGCGCGGCCTCGGCCTTCTCGATACCGCCCTCGATGGCCTCACGACGCTCGTCCAGAACCTTGTTGATGTTCGGGAGGAGCTTCTTGGCGAGGAAGCCGAAGACGATGACGAAGGCGATCAGGCCGATGACGAGCTCCGGCCACGGCGGGATGAGGGGGTTCTCCTTCTCACCCTCAGCCGCCAGGAAAACCAGGGCGGGGTTCACATCAGTGCCTTTCGTCGAAAGAGTCGGTCGTCAGGCCGTCTTAGTAGACGAACGGCATGACGAGACCGATCAGGGCGAGCGCCTCACAGAAGGCGAAACCCAGGATCTGGTTGGCGCGGATCAGGCCGGCCGCCTCGGGCTGACGGGCGAGGGCCTGGGTGCCGTTACCGAAGATGATGCCGACGCCGACGCCGGGGCCGATGGCGGCCAGGCCGTAACCAACGGAGCTGAGCGAACCTTCGACAGCGGCAAGGGTGTTGGACATGCCAGTTCTTCCTTTTCTTTACGGACCGGTGGGGGTTGGCCACCGGACGGCTGGGGCGAGCCGGGACGCTCAGTGGTGCTCGGCGAGCGCGCCCTGGATGTAGGAGCAGGTCAGCAGGACGAAGACGTAGGCCTGGACTGCCTGGATGAAGAGCTCGAAGGCGGTCATGACGATGGTCATGACGAACGAGACACCGGAGTAGGCGATGCCGATGCCGTTCAGCATGTACCAGGTCGCGATCGTGAACAGCACCAGCAGGGTGTGGCCGGCGAACATGTTCGCGAAGAGCCGCACGGCGTGGGTGAACGGGCGGACGATCAGGTTCGAGAAGAACTCGATCGTCATGGCCAGCGGGAGCACCGCGCCGAGGGACTTGTCATAACCGGTGACGTTCTTGAAGAAGCCGACGAAGCCGTGCCTCTTGAAGGTGAGCGAGACCCACAGGATGTAGACGATCGCGGCCAGGACCATCGGGTAGGCGATGATCGAGGTGACCGGGAACTGGGCGACCGGGATGACCGACCAGAGGTTCATCATCCAGACGAAGAAGAACAGCGAGACGATCAGCGGGACGTACTTCTCGCCCTCCCGCTTGCCGATGGTCTCGTAGACCACGCCGCGGCGGATGAAGTCGTAGCCGGCCTCGGCGACCATCTGGAGCTTGCCCGGGACGACCTTCGGACGGGCGAAGGCGGCCCAGAAGAACCCGACGATGATGACCGAACCGAGCAACGCCAGCAGCATCGGCTTGTTGAAGTAGAAGCCGCCGCCGTCCGCGTCGCCCATGAGCGGCTCGAACAGGAACGAGTGCAGGCCCGGAGAGACTGTGTCGAAGCCACACCCGTCGAAGAGGTGGCAGTCGGTCTCGAAGGCGAGCACCTGCGTCGGGTCAGCACTCACCGCGGGCTCCTTCATCGTGGCGCATGGGTACGGCAACCTCGTTGTGTCGGCGCGGCGCTGGGCCGCGGTTCGGCACGGGACTGGTGTTACGGATGTGGGGGCGGCTGTGGGGCATCTCGCCTCGCGAATGAGCAGGCGTCAGCTGAGATGCCCGCGCCCGCGATGCCGCAGTTGGCACCGGACGATAGCAGGACTTCACGTGCCTCTTTATCCCGGCCCTACCCCTCACGACGTATGCCCCGTCTTCTGGGGCTTGTCGTCCGCCGAATCCGGTTCGACGTAGAGGATCTTGGCCTTCATGTGCGCGCGGGTCTGGGTCGCGATCCACACGAGGGTGCCGACAACCAACGTGATCGCGAAAGACCGGGGGTTGAACAGCGACGTGTTCTTGAACGCGGCGAGGAAGATGAACAACAGCAGGATCTGTGCCGCGTAGAGCATCAGGCCCATCGCCTGGAAAAGGTGCGGAAGCGATTTCGCGGTGCGCTGCAGGACATACAGACCGATCCCCATGAAGAGGATCACCACCAGCGTCGCGACGAGCGCCCCGACCGCTCCCTTGCCACCGGCGACCACACCACTGACGACGGCGGCGATGGCGCCGACGGCAGCTGTGGGCACAGCGGCCTGGAGCAGGATCCGGACGTCATTGGACGGCATGGCGGCAACTCCGCTTTTTCACAGGGGGCAGGGTGTCGTCATGGACGAGCGTAGTCCCGGGCTGAGTGGGGTCCTCACGGCCGAGCGACCGTCACTGTGCGGCCCTTCGGCTCTATCCGGGAGTTCTCGTGAACCGTATCACAAACTATTTGATGAGGTCTTTACCTGAGCGTGTGCTCGCTGTCACACATGAGGGTGACAGTGCGCGTTTGTGCAAACACAGCGCCTGCTTGTCTGGTAATGGGGAGCTTTGCTCCCCCACGACTTGGCAATGCTCTAGTCAGATTCTTACCTTGGCAGCCGCGAACGAGGGCCGACGGCTGTCGCGCCATTGACGCCCGGGACTCCGGAGACACCCGCCGGCACCCGCTCGCCGTGATCGTCATGGTCGCCGTGGTCGTCGCGGTTGTCGCGGTCGTCGCCCTCCGCGTCGGGCACGTCCTGCTCCGGCTTCGCCCCGGCGGCCGGAGTCCCCACCGCGCGGCGCCGGTAGCGGGGCGGCACGATGCGCTGCGCCCACAGCGGGGCGCGCGGCGTGAACCGCGGCAGCAGGAGCAGCCCGAGGCCCACCGCGCTGAGGAAGACCACGCCCAGCACGATCCACATGGACGCCGCGTTGACCGAGTAGGCGAGGGCGCCGAAGGCGATGAGCGCCGACCAGAAGTACATGATGAGGACGGCCCGGCTGTGCGAGTGCCCGACCTCCAGCAGCCGGTGGTGCAGGTGCCCCCGGTCCGCCGCGAACGGCGACTGGCCGCGCCAGGTGCGCCGCACGATGGCCAGGATCAGGTCGGCGGCCGGGATGGCGATGATGGTCAGCGGCATCAGCAGCGGGATGTAGACCGGCACCATCTGGTGCACGGTGTTGCGCTCCGAGCCGGAGAACAGCTGCATCGCGTCCGGGTCGACCTGTCCCGTCACCGAGATCGCGCCCGCCGCCAGCACCAGGCCGATCAGCATCGAGCCGGAGTCGCCCATGAAGATCCGCGCGGGGTGCATGTTGTGCGGCAGGAAGCCCACGCACATGCCCATCAGGATCGCGGCGAACAGCGAGGCGGGAGCGGCGGCCTCGATGCCGTACGAGTACCAGATCCGGTAGGCGTACATGAAGAACGCCGCCGCCGCGATGCACACCATGCCGGCGGCCAGTCCGTCGAGGCCGTCCACGAAGTTGACCGCGTTGATGGTGATGACGACCAGGGCGACGGTCAGCAGGGTGCCCTGCCCCTGGGTCAGCGCCACGTTGCCCACGCCCGGGATGGGCAGCCACAGGATCGTCAGACCCTGCACCACCATCACGCCCGCGGCGATCATCTGGGCGCCCAGCTTGATCAGGGCGTCGATCTCGAACTTGTCGTCCAGGACGCCGATCAGCCAGATCACGGCCGCGCCCGACAGCAGCGCCCGCGGCTCGTTGGAGGTCTCGAAGACCTCGCTGAGGTTGGTGAGGTGGTCGGCGACCAGCATGCCCGCGCACAGGCCGAAGAACATGGCGATACCGCCGAGCCGCGGAGTGGGTTCCCGGTGCACGTCCCGGGCCCGGATCTCCGGCATCGCCCCCGCCACGATCGCGAACTTCCGTACCGGCCCTGTGAGCAGATAGGTCACCGCGGCCGTGATGCAGAGCGTCAGGAGGTATTCACGCACGGGCTTCCCCACAGGTCTCGCTGGCCATTCCAGGCCCACACCCTAGCGATGCGCGCATACGGGTGAGGACTTCCGGGTAGCGACGATGGTTGCACGTGTGGCTGTGCACGTGTGGGCGCCTACCCCGCTTCTTCACGGATACGGCGGAAACGCGGCGGCCAGCCCGCGGACCTCCTCGCGGGCCCGCACGGCCCGCGTCCCGCCCGTGAGCACCCCGGCCAGCAGCCCGGCGACGGTCCGCATCTCGCTCTCCCGCATGCCCTGCGTGGTGAGCGCCGCGGTGCCCAGCCGCAGGCCACGGGCGTCGGCGGCCATGCCGGGCGCCGCCGAGCCGTGCGGGAGCGCGCAGCAGTCCAGGACCATCCCGGCCGCCGCCAGCCGGGTCCGGGCGGTGCGCCCGTCGACGCCGAGCGGGGCCGGGTCGGCGGTCACCATGTGGGTGTCCGTGCCGCCGGTGATCACCACCAGGCCCTCGGCGGCCAGCCGGTCGGCGAGCACCCGGGCGTTGGCGACGACCTGACGGGCGTACGCCGCGAAGGCCCCGGTCGCCGCCTCGCCGAAGGCGACCGCCTTGGCCGCGATGGTGTGCATCTGCGCACCGCCCTGGGTGAACGGGAAGACGGCCCGGTCCACCCGCTCGGCCAGTTCGCTCCCGCACAGCAGCATGCCGCCGCGCGGTCCGCGCAGCACCTTGTGGGTGGTGGCGCAGACGATGTCGGCGTACGGCACCGGACTGGGCGCCACTCCCCCGGCGACCAGCCCGATCGGGTGCGCGGCGTCCGCGACGAGGTAGGCGCCCACCTCGTCGGCGACCTCGCGGAAGGCGGCCCAGTCGAGGTGGCGGGGGTAGGAGATCGAACCGCACACGATCGCCTTGGGCCGGTGGGTGCGGGCCAGGGCGCGCACCTGGTCGTGGTCGACGAGGCCGGTCTCCGCGTCCACGCCGTAGCCGACGAAGTCGAACCAGCGGCCGGAGAAGTTGGCGGGCGACCCGTGGGTGAGGTGGCCGCCGTGCGGCAGGCCGAGGGCGAGGACGGTGTCCCCGGGGCGCAGCAGCGCCGCGTAGGCGGCCAGCACCGCCGAGGAACCGGAGTGGGCCTGCACATTGGCGTGCGCGGCGCCGAACAGGGCCGTGGCCCGCCGCACGGCGAGCCGCTCGGCGAGGTCGACCAGTTCGCAGCCGCCGTGGTGCCGGGCGCCCGGGTAGCCCTCGGCGTACTTGTTGGCGAGCGGGGAGCCGAGCGCGGCCAGCACGGCCGGCGAGGTGAAGTTCTCGGCGGCGGTGAGCTGGAGGGTGGTCTCCTGCCGCCGGCGCTCGGCGAGCAGGATCTCGGCCAGCTCGGGGTCCTGCCGGCCGATGGCGTCGTCGGCCTCGTGGTGCAGGGGGTGGGTGACCGACATGGCGCACTCCGGACGTGCTGCGAGGTGTCTGGCTCAGTCCACAGTAGGCCCGGTGCGTCCGGTGCGCGCGGTCGTCAGGTCCGGGCGGGTACGCCGGTGAGGGCGGTGACCACCGGGTCGAGCGCCTGGTGTATCTCGTCCCCGATCGACCGGAAGAACGGCAGGGGCGCCCCGTACGGGTCGTAGACCTCGTCCGCCTCGGCGGTCGGGGCCAGCAGCCAGCCGCGCAGCGCCGCCGCGGCCCGGACCAGGGCGCGGGCGCGGGTGACCAGGCCCTCCTCCAGGGAGGGCAGGGTGGCCGGGTCGATGGCGTTCACCAGGCGCGTGAACTCCTTCAGCGTGAAGGTGCGCAGGCCCGCGGAGTGGCCCATGGAGATGACCTGGGCGCGGTGGTCGCGGGTCGCGGTGAGCACCAGGTCGGCGCGGATGACGTGCTCGTCGAGCAGCTCGCGGCCGGTGAAGCCGGTGGCGTCCGCGCCGAAGTCGGCCAGCACGGTCTCCGCGTTGGCCTCCATCGGGGCGCCCTCGTGCCCCCAGGTGCCCGCGCTCTCCACGACGAGCCCGCCGCCCAGGATGCCGAGCCGCTCCGTCACGAAGTGCCGGGTCAGCCGCTCGGTGATGGGCGAGCGGCACACGTTGCCGGTGCTGACGTGGAGGATGCGGAAGCTGTCGCGCGGCAGGCCGACGAAGGTGGTCGTCTGCTCGTTGATACCGCCTATGCCACGCCCCGCCTCAGGGGCCGTCAATTCGCCACCTCGAGGTCGGGTACGACCTTCCTCAGTTCCTCCGCCGACAGCGCGCCGGCCCGCAGCAGCACCGGGACCTCGCGGGTGACGTCGACGATGGAGGACGGGACGTTGCCCGGGGTGGGGCCGCCGTCCAGGTAGACGGAGACGGAGTCGCCGAGCATCTGCTGGGCGGCGTCGCAGTCCTCCGGCGCCGGGTGGCCGGTGAGGTTGGCGGAGGAGACGGCCATCGGGCCGAACTCGGTGAGCAGCTCGATGGCGACCGGGTGCAGCGGCATGCGCACGGCGACGGTGCCCCGGGTGTCACCGAGGTCCCACTGGAGGGACGGCTGGTGCTTGGCGACCAGGGTGAGCGCGCCCGGCCAGAAGGCGTCGACCAGTTCCCAGGCCAGCTCGGAGAAGTCGGTGACCAGGCCGTGCAGGGTGTTCGGGGAGCCGATGAGGACGGGGCTGGGCATGTTGCGGCCCCGGCCCTTGGCCTCCAGCAGGTCGCCGACGGCCTCCGAGGAGAAGGCGTCGGCGCCGATGCCGTACACGGTGTCCGTCGGCAGCACCACCAGCTCGCCACGGCGGACCGCGGACGCGGCCTCACGCAGACCCGTCACGCGGTCGGTCGCGTCATTGGTGTCGTATCGCCGTGCCATGTCTAGCGGTCCTCCTCGTACACGTACTGCGAGTTAGAAGTGTCGGGACGGGTCACGGCAGCGCCTTGCGGGCGGTCGCGAACCGGGGGCGGTTGTTGAGGTCGGGGTGGTCGGCCGCGTCGGCCCAGCCCCGCTCCTCGGTGAAGATCCAGGGCACCTGGCCGCCCTGGGTGTCGGCGTGCTCGACGACGACGACACCGCCGGGCCGCAGCAGCCGGTGCGCGGTGCGCTCCAGGCCGCGGATCAGGTCGAGGCCGTCCTCGCCGGAGAACAGCGCCAGCTCGGGATCGTGGTCGCGGGCCTCGGGGGCGACGTACTCCCACTCGGTGAGCGGGATGTACGGCGGGTTGGAGACCACCAGGTCGACCTGGCCGTCGAGGTCGGGGAAGGCGGTCAGGGCGTCGCCCTGACGCAGGTCGACCCTGGACCCCTCCATGTTCTTCCGCGTCCACACCAGGGCGTCCTCGCTCAGCTCCACGGCGTGCACGCGCGAGCGCGGCACCTCCTGGGCGAGGGCGAGCGCGATGGCGCCGGAGCCGGTGCACAGGTCGACGATGCAGGGCTCGACGACGTCCATGGCGCGTACGGCGTCTATGGCCCAGCCGACGACGGACTCGGTCTCCGGGCGCGGCACGAACACCCCGGGGCCGACCTGGAGCTCCAGGTAGCGGAAGTAGGCGCGTCCGGTGATGTGCTGGAGCGGCTCACGGGCCTCGCGGCGGGCGATGACCTCCCAGTACCGGGCGTCGAAGTCCGCGTCCTTGACGGTGTGCAGCTCGCTCCGCTTGACGCCGTGCAGATACGCGGCGAGCTCCTCCGCGTCGGTGCGCGGCGAGGGCACGCCGGCGTCGGCCAGCCGCATGGTGGCCTGGGCCACCTCCGCGAGCAGCAGGTTCACGCTGGTCCTCCGAAGCTGAGCTGGGTCCGGTGCTGGTTCAGGCGGCCGCGAGCTTGGCGGCCGAGTCCGCGTCGACGCACGCCTGGATCACCGCGTCGAGGTCGCCGTCCAGGACCTGGTCCAGGTTGTACGCCTTGAAGCCGACGCGGTGGTCGGAGATGCGGTTCTCCGGGAAGTTGTACGTACGGATCTTCTCGGAGCGGTCGACGGTGCGGACCTGGCTGCGGCGGGCGTCGGCGGCCTCCCTCTCCGCCTCCTCCTGCGCCGCGGCGAGCAGCCTGGAGCGCAGGATACGCATCGCCTGCTCCTTGTTCTGCAGCTGGCTCTTCTCGTTCTGGCAGGAGGCGACGACGCCGGTGGGCAGGTGCGTGATGCGCACCGCGGAGTCGGTCGTGTTGACGGACTGCCCGCCGGGCCCGGAGGAGCGGTAGACGTCGATGCGGAGGTCGTTGGGGTTGATCTCGACGTCGATCTCCTCGGCCTCGGGGGTCACGAGGACACCTGCGGCGGAGGTGTGGATGCGGCCCTGCGACTCGGTGGCCGGCACGCGCTGCACGCGGTGCACGCCGCCCTCGTACTTCAGCCGCGCCCAGACGCCCTGCCCCGGCTCGGTGGCGCCCTGGCCGCCCTTGGTCTTCACGGCGACCTGGACGTCCTTGTAGCCGCCCAGCTCGGACTCGGTGGAGTCGATGATCTCGGTCTTCCAGCCGACCCGCTCGGCGTACCGCAGGTACATGCGCAGCAGGTCGCCCGCGAAGAGGGCCGACTCGTCGCCGCCGGCGCCCGCCTTGATCTCCAGGATGACGTCCTTGTCGTCGCTGGGGTCGCGCGGGACGAGCAGCAGCCGCAGCTTCTCGGTCAGCTCCTCGCGCTGTTTCTCCAGCTCCTTGACCTCGGCGGCGAAGTCCGGGTCGTCGGCGATGAAGCCGCGCGCGGTCTCGATGTCGTCGCCCGTCTGCTTCCAGGAGCGGAACGTGGCGACGATCGGGGTCAGCTCGGCGTACCGCTTGTTCAGCTTGCGCGCGTTGGCCTGGTCGGAGTGGACCGACGGGTCGGCGAGCTTCTTCTCCAGGTCGGCGTGCTCGGCGACGAGTTCCTCGACGGCCTCGAACATCTTGGGGCTCCTGCTACTGCGAGGGCTACTGCGGGAAGGGGGGCGAAGGCGGGCGACCAAAAACGCCGGTCCCGGCGCGCCCGGTGAGGGGGCGCGGCCGTGGACCGGCGAATCGGGGCTCGCTACTTCTTGGAGCCGGCGGCAGCCTTGCCGAAGCGGGCCTCGAAGCGGGCCACACGGCCACCGGTGTCGAGGATCTTCTGCTTGCCCGTGTAGAACGGGTGGCACTCGGAACAGACCTCGGCACGGATGGTGCCGGACTCGATGGTGCTGCGGGTGGTGAACGACGCGCCACAGGTGCAGCTGACCTGCGTCTCGACGTACTCGGGGTGGATGTCGCGCTTCAAGGTGTCTCCTAGGTTCGGGAGGGCGCCGGGTCGCTGCCGCGGGATGCGGGGGCGTGAACCGGAGCCGACGTACCAGTCTGCCAGGACTGGGGCCATCCCCCAAAACCGGGGGCGGGGCCGGGATATTCCGGCGCTGCTATTCGTTGCTGACGACGCCGTCGGCGCCGCCTGCCGCCGTGCCTTCGGTGGCCGTCTTCGGGATCGCCTTGTCGCTCTTCAGCGCGTCCCACACCTGCTGGGCCTTGGCCTCCTCCACCAGGACCCGGTTGGCGTCGGCCGGGTCGTACTGGACCGGCATCGTGACCATGTTCATGTGGGCCGGGGTGATGTTCTTCAGGCCGGCGGCGAAGGACATGAGCTTGTTGACCGAGCCGAGGCCGGTGTCGGTGGTCACCGTCTTGGTGGCGGTGTCGGCGAGGTCGACGAGCTTCTTGGGGCTGGTGAGGACGCCGATGTCCTTGACCCGGTCGACCAGGGCCTTGACGAACGCCTGCTGGAGCTGGATGCGGCCGAGGTCGGAGCCGTCGCCGACGCCGTGCCGGGTGCGGACCAGGCCGAGGGCCTGTTCGCCGTCGAGGGTGTGGGTGCCGGCCTCGAGGTCGAGGTGGCTGTCGGGGTCGGAGATGTCCCGCGTGGTGGTGATCTCGACGCCGCCCAGTTCGTCGATGAGCTGCTGGAAGCCGCTGAAGTCGACCTCCAGGTAGTGGTCCATGCGCAGGCCGCTCAGTGACTCGACGGTCTTGACGGCGCAGGCGGCGCCGCCGGTGGCGTACGCGGAGTTGAACATCACGCCGCTCGCGGCGGCGTGCGCCGTGCCTGCGGTGTCGGTGCACTCGGGGCGGTCGACGATGGTGTCGCGCGGGATGGAGACCACGCCGGCCTTCTTGTGGCCCTCGTGGACGTGCACGACCATCGCGGTGTCGGAGCGGGCGGTGCCGTCGTCGGTGCCGCCGCCGACCTTGTCGTTGCCGTCGGCGCGGGTGTCGGAGCCGAGGACGAGGATGTTCTGGGAGCCGTTGTCGGCCTTGGCCGGCCGGTCGGTGCCGAGGGCCTGGTCGATGTCGACGCTCTCGAGGTTGCCGTTCAGCTTGAGGTAGAGGTAGCCGGCGCCGCTGCCGCCCAGGACGACGATGCCCGCCGTGGTCCAGGCCGCGATCAGCAGGCCCTTGCGCCGTCCGCTGCGGGGCTTGCGGCGGCGTCCCTTGCCCCGGTGGCGCGGCCCGCTGGTGCCGGCCTCCCCGGGTATGCCGGGTTCCGGCGTGCGCTCGGCAGACATGTGCTCCTCGACTCTCGTGCGGCGGCTGTACCCCCTGCTGTCGGTGCCGGATCTTCTCTACGGCACCATCGTCGCCCCGTTCGGCCGGACGGAGAAACCCGGGCAAGGGTTGCACGGGGCGCTGTGCGCGAGCTGTGCCACATCCGTGACCGTACGTGTCCGGCGTTGTCCGGAGATACGCCGCCCACCTGGGCTTTCTCCCGTTTCGGGCACGGTGCTCATCTCGCGGACGGACACGCTCCGTGTGGGAAAGGTCTCCCGGACCCGCACATGCGGAAGGCCGCCCCCGTGGTGCGGGAGCGGCCTTCGCGTGATCGTCGGACGACGTCAGTCGCCGTTGCCGGGCGTCGGGGTCGTCTTCTGGATCTGGAGCAGGAACTCGGCGTTCGACTTCGTCTGCTTCATCTTGTCCAGGAGCAGCTCGATCGCCTGCTGCGAGTCGAGCGCGTGCAGCACCCGGCGCAGCTTCCAGACGATGCCCAGCTCCTCGCCGCCCAGCAGGATCTCCTCCTTGCGGGTGCCGGACGCGTCGACGTCCACCGCGGGGAAGATGCGCTTGTCGGCGAGCTTCCGGTCGAGCTTGAGCTCCATGTTGCCGGTGCCCTTGAACTCCTCGAAGATCACCTCGTCCATGCGGGACCCGGTGTCGACGAGCGCGGTGGCGAGGATGGTCAGCGAGCCGCCGTCCTCGATGTTGCGCGCGGCGCCGAAGAAGCGCTTGGGCGGGTACAGGGCGGTCGAGTCGACACCACCGGAGAGGATGCGGCCGGACGCCGGGGCGGCGAGGTTGTAGGCACGGCCCAGACGCGTGATCGAGTCGAGCAGCACGACCACGTCGTGACCCAGCTCGACGAGGCGCTTGGCGCGCTCGATGGCCAGCTCGGCGACGGTGGTGTGGTCCTCGGCCGGGCGGTCGAAGGTCGAGGAGATGACCTCGCCCTTCACCGACCGCTGCATGTCGGTGACCTCTTCCGGACGCTCGTCGACGAGGACGACCATCAGGTGGCACTCGGGGTTGTTGTGCGTGATGGCGTTGGCGACCGCCTGCATGATCATGGTCTTGCCGGTCTTCGGCGGGGCCACGATCAGACCGCGCTGGCCCTTGCCGATCGGCGACACGAGGTCGATGATCCGCGTGGTCAGCACGCCCGGGTCGGTCTCCAGGCGGAGGCGGTCCTGCGGGTACAGCGGCGTCAGCTTGTTGAACTCCGGCCGGCCGCGGCCGTGTTCGGGCGCCATGCCGTTGACGGAGTCGAGGCGGACCAGCGCGTTGAACTTCTCGCGGCGCTCGCCCTCCTTCGGCTGGCGGACCGCGCCGGTGATGTGGTCGCCCTTGCGCAGGCCGTTCTTGCGGACCTGGGCGAGGGAGACGTACACGTCGTTGGGGCCCGGCAGGTAGCCGGAGGTGCGGATGAACGCGTAGTTGTCGAGGATGTCGAGGATGCCCGCGACCGGGATCAGGACGTCGTCCTCGGTGATCTGCGGCTCGGCGGCGATGTCGTCGCGTCCGCGACGGCCCCGGCGGTCGCGGTAGCGCCCGCGACGGCCGCGCCGGCCGCCCTCGAAATCGTCGTCGTCCTGCGGACCGTTGTTGCGGTCCTGGCGTCCGCCGCCCTGCTGCTGGCGCTGCTGGCCGCCGCCCTGGTTCTGCTGGTCGTCGCCCTTGCCCCGGCGGTCCCGGTCACGGTCCCGGCCGCGCTCGCGGCGGTCGCGGCGGCGGCCCTCGCCGCCGTCGGCGTCGGACCGGCCGTCGCCCTGGTGCTGCTGACCGCCCTGGTTCTGGCCCTGGTGCTGGTTCTGCTGCGACCGGTCGGACGTGGCGTCCTTGGGCTCGGTCCTGGCCTCGGCGGCGACCGTCTCGGCCGCGGCGGCCGGGCTGCCCGCGTCGGCGGTGGCGCGACGGCGGCCGCGGCCTGCGGGGACCTCGTCGGCGGCGGGCTGCCCCGGGATCTCGATCTGCTGCTGGGACGACGCGGCCTTCTCGGCGGAATCGGTGGCCTTGGCCGCCTTCTTCTCGGCCTTGTCGGCCTTGTCCGGCTTGCCGGCGGCGGAGCCCTCGTCGCCCGTACGGGTCCGGGAGGTGGCGCGGCGCTTCGGCTTGGTCTCGGCGGCGCCGTCCGCGGCCTTGGCGGGAGCACCGCCCGCGGCCTGCGCTTCCTTGATGACCTCGATCAGCTGGCTCTTGCGCATCCGCGCGGTGCCCCTGATGCCCAGGCCGGAGGCGACCTGCTGCAGCTCGGCCAGCACCATGCCCTCAAGGCCGGTACCGCGGCGCCGCCGGGAGCCGGCACCGCTGGCAGGCGCGGAGGCGTCCGTGGCGGGCGCGGCAGCGGTCTCCTCGACACGTGCGCCCATCAGATCGGTGGTGTCGCTCACGAAGGGTCCTTCCCTGGAGCGGACGTCGGCCTGTCTGGCTCGGCGACCGGTTGTGCTGTCCGGCTTCGGTCCTTGCTGTGCGAACCGTGCCGGGGCGGTGGTCCGCCCAATCGGCGGAAGAGATATCTGGTGATGGCGCTTCCCCTGGCCGTGGCACCCGGTGTCTGTGTCAGGTGGCCTGGTCGCGCCGGTTCCGGAGCGTTTCCGGACCGCTCAGTGTCGATGGACGCCGTACTGCCCGCGTACGGCGCTCACCGCACAAGGCGGTTTGGGGGGCTCCCGGAAGAATGTCTGTCCCGGACGGGGACACGAGGCACCTCGCCATGGTGGCGCCGGGTGCAGACTTGAGATTAACACTACCGGATCCAACAAATATTCCCCCTCTCGAAATCCGGCAACCGTGCGCGTCTAAACGTCATGGGAGGGCGCGAGCGGGAGCACGCAGGCTCCCTTGAGGTCCAGGCTCAGCCGGTTGGCGGCCCACTCCTCACCCGCCAGCGCCTCGACCTTGTCGGCGGTGCCGGCGTCGGCCAGCGCCATGACCGTGGGTCCGGCGCCGGAGATCACCGCGGGGATGCCGTCGCCCCGCAGCCGCTCCACCAGCGCCGCGCTCTCCGGCATGGCCGGCGCGCGGTACTCCTGGTGGAGGCGGTCCTCGGTGGCCGGCAGCAGCAGCTCGGGACGCCTGGTCAGGGCCTCGACGAGCAGCGCGGCACGGCCGGCGTTGGCGGCGGCGTCGACGTGCGGGACAGAGCGCGGGAGCAGTCCGCGCGCCGTCTCCGTGAGTACCGGCTTCCCCGGTACGAAAACCACCGGAACGATGGAATCGGCGGGCTCCATCCTGATCGCGCGGGCGGCGCCGCCCTCCAGCCAGGACAGGGTGAAGCCGCCCAGCAGACAGGCCGCGACGTTGTCGGGGTGGCCCTCGATCTCGGTGGCGAGGTCGAGCAGCGCGGCGTCGTCGAGCCGGGACTCGCCGCCTATCGTCACCGCGCGGGCGGCGACGATGCCGGCGCAGATGGCGGCGGAGGAGGAGCCGAGGCCGCGGCCGTGCGGAATGCGGTTGGCGCAGACGATCTCCAGGCCGCGCGGCTGTCCGCCCAGCAGCTCGAAGGCGGTGCGCAGGGAGCGTACGAGCAGGTGTTTCTCGTCGCGCGGCAGCGTCTCGCTGCCCTCCCCCGCGATGTCGATGTGCAGCCCGGAGTCGGCCACCCGGACGACCACGTCGTCGTAGAGCCCCAGGGCCAGGCCGAGGGCGTCGAAGCCCGGGCCGAGGTTGGCGCTGGTGGCGGGGACGCGCACCCGGACGGCGGCGGCGCGGAAGGCGGGACCGGCCATCGCTCGTTGACTCTCCTTGAGCTGCGTGATGGTCGAATGGTTTCGATGTCAGTGACGTGTCGAGCTCTCGATGTCGAATGACCTTCGATGAACATCCGATGACGTACGGGAACCCGGGGCCGCCGCTTCCTCCCGGACGGGCGACCGCACCCCCGGCCGCTACCGTCCGCTTTCCGGCCGCGGAGACGGCGCGGCACCGCGGCATATGCGGCGGGCGGGTTCGGTACAGCCTATCGAAGGAAGGTTCTGTGACGACATAGGGCGCACAGGAGGCGCACGATGCGTGTCGCAAGCCCCCCGTGCCACCCCCCGCTTCCGGGGCCCCGCGAGGGGCCCGTCAGGACACTTCCCCGGCGCGCGGTGCTTACGCCTGCCCCGCCGGGGAGACGGGTGTCCCGCCGTGCCGCGGGCTCAGACCAGGCCGAGCCGCTCGGCCGCCGTCGCCGCGTCGACCGGGACGGTGACCGGCTGCGGGGCGCCGGCGACGGCCCAGTCGGGGTCCTTGAGACCGTTGCCGGTGACGGTGCACACGATGCGCTGCCCCGGGTCGACGTCGCCCCGCTCGGCGGCCTTCAGCAGACCGGCGACCGACGCGGCGGACGCGGGCTCCACGAAGACACCCTCCTGGGAGGCCAACAGCCGGTAGGCGCGCAGGATCTCACGGTCCGTCACCTCGTCGATGGCGCCGCCGGACTCGTCCCGGGCGGCCAGCGCGAAGTCCCAGGAGGCCGGGTTGCCGATCCGGATGGCGGTGGCGATGGTGGAGGGGTCCTTGACGACCTCGCCGCGCACGATGGGCGCGGAACCGGAGGCCTGGAACCCCCACATCCGGGGCGTCTTCGTGCTGATCCCGTCGGCGGCGTACTCCTTGTACCCCTTCCAGTACGCGGTGATGTTCCCCGCGTTGCCCACCGGGAGGACGTGGATGTCGGGCGCGTCGCCGAGCATGTCGACGATCTCGAAGGCGGCCGTCTTCTGCCCCTCGATCCGCACCGGATTGACCGAATTGACCAGCGCGACGGGGTAGTTGTCGCTGAGCGCGCGGGCCAGGGTCAGGCAGTCGTCGAAGTTCCCGTCGACCTGGAGGATCTTGGCGCCGTGCACGAGCGCCTGCCCCATCTTGCCGAGCGCGATCTTGCCCTGCGGCACGAGGACGGCGGACACCATGCCCGCCCGTACGCCGTACGCGGCGGCCGAGGCGGAGGTGTTTCCCGTCGACGCGCAGATGACGGCCTGCGCGCCTTCCTCCTTGGCCTTGCTGATGGCCATGGTCATACCGCGGTCCTTGAAGGACCCGGTCGGGTTCGCGCCCTCCACCTTGAGGTGGACCTCGCAGCCCGTGCGCTCGGAGAGCACCTGCGCGGGCACGAGCGGCGTGCCGCCCTCGCGGAGCGTCACGACGGGCGTGCTGTCGGAGACGGGCAGCCGGTCCCGGTACTCCTCGATGATTCCGCGCCACTGGTGGGTCATTGCTGGTTACTCTCCTTCAACCCGCATGATGCTGGCGACACCCCGCACGGTGTCGAGCTTGCGCAACGCCTCGACGGTGCCGCCGAGGGCGGCGTCGGACGCGCGGTGGGTGACGACGACGAGAGAGGCCTCGCCGTCCTTCCCGGACTGGCGGACGGTGTCGATCGACACCCCGTGCTCGGCGAACACCGTGGCCACCTGGGCGAGCACACCCGGCTTGTCGGCGACGTCGAGACTGATGTGGTACCGCGTGACGACCTCGCCCATGGGCGAGACGGGCAGCGCGGCGTACGCGGACTCACCGGGCCCGCGCCCGCCGCCGAGCCGGTTGCGGCAGACGGCGACGAGGTCGCCGAGGACGGCGGAGGCGGTCGGCGCACCACCGGCGCCGGGCCCGTAGAACATGAGCTGCCCGGCGGCGTCGGACTCGACGAACACCGCGTTGTACGCCCCGCGCACACTGGCCAGCGGATGACTGAGCGGAATCATGGCGGGGTGCACCCGGGCCGTGACCGACCCCCCGTCGGCCGCCCGCTCGCAGATGGCGAGCAGCTTGATGGTGCACCCCATCTCCTTGGCGGAGGCGAAGTCGGCGGCGGTGACCTCGGTCATGCCCTCGCGGTGCACGTCGTCGAGGCGTACGCGGGTGTGGAAGGCGATCCCGGCGAGGATGGCGGCCTTGGCGGCGGCGTCGAACCCCTCCACGTCGGCCGTCGGATCGGCCTCCGCGTACCCCAGCGCGGTGGCCTCGTCGAGCGCCTCCTGATACCCGGCCCCAGTCGTGTCCATGGCGTCGAGGATGAAGTTGGTCGTCCCGTTGACGATCCCGAGCACCCGGTTGACCTTGTCCCCGGCGAGGGACTCGCGCAGCGGCCGGATCAGCGGGATGGCGCCGGCGACGGCGGCCTCGTAGTAGAGGTCCTTCTCGTTGGCGTCGGCGGCGGCGTGCAGGGCGGCGCCGTCCTGGGCGATGAGCGCCTTGTTGGCGGAGACGACGGAGGCGCCGTGCTCGAAGGCCGTGGTGATGAGCGTCCGGGCGGGCTCGATCCCCCCGATCACCTCCACCACCACGTCGATGTCGCCGCGCTTGACGAGGGCGGCCGCGTCGGTGGTCACGAGGGCCGGGTCGATGCCGGCCCGCACCCGGTCGGGCCGCCGTACCGCGACCCCCGCCAGCTCCAGGGGCGCCCCGATCCGGGCGGCGAGGTCGTCGGCGTGCGTCGTCATGATGCGCGCCACCTCTGAGCCGACCACTCCACAGCCCAGCAGCGCCACTTTCAGCGGACGCGTACGCATCATCCGACCTCGTTTCCTCATACCGTATGCGGTGGAACCAGTCTCACTCACCGGACGGGACTTTCTGCCCTTCGTCCGGATCGTGAGACATTTATTTCATTTGCGGGGGCCGGTAGACGTGAAGATCTCCGGTCCCCGGCTTTCCCTTCTCAGCCGACGTCGAGGCGCAGCAGGTCCTCCTCGGTCTCCCGCCGCACGATGACCCGCGACGCGCCGTCCCGGACGGCGACGACGGGCGGCCGGAGCACGTGGTTGTAGTTGCTGGCCATGGACCGGCAGTACGCCCCGGTCGCGGGTACGGCGATCAGGTCACCGGGTGCCAGGTCCCCCGGCAGGAACGCGTCCTTGACCACGATGTCCCCGCTCTCGCAGTGCTTGCCGACGACGCGGGCGAGCATGGGCTCGGCGTCGGAGGCGCGGGAGACGAGGGCGACGCTGTATTCGGCGTCGTAGAGCGCGGTGCGGATGTTGTCCGACATGCCGCCGTCGACGGAGACGTAGGTGCGCAGCCCGTCGAGGGGCTTGACGGTGCCGACCTCGTAGAGCGTGAAGGCGGTGGGCCCGACGATGGCCCGGCCGGGCTCGACGGAGATGCGGGGGGTGCGCAGCCTGGCGGCGTGGCACTCGCGGTCGACGATCTCGGTGAGCGCCTTGGCGATCTCGTGCGGCTCGCGCGGATCGTCGTCGCTGGTGTACGCGATCCCGAGCCCGCCGCCGAGGTCGATCTCGGGCAGTTCGACCCCGTGCTCGTCGCGGATGTCCTTGAGCAGCCCGACGACCCGGTGCGCGGCGACCTCGAACCCGGACATGTCGAAGATCTGCGACCCGATGTGCGAGTGGATGCCGACCAGCTCCAGCCCGTCCAGCTGGAGCACCCGCCGCACGGCCTCGGCGGCCTGCCCGCCGGCCAGCGGAATGCCGAACTTCTGGTCCTCGTGCGCGGTGGCGATGAACTCGTGGGTGTGCGCCTCGACGCCGACGGTGATACGGATCTGGACCTTCTGGCGCTTGTTCAGGGATTGCGCGATGTGGGCGACGCGCACGATCTCCTGGAAGGAGTCGAGCACGATCCGCCCGACGCCGGCGCGGACCGCCCGTTCGATCTCGGCCTTGGACTTGTTGTTGCCGTGGAAGGCGATGCGGTCGGCGGGCATGCCGGCGGAGAGCGCGGTGGCGAGTTCGCCGCCGGAACAGACGTCGAGGTTCAGCCCTTCCTCCGCCAGCCAGCGCACGACGGCCCGGGACAGGAACGCCTTCCCGGCGTAGAACACGTCGGCGTCGTCCCCGAAGGCCCCGCGCCAGGCCCTCGCCCGGTCCCGGAAGTCGGCCTCGTCGAGGATGTAGGCGGGGGTGCCGTGCTCCTCGGCGAGCGTCTTCACGTCGACGCCGCCGACGGTGACGGCACCGTCGGCGTTCCGGGCGACCGTGCGGGCCCAGACCTTGGCGTCGAGGTCGTTGAGGTCGGCGGGCGGTGCGGAGTAGTGGCCCTCGGGGAGGACGTCCGCGTGGCGGGGTCCGGCGGGGTGTGCGGAACGGCTCATGGCTCTGGTGACTCTCTCGGTCTCTCGGGTCTCTGGGATCTCTCGGATCAGAGATGGTCGGGCGCGTCGATGCCAAGCAGGGACAGGCCGCCGGCCAGCACCGCCCCGGCGGCTTCGGCGAGCGCGAGCCGGGCACGGTGGGCGGCCGAGGGTTTCTCGTCCCCGACGGGCAGTACGGCGGGGAGCAGCGGCAGTACGGCATCGGCTACGGCGACGAGGTGCCGGGCGAGCCGGTCGGGGGCGTGGTCGCGGGCGGCGGCGGCGAGGACGCGGGGGTGGTCGGCGAGCGCGCCGGTCAGCCTTTCCGTACCCGCGCTGGTGCCGGGCTCGGGGGCGAAGCCGAGGTCGGCGGCGTTGCGGTGGAGGGCGCGGGTGCGGGCGTGGGCGTAGCGGACGCGGAAGAGGGGGTTCGTCTCGCGCTGGGCGAGGTGTTCCGCGGCGCTGGGGCGGGGCCGGTCGTGGGGGGCGGGGTGGAGCAGGGCCCAGCGTCCGGCGTCGGGGCCGAGGGCGAGGGCGGCGGCGGGGTCGGTCACGGGGACGGGGCGGATGGTGGCGTCGAGGTGCTCGGACGTGACGTCGATGGGGGCATCACCCAGCAGCACCGCCCACTCCGGCGGCGGGAGGGCCTCGCAGCTGGTGCGCACGGTCACCCCCTGGGCGCGCAGCAGCCGGGCGACGCTGTCCATGACGACGAGGGCGCGGAGTTCGCGGGGGCAGTGCAGCGAGACCACGTCGGTGCCTGGTCCGTCGGCGTAGCCGTAGCGGGGGCCGCGGCGCAGTATGTCGGCGACGAGGGCGCCGGGGGCGGCGTCACCGAGGGAGAGGTTGAGGAACCCGGGCCCGGTGACGACGACATCGGTGATCCCGTCGACGCCGGCGAGGTAGGACCGCAGCGTTTCGGCGACCGCGTGAGGGGGCTGCCCGGCCGGCCGGGCCAGCTGCAACGCGAGGTTGCTGGCGTAGTCCCCGCATCCCCCTGGCCCCGGCGGCCCGACCACGACCCGCTCAGGGACGGTCACGGTGAGCTTCCCGTCATCGACAGCGCGACGCACCGCGTACAGCAGGGTGCGGGAGAGCTCGACGGGGGTCACGGGACCAGCGTAGGGGAGGAGGGGGGAGGGTAGGCGAACTGGTTTGGGGGGTGTTCCGGGATGTGGACGGGGGGTGCTCTGCCCCTTGGTGTTGATATTGGTGATGCGGTGCCCCGGCGCGCTGGTGACCCGGCGCTGTGGTCGCTGCCGCTACCCGGCGCGCTTGGCGGGCGGCTGCGCGGAGCCGCCCTCCGCCTCACGGCAACCGACCGCGCTCTCCCGGCCGTCACCGCCCCGTGCCCCCCGCTCGGCCAGCCTCCGCACGAGCCCGACCAGCGCGGCGGGTTCGAACGGCTTCGACAGGAAGGCGTCGACGCCGGCACCGAGCCCGGCATCGACCTCGTGCTGACTGCACGCGCTGATGATGGCGAGGGGAAGATCCCGGGTCCGCGGATCGGCACGCAGCCGCCCGGCGGTCCGGAGCCCGTCGAGACGCGGCATGACGACGTCGAGGGTGACGACGTCGGGCCGCACCTGATGAACGACTTCCAGACACTCGGCACCATCGGCCGCGGTCACGACCTCGAAGCCCTCCAGCTCGAGGTTGACCCTGATCAACTGCCGGATGACCTCGTTGTCGTCGACGACAAGGACCCGGCCCGACGCGCCTGGCACACCTTGAGAGTAGGTCGGGACCGGCCATCGCGTCCGGGTTTTCCCCACTTCCACCCCGTGCGGGGAACCATCCGCCGTCCGGCTCCTCCCCCACCCCGGGAAACCCGTTCATGACCACCCCGGACGAGCTGGTAGTGTTCTACCCGTCGCCGCGAGCAACACCACCGCGACCGACACGCCCCCGTAGCTCAGGGGATAGAGCAACGGCCTCCGGAGCCGTGTGCGCAGGTTCGAATCCTGCCGGGGGCACCATCGATTAGGTGCCCAAAGACCCCGTCACCAGCGGAAACGCTGCGGTCGGGGTCTTCGCGTATGTGCAGGCATGTGCCGCCCGGAGCGACCGTATGTCGGGGTCCGTGGACGAGGCGTGGACGGGATCTTGAAGCATCGCCGCAGGTGGGGTCCAGGGAAAGACGAGGCCGCACCAACGTCGGTCGCCCCACCCCGTAGGGATCGTCACGCCGCGGGGCCGCCGGCTCAGGCCCGGGCCCAAGCCTGACGATGACGAGCGACGCTGTACACCTGCTCCACCTGGTCAGCCGTGAGCACGCCTGAGAGTGGAGCGAGTGCCGCTACCTGGCGCTCCTCGTAGACCCGGACACTGAGCTGTGTGGCAACCACCTTCAGCTCGGAGACACCGACGAAGACGAGCACCGGCTCCACCGGTACCGGGAAGTCGCAGTAACGCTCAAGCACCCGGACGACCCGGTTTGCTTCCGCCCGGCTCTTGCGCGCGTAGGGCGCCGGTTTCCCGTGATCGACTATCACGGAATCGTCCCCGACCCACACGGCCCTCTTGTTGTGGTGCTTCGTGTTGATGCTGAACACCCCACCGGGCCCGATCAGTAAGTGATCGATGTCCACTTTGTTGGCCAAGGGGATGGAATGCAGGACACGCCAACCGTGGCGCCCCAAGCGGTTCAGCTCGGCTCCCACTCGCCGCTCCCCCTCCAACCCCTTCCGCCAGGAATCCCACTCAGTGGGTCGCCGAAGAACCCGCGCGATCACTCGCTCCAACAGTCCCGGTCCGGATTCATCGAGCAGATCACGCAAGGAGGCCCCGGGAGGGTTCACGGCCAGATCGTCCGCCGGCGTCAGAGGCGGCAGCGTCGGCCGCTCTGCGACCCCGGGCGCCCTGTCTGGCGAAGCCGGCTCCGTGAGCTTCTGTAAGTGCTGTGTGAGCACGGCGATCACGTCGTCGTGATACGCCGCCCGCAAAACCGTGATGTCCCCCGTCATGGCATTTGCCCAACCGGCCGCAGTGCCGTCCGGCATGTTGGCATACAGGCGATCTCGCCCGTACCGCTTCCAGCGCGTGACGCGCAGCTCCACAAAGCCCCCCTGTGCTCTCGCATTGACGTTGCCGACATGCCAGCAGCAAGCGAGGGAAGGCCACAAGACCGCAGGGCAAGGGGCGCGGCCGAACCTGCTCTTTCCAGATGAAGCACCGTCCCAGGTACAGCATGAAACGACTGAGGCCCCAGGCGGCGTGCCTGAGGCCTCAGTGTGGGTGCGGGTTGTCTCACTCGTACTCGCGCAGCAGATCCTCGATACGTCGGTTGGCGACGTCCTGTCGTCCGTCGAGGCACTTCGCGTAGCGGGTCAGCAGGACCTCGACGCTGTTGCCGGCGCGCTCGGCCACCTCTGTCGGGTCGACCCCGGCGTTGAGCCACGTCGACAGCGCCGAGTGCCGGAGGTCGTACGGCCGACTCGCGAGCGGCGAGGCCGCGACGGCCGGCGGAAGCGCGAGGAGCCGGGCCTCCTGCCACACGCGGTAGTAGGTCGAGGACGGGACGACCGAGCCCTTCTCACTGAAGAACAGCCGCCCGTCGTCCGCCGTGCCGAAGGTGGCCAGGTGCTCACGGAGCACGGCGACGAGGTGCGGCGGGATGGGCACCCTCCTGACGTCCTCGGTCGGCCGGTTCTTCAGCCCGCGGTCGTCATGGGTCTCCCCCGAGTCGGTCCACTGCTTGCCGACGGACGGACGAGTCCGGTGGAGCAGCGCCGAGCCCCAGCCCTGCCCGGGAAGGTTCAGGTCCGTCTCGGCGAGGCCGACCGCTTCCGCCAGCCGGAGACCGCCGAAGTACATGGCGGCGGACAGACCCACGAGGCGACGACCACGGGCACGCCGGTACCCGCCCACGTAGGAAACCGCCGCCAGGAGGTTCCGCGCCTGCTCCGGGTTGGCGACGACCCGCGGATCGACCTGGTTGGACACCTTCGGTTTCTGCCAGCGGACAGCCGTGATGGGGTTCTCCCGCAGCTCCCCCAGGTCGACGGCGTAATTCGCGGCGTTGACGAGCGTCCGACGCTTACGCCGCACGGTCTCCGCCGCTGCCGCCGTGCCGTCGAGCTTGAGCTTCAGCGAGTCGAGGACCGCGCGAGCCGTGGCCGGTTCAGCAAGATCGGCGAGCGGCCGGGACGCCTTGGACACCCAGTGGAGAACGTTCCGCACGTCATCCGGGACTTCCCGGTCATCGGGCCCCGGCAGCACGAAGGCCCAGTTGCGCAGTGCTCTGCGGATCACCTCATCGGACGGCCGTCCAGCACGCTCGTCGAGGAGTTCCAGCGTCACGCTGGTGAGGGCTTCGTTGATCCCGTCCCGTGTGTTGGGGGCGGCATGGGGCCACTTCATGGCGAGGTACCTGAGGGCGAAGGCGTACCACGACACGGCCGACTTCTTCTCTTCCATCGAGGCCGGAAGGCCCGATGCCGTGTCGAACTCCTCGCCGTCGCGCATCGCGCGCATGAGTTTCGTGCGGTAATGGTCGGCAAGCGCCTTAGTTCGGAAGGACTCCGAGAAGACGTTGCCCGCAACAGACCAGCGGATTCCGTACGAGGGCGTCTTGGTGTCCCGCTTACGGACGCTCCAGACCTTCACGTCGAGAGACTTCACGCCGCCGCCTCCAACTGCCGCAGCCACGTGGTGAAGTCACTCCGCCACACCCGAAGTTCTCCGTTGGGCAGCTTGAATGCAGCAGGCCCCTGGCCCAATTCGCGCCAGCGGTAGAAGGTGCGCCGGGAGACTCCGCCCAGCTCAGCGAGAATCTGCGGAACAGTCATCAGTTCGTCTCGTCGGCGGTCCACGCCGAGTCTCCTTCCGTGTCAGGGGTATCGGGTCGCTCTGAGGCAGCGAGCCAGGATTCAGCGGCGGTCAGGCCGGTGCCGGCGAAGCGCCAGTGGCGGAGGACGAGCACGGTGTCGGGGTCGGGCAGGGGGTGACCGGCTTCGGTCGCGCGTTCGCGGGCCAAAGCTTCGTTGTGGTCGGCTCGTTCCTGGCGGAGAGCGCCGAGGGTGACGGAGTAGGCGCGGGACTTGGTGGAGAAGTGGCCGCGGAAACCGAGCATGTGGGCCCATTTGCGCAGGCGGAGGTCTTCCAGTTCGGGGAGCGCCCCGAGGTGCCAGCAGGTGAGGATCATGCGCCGGGCGTGGTCGGTGACGCCGGAGCCGATCAGGTCGGTGATCGGGTTGCGGATGGGCCGGTCGAGGGTGCCGGCGGTTTCGGCTCCCTTGGTGGCGTACTTGGCGATGTAGGCGGCCACGGCGCGGCTGGACAGTTCCGAAGTGCCGTCGAAGTCGGCTGAGCGGATGGGGCGGATGTCGAGCTGGTCGCCGAAGCGAAGGGCGTACGCGTGGCCGTCGAGGACCGGACCGGGTGCCTCGGCCTCCCTGGCCGCCCAGCGAATCGCATCGGTAAGGAGTTCGGCCGTGGCCCAGGCCGGCGGGGTGTCCTCGGCACCGTCCGGGCCGTCGAGGCGAATGACGGCGTGGAAGTGGACGGCACCGCGCCGCTGGTACTCGGCGACCTTGGCGTAGGAGACCTTGAGGCAGTGCCGCAGCGCCGAACGACTCAGGCCCGCGCGGGAGGCGAGGTGCTGGCGCAGGTATGTGGTGAAGCGGCCCCAGAGCTTCCCCGCATGGGCGTTCCACAGAACGGCCGCGCGGTAGTCGTAGCGGTCCGGGTCCAGGGGTGTGCCGAGGGCGGGGTCGTCGTCCGGGTGAAGGCGTCCGCAGCGGCAACGGCCACCGCCGCGGCGGTTGTGCACGGGGCCGAAGGACGGGGCGGTGAAGGTGGCGAAGACACGGGGATGTTGGGCCACGGCCGGGCCGATGCCTTTGCCGCCGCTGAGGCCGGCCGTGACGAGGTGGAAGGTGTCTTTGCGGTACACCTCGGCGCAGGATGCGCACCGGGTTGCGCGGCGGTTGTTGCAGCGGATGAGGAGCTGTCCGGCCGGGAGGTCGCGGTCGGCGATCTCCCGGACGATCTCCCCGGTGGCGGCGTGGACGTCGAGCCGGTGGCCCTCCATTCGGATGGGCCGCTCGCAGCCGCCGAGGCGCTGGATCTGGTGGGCGTAGGCGCTGAGGTCGCCGTGCCGGGCGAGGGATGCCAGCTGGCGGATAGCTGCGGTCGGAGCCGCAGGAGTCATGTGCGGGGTCCTCCTTGCGTGGGCTTGCGGTTGGCTTTGTCGAGGGGGCTAGACAGTGCGGGACGGCCAGGAGGTCGGGGCGGTGGTGTCAGCGGCGGGCGATGACGGAGCGGACAGTGAGGGCACACACGGCCACGGATGCGGCGGTGAGGGCGACGGCAAGGAGCATGGAGACCAAGACGGCGCCGACGACCAGGACCACGGCGGTGCCGCCGCCGACCAGGGCGAGCACGGTGCCCGGCGTGAGCTGGACGACCGAACGGTTCGGGGCTGGGGTGGCGGCTGTCGATACCGGGGCGTGCGGCGTGACTGCGGTCGTTTCGACGACGGCGGGCGGGGTGGTAAGACCGGTGGGCTGCGGCATGGTCGGGACCTTCGGTCGGAACATGAGCGGTCTCCCTTCGCGGGTCACTTGAGGGCGGGGTCGATGACGGGGGCGAGCAGGCTGTCGGCGAGGAGGTAGCCGCCGAGGAGCAGTACGGCGATGAGCCACCAGGGCGGGCGGATGAGCTTGACGCCGAGGACGCCGACGACGAGCAGGGCGAGCCAGAGCGGAACATCCATGTCGGGTGGTCTCCTGTCAGGCCGGGCAGCGGTGGGTACGGGCGGCAAGTTCGGCGGCGGCGCGGCTGTCGT
This sequence comes from Streptomyces sp. NPDC016677, assembly GCF_055562815.1. Taxonomy (NCBI): domain Bacteria; kingdom Bacillati; phylum Actinomycetota; class Actinomycetes; order Kitasatosporales; family Streptomycetaceae; genus Streptomyces; species Streptomyces sp. NPDC016677. The sequence continues at coordinate 687,259 of NZ_JBVHEO010000003.1, read as the reverse complement.
ACTCGGCGGAGAAGTCGCATCGGGGAGCGGTGCAGGCGGCCAGGTGGCGGTTCCGGCCGCGTTCGACGTAGGAGGCGACGTTGACGGGGCCGATGCGTCGGAGGTTGCGGAAACGGCGGTTCACGGTGGGCTCCTCTCAGAGGTGTGCGGCGACGGATGCGGTCATGGACGGGGGCAGGCCGAGCCGAGTGCGGACGGCGTCGGGGTCGGCGGGGCGGCCGGTGGCCGAACGGTGTTCCTCGGCCAAGGCCCGGGCGCGGTCGACGAGGGCGGGCGGCAGGGCGACTGCAGGAGCAGGCGCCGGGGCGGGAGCGGTGGCCGGCGCGGCTGAAGGCTCGGGAGCCGGTTCGAAGTCGGCGCTGTACGGAACCTTGTGATGGGGCCCCTCCACGTCGGACGAACCGCCGTCAGGAGCCGTAGCGGCGTCCGTCGCAGGAGAGGCGGCGGGCTCTTCCGGGGTGTGCGGAGCGTGGGCCAGCAGCGTGCCGCCGAAGAAGGCGACAGCCGGCCAGCCCGCGACCGTCACGCGGAGCCAGGCGGGTACGTCGTCCAGGTCGAGGAGGCCGGCCGTGGCGACGTTGGCGCCGAGGGACGCGGCCAGGGCTACGAGGAACCACAGCCGCGGGCCGCCAGCCGCCTGGCCCGCTCGCTGTGACTGGCGCATCCGACGCCAGGCGGCGACCAGGAGCAGGTCGACACTCACGGGATAGGCCCACGCCTTCCAGCCGTCCTGTCCGGCCGCCGCGGCGACGTCGTGCAGGTGGGAGAAGGACAGGGCACCGGCGATGACGGCCTGCACGATCACGGCGTCCACGCGGGCCAGGTGGGCACGCATCGGCTCGGGCTCCTTCGGTTTCAGGCAAGGCAGGGGTAGGGACTTGGCGTGAGGCGGTCACGCCGGCCGTTGGAGGAATGTGCGGTTACCCGGTCACCGGACGCGTGGCGGGCTGCGCGACGGGAACAGCGGAAGGCTCCGCCACGACAGGTCGGAAGGCCTCCAGGCGGGGCAGTACCGGCATCAGGCCCGAAGTGTCGCGGCAGACGGCCGCCACATCTTCGAGGGTGAGGTGCGGGGAGCGGACCCGGGACCAGCCGCCGGAGGAGTCACCGACGACCGCGACGCCGGGTCGTTCGGCCGGGATCCTGGTGGCTGCCAGCGCCGCTTCTGGTGCGATGTCGCCGAGGGCCATGTTGGCGGACGTCTCATCGTTGACGCGATGGCAGACCCGCCCGGTGAGCTGGGCGCGGAGCATGGTGGCGCCCTTGCCGAGTTCAGCACCGAAGCGCTGCCCGCACACCTCCAGATAGATACCGGCCGCGCGCCCGAGCTGGGCGAGGCGGATGAGCTTGGTGACCATGACGTCCCACCGCTTCTCGTCGTCCTTGCTCGCGGCGAGGAAGAGTTCAGCGACCTCGTCGACGACGACCACGACCGGCACCGGCCGCGCCTTCTCCGGCAGGCCCCAAACGTCTGAGGTGAGCACGGCGTCCGGACCGGCCCCGCCCCTCATGCCGATGAGGCGGAAGCGTGCCTCCATCTCCTCCACCAGGACGTCAAGGAGGTCGTTCGCACGGTCCGGCGTATCGGCGAGTGCCGACAATCGGGGCGCGAAGGGCGCCAGTTCGACGCCCCACTTGCAGTCGATGCCGACGAGTGCGACGGGTTGCCGGGCCAGCCCGCAGAGCAGGTTGCGCAGGTACACGGACTTGCCCGACTGCGTTGCACCGAGGATCAGTTCGTGCGGCACGGTGCGGAAGTCCCGGACGTGCCAGTGTCCGTCCTCACGCAGTGCCAGGGGCAGGGTCAGCGGTTCGGTCCGCAGCCGCCGACGAGGGGGCCGTACGTCGGCGAGGACGTCCCAGCCGACCAACCGCAGCTCCAGCCGTCCCGGCTTGGTGGGCCGGACGTGCACGGCGTGCGCACCCCAGGCGTGCCGTAGCCGGTCAGCCGAAGCGTTGAAGTCCTCGGGTGCCTGGCCGGCCGCCATGCGCAGCCGCATCACGAGTCCGGACCCGGTCGGCAGCGGCAGCGAATGGCGAGGCGGCACGGGAGCGGCCTGTCGCCCCACCATCCGGGCGGTGGCCCGGCGCATGGCCGAGGCGGGCACCGTCAGGCCGCAGGCGTCCATGGTGGCCCGATACGTGGCGAGCACCCGCAGCGTCACGGCCGGATACCCGACCAGCCACCAGAACAGGACCGGCAGTCGACGGCGCACAACGGCCAGCGCAGCCGCCACCAGCAGCGCTAACAGCAGAATCCACAGGGCGTCGGTCATGACGCTCAGCCCTGCACCGCGGCCGGGGTGTCGACGATGACGGCGTCCGCCCGGTAGGCGATGCCGTGCCGGGTACGGCCGCCGAACTCGCTCTCCCAGGGCCGGGCGACAAGGCCGGACAGGAACACCGGTGCACCCATGGCCAGTCCTTCGCCGATGCCCTTCTCGGGCACGGTGACCTTGATCATGTCCGAGCCGCCCTGGGCGATGAACACCAGCTCCATGACCATGAGCCGGTCGTTGGTAACCGGGTCCACGGCCACCTCGCCGGTCTGCCGGTCCCTCACCTTGACCTCGGGGAGCTTGGTGACCAGCAGAGTGGCGGACGAGGTGTCCACGGGGATAACACGCATTCTGTACCTCACTTGATTCGGGCGCCCTCGTGGACGCCGAGCCGTTGAATACCCCCCTAGACAGCACAGGGAGGCGACCACCCCAACTGTCTAGGGGGGGTTGACGACTACCGTAAACCGACGTCCCGTCAACTGTCTAGGGGGGTATACGAACGTGTCGCGCGAGCGTCGATGAGACCACCCGATCTCGCAGCGGCCGGTGACGCCATTCGTGAGCCCCTCGCCCGCTTTTGGACCACCACCGTCACGGATTGTCGAGCAGGCCCAGCGCCGTATCCGCGCGGCAGTGCACGCACGCCGGCACGCCATGCTGCAGAGCTTCAACCACCTGCTCGCGGGACGCGGGACGACACCGGCCCGACTTCGTCGCTGCCCAGCAGTCCCCGGCATGAACGGCATCCACGTTCTTCCGGTTGAGCCCGTACTGGAGCAGCCAGTCCGGAGGCGGCGGCCGCATCTCCTCACCTCGCCGCCGCTCAGCCTCGCGCCGCTCCTCGTCCGCGATCCACCCGTCGAGCTGCCGCACGGCAGCCGTCGCCTGCTGCACGACCACACGGCGCGCGAAGCGCAGCAGCTCCAGTCGGGACGGTTGATCGCTCACGCGTTCGATTCTACGGTTGGGTGTGCGGCTACGACGAGGGCACCCAGTGGAGAACAGTGGCGTCGTCCCTCGCCTTTCCGCGAGGCCATCGCTGCCCGTCGGGATCGCTGTTCTCCGCTTCCCGTACACGGCGGATGAGTTCGTCCGGGCTGGCGGACGCGAGCACGTCCAGCACGTCCGTCCAGTCGGCGAGGCCGAACCGGTCGACCAGGCGTGTCGCGCCGTCGCTCAGCAGGGTCACGGACGCCAGCGACTCCAGCGGCACCGTTCCGGTGAGGGCGTGCTCGGCTGCCCGCAGTTCGGGGCCTGCGATCCAGAAGCCTCCCGGCCGGTTACGGAGTCCCGTCAGGTCGTCGCGGTACTGCGCCAGGGCGGCAGCGTGCTCGGGCGTGCCGGTGGGCAGTCGGTCGACCGACGCACGGAGTTGCTTGCCGACCTGGTCCAGGCGGTCGTCAGTGACAGCGGTCGTCTTCCCGTCCTGCCCGGCGAGGAGGAGGGTCGAGTCACCGAGGACGAGGTACTCCAGCGCTCCCCCGCCGACCCGGACCGCGACGACCGTGCTGGTCGGGCTGGCCCGGTAGGCCAGATCGCACGTGTCCTCGTGCAGGGACCGGACGCCGCGGATCGCGTCGGCGAGACAGTCGGCGAGCGACCGGACGGGATCTTGCGCGATGTTGCCCAGCAGCAGTCCGCCCAGCGTCGAGGAGAACCACGCGATGCCGTGGACGCATCCGGTCTCGGCCCCGGCGACGCCGGCACCGTCGAGGAGGACGGCCGCACCCGGAGCGGTGGCCGCGAAGTCCTCGTTCTGCTGGTCTGGTTGGGCGGGCAGCGTGCCAAAAGCGACGTTCACGCCGTCGCCTCCTCGTCGTGCAGGTAGAGGGGGCAGAGGAGTTCGGCGGATTGCGGTTCTTCGGTCTCGGGGTCGTACTCGACACTCACCAGTGTGGAGAAGTGCCGCTCCCCCACCTGTCCCCACAGCGTGCTGAGGTCGGAGGTGAGCAGGTGGACGACGCCGAGGGAGCCTGCGGTGTGGATGCCGGCGATGGCGAGGACCGAGCCGTTGCCGTCCGGTCGGGGCAGTCGGCCCAGGTATCCGACGTCGTGCGGGCGGCTCGGTTCGAGGTCCGCCCCTGCGTGGTACGCCGTGCCGGTGCGCCGGTCCACGAGCGCCCACGGCTCGCCCTCCGAGTGTTCCCAGGCGAGTACCGGGTCCTGGGCGTACAGGTCGCGCATGGCCTGGGACATGCCCGGCCCGCAGACGACGACCAAGCCGTCACGGTTGAGGTCGACCTCGCCGCTCACCTGCACGTGGCCGGAGCTGACGTCGAGCCCGTACGACTTCGCCAGCTCCTCCAGCCGCTTGCCGGAGTTCATGTCGGCCATGGCGACGACCGGACGCTTCTTCGCATCGTCCCACCGCAGCGGCGTCACCACCGTGACGGCACCCGTCCCGAAGAAGACCCCCTCAGGCGCCGGGCCGGTGTGGCGGATCTGATGAATCCGCCCACGGCTCAGGCCGGCCTTCTCGGCGATCTGCGCATAGGACATCCCTTGCGCGTGGAGGTCCTGAACCACGCGGCGGCGGAGCCGGGCGAGTTCGGTCACCTCCTGCTGCGCAGCGGCCAGCCTCGTGGTGACCTCACGCAGAAGCAGGTACGGATCATCGATCGCCATGATCCGCTGCAACTCGTCCGACATGACCACACCTCCCAGAAGTACCCAGGAGTCTAGGGCCCTAGACGGAATGGGCGGGAGGCGCCGTCCCGTACGACTTTCAACGACGAAGAAACGCGACCGCCGCCGAGGCACACCCCGAGGAGTCACCCGTCACCGCCGGCATGGCAACGGCCCCCCATCAGTGACGGGCGCCCCGTCACGCGCCCTCCCAGGCCAGCTCCGCCCACACGGAACGCCCGTCGGGCCAGTTCTTCACACCCCAGTCCTTCGCACAGGCCGCAATCAGCAGCAGCCCGCGCCCGCCCTCTTCCTGGCTGGTCACATCGCACAGGTGCGGGACCCGTTCGCCGCCCTGGTCGACCACCTCGATACGGACGAAGCCGTCGCCGAAGCCGACGACCACGAGGAACCAACCGCCTTCCGCCCCGCTCAGCGAGTGACGTACGGTGTTGGTGGCCAGTTCGCTGACGACCAGGGTGGCGTCATCAACCGGTCCCTTCTCGGCAACTAAGGCAGCGACGAAGTGACGGGCCTGGACCACTTGCTCAGCAAGACCCGGGAAGGCGCGGCACCACTTGGTACGCATGGCAAGCTCCTTGTCTGCGTCTAGAGGACTAGACAGCGCGACGGCAGGCTATGCCCACACGAAGCCAGCACGCTAGGCATGCAGAGGAATTATTCCTCTAAGGGGTGACCGTGTCTCCCAGCTCGCGGAACTCCTTCATCACCCGCAACAACAGCTCACGCGCCTCGTCCCCGAAGACGGCTGCCTCTTGGAAGCGGTGGAAGGTCTCCTCGTACGCAGCCACCTCGGCGGAGGCGGCTGACACTCGCTCACCGGTGAATGCCTCGATCACGACGGCCTGCTGGTCGCACAGCGTGAATCCGTGCCGAGGCAGAAGCGGCACCGGGCGGCGCCACGGGATGACGCCGAGCCGGACGGTGCTCAGGCTCTCGACGGCGAGCAGCCGGTCGAGCTGGGCGAGCATCAGCGCCGGCGTGCCCGGCCAGGTCCGCAGCACGGCTTCCGTCAGCACGAACACCGACTCACGCCCCGGCTCGTACAACACGCTCTGCCGCTCCACACGCGCAGCGACAGCCCGACCGACCGCCTCAGGGGTCAAGTCCGGCGCGCTCTCGAAGACGTGACGGGCGTACTCCGCGCTCTGGAGCAGGGCAGGCAGAACGACGCACTGGAAGGACCGCACCGACCGAGCACCGCGAACCGCATCATCAACCACGAGCCCAGCGGGCAGCCCCGCCGATTCCGAGTCGGTGGCGATCGCAGACTCGACGGCGACGAGGAGGTCACGTACTTCACCGGCCGCCGACTCATCGAGATTGAGCGCCCGGCACAGCCGGTCCAGCACATCGACGCTGGGGACCATGCGCCCGGTTTCCACCTTGGAGACCGTCGGCTGACCAACGCCAGCCCGCTGAGCCAGAACAGCACCCGTCAGACCAGCCTCCACACGCAGAGCCCGAAGACGTGCCCCAAGCACCCGCATCCGCTCGCGCCGTTCACTCCCCATACCCAGGGTTCTACACCACGAGCCGACAGCGACCAGGCGCAAGAGCAGCATCAACAGCCGTCGGCATGAGCGTGATTCAAAGTCTCTCTACTGGTTCAAGGCGGCTCGCTCCGCTCCCCGCGCGCGGCCCGGCCCCCGGCCGGGCCTGCGCTCCTGTCTCCGCCCCGCTCCAGCCCGGCCGGCGCCCGTGCGGCGCTCAGAGCAGTTAGCCGCCTGAAGCCAGAGAAGGGGTACGTCGTGGCTGGGGCGGTCGGCTCCGCGGCTTTAGGCAGCCACTTTGGCGCGAGCCTCGAAGATCATGGCCCCAACGTCGTGCTTTAGCGGGCAGGTCCACAGACTGCCCGACGCGCCGGAAGCTTACGGGGCCATGATCACTCGCGCCAAAGCAGCTCCAGCCCAAAGCCGCTCCACCGACCTCGTTGCCTAGTGGCGGCGGGGCAGTGCCCTCAAGATTGATGGCGGGACGAACAAGGTCACACGCCTCTCGCATGTGCGGCCCCTCGACTACGCTCATCGCTGGCGTTGAGAAGAGACATGCCGTGCTGGCCCGAGCAGAGTCAGCGCGGCCGGGGAGAGCTGGTTACAGGGTGTATAGCGCGCAGCAGAGCCGCATCGAGAGCTTCATCTGGGGGATCGCAGACGATGTTCTACGCGACGTGTACGTCCGCGGTAAGTACCGCGACGTGATCCTCCCCATGCTCGTTCTCCGGCGCTTCGATGCGGTGCTGGAGAAGACCAAGGACGAGGTCCTCCGGACCTACGAGGACCTCAAGAGCCTAGGACTGATCGATCCCGCGGAGCTGGACCCCCCCTTGCGGGAGGTGGCCAAAGAGGCGTTCTACAACACCTCCCCCTTCACCCTCCAAAAGCTGGCCAAGCGGACCACCGCACAGCAGCTCCGTACCGACTTCGAAGCGTACCTGGACGGCTTCTCGCCGAATGTCAAGGAGATCCTCGACAACTTCGAGTTCCGCAACCAGATCCCCAAGTTGTCCCGTAACGACACTCTGGGCATGCTGATCAACAAGTTGCTGTCATCGGAGATCAACCTCTCCCCTGAGCCCGTAGTCGATGCTTACGGGCGAGTCCGGCTTCCGGGTCTCGACAACCACGCCATGGGCACGATATTCGAGAACCTGGTGCGCCGGTTCAACGAAGAGAACAACGAGGAAGCCGGCGAACACTGGACCCCGCGTGACGTGGTCAAGCTCATGACCCGGCTGATGTTCCTGCCCGTCGCAGATGAGATTAAGGGTGGCACCTATCTGCTCTATGACGGCGCGTGCGGCACTGGCGGCATGCTAACAGTTGCAGAGGAGACCCTGCGCAAGCTCTCGGCCGAGCATGGCTGGGAGGATGTCGTCACCCGGCTGTATGGCCAGGAGATCAACTCCGAGACATACGCCATCTGCAAGGCGGACATGCTTCTGAAGGGCGACGGCGAGGCGGCCGACAACATCAAGGGCGGACCCGAGTGGTCCACACTCTCAAACGATGCCTTCCCCGACAAGCGCTTCGACTTTATGCTCGCCAACCCTCCGTACGGAAAGAGCTGGAAATCCGACCAGGAACGCCTTGGCGGGAAGGCAAACATCTCCGACCCTCGGTTCAATGTGATCTTCAAAGGCGAGACAGCGCCATCTTCATTGGTCACGAGCTCCAGCGACGGCCAGATGATGTTCCTGGCGAACATGGTCTCGAAAATGAAGACCGACTCGCGGTTGGGTAGCCGGATCGCCGAGATCCACAATGGTTCATCCCTCTTCACTGGGGACGCTGGCAGCGGCGAGAGCAACATCCGACGTTGGATCATCGAGAACGACTGGCTCGAAGCGATCGTCGCGCTCCCACTGAATATGTTCTACAACACAGGCATCGCCACTTACATCTGGGTGATCACCAACCGAAAAACCAAGGCGCGCGAGGGCAAGGTGCAGTTGATCGACGCCACTGGCTGGTCGAGCCCTCTGCCGAAGAATCTGGGCAGCAAGAATTGCGAGCTGTCCCCGGCCGACACCGAGCGCGTTACCCAGGCCTTCCAGGACTTCACACAGACTGAGCATTCGAAGATCTTCCCGAACGAGGAGTTCGGCTACTGGAAGATCACGGTGGAGCGACCGCTACGGCTGCGTAGCCAATTCACGAAAGAACGCGTGGAAGCACTACGATTCGCCTCGGGTGACGCGGAAGCACGAGAACTGCTCTATGAAAAGTTCGGCGACGATCTGTACACGAACTTCGTAAGCGTAGCCAAGCAGGTGCGGGAGCAGTTGGAGCTGTGGGCGCGCGCGACTGACTCTGACGAAGACGAGGCAGACGCTGGTGTGCCAGCCCTCAAGGAAGCTGCGCGCAAGAAACTACTGAATCCTGCGACGTGGGAGCGGGATGGACAACTGGTCACGGTGGGCACCAAATTGCTCGGCGAACTCGGCGAGCAGGTCTTCGACGACTACAACGAGTTCGATCGTCAGGCCGGCGAGGCGATGGGTCGGCTCGGCTTCAAGCTCAGCGCAGCCAACCGCAAGGCGTTGCTGCGTGGCGTGAGCTGGCGCGACGAGACGGCGAAGCCGGTGATCCTCAAGCGTCACAAAATCGATACGGAAGCGCGCCCTCTGTACGGCCTGTACGAAATCGAGGAGCCGATGCGCGCGAAGTCTGGGAAGCCCCAGCCTCGTGTCGTCGAGTATGAGTCCGACAGCGAGCTACGCGATACGGAGCAAGTGCCGCTCCTGGAACCCGGTGGTATCGAGGCGTTCTTCAGCCGCGAAGTCCTTCCGTACGCGGAAGACGCGTGGATCAAGGAGAGCGCTACGAAGAAGGGTTATGAGATCAGCTTCGCACGGCACTTCTACAAGTCTCCAGCCCTGCGCAGTCTGGAAGCGATCCAGGCAGACATTGTGGACCTCGAAAGGGAGGCTGAAGGGCTGTTGGATGGGCTGTTCGGCGAGGTCGCACGATGACAAACGGCCTGGTCGGCTACCCCGACTATCGCAATACCAACCTCGCCTGGTGCCCAAGCATCCCAGCTCACTGGGAAGTTCGGCGCAACGGAGGATTGTTTCGCCAGATCAACGAGACGGGTCACCCTAACCTTCCCATCCTTGAGGTCTCTCTGCGCACCGGAGTTCGCGTGCGGGACCTGGCTAATGGCTCACGCAAGCAGGTCATGACCAATCGGGAGCAGTACAAGCGGGCTATCCGCGGCGACATCGCGTACAACATGATGCGCATGTGGCAAGGCGCCCTTGGAGTAACTCCGACGGACGGTCTCATCAGCCCTGCGTATGTAGTTGCCAGGCCATACGCGGGAATAAACAGCGAATACTACGCCCGCTTGTTCCGTACCAGTTTGTACCTGAGTGAGGTAAACAAGTACTCGCGGGGGATCGTCGCCGACCGGAACAGACTCTACTGGTCAGAGTTCAAGCAGATCCCGTCACTGGTACCGCCACCGCAGGAACAACAGGCAATCGTCACATACGCGCGACACATCGAGCGTCAGGTGGGAGGTGCAATCGGCAACAAACAACGGCTGATCTCCCTGATGCACGAGCAGCGGCGCACCATCATCGGAAATGCCTTGCGGCGGGGTATCGAACCGATGCCCGACACAATCGAGACCGGGATTCCCTGGATCGGCGCTGTTCCTCGCACGTGGAAGATCTCACGCGTCAAAACAGAGTTTGCCTGCGAGGACCGCAAACGTATTCCACTGAGCAGCGAGGAGCGGGGAAGGCAGACACATCGCCAGTACGATTACTACGGGGCGTCTGGAGTAATCGACCAGGTCAACGACTTCATTTTCGAAGGCGAGCGGCTATTGATCGCCGAAGACGGCGCCAACCTTGTGCTGCGCAACCTACCTTTGGCAATCATCGCGACCGGCAAATATTGGGTGAACAATCATGCCCACGTTCTGCGCCCGCGCTTCGGAGATATCACCTATCTGTCCTGGCTAATGGAGTCGATCGACTACCGGCCATGGATCAGCGGAGCCGCACAGCCGAAACTCACTCAGGACCGCCTCATGGCGATAAACATCGCGGTCCCTCCGATCACCGAACAGCATGAGATCGTCCACCGCGTTCAAACGTTGGTAGCGCCAATCGACCGAGCAATGGAACGCACCCGGCGCGAGATAGATTTTCTCCACGAGTACCAGGCCCGCCTGATCACCGGCATGGTCACCGGTGAGCTCGACGTCCGCGCCGCCGCGGCCGCGCTGCCTGACGTGGACCCGCACGACCCCGCCCTGGTCTCGGCGTACGACGCCGACGGGGATGGGATGAACGCTGAGCTGGATGGTGACGACGCAACCGAGGAGTCAGTGTGAGCGGCAGGGCAAGGTTGTACGGGGGGACGGACATGAGCGAGGGGGCTCTTGAGCGCGACATCGTCGCGGATATGACCTCACCGTCGGGTAAATGGATAGAAGGTTCGTCTTCCTCGTACGACCGCGGCCGTGCCATCGACACCGAACAGCTGCAGGCATTCCTGGAGGCGACGCAGCCGGAAGCAGCCGCGGCGTTCGAACTGGCTACTCCTCAGTCTCAAGTCCGCGCTCAGTTTCTCAACCGCATCCAGGGGTACATCACTAACTACGGCGTCGTGGACCTCTTGCGGAAGGGGATGAACCACTCCACCAGCACCGGATCCTTTGAGGTCTTCTTCTACGGGGCGACGCCCTCCCCAGGCAATGTACTGGCCGAGCAGCGCCACCTCGCGAATCGCTGGAGCGTGACCCGTCAACTGCGCTACAGCCAGGACGAAGCTCAACTTGCCTTGGACCTGGCCATCTTCCTCAACGGTCTGCCACTGGCGACGTTCGAGTTGAAGAACCAGCAGACCAAGCAAACCGTAGAGGACGCGGTCGAGCAGTACAAGAACTCGCGTGACGCACGCGATCTACTTTTTGCTGACGGCCGCTGCCTTGCGCACTTCGCTCTGGACGAGCACTTTGTGCGGTTCTGCACCCGGCTGGCCGGCAAGAAGTCCTGGTTCCTGCCTTTCGACAAGGGATGGGAGGGCGGCGCCGGTAACCCACTCAATCCAGAGGGATACCGGACCGCCTACCTCTGGCAGGACATCCTATCGCCCACGAGTCTCGCAGACATCATCGAGCACTACGCGGTCCGCTTGGTCGAGAAGGATCCCAAGACCAAAAAGACGACACGGCGGCAGATCTTCCCGCGTTACCACCAGCTCGATGTCGTCCGTGCGCTGCTCAAGGACAGCCAGACGAACGGCGTAGGCCAGCGTTATCTGATCCAGCACTCGGCCGGCAGCGGCAAGTCCAACTCGATCGCCTGGCTGGCGCATCAGCTCGTTGCGCTGGGTGGTGACGACTCATCCGTGTTCGATGCAGTGATCGTGGTGACCGATCGCGTCAACCTGGATACACAGATCGAGCGTACGGTCAGGTCATTCACCCAGGTCCGATCCCTGGTCAAGCATGCCGACAAGTCGAAGGACCTACGCGATGCCCTCGCCGGGGGCACAAAGATCATCATTTCCACGGTCCAGAAGTTCCCGGTGATTCTCCAGGACATTGGCGACACGCATCGGGACCGGCGGTTCGCCATCATCATTGACGAAGCGCACTCCGGGCAGGGCGGCAAGACCACGCATGCTATGAGCAGTGCGCTAGGTGCCGCCGGCGAGGCCCCCGAGGAAGAGGAGACAACCGAGGACAAGATTAACAGGATCATCGAGAGTCAAAAGCTGCTCAGGAACGCCAGCTACTACGCATTCACTGCCACGCCCAAGCCCAGGACACTCGGCTACTTCGGTCGCCCTGGAACAAACGGCCAAAAGTACCCCTTCCACGTATACACGATGAAGCAAGCGATTGAAGAGGGCTTCATCCTCGATATCCTGAAATCCTACCAGACGGTCGAGAGCTACTACAAACTCGTCAAGTCGGTTGAAGATGACCCCGAGTTCGACGCCAAGAAGGCCGCGAAAAAACTGCGCCGCTATGTCGAGGGCAACAATCACGCAATCCAGACCAAGGCAGCGATTATGGTCGACCACCTTCTGGACAACGTAATACGGCCGCGGAAGGTTGGCGGCAAGGCCCGCGCCATGGTCATGGCCGAGGGCGTCGACCGGACGCTGAACTACTACTTCGCCATCGACGCATACCTGAAGAAGCTGGGTAGTCCCTACCGGGCCGTCGTTGCCTTCTCCGGAGAACACGAGCACGGCGGCAAGAACGTCACCGAGGCAAGTATCAACGGTTTCCCGAGCAGTGCCATCGAGGAGACGTTCCGAGAAGATCCGTATCGCATTCTGGTTTGCGCGGACAAATTCCAGACAGGCTATGACGAGCCGCTTCTGCATACCATGTACGTAGACAAGCCGTTGTCCGGTGTTCGGGCCGTCCAAACCCTCTCCCGACTCAATCGCGCTCATCCGGACAAGCGCGACGTCGCAGTCCTGGACTTCTACAACAAGAGCGAGGTTATCCAGAAGTCATTCGAAAAGTGGTATCGCACTACGATGCTCGCTGACGAGATCGATCCCAACACGCTCCACGACCTACGAGCGGTCCTCGATGGGGTCGGGGTCTACGGCCAAGAGGACATCGACAGGTTCGTGGAGATGTTTCTGGCCAAGGAGCCTCGTGCACGCCTGGAGACGTTCCTCGACCAGCTTGTACTGGCATATCGGGAGCTCGGCAGCGAGGACCAGCAAGTCGAATTTAAGGGGACGGCCAAGGCGTTCGTGCGCACCTACGACTACCTGGCCGGCGTCCTGCCCTACCGCAATCCGGAGTGGCTGAAGCTGTCGATCCTGCTGACTTTCCTCATCCCGAAGTTGCCTGCCCCCATCGAAGAGGATCTCTCCCGAGGCATCCTGGAGACGGTTGATCTGGAGAGTTACCGGGCCGAGCAGCAGGCAGCGATCAGTATCGCTCTTGGGGACGAGGACGCGGAGCTGACCGTCACTGCTCCCACGGGCACGGGCCAGCGCCCGGAGGTCGAGCTGAAGCGTGCCTCGGTCATCTTCGAGGAGTTCAACCGGAATTTCGGCAACATCCCCTGGACCGACAAGGACCGGATACGCCATCTGATTGGGGTGGAGATTCCAGCGAAAGTCCGCGAGGACAAGCAGTATCTCAATGCCCAGAAGTTCAACGACGAGCAGAACGCCCGTGTCGAGAGCGATGCAGCCGTGCTGCGGGCAATCATGGCGTTTCTGAAGTCAGACACCGAGCTTTACCGTCAGTTCGCGGGAGATCCCTCGTTCAAGCGTTGGCTCACAGAAATGGTCTTTCGAGAGACCTATGATCCGACGGCCGGCGAGGATACGATGCCCGATGACCCGCCCTCTTCAGCAGAGGGCGGCTCCACAGGCTGACGGTCCGCCTCACAACTCGACGGGCACCGGAACGGCAATCCTTGATTGAATCTCACTGCGGATAGGGGTGAGGAGGTCCGTTTCGGTGTCCCGGGCTTTAATACTGATCAACAGGGCATATCGCATGGGTACCTCAGCGCGGTCGAGCGCGTTCTGACGCCTCCACCAACCGCCTGCCGGATACACGGCCAGGTGAGCTCGTTCAGCGAGATCATTTGCCGTGCCCTCCCACAGATCCGAGCAAAGACTGCCGCGCTGCCGCTGCTGAGGGCCGAGCAGCCAGCCAGGGTCCGTCTTCGTCTTCCGCCTTCGCGTGCCAGCGCCACGGCCCAACTCCGGCGCTGCCGCGTCATTAGACACCCGCAGTTGGAACTCCGTCTCGCCTTCACCTTGCCGCGGCAGGTCGAAGCGAAGCTCGTGCGAGGGGTACGTGAAGCGATCACGCCAGCCCTGGCCACCGACCCAGGGCTCCACAAAGTACGAGAGCGTGACGCGCATGCGGACCCGCTCATCCCCGAGATCCCGCAGCTCTCTAATCGGCCAAGGCAGCGCATGGACCTGCATCTGGGCAAAGGTCAGCTGTCCCCTCTTGGCACGAAGCGGCGAGAGCTCTTCCTCCGCAATGAGGGTGAGGTCATGGCGGGAGCTGTTCAGGAGGCGTTCCTCGTCGGGCACGCCCCACCCATAGCGTCGCAGCAGCGCGCCCAGAAGCTGCTTGTTCCCCTTGGTCTTGAAGGCGCCCGCGGCCGTGAAGTGCCCCCACATGGTTGGCGTCCACTCAGCGCTGTGCACCAGCAACCCTCTCACCGCCTCGGGACCCAGATTCGGATAGCGTTCCATCACTAGCGCAGCAAGGCGGGCGGCTTGGGCCGTCGCCGGGCTCGTAGCGTGGACGGCGTTGACCAGCTGGTGGGCGCTTCGGGACGTCGTCAACAAGCCATGGCTGGGCGCAGCGACCGTGTCCAGCTCACCGTCCGATGCCGACCGCCACAGCAAGTTGCCGCCCTCCATCACGATGTCGGGCTTGTTGGGCCACCGGGCGTCCAACGGCACCCCCGTACGGCTGAACGGCGACAGCTCCCCTTCCCGGGCCATGGGGTTCCATCCGGCATAGGACGATCCTTGGGCGGGCACCTGGGCCATTCGGGTGTAGGCGCCCACTGTGACTGCGTTCCAGCTCTGCGCAGGATCCTCCACTGGCATGAGGTCGCAGCGCGTCAGGTGGTCCTGGTCGTACCCCTCACGCACGTTGCCAGCCGAGATAAGGAACAGGCGACCCGGACCCGATTGGTCCGGAGTCAGCAGGGCGACGTCGCCGCCATCAGAGATAGCTACGTCGTGCCCATAGGCAAGGGCATCCACCGTTGTAGACCAGGCAGTAGGTTGGCCGGCTTCAGGTGATGCCTCCACAGTGTGGTCGGTGACAGACATCGAGTAAACGCGCTGCGTCCACGGGGCCTCGATCTCAGTGAGCGCAACGGCTTCCGCCATGACGGTTCCGTAGTCTCCGGCACACCGCGGCTCGCCGTCGAGTTCGAGGATCCGCACGGACTCGATTCGATGGCGCAGGTGTACGGGAATGTTGCTACCTAACGCCCCGGCGAAGTCCCCATACAGCGCGAGCCCTGCCATGGCGGTGCCGTGCCCGTCCACGTCGCCCGAGAGCCCGTCCGTATGCAGTGTCAGGCTCTGCGATATGGAGTGCTTCAGCAGGGGATGGCGGGCGAGTACGCCTCCATCGAGAACCGTGACAACGGGCGCATCCTCGCGCTGCGCGGGGATGGTTCGGGCCTGGAGGTCCGCGACGAGGTCCTCCCGAAGGGAAATCGGTGCCTCAACGAAGGCTTCGGCGGCCGAGGATGGACGCACCTCGACAGGCAGGGCATTGGTCCCCACCAAGCCGGCAAGCTGCGCAGCGGTCCCCTGAACGTGGACGATGGTACGTCTCGCGAAGGTGAGGGTGTACCCGCTCAAGGTCAAACCGAGGACGGGCCCAAGCCGCCGAAGGACTTCCAAGGGCTCTTCCTCACGGATGGCAGAGCGCTCCAGCCACAACTGCCACCACCGCACATCCGTGGCCGGGAACTCACCCCCGCGCCATAGGTCACCGACGGAAGCCAACGCGATCTCATCGACATTGGCGACCAAGTCGGCATCGCTGGCGCCGTCGGAGAGCCGGGGCCTCTCTGCAGACACGGGCGCTGATTCTGCGTAGGCGTCGATGCGCCGGCCGAGTCGGTCCGCACCCACCTCGCCCAAGGCGACAATGGCGGTCTCAGGCTGCGTCGCACCGAGCGGGGAGGACATGGCCAACAAACGGCAGCCCGACGAATCGAGCTTGGAAATCGGCAGCGGATACCCAGGGGCTGAGGTGACGGCTAGCAGCGTCTCGTCGGCTGCTTCTCCTGACGGAATACCTGCCCGCCGCAAGTCCCCTGCGTCCAGGGCCGCGCTTAGAGCGGTCTTTAGGCGGTCGGCGTGAGCGTGGCGATCCGAGATGGGTCGAATCTTTCCCTCACCCCCGCCCCCGCCGCGGGATGCCTTGAACGAACGATCGGCTGCCGGGGGCAACTCCAGATGACGGGATCTCCGCCCGCCTTCCTGCTCAGGCACCGGTGGCAGCGCGACGCTCGGCCAGGGCCCTGTCGAGTACGGCGGGTTCGATCACGTCACTTCCTCCGAGGATCGCTTGTTTCGCGGCCGTTTCAGCCGCAGCCACGAGTTCCGCGTGGCTGAGTCCGGTGGTCTCCGACGCTACCTCAGGCCACGACACACGTGACGTGTCCATTACCGATAGTCTACGGCGAAGGACTTCGACAGCATCGCTCCGGCTCGGTCGGTCGTACCCTACGACGAGGTCGAATCGGCGAAACAGTGCACGGTCCAAAATAACCGCGTGGTTGGTCGCCGCAATCACCAGGCTGTGGGGCTCGAGGTCATCGAGGAACAGAAGGAACGAATTCAGGATGCGTCTGGCCTCACCAACATCGTTCCCAGCGATCCGCTCCGCTCCAAGAGCATCAAACTCATCGAAGAGGTACACCGCACGCGTGCGCTCGACCGCATCAAAGAGCGTGCGCAGTTTTGCCGCTGTCTCTCCCATGAAGCGACTGATGAGCCCCTCGAGCCGGATGGTATAGAGCGGCAAGCCAAGCTCATGGGCCATGGCGGCTGCCGACATGCTCTTGCCTGTTCCTGGCGGGCCGGTCAGCAACATGCGATGGACGGGCGAGAAGCCGAAGTCCGCCAGCACTCTCCGCTGCCGCTGCTCAGACAGGACCCGGTCCAAGTGCGCCCGCACCTCGGGATCGAGAGTCATCTGATCAAGGCCGTATTCGGGATGGCTGTGGCTAAGGAGCCCGGCCAGCTCACCCTCGGGGAGCGGCGATGTCACCGGCTCCAGACGACGAATGCGCGACCTTCTGGCAGCATCGATGAAGTCCCGGAGCGAAGCAGCGGTGCGTGTGTGTCCCTGGCGTGCTTCACGCGCCGCCACCTGCAGAGCGACCGAGTAGAAGCCACGGTCGTCACCCGCCGCATGCGCCTCCACCAGCGCCCTTACATGTTCAGTAGACGCAGCCAAGAGACTCGGACACTCCTTCCTGGGTCGCCGGCCAGCCCCGTCATTCTCCGGGGGCAATGTCAGGGTGTCACGAATCCAGACGGTACTGCAGACCACCGACAGCGACTCAGCCATCCTCGCAGGTGAGCGGCAGATCATGACGCTGAGACCATCACGCCGTGGCCGCTCATTCGGATGAATGCATCGCCTGCCAGCCGTGCCAGAGGGACGGGATCAACGACGGGGGTGGCCAGCGGGCCGTGGACTATCCGTGGACGCGCCACCTCCCCACCGGTCATCAATGCAGCCTCACCAGCACGAACGCCAAAGAACCAGGCGGCCTCCGGAGCCGTGTGTGCACGTTCGATTTCTGCCGGAGGCACCTTGTAGTAGGTGTCCGAAGGCCCCGTCATCAGCGGTTACGTTGACGTCAGGGTCTTCGCTTATGTGCAGGCGTGTGTTACGTGGTGCGGTGGGGGCGGCGAGCGCCCTGGTCGGCAGGTGTCTCACGCCGTCGCACGAGCCTCCATGAGCGATCGGTGCACGTCGCTCACGAGGTTGCAGAGTCGTCCGGGCTGCACGCCCTCTTGGTCCATCCACTCGTCGAAACGAGGACGCAGGTGCCGCACCATGCCCGTCCCGTGGCGACGCAGCACCGAGCGATTGACCGAGATCTCCTCCCGCACCTCTCTTCTGAGAGTGTCGGTCCAGCCCTGCGCCCGGTCGTCCTCGTTCAGCGGAGCCTTGAGCGCGGTTACCGCTTCGTCGAGGACCGCAAGCAGGTCCATGGCGCCTCCCGGAGATCACAAGGTGCGCTGCACCAGTTCCCGTCGACTGACGAACGGCGGAAACCCCGGGACGAGTCCGGAGGCCGAAGCCAAGCGACTCGTGCCCACCCAGCGCTGACCACGACCAGCCCGGCCGTAGTGAACGGTGGTCTGCTCAAGTCCTGGCCGTGGTATCCGCAGTAGTGTGAAGAGTGTGAGCGAGCCTACCCAGAAGTACTCGATCATGATGCTCCGCAACCGCGCCGAAGCCGCCCGTGCTCGCCAGATCGAGCGCGACAACCTCAACGAACTCGTCCGGGTCGCCGAGGCCCAGCACGGCCCCATCACCGAGGATGAGGTGCGGGCCCTGCGCGACCAACTTGGCCAGGCACGCGTACAGCAGACCGGTGATGAGGCGAGCGCGGTGTCGTGACACGCTCGCCTGCCATCCTGGGCGGCGAACGTACGCCATTTACGTCCTGCTCAGCTCGACCCCCCGCTCTGGTGGAGGGGCACGCCCGCGATCACGGACGTTCCGCGGGCGGGGCGGGACCGGACGGTCCAGGCCGCGGCGAGGTGGTCGACGAGGAGCAGGCCCCGGCCGTTCTCGCCGTCCGCGTCCGGGTCGGCCACTACGGGTCTGCCGGTGCCGGGGTCCGAGACGGCGAGCCAGTAGTGTCCGTCGGCGGGCCACAGGACAACCTCGATCAGGTCCTCGTCCTCCCGGCAAGTGCCGTACATGAGGGCATTGGTGACCAGTTCCGAGGTCAACAGGCTCAGGTCGTCGCCGAGGTGAGTACGCAGATCGTGCGGCAGTGATGCGGCGACGGCACGCCTGGCCCGTCGCACTGAGGCGGGACGGGCGGGGAAGCGCCAGAGGTCGGGTACGCGGGGGATGTCGAGCATGACGAACTCCACGGATGTGGTGAAGGGTTGGGGAGCGCCGGTGGCATGCCGCCCTGGACGCGGACACAGCCGTCCCAGGGCGGACGGGCATGCTCGCGCGGTGCGCTTCCGGCATCGCGGTGTGTAACTGGCGCGATACCGACAGTAGGACAGGGAGTGGTAAATTTTCCACGCTCTCAGGAAGATTCACCACGGAGAGGTACGCAGCCTCCGCATGCAGGCGAGCGGCCCGCCGGATGAGAGGAACGTCATGCCCCCAAGAACGACTCCCACGGAACGCCAGAAGCGACTGGGAAGTGAGCTGCGGCGCATCCGTACCGTGGCAGGGATGTCCGCGGAGTTCGCGGCGGGCCTGCTGGGTGTGGACCGAGGCAAGATCTCCAACATGGAGTCGGGTGTCCGGGGAATCAGCGCTGACCGCCTGCGCACCCTGGCCTGTAACTGCGATGTGACCGACGAGGCGTACGTCGAGGCGCTTGTCGAGATGACCCAGGCGAGTACAGGCTGGTGGGAGCGCTATCGAGGCATCCTGCCCCAAGGCTTGCTCGACATCGCAGAAATGGAAGGCAACGCTGTACGCATCCGCGGCGCCAACACCGTGCACGTGCCGGGCATGCTCCAGACATCCGAACAGGCTCTGGCCATCTTCCATGCCGCTGTGCCTGCCCTGCCCGAGCATGAGGTTGCCCTACGACTCGCGCTGCGTTCCGAGCGCCAGCAGGTGATCACCGGCGACACGGCGATCCCCTACGTGGCTGTCATCCACGAGGCGGCGCTGCGGATGCAGTTCGGTGGTACCGACGTGGCCCGTGCCCAGTTGCAATACTTGCTGGAGGTCTCCGAGCGGGACAACGTCACCGTGCTCGTCCTTCCCTTTACCCACGGCTCCTTCCCAGGGTCCGGGCAGACCGTCGTCTATCTGGAGGGCCGCGTACCGACGCTCGACACAGTGCAGGTAGACAGCTCCCACGGCCCTACCTTCCTCCACGCCGAGGGACAGTTGGTGAAATACCGGGCTCAACTCGATCTGTTGGAAGATCTGGCACTGCCGCCAGAGCAGTCCCGAGACTTCATTCGTGAACTCGTTCGCCAACTGTGAGGAGCATCAGTGCCCGACATCGCCTGGGGAGATCCCTTCTGCGCCGAAGGAAGCTCCTGCTTCCGCCTCGGCACCGACGCCGAAGGCAACGCCTACATAGCCGTCAACGGCCAAGAGGAGAACTACCTCACCGACTCCCTCGAAGCCCTGCGCACCCTCATCACCGACATCAAGGCCGGCAAGGCCGACCACCTGCTGTAGGAGTTGCCGCGCTGTGGGACACGGTCCGGGGCGTCGGGTTCCGGGCCGTGGGCCTCGTCGAGGGGGTGGGGCTCGCCCTCTCGTCCGTGCCGGAGGAATGCCCGCCTCGCGATCGGTAACCCCGGATGGAAACGCGATTCGTTCCATCAGGGAGCCTGTATGAGCGACAACGATCTCGCCGGCAAGACGGCGATCGTCACCGGAGCGGCGAGCGGGATCGGGCGGGCGACCGCGCTTCTCCTGCACGGTCGGGGTGTGAAGGTGGTCGCCGAGGACCGTGATCCCTAGGTCGGGCGGTTGGTGCGGCCGGGCATTGTTCCGCTGGTGGCCGATGTGTCGGAGGAGGGCAGTGCGGCGCGTGCCGTGGCGTTGGCCCGCGATGAGTTCGGGGCGTTGGACGTGCTGGTGAACAACGCCGGGATCATCCTCAACAAGCCCGTGGCCGAGATGAGCCGGGAGGAATTCGAGTCCGTTCTGTCGGTGAACACCGTCGGCGCCTTCCTGCACACCCGGGAAGCGTTACGGGTCATGTCCGAGCAGGGCTCGGGCGCGATCGTCAACGTCGCCTCGTACGCGTCCTTCCAGGTGTTCCCGACGATCGCCGCCTATGCCGCGTCGAAGGGGGCGTTGGCCCAGCTCACCTGTGCCTCGGCCGTGGAGGCGATTGAGCATGGGGTACGTGTCAACGCGGTCGGTTCCGGCGACGTGGTCACCAACATCCTCAACGGCACGCGGCCGGACGGGCAGGAGTTCCTTGCCGAGCACGGACGTGGCACTCCTATCGGGCGGGCCGCGCAGCCGGAGGAGATCGCGGAAGTGATCGCGTTCCTGGCCTCGGACCGCGCCAGTTACCTGGTCGGCTCCGTCGTCATGGCGGACGGGGGGATGAGCGTCTCGCTTTCGTGAGAGCGAAGCGGAGCGGTGAGCGGGGCTCCGGTTCCGCTCTCGCCGTTCCTCCTCAGTGGGCCTGCCCCGCGGCCAGGGCGGTGCTCGACAGGTGGGGGTTCTCCTGGTGCGTCGCGGTGAGCTTCACCCGGTTGAGGCGCCAGCCGTCCGGTGTGCGGACCGCCTCGTTGTCGTAGAAGCCGACCACCAGCCAGCGGTCGGGGCCGGTGCCGGCGAGTTCCCGTGGGACCCAGTGTTCGGCGCGGACGTGGGCGTGGATCGTGGCGCTGTCGCCGTCGACGGTGATCACGTGGCCGGTGATGGCGTGGTGGGTCGCCGTGTACGGCGCGAAGGAGCCGCGCAGGCCCTCGACGTACTGTCCCAGCGGCACCGTCATGGGCGGGATGTCGGCGACCGAGGAGAAGTCGAGCGTCAGCGGGTCGGTGAAGACGAGGCCGGGAAGTTCGTCGTACTCCTTCAGGTCGGCTATGTCGGCGTATCGGCTGAGCAGTTCCACGAGCTCGTCACGGTCGGTGGGAGGGGTCATCTGGCTGTCCCTTGCTTGGGGCCGGGTCCGGAATTTTATTGCGACACTCTGTCGCGAAATTTACGACACAGTGTCGCTAAAATCAAACGGTGCTCGTCGTCGAAGGGCGGCGCCGAAGCCTCGGAACGGAAGGAGAGCGGATGCCACGGATCCGGGGAGCCAGCATCGAGGAGCACCACGAGATGGTGTGGGCCGACCTCGGCGAGGCGTTGCGGCAGTTGCTGCTGGAGCGTGACTACGACGCGATCACCATGGGCCACATCGCGACCCGGGCCGGGCTCGCGCGCAACACGCTGTACAACTACGCGCGCGACAAGAGCGCGCTGGTCCAAGCGCTGAGCCACCGGTGGGCCCGGCCCGTGGTCGAGCGCGTGGCCGCGATCGCCGCACGGTCCGCGGACCCGGCCGCGGAGCGGATGCGGGAGATCATCGAGGCCGTACTGGAAGCGTCCACCGGCCAAGCCCTGCGGCTGATGTTCCGGCCGGGTTCGGCTCCGCTGGTCGCCGAGGTGCCGAAGGGGCCGGGCAACCCGTTCGAGGCCATCGTGGGCGCGGTGGAGGACGTCGTCCGTGACGGCGTCGCGCGCGGGGAGTTCCGTGACGTCGGCGACGTGCGGCTCACGGTGGAGTTGCTGTCGGGTGTCATGCGGGCGAGTGCCGAGCGGATCGGGCGGGACCCTGACGCCTTCGTGGCCACGGTCGATGAGGCACGGGTGGTCGTGCTCGCCGCCCTTGCCCGGCGGTCGGGTTGAGTTCCGGCGTGTCGGCGGCCGGGTGGAGCCGGTGACTTCTTCGCCGTCGTCTCCGCCCGGTCAGCCCGGCATCCCCCGCTCCGCCAGGCCGCTCTCGTAGGCGATGATGACCAGTTGGGCGCGGTCGCGGGCGGACAGTTTGGTGAGGAGGCTGCTCACGTGGGTCTTCACCGTGGGGAGGCTGATCACCAGGTGCTGGGCGATCTCGGCGTTCGACAGGCCGTTGGCGATCAGTACGAGTACTTCCTGTTCCCGCTTGGTGAGGCCGACGAGGCGGGGAGCCGGGCGGGCCGGTTCCTCGTGGGAGAAGGCGGCGATGAGGCGGCGGGTGACCGTGGGGGCCAGTACGCCCTCGCCGGTGGCGATGACGCGGATGCCGGCGACCAGGTCGGAGGGTGAGGCGTCCTTCAGCATGAAGCCGCTCGCGCCCGCTTGCAGGGCCGGGTAGACGTACTCGTCCATGTCGAACATCGTCAGGGCCAGGACCCGCACCCCGGTCAGCGTCTCGTCGGAGCAGATCTCCCGGGTGGCGGCGATGCCGTCCATGACGGGCATGCGCAGGTCCATCAGGACGACGTCCGGTCTGAGTTCGCGGGCGAGTTCCACCGCCCTCGCGCCGTCGCCCGCCTCGCCGATCGCCTCCATGCCCGGGGTCGAGTCGATGAGGACGCGGAAGCTGCCGCGCAGCAGTGCCTGGTCGTCCGCGATCAGTACCCGGACCGCCTCAGCCATTCCGTGTTCCTCGCCTCGCACGCCGCTCGCCGGGTCGTCAACTGCGGTGAGTTTAACGGGTGTCACGAAGCGTCGAGCAGCAGTTCTCCGGTTCCCGTGTCGTCGGTCGTGACCGTGGCGCCGTACGGCTCGGAGAGGCGGGCGAAGCCGGTGAGGATGTCCTTGGCCTCGGCCGGGTCCGCCGCCCGCGGGCGGCCTCGGCGGTGGACCGGCTCGCCGAAGCCCAGGTCGACGGGGTGGAGGCGGGCGTTGACGAGGAGGCCGTCGTCGAAGGTGAGTACGGGGACGAGTGACTGCCAGTACTGGCGGTGCGGGGCGAAGAACCGGCGGCCGTGGGCGCTGAGTTCGTCGAAGTAGCGGCCGGGGGTGCGCTGGTCGCCCGGGGCGAGTTTGGCGTAGTCCTCGGCGGGGACGCGGTCGGCGAGTTCGATCTGGCTGACGATGTTGCCGAGGCTGTAGAAGATGGGTTTGCGGCGGTACAGCTCGGCGCCGCGCAGGAGGTGGGGGCCGTGGCCGACGACGACGTCGGCGCCCTCGTCGATCATCCGGTGGGCGAAGTCGCGGAGGAACTCGCCGGGGGTGTCCGGGGTCGGGCCGGGTTCGTGGGAGTGGACGCTGACCACGACGAGGTCGGCGCGGCGCCGGGCCTCGGTGACCCAGCGGGCGATCCCGTCGAGGTCCTTCGGGTCGCAGGTGGTGGTGAAGCCCGGGGTGTCCGCGGCCTGGAAGCGCGTACCGAACAGCGTGAGCCGGTCCGGCGCGGGCACGGCGGGGTCGAAGCCGAGCAGCGTGCGGGCCTCGGCCCGGCGGGCCCGCAGTCCCGTCTCGCCGTCGATCTCCCGGAGCGTGTCCAGCTGCGCGGGGGTCACCCGCAGGGTCGCGCTGTGCCGCAGCGGGTTGAGTCCGGGGCGGCCCGGCAGGTCCGGTGACGGGGCGGCGGCCTCCTGGCCGGGCAGGAACGTCGCGCTGCACGAGATCAGGGCCAGGCTGCCGCCGGGCCGGTCGACGTAGACCGGCCGCCGTGCGGCGGTGAGGTCGGCGCCGATGCCGGCGAACGGGACGCGCCGGGTGTTCAGCAGGCCGACGGTGCCCAGTACGCCCTCGACGCCGAGGTCCAGCGCGTGGTTGTTGGCGCAGCCGAGGACCGTGAAGCCCGCCGCCGTGATCTCGTCGAGCACTCCGGGGTCCGCGATGAGGCAGCCGCCGCTCGCCGCGTTGTGCACCGGGTGTCCCCGCCCGGCGTCGGGGACGACCTCCAGGTTGGTGAAGGCGAAGTCCGCGGCGCGCAGCACCTCGTGGAGTTCGGCCGCGGCGGGGTCGGAGGCGATCAGCGCTCCGCGGGTCGCCATGCAGTCGCCGGTCAGGGCCACGGTCAGCCGGGTCATCCGCGGGCCTCCGACACGGCGCGCCGGAGCGAGTCGGCGGCGTCCGGTCCGGTGACCTCGACGCGTTCGCCGTTCACCTTCACGGTCGGGGTCAGCGCGACCTTGCGGGAGGCGGCGACGTCGGAGACGTACCTCGCCCAGGGGGTGTACGTCCGGTCCTGGACGCAGGTCTCGAAGGCCGCGAAGGAGTCCGCGGTGATGCCCGCGTCGCGGCCCGCGGCGATCAGCTGGGCCTCGCTGAGTCCCGGCCCGCCCTCCGGGGGCTGCTGGTCGAAGAGCACCGCGGAGTACTCCTCGAACCTGCCCTGGTCCGCCGCGCAGGCCGCGGCGGAGGCGGCGCGGGTCGAGTAGCCCTCGGGGCTGCTGCGGTCGTCGAGGAAGGTGACCGGGTGGTAGACGACGCTGACGTCGCCGCTCTTCTGGAGGGTCTCCAGCTCGGGGGCGAGGGTCCGTTCCGTGTTGCGGCACTCCGGGCAGAGGTAGTCGAGGTAGAGGTCGATCCGTACGTCGCCGGTGGAGGCGGCCAGTCCCGCCTTGTCGTCGGCCACGTCGGCGGGGACCCGGCTCGGCGCCTTGTCGGGGGCGGTGTTGGTGGCCCGGACCAGGCCGGCGCCGACCAGCGCGGCGCCGACCACCACGACCACGGCCACGAGCGAGACCACCAGGGTGCGCCGCCGCCGCTGCCGCTTGTGGACCATCTCGCGCACCATGTCGTCCGTTGCGTGCATGCCTATCGCTCCTTCGTGTCCAGGACCCAGCGGTCCAGCGCGTACCGGGTCCGCGGATGGCGGACGAGGAGGACGGCCGCGGCGAGGAAGACCACGTCACGCGCGATGTCGATGACATAGCCGCGCTCGGCCCCGCTCGTCACGGTCCCTCCGCTGCTGAAGCAGCCGCAGTCGATGGACAGCCCGCGTGCCCACACCGAGGCGATGGCGGCGATGTACGTCACCATCAGTACGGCGGTGGCGGCGGCCACGGCGCGGGTGGCCAGCCCGGCGATCAGCAGCAGTGCGAGCGCCACCTCGATGAACGGCAGGACGCCGCCGACGAGTTGGGCGGAGTCCTCGGGCACGAGCCGGTAGAGGGCGACCGTGCGGCCGGCCTCCGTGAGGTCCCGGATCTTCACCCAGCCCGCGTAGCCCAGCACGGCCGCCAGGAGCAGCCGGGCCGCGGTTCCCGCCCATGCCTTGGTGACGTGCACGGTGCGTACTCCTCCTCCGCTCACTGCGTACGGGAGAACCGGTAGGTCGCGAGGCCGAGCGCCGCGGCGGTGATGGCGGCCAGCAGCCCCAGTTCGGCGACGACCGGCGGGTGCCACTCCCCGAGCAGCAGCCGGGTCTGCTCGGAGGTGAGGACGTCGGGCCCCGGCAGGGTCCGGCGGACCGCGTCGACGCCGTAGGTGAGCGGATTAAGCTTGACCACGGTGTCGAGCCAGCCCGGCAGCCCGTTGGGCGGGAACATCGCGCCGGAGAAGAACATCAGCGGCATCATGCTGAGGTTCACCACGATCTGGAAGGTGTCGACCTGCCGGATCGTGACCGCCGCGAGCAGGCCGAGCGCGGTGAACATCAGCGAGATGAGCAGGACCTCCACCAGGACGACCAGCAGCATCGGCGTGTACCGGATGCTCGCGATGCCGCCGACCGACAGGAGCATGAGCCCGTAGACCGCGCCCGTGGTGGCTCCGCCGAGCGCGAGACCGAGCACGATGCTGGAGCGCGGGAACGGGGAGACGAGCATCTGGCGGAGCATGCCGAGCCGGCGGTCCCACACCAGCGAGATGCCGACCGCGATCGCCGGAGCCTGCACGGACATGACGAGCGTGCCGGGGAACAGGTAGGCCCGGTAGTCGTTCAGCTGCGCCTTGCCGAGGCTGGAGGAGGCCGCGTCGAGGCCGGTGCCCAGGACGACGAGGAACAGCAGCGGGGTCACCAGGCCCATGGCGAGGCGTACCGGGTTGTGCCGCAGCCGGGTCATCTCCCGGCGCCACAGCAGCGTGTACGGCCTGAGGGTGTGCCTGGGCGGCCCGGCGGGCGGCGGGCCGGGCGGGGCCGCCTTGCCGGGGGGAGCGTCCAGGGCGGTGTCGAGCCGGCTCATCGCAGTCCCTCCCCGATGTTGCTGAGCGTGCGGGCGCCCGATCCGCTCTCTCTGATCGTGGTGCCGGTGTGGTGCAGGAAGACGTCGTCCAGCGTCGGTGAGGTGACGGTCACCGAGCGCACGGTCAGGCCCAGGTCGGTGCAGAGGCGCGGCACCAGGGTGGCGCCGCCCGCGACCCGCAGGCGCAGACCGTCGGGGGTGGGCTCGGCGACCAGGCCGAAGCGTTCGGACAGCGCCCCCGCGGCGCGTGCGTCGTCCTCGGTGCGCAGGACGACGAGGTCGGCTCCGATGATGGACTTCAGCTCCGCCGGCGACCCCTCGGTGATCACCTTGCCCCGGTCGAAGATGGCGATCCGGTCGCAGTGCTCGGCCTCCTCCAGCTGGTGCGTCGTGAAGAAGACCGTGATGCCCTCTTCCCTCCGCAGCCGGTTCAGGTGTTCCCAGACGGCCGCGCGGGTCTGCGCGTCGAGGCCGGTCGTCGGCTCGTCGAGGAAGAGGACGCGGGGGTTGCCGAGCAGTCCGCGGGCGATCTCCAGCCTGCGGCGCAGGCCGGTGGAGAACTGCCGTACGGGGGTGTCGCCGCGTTCGGTCAGCTCCATCATGTCGAGCATGTCGGAGATCGCGGCCCGTGCCGCACGGCGGGTGAGCCCGCACAGGTCGGCCTGGAAGCGGAGGTTCTCGACCGCGGTGAGGTCCAGGTCGAGCGTCGACTCCTGGAAGACGATGCCGATCCGGCGGCGGACCTCCGCGGGCCGGGCCGCGACGTCGAAGCCGGCCACCTCCGCGCGGCCCGCGGTGGGCTTGAGCAGGGTGGTCAGCATGCTGATGGTGGTGGTCTTGCCGGCGCCGTTCGGTCCCAGGAAGCCGTACGTCGCGCCGTCGGCGACCGTGAGGTCCAGGCCGTTCACGGCCGCTGTGGTCCCGTAGTAGGCGTAGAGGCCCTCGGTCAGGATGGCCGTCATGAGCGGCTCCTTCCGTCCGGGCAGCGCACGGCCAGTACGGTCCGGAACACGCTCAGCTCGCCCGGCTCGTCCACCGGCCGGCCGTCGACCTCGACCCAGGCGTGCGCGCCGAACGGCTGGGTGCGGAACCCGGTGCACCAGTCGGCCCACTTGCCCCGGGACCGGCACAGCAGGAGGGTGGCCACGGAACGCTGGAGGCAGCCCAGCCCGGCGCAGCGGGTGCTGACCGAGACGACGGCGCGCCGCGCGCGGGCCGCCTCGGTGTACGTGGCGGGCCGGGTGCCCCTGCTGACGACGCGCAGCACCCGTTGCAGCCGGGCGGGGGGCAGCCGGACCAGCAGGCGTGCCGCCCCGGCCGCGCATCTGGGCGCGAGCTGCCGGCGCAGCGGGAGCCGGGGGGCCTGTTCGGCGACGGCGGGGGTGGTCACTGCGCGACCTCCACGAGGTGGGCGGCGCTGAGCGCGTCGACGAGGGCCCGTACGTCCTGCCGTGCCTGGTCCTCGCTGACCGGGGCGGCGGCGGACAGGCTCGCGGCGGCCGCGTCGGGGGTCTGCCCGTCGAGCAGCCGGCGCAGGATGGCGGAGCCGGACTCGTTGAGCTGGAAGTAGCGGCCCCGGCGGCCGTCGAGCAGGACGGCCCCGGAGTCGACGGAGGTGAGGGTGACGTCGCGGGCCAGGCTGAGTTTCATCGGCGTTCTCCCTTGTCCAGGGGGTGGGGGTGGGTCCGGAGCCAGCTCTCGCACGCGACGGTGGTCTCGATCGGCTGGAGGTGGTGGGACATCGGGCCGGGGTTGAGGACCGCGGACCTGAAGGCGGCCGGGTCGATGAGGCCGAGCCGGGCGAGGTGCGAGTCCTCGCACAGCTCCAGGAGCCGGGCGCGGTTGCGTTCGATGCCGCGGAACGCCTCGGCGCTGAACTCGCCCTTGTCGCGGCGGCCCAGGATGTCGGCGGGCACGACGCCCCGTACGGCGGTGGTCAGCAGCGGCTTGAACCGTCCGCTCGCCAGGCGCTGGTCGACCTGCGTGGACAGGGCCGCCTCCAGCACCCGGTCGTCGAGGAAGGGCGCGTCCCAGACGATGCCGGTGCCCGCCACGACGGTGTTGACCTGGCGGACCGTCTTGCCCTCGAAGACGATCGAGGCGAGCGCCTGGTGCCGGGCCCGGTCGGCGTCCAGGGGGCCGGGTGTCCCGGCGGCGGCCGTGGTGAGCAGCTCGCGGACGGCCGCCACGGCGTCGGGCGTCGCCCAGGCGGGCATGCGGGGCGCGAACACCCAGCCGAAGTCGGGTTCGTCGACGGGCGGGGGCGGGGCGCTGATCCGGGCGGCGACGGCGGTGAGGTTCTGGGCGAACGTCGACCGGTCGGTGAGGGCGCGCACGGTCGCGCCCCAGGACCAGCGGTTGGCCAGCCGGTAGCGGTTGACCAGCTTCAGGCCGCTGACCGGGTGGGCGCGGGCCAGGGACCAGGCGCAGGCCGGCATCCGGCCGAACAGTTCGTCCCCGCCGAAGCCGGTCAGGTGCAGCGACGCGCCCTGAGCCGTGGCCCGTGCGGCCAGGTCCGTGACGTGCGCGAGCCCGGACGCCCAGGTCGAGGGGCCTTCCGGGGCGGCGCCGGCGTACTCGGCGGTGTAGCCGACGTCGAGCAGGTTCTCGGCGCGGTCCGAGGAGAGCGTGTGGTGGCGGGCCCTGGGCAGCAGCGCGGCGGCCTTCTGCGCCCACAGGCTGTCCTCGTTGGCCCCGTCGAGGGGCATGACGTGGTACGTGACCAGGTCGGCGCCGGCCGCGTCGGCGAGGAAGCACAGCGAGGTCGAGTCGAGGCCGCCGGACAGGTCGGCGCTGATCGTCCGGCCCGGACGCACCCGGGCGGCGAGCGCCTCGGACAGCGCCGAGCGCACGGCCCGCGCGCCCTGTTCGAGGGTGCGGGACGCCTCGGGCAGTTCCCACCAGCGTATTTGCCGCGACCGGCCGTCGGCGTCCAGCTCCAGCCAGTGTCCGGTGCCGAGCGGGTCCACGCCCCGGGTGACGGGGCGCAGGGAGAGCGGCCAGGGCGCTCCGCCGGGCGCCAGCAGGCGGGCGGCCAGCACCGTCTCGTCGAGGCCGGCGCCGGTGAGGCGGATCAGCGGTGCCGTGCCGCTCGCCGCGACCGTCACCCCGTCCACCACGGCGGTGAAGACCTGCCGTACGCCGGCGACCGAGCCCTGGACCCGGGTCCTGCCGTCCATCGACGCCGTCAGGTGGAAGACGCCCGGCAGCCGGGACGCGACCGTGTCGACGTCGTGGAGCGAGCGCATCCTGCCGAGCGCGGCCGTCGTGGCCGCCTCGTCCAGCCGGGTGTGGCCCAGCAGCACCATCCGCCGCGGTCCCGCTTCGATCACCGTGGCCTCGTCCGGGGACCAGTCACCCACGATCCAGGGCCGCCCCGACGCGTGGTCGATCCGGTGGGCCGGCCGCAGGTCCGCGGCGAGGCGGGCACCGGCCGGGCAGTCCGGAAGAACTACGAATTCCATGTCGCCTCGTTCCCCGGGCGGTGCCGGTGCGCGTGAGCGCACCGGCACCGGTGCGATCACCAGAAGCAGACGATGGCGTAACCGCAGCCGGCGAAGTCCTCGCAGCTCCCGACGCCGAGGCACTTGGTGAGCTCGTCGAAGTC
Organism: Streptomyces sp. NPDC016677; assembly: GCF_055562815.1. Lineage (NCBI taxonomy): Bacteria > Bacillati > Actinomycetota > Actinomycetes > Kitasatosporales > Streptomycetaceae > Streptomyces > Streptomyces sp. NPDC016677. The sequence continues at coordinate 656,912 of NZ_JBVHEO010000003.1, read as the reverse complement.
GCCGATCTCCATCAGGGTGGGGGGCTCGTAGATGGCGGACATGGTTCCTCCCAGTGGGTCGGATCGCCCGGGCCGACCTTGTTCGGCCCGTGATCTGCCTGGGAACCTACGGAGAGCCGTGTCCCACGGTCGTGGGGCACACGCCTCAGTGACGTCCCGTCATGCGTCCCAACGCCGGTGCCGGAGGTAGCCGGCCACCAGCGCCGCCACGGTCCACGCGAGCAGCACCAGTGCTCCGGTGTACGCCTCGGAGGAGTCGACGGTGAGCAGCTGGGCGCCGGCGCGGTCGGGGAAGTACCGCGCCACCTCCTTGGTCGCGCCGATGACGGAGAGGATCTGGGAGCCGGCGAGCACCATCGGGAGCAGCACGGCCAGCGGGATGACGGCGCTGCGGGCGGTGGCCGCGACGCCCGCCGCGAACAGGCTCATCAGCGTCAGGTAGACCACCGCTCCGGCCAGGGCGCGGGGGACACCGCCGGCGTCGATCGAGGCGCCGTGGGAGCCGAGGGCGGCCTGGGTGACCAGGTAGCTGACGACGGTGACGGGGAGCGCCACGGCCACGGCGGCGACGGCGGTGGCCGTCATCTTCGCGGCGTAGAGCCGGCCGCGGCGGGGCACGGCGAGCAGCGAGACGCGCATCATGCCGGAGGTGTACTCGCCGGCGACGATGAGCACTCCGAACACGATCAGGGCGAGCTGGCCGTACTGGATGCCGTCCAGGCCGGCCTGTTCGGGGGTGAAGTCGGAGCGGAGCCCCGGGCTGTCGGACTCGATCGCGCCCTTGGCGGACCAGCCGCCCAGGGCGGCGATGAGGACGCTGAACGGGGCGAACAGCAGCAGGGCGGTGAACGTGCCGCGGACGCCCCGCAGCTTGGTGAACTCGGCCCGGAGGGCGGCGGTGGTCTCAGACATGGGTGGTGCCTCCCGCGTCGCCGATGAGTTCGAGGAACGTGTCCTCCAGGGAGCCCGTGTGGGTGCTGAGTTCGTCGAGCGGGAGCCCGCTCGCCGCGGCCAGCCGGCTGATCTCGGCCGCCGCCAGTCCCTCGACCTCCACGCTGCCGTCGCGGGCGCGCCGCAGCGTGGCTCCCTTGCGTTCCAGTTCCGTGTTGAGCCGCAGGGGTTCCGGTGTCCGCACGCGTACGTACGTCCGTCCGTGGCGCTGGAGGAAGTCCGCCATGCCGGTCTGGGCGAGGAGCCGGCCGCGGTTGATGATGACCAGGTCGTCCGCGACCATGGACATCTCGGTCATCAGGTGGCTGGAGACGAGGACGGTGCGGCCTTCGGCCGCCATGTGGCGCAGCAGTTCGCGCAGCCACCGGATGCCCTCGGTGTCGAGGCCGTTGACCGGCTCGTCGAGGACCAGGACGGGCGGGTCGCCGAGCAGGGCCGCGGCCAGGCCCAGCCGCTGGGCCATGCCGAGGGAGAACGTGCCGACCCGCCGGTGGGCGGCCCCGGTCAGGCCGACCGTCTCCAGGACCTCGCCGACCCGCTGCCGGGCGATCCGGTTGCTCTGCGCCAGCCAGCGCAGGTGGGCGGCGGCGGTCAGGCCGCGGTGCGGGGCCGACGTCTCCAGCAGGGCGCCGACGTGCCGGGCGGGGTAGCGCAGTTCGGGGTAGGCGCGGCCACCGATGCGGACGGAGCCCGTGTCCGGCCGGGTGAGGCCGAACATCATCCGCATCGTCGTGGACTTCCCCGCCCCGTTGGGGCCGAGGAATCCGGTGACGGCCCCGGACCGCACCGTGAAGGTGAGGTCGTCCACGACGGTGCGCTGCCCGTACCGCTTGGTCAGGTTCTGGACGTCAATCACACGCCGAGTCTGGCCGGGCGTCCCCGCCGGCCGCATCGGTCCCGGGGCGGGATCACCGGCCGGCCTTCCGGGGCCGACGTCATACTCGCGGATGAGTCCGGAAGACGAACGAGTCCGGCCCGGCGGGGCGGTGACGGGGGCGCGCGTCGGGCTCGGTACGGCGGCGTCGCCGGTGTGGGGGCGGGTGCCGGGCTCAGTACGGCAGTGTCGCCAGCACCTGGAATCCGCCGCCCGGGCGGGGGCCGGCGCTGAGGGTGCCGCCGTGCGCGGCGATCCGCTCCTTCATGCCGACGAGGCCCATGCCGCCGCCGGGGACGGCCGGCCGGTGTCCGGGGCCGGGGCCCTCGTCGGCCACGTCGATCGTCAACGTGCCCCGTTCCGCGGTCAGCCGGACCCGGCAGCGGGTCGGCGCGGCGTGCTTGACGGCGTTCGTCAGGGCTTCCTGGACGATCCGGAACGCGGACAGCGCGACTCCGTCCGGGGGTTCCTCCGCGTACCGGGACCGCAGGTCGACGGTGACGCCGGCCGCCTCGGCCGTGCGGACCAGCGCGGGCAGGTCCGACAGCCCGAGGACCGGCCGGAGGTCCTGGGCGCCGGTCCGCTGTTCCCGGCGCAGCACCTTGAGGGTGGCCCGCATGTCCTGCAACGCCCTGCGGCTGACGTCCTCGATCACCGTCAGGGCTTCCCGCGCCTCCTCCGGGTGGGTGGCGATCACGTGGTTGGCGACACCGGCCTTGATCGCGATGAGGCCCACGCTGTGGGTGACGACGTCGTGGATGTCCCGGGCGATGCGCAGGCGTTCCTCGGTCTTCGCCTGCTCGGCGGCGTGCTCGATGGCGCGCCTCGTGCTCTCCCGCCGTTCCCGCACCGCCGTCCCCGCCGCCCAGGTGGCGCCGAGGACGAGCAGGACGAACACGACCTGCACGGGCTTGGTCCCGCCCTGGTAGCTCTGCCCTCCCGCCACCGTGAGCAGGGCCGCGCCCGCCGCGCACAGCCCGGCGACGAACATCACGGACCGTCCCGGCCGCTGTCTCCTCGTGGTGGCCACGACGTACAGGGCGTACGCCGCGGCGAGGAACGGGGCCGGTCCGACGCCGACGGCGAGCGCCACGCAGGCGGCGGACAGGGCCGCCCCGAAGACGGGTACGGGCCACAACCGCCGCGCCGCCAGCGGCAACGCGGCGCTCAGCGACAGCAGCCATACGGTGCCGTCGCCCACCTCGCCGCCGGTGGCGGGGCGCAGCAGGGACACCTGCGGGAGCAGCGCGAAGCCGAGCGCGGCCAGCACGTCGAGAACGATCAGGCGCCGACGGGGGAGATCACCCATGCCGTGAACGTATGCCGTCGGTTCGCGGTGCGTCCATGTCTCGGTACGAGTCCTGGTACGACGTCCGCGTACGGCTTGGCTCTGCGTACGGCTTGGCTCTCCGTACGGCTTGGCTCTCCGTGACGGGTTTGCGATTTGCTGGGAATTCCCTGCGTAGCGGTCATCGACGCGTCGGCTTTGTGCGGCGGGCGCCTGTCCAGGCGCGGCCCGGCCGCGGGCCTTCCGTTTCAGCCACCGGTCCACCGTGCCCACGCGGGGTCCGGGCCGACTGGATCATCGTCCGGCAGCCGCTGGTCAGGATCGGAAATCGCTGGTGGTACGTCCGCTTGTCCGGGCTTCAACGGTTCCGGAACCGCTCCGGCGCACGCCCCCCGGTCAAGGGCCGACCGCTGACCGATAGTCGCTCACCAAGCGGAATGATATTCCCTCACTTAAGAGGCGAACTTGCGTTCTTCTCGATCGCTTACGCATACTCGGCACCAGCAGTGCCATGCGCCCTTCCGCTTTCACGCGAATGTCATGCGAATGAACGCTGACCAGAAGGAGACCTGTGCATCAGTCGTTGTCACGGTCGCCTCTCCCGGTCACCTCGGACGCGCTCGGCACCTCTCTCGCTCGTCGCCCAGCACCTCGACTCCGCGACAGGGCACCCTCTTCCGCAAGGCGCCGAGTGCGCCCGCGTCACCGTCTTCCTTCCTCCCTATGAATACGCGAACAGAAGGAGTGAACGACGCGCTCAGGCGCGCGAACCAAAAGAACCAATACGGGGGTACATCATCATCGAGAAATCACACTCCACTTGGCATCAGATAAAGGAGGGCCCTTCTGATGAAGAACGCCCTGACAGCATACGAAGCCGGCCGAAACGGTACCAGCGGATGTCCAGGAGGCGCAGGGAAGTGGAAATCAACCTGTTCATCGTCAGTGACGACCCGATTACCCTCGCCGGGCTGGAAGCGATCATCGACCAGAACGAGAAGTTCCTCGTCATCGGCCGTTCCGTAGGCGGCTCCGACGGCATCCGATGTCCCAAGGACCCCGAACAGCGACCCCATGTCGTCATTCTCGGCGAGCCGTCCTCGAAGAGAACCCTGTGCGAGGACGCCCAGCAGATCGCCGCGGAGTATCCCTGCGAGAAGTCGCGGCCCAAAATAATCGTGGTGTCCCAGAACGATGACGACGACGCGATCGTCGCCGCCCTGCGCGCAGGTGTCAACGGTTATCTCTCGCGCATGGAGTCGCCCGAAGAGCTGCTCCACTCCATCCAGCTGGTGGCCAAGGGGGGTGCCGCCTTCAGTCCGACCGTCGCCTCCCGACTCAGCCGGTATTTCTCGGCGACGCACGTCCTGCCGGAGCTGGCGGGATTCTCCGAGCTGACCGACCGGGAAATGGAGATACTGGAACTGCTCGCCAGCGGTCTGGGAAATCAGCAGATCGCGCGCCGGCTCTTCCTGGCCGAGAAGACGGTGCGCAATTACGTATCGCGGATTTTCACCAAACTGGAGGTGCACGACCGGGCCATGGCGGCAGTCGTGGCCCGCGACGCCGGACTCGGCGGACAGCAACGAGAAGTCCTGGTGTCGCAGGGCATCGGGGCCGAGGGGGCCCCGTAGGGCCGCGCCCACCCGTCCTCACCTCGCCGCGCGGCGAGGGCCGGTCTCCGTGCCGAGGGGTGGCCCGGCGATGATGTCGGGTACCTTCAGCTCGGCCCAGACCGTCTTCCCGATCCCGCCCTCCCGCTCCTCGACGCCCCAGCGGTGGGCCAGCGCCTCCACCAGCAGCAGCCCACGGCCACCGGTCTCCTCGCCGTCGGGCGTCCGCACCTCGGGCCGGCCGGGTCCCGCGTCGCTGACTTCCACCCGCAGCAGCCCGTCCGCCGGCAACCGCGCGATCCGCACGCCCACCTGACGGCCGGGCGGTACGGGGACGCGCAGCGCGTTCGTCACCAGCTCGGAGAGGACCAGCTCCGCGGAGTCGACGGTGTCCTCACTCATGCCCAGGCGCCGAGCAGCGCGTGGACCAGCGCACGGGCTCTCGGCACGCTGCGGTGGCTGCGGGGCAGCAGGAAGGTGGCTTCGTGCCCACCCGGACTTTCTGCCATGACGCCCCCTGAGGATCGACGGTGGTTGATCACGCTAGGAGAATATGTATCGACGCAACGTTGCATGGAGCTTGATGGCCTTGGTTCACTCTTTTGGGCAACGCCGCGCGACTCGCGGCCGGCCTCTGGTAGGAGTCGGACATGCCTACCGTCAAACCGTCGACCGTGCTCGGACGCCAACTCGGCGATGAACTCCGCACGTTGCGCGACGCCGCGGGTGTGTCCATGGCGGAAGCGGCCGAGTTCCTCGACTGCACCAAAGGGAAGATCAGCCGGATGGAGAACGGGCACGTTCCCGTCCGTGCTCCGGATCTGAACGCGCTCCTGCATGCGTACCGGGTCGAGGATCCCGAGACGCGCGGCCGTCTCAGCGCGATGGCGCAGCGCGCCAACCGACGTCGCCGGGACGGTTGGTGGCATCAGTACGCCGCCGTACTGGGTGAGTCCTACCGCGACCAGATCGAGTTGGAGGCCATCTGCGACAGCGTCCGGACGTACGAGGTGCAACTGGTTCCGGGGCTGCTGCAGACCGCCGAGTACGGCCGTGCGGTGACGGTCGCCTCGCGGGCGTGGACGACGCCGGAGGAGATCGATCAGTTCGTCCAGGTACGGCTCGCCCGGCAGCAACGTCTCACCGGCGAAGAGCCCATGTCCCTCTGGGCGGTGCTGGCGGAGGCGGTGCTGCACCAGCACGTGGGCGGCCCCGGCGTGATGTGCGCCCAACTGGAACACCTCGCCGCGATGGCCGAGCGCCCCAACATCACCGTTCAGGTCCTGCCGTTCTCGCGCGGCGCGCACTCAGGTATGTTCGGCCCCTACCTGTTGCTGAGCTTTCCCCAAGTGACGTCGCTCGATTTGGTGTTGACGGAGACTCCGACCGGCAACATCTGGATGGAGCGTGAACCGGCGGTCGAGTACTACCGCGCCCTCTTCGACGACGCCCGCACCACAGCGCTGCCGCCCACGGAATCGCTCACATTGATCCGCCGCATCGCCGAGGAGTACCGAGCATGAGTCAGGACGACCACATACAGCCCGAACCCGTCCGGGTCGCGTGGCGCGCCAGCAGCTACAGCGGCGGGCAGGGCAACTGCGTGGAGGTCGCCGACGGCCTCCACGCCCTCGTACCCGTCCGCGACAGCAAGCGCCCCGCCGGCCCCGCGCTCGCCTTCTCCGTCGGGGCCTGGGCCGCCTTCGTCGACGGGTTGCGCGGGGCCGGACGGGTCGGTCAGTAGCAGGGGGTGCCGTCGTCCTCGCGCCACTTCAGGTCCGTGACGTACATCGGCATGGTGAAGTAGCTCCCCGAGACGCCGTTGACGCACGTCGTGTACTCGGTGCCCTGCCGGTCGCCCTGGGCGATGACGTACGTCATCGTGACGTCCCGCGACGTGTTGTTGTAGAAGATGTGGCCGGCGGCGCTGCCGGTCCACTCGGTCTCGGTCGTCAGGGACGGGGTCATGTCCGTGTCGCCGTACCAGTACTCGGGCCACACGCAGAAGCTGCCCACCGGGCAGTTGCCGGAGGACCACGCCGAGGCGGTGGGGGCGGACGCCATGACGCCGAGGAAGGCGGCGGGGACGGCGGCGAGGGCGAGGGCTCTCAAGCGCATGAGGGGCTCCATCCGTGAGGGGGCGCCTCACGCTAAGGGCGGTGATGTTGAAAGGTCAAGGATCGACTTCGGGGGTCACGGCGGACCCGCGGGCGGGCAACGTCACTGTTTCCGGGCCGACTTGATTGATCGGGGCCCCGCGTCCGTACCTCCTGGCGTACGAGTCGTTCGCTTTCGTGTCGTCGTCCTGGAGGCACCGTGCGCATGTCCCGCGGCAGGATCGGGGTCGTCGTCCTGTTCGGTGTGCTGAGTCTGACCCTCACCGCCCTCGCCTTCCCCGCCGTGGTCGGGCTGGAGACGAAGGACGGCGGGCAGGACCGGCTCGTGGCCAGTACCCGGTACGGGCCGGTCACCGAGGCCGACCGGGACTTCGTGGTCAAGGTACGGGCGGCCGGGCTGTGGGAGTACCCACTGGGCGAACTGGCCATGAAGCGCGGCACGTCGGAGGCGATGCGGGAGGCCGGGAAGCATCTCGTCGTCGGGCACGCCGGGCTCGACGCCGAGTGCCGCGAGGTCGCGACCGAGCTGGGGATCACGTTGCCCAACGAGGCCAGTCCGCAGCAGCGGGAGTTCGTGTCGACGGTGACGGGGAAACAGGGGAAGGAGTTCGACTCGACCGCGGTCACCATCATGCGGGTGACCCACGGGCAGATCTTCCCCGTCATCGCCGACATCCGCGCGACGACACGCAACACCCTGGTGCGTGAACTGGCCGACCTCGCCAACGACACCGTCCTGGACCACATGACCGTCCTGGAGAAGACCGGCCTGGTCGGGTACGGCGACGTCAGCTTCAAGCAGACCGCCCCGGCGAAGCTGCCCAAGGACCGGGTCACGCCGCCCCCGCCGCAGCCGGGCGAGCCGACCGCCGTGCTCACCCCGCGGCCGGACCTCGGCATACGGACCGGCGGCCCGACCGTGGCACCGGCCGCCACGCCGGCCGGGGGCTGACCCGGCTCGCACGAGCACGGCCCCGGTCAGCCGGTCGCCCCGGTCAGCCGGTCGGGGTCACCGTGCGGGAGACCCGCTCACCGGCGCGGGAAGGGACCAGTGGCCCTCCTCGTCGCCTCTGGCCTGTGCGAGGGTTGGCGCCGACGTCCCGATCTGGAAAGGCGACCATGGCGCGCACCGACACCGCACCCCGCCGCCCCCGGCCGCTCACGGGGTGGCGGCGCCTCGTCGCCCGGCTGCCGGTGTTCCTCTTCCGCGTGGGGCTGGGTCCGGTACTGGGCCGGCGGCTGCTCCTGCTGCACCACACCGGCCGGGTCAGCGGACTGCGGCGGCACGCGGTCCTGGAGGTGATGGCGTGCGACCGGACCGTACCGAGCTGGACCGTCCTCTCCGGTTCCGGGACGCGGGCGGACTGGTACCGCAATCTGCGCGGCCAGCCCAAGACCGTCATCCAGTTCGGCCACCGCCACCACGCGGTCACCGCCCGGTTCCTCCCGGCCGACGCGGGGGCCCGGATCATGGCCGACTACGCTCGACTGCGCCCGGCGAACGCGCGCCGCCTGTGCGACTGCCTGGGGCTGCCGGTGGACGGCAGCGAGGGGGCGTACCGCGAGGCGGGCCGCGCCCTCACGTTCGTACGGCTCGACGCCGACTGAGGACACGAGAGGAAGAGGCGATCGTGAGCGCTCCCGGGCCGGACAGCGGCGGAACGCCGGACGAGGTCTGGCAGAAGTTCCTCATGGACAGCGAGGACGCCATACGGGCCTCCGCGCCCCGCGAACCCTCCGCGCGGGACCGGACACCGGAGTGCCGGCCCGCCCCCGTGGCCGCCGAGCCGGTGGAGGCCGTCGGCGAGCTGTGGCAGCCGGACGACCCGGAACCGGCCTGGCGCGACCTGGACGGGCGGGCGCGGTTCCGTCGTGCCGCCCGGGTGCTCGCCACGGCGGCGGCGGTCGCCCTCGCCCTGACCGTCTGGTCCCGGCTGACCGGTTCGGACGCGCCGTCCGGCGGGCCCGGTGACAGCCTCGTGGAGCGGGTGGAGGAGGCCCCGGCGACCCTGCCCACGGCGGCGCCCGCGCCGGCCTCGGGACCGGCGTCCACACCGGCCACGGCCTGGACGGTCGGCTGACCGCCCCCGGCGGGCGCGGTCAGGCGCTGCGGCGGCCGGACGCCGCCTTCTTCGCGGGGGCCTTCTTGGCCGGGGACTTCTTGACCGAGGTCTTCGCGGCCGACGTCTTCGCGGTCGACGTCTTCGCGGCGGAGGTCTTCTTGGTCGTGTTCGCCTTGCCGCTCGCCCTGCCGCCCGGCTCGGCCGCCGTCGCCTTCTTCGTCGCCTTGGCCGGCTTCTCCGTCTTCGCCGCCTTCGCGGACTTCGTCGTCCTCGTACTCGCCCCGGTCCCCGTTCCCGCCGGCTCCGCCGCCGTCCTCTTCGCGGCCGGGGCCGCCCGCTTGCGCCGCGGCAGCTCCCTGACCTCGGCCTCCTCCTCTCCCCCTGCCTCCCCGCGCGACTCCCGCGCCGCCCGCACGCTGTTCTCCAGGGCCGCCATCAGGTCCAGCACCTTGCCGGAGGCGGCCGGGCGCGGCGTCTCCGGGGGCGCCTCGCCGGCCGACTTGGCGGCGATGACCTCCTCCACCGCCTCCCGGTACTCGTCGTGCAGCTCGCTCAGGTCGATCTCGCCGAGCGTGTCCATCAAGGCGTCCGCGAGGTCCAGCTCCTGGTCGCGGACGGTGACGTCGGTGTCGGGGGCGACGCCCTCGGGGGCACGCACCTCGTCCGGCCACAGCAGGCCGTGCATCGCGATCGCGTCGTCGACCACGCGCAGCATGCCGAGGCGCTCGCGGCCCCGCAGCGCGTACTTGGCGATGGCGACCCGGTTGCTGCGCTTGAGCGCCTCGCGCAGCAGCGTGTACGGCTTCGCGGCCGGGGCGCCGCTCGCGGCGAGGTAGTACGCGGAACTCAGCTGGAGCGGGTCGATGCGGTCCTCCGGGACGAAGGCCACGATCTCGATCGTCCGCGCGGTCGGGATCGGCAGGGCGGACAGGTCCTCGTCGGTGATCGGGACGATCGAGCCGTCCGCGTCCTCGTAGCCCTTGCCGATCTCCGCCTGGGAGACCTCGCGGTCCTCCAGTTCGCAGACCTTGCGGTAACGGATGCGGCCGCCGTCCTCCGTATGGATCTGACGGAAGGAGATCGAGTGGTTCTCGGTCGCGTTCACCAGCTTGATCGGGATGCTGACCAGGCCGAACGAGATGGCGCCGTTCCAGATGGATCGCACGTTCCGCACCTTTCCGAGCCAGTGAGGGCGCTTTGTGGCGCTTTCGGTGAGATTCTCATCGTATGGCGCCTATCACCGAGGTGGAGGGGCGGCGGGTGGCCCTCAGCAACCTGGACAAGGTGCTGTATCCCGCGACCGGGTTCACCAAGGCCGAGCTGCTGCACTACTACGCGACCGTCGCCGGCGTACTGCTGCCGCACCTGCGGGACCGGCCGGTGTCGTTCCTGCGGTACCCGGACGGGCCGGACGGGCAGGTCTTCTTCGCCAAGAACGTGCCGCCGGGTACGCCCGACTGGGTCACCACGGCCGAGGTGCCGAGGTCGGAGGGGCCGGCCCGGATGGTGCTCGTGCAGGACCTGGCGAGCCTGATGTGGGCGGCGAACCTGGTCACCGAGTTCCACACCCACCAGTGGGTCGCGGACGATCCGGGCGAGGCCGACCGGCTGGTGTTCGACCTGGACCCGGGGCCGCCCGCCACCGTCGTGCACTGCTGCGAGGTCGCCCTGTGGCTGCGGGAGCGGCTGGCGGCGGACGGGATCGAGGCGTACGCCAAGACCTCCGGGGCGAAGGGCCTGCATCTGCTGGCCGGGGTGCGCGGGGCGCCGTCGGAGCGGGTGTCGGAGTACGCCAAGGCGCTGGCCGTGGAGGCGGAGCGGGACATGCCGGAGCTGGTCGTGCACCGGATGACGCGGAGTCTGCGGCCGGGGAAGGTGTTCGTGGACTGGAGTCAGAACGCGGCGCGGAAGACGACGGCCGCGCCGTACACCGTACGGGCGCGTACGGAACCGGGCGTCTCGGCGCCCGTGACGTGGGAGGAGGTGGCGGGGTGCCGGTCGGCGCGGGAGATGGTCTTCCTCCCCGGTGATCTGCCGCGCCGGGTGGCGGACCTCGGTGACCTGCTGGCCCCGCTGTTCGACCGGCGGGCGGCGGGCACGCTGCCCTGACCCGGACGCCGGCGGTGCGGAACGCTCACGGAGGCCGGAGCCGCGTCACAGCGGCCGAGGGTCTGCGCGCGGCGGCCTGGACCGCGTCACAGCCGCCGAGGGTCTGCGCGCGGCGGCCTGGACCGCGTCACAGCCGCCCCCACGTCCGCCGGTCCCGTGCCATCGCGTGCAGGCCCTCCACGTCCGCCGGTTTGAGCACGCCGCCGAGCCCGGCCAGGCCGGGCAGTTCCCCGTCCGACAGGACCCGCAGTCCACGCGGCGGCGGGTCGGCGAGCGTGACGTCGGCCGGGCCCAGCAGGGCCAGGACGGGGCGGACCTCGGCGGTCAGCGCGTAGGAGGCGCGGTCGGCGTCGGCGCGGACCCGGCGCAGCAGCGGCCGGGGTTCGTGGCGGCCCAGCGCGACGAGGGGGTCGGCGATCCGCACCCGGGCCCTGCGGGCGTACAGGGCGTGGACGGCGAACAGGCCGCCGGGGCCGATCAGCAGGTGGGGGACGCGGTCGCCGCCGGGCAGCGGGATCGAGTGCAGGGTGCGCCAGCCGGCCCCGTCGAACCGGTCGAGGACCTCCCCCACCGCCTGTTCGGCGGCGAGCGCGCGGCGGCGCGGGTCGGGGCGCAGGCGGCGCGGCGGGCCGGGCTCGCGGTCGAGGGCGACGAGGAGGGCCTCGCCGGGGCGGTTGGGGGCCAGGTCGTCGTCGGGGTGCAGGGACAGCCGGGCCAGCTCGGCGGGGGTGGGGACGGGGGGCGGGCCGACCGTCACCGGGCCGGTGAGGAAGGGCGCCAGGGCGTCCAGGACGTCCGCCTCGCGGTCGTCGCCGATCAGGCTGACCCGGGCGGCCTCACGGTCGTACCAGGCGATGTTCCGGCCGTCCGGGAGGCAGACCCAGAGCCGTTCCCGGCCGTGCCGCCAGGCCGGTACGACACGCAGCCGGCTCATGCGTCGTCACCCCTCACCCGCGTCCGCCACTCCCTCGACCATGGGAACAGGCGGGGTGCTCCCGGGGCAAGAACCCGGCTACCGTTGGGGGCAGTTGCGCCCGCGGGGCAGGCCCGACGGACGTGAGGGCGGGGAGGCTTCGGTGCGCACCCCTGGGGAACGGCCCGACGTGCCGGTACCGGACAGTCCGTGGAGCGAGATCGTGCCGGGCCTGTGGATGGGCGGGCACGAGTACCGCACCGGGCCCGGACGCCTGGCGTTCGCCTCGGTGGCGGACGAGTTCGACCTGGTGCAGACGCTGCTGCGGCTGCCCGGGTACGGGCCGGCGCCGGGCGTCGAGCACCAGGTGTGGCCGATCCCGGACGGCCCGCTCGACGGGACCCAGCTCGCGGGAGTGATGCGGCTGGCGCAGGGCGCGTGCGCGGCGCTGGACGAGGGGCGCAGGGTGCTCGTCCGCTGTTACCACGGGTACAACCGGTCCGGTCTGGTGGTCGCGCACGCCCTGGTCGGCCGGGGCGCGCGCGCCGAGGAGGCGATCCGGCTGATCCGCGCCCGGCGCTCGCCGTGGGCGCTGCACAACGAGTTGTTCGTGGCGTACCTGCGGACGGGGCTGCCCACCGTCCGCCTGCTGGAGGAACTGGCCGAGTAGCCGCCCCCGGCAGCCCCCGCGCATCGCGTGGCGGCCCCGGCGGCCCCTCGCGAATGGCGCAGTGCGACAGGCGGCGCTCCATCGACGCTCCTAATGTGGCGATCAGTCACGTTCGGCCGTGTTCGTCCCTCATGGAGGTCATGCCATGTCCCCGCGTTCCCGTTCCCGCTCCCGTCACTCCTCCCGCCACTCCCCCCTCGTCCGCCGCCTCGCCATAACGGCCGCGGCCGGCGCGCTCGCCACCGCCGCCGCCGTCACCCCCGCCGCCGCGGGCGACGAGTGGGGGGACGACCCGGGGACGAGCAGCTACCGGGGCGACGGCGGCGACCCGGGGTACGACGGAGGCCGCGGCGGCCGTGACCAGGGCCGCTACCGGGGCGTCGTCACGGCCGACCGGCTCGCGCTGCGCAGCGCGCCGAACCGCGGTTCCGAGGTCATCCGCTACGTCCACCGGGGCGAGAAGGTCAGCATCTACTGCAAGACCGGCGGCGAGTCCGTGAAGCGCAACCCGATCTGGTACCTGCTGACGGACGGCACCTGGGCGTGGGGCGCGGCCCGCTACATCGACAACGTCGGCCCGGCGCCGCGCTGGTGCTGATACATGCCGAAAACCCAGCGAAGCAGATCATTGGGTAAGTTCCGGACATGACGAAGGCCGGAACCGGACCCGGACTCCCCCTGGCGGCGGCGGACGCGCCCGCTCCCGTCGGCCGCCTCCCCCGGCGCCGCGGCATCGAGCTGGCCCTGATCGTGGTGGCCGTGCTGCTCTCCGTGTTCGGCTACTGCAACGTGGGCGTCGCCCAGCACGGCACCCTCCCGCCCGGCGCCGCCGGTTACGGCGCCGGGCTCGGGCTGCTGGCGCTGCTGGCGCATCTCGCGGTGCGGCTGCGCGCCCCGTACGCCGATCCGCTGCCGCTGCCCATCGGGGTGCTGCTCAACGGCCTGGGCGCGGTGCTGATCTACCGGCTCGACCTGGAGACGCCGGGGGACCGGGCGGCCCCCACCCAGCTGGTGTGGTCGGCGCTCGGCATCGCCCTGTTCATCGCGATCGTGCTGGTCCTGCGTGACCACCGCCTGCTCCAGCGCTACACGTACCTCTGCGTGGCCGCGGCCCTGGTCCTGCTGACGCTGCCGATCCTGTTCCCGGCGGTGAACGGCGCCCGGATCTGGATCCGGATCGCCGGGTTCTCCATCCAGCCGGGCGAGTTCGCCAAGGTGCTGCTCGCGGTGTTCTTCGCCGCGTACCTGGCCGCCAACCGCGGCGCGCTGGCCTACGCGGGGCGCCAGGTGTGGGGGCTGCAACTGCCCACCGGCCGGGTGCTCGGCCCGATCGTCGCGGTCTGGCTGGTCAGCGTGGGCGTCCTGGTCCTGGAGCGGGACCTGGGCACCTCGCTGCTCTTCTTCGGCCTGTTCGTCGTCATGCTCTACGTCGCCACCGGCCGCACCGGCTGGATCGCGCTGGGCCTGCTGCTCGCCGCGCTCGGCGCGGTCGCCGTGGGCCGGCTGGAGCCGCACGTGCACAGCCGGGTGGAGGACTGGCTGCACCCGTTCGCCTCCATCGAGGCCGGGCAGGGACCGGGCCAGCTCGCCCAGTCGCTGTTCTCCTTCGCCGCGGGCGGGGTGACCGGCAGCGGGCTGGGGCTCGGCCACTCCGTCCTCATCGGCTTCGCCGCCAAGTCGGACTTCATCCTGGCCACGGCCGGGGAGGAGCTGGGCTTCGCCGGCCTGACCGCGATCTTCCTGCTGTACGCGCTGCTGGTGGACCGCGGCTTCCGGGCGGGCCTGGCCCTGCGCGACCCGTTCGGACGGCTGCTGGCGGTGGGGCTGGCCTCCCTCGTGGCGCTCCAGGTGTTCGTGATCGCGGGCGGGGTGACCGGGCTGATCCCGCTGACCGGGATGGCGATGCCGTTCCTGGCGCAGGGCGGCTCCTCGGTGGTCACCAACTGGGCGATCGTGGCGCTGCTGATCCGGCTGAGCCACTCCGCGCGCGGGCAGGGGCCGGGCGCATGACCCGGCACCGTTGCGCGCGCGGACAGGGGGCGGGCTCATGACCCGGCACATCCGGCACGCCGCCTTCTTCTGCCTCCTGCTGCTGGCCGCACTGCTGGTGAACGCCGCCCGGGTGCAGGTGGTCCGCGCCCCGGAGTACGACGCCAACCCGGCCAACCGCCGCCCCGCCATCGCCCGCTACCAGCAGCCGCGCGGCGACATCCTGGTCGGCGGCCGGCCCGTCACCGGCTCCCGGGACACCGGGGAGCACCTGCGCTTCGAGCGGACGTACGCGGACGGGCCGATGTGGGCGCCGGTCACCGGCTTCGCCTCGCAGGAGTACGGGACGACCCTGCTGGAGCACGCCGAGGACGGGCTGCTGTCCGGCGCCGACCCGATGCTGGCGCCGCTGCCGCTGTGGAACGACGTCACGGGTTTCCCCAACCCGGGCGGCGACGTGGTGACGACGCTGCACCCGGGGGCGCAGCAGGCGGCGTACGAGGGGCTGGGGCGGCGCAAGGGGGCGGTGGCCGCGATCGAGCCCGCCACCGGACGGATCCTCGCGCTGGTCTCCACGCCGTCCTACGACCCCGGGGAGCTGTCGGGCAACGGGCAGGCGGCGCTGCGCACCTGGCGGCGGCTGAACGAGGACCCCGACCGGCCGATGCTCAACCGGGCGGTGCGGCGGACCTATCCGCCGGGTTCGACCTTCAAGGTGGTCACCACGGCGGCGGCACTGGACGCGGGGCTGCTCCACGACCTGGACGCGCCCACCCGCTCCCCCGAGCCGTACACCCTGCCCGGCACCCGCACCCGGCTGACCGACGAGGAGCCGGGGTGCGCGGACGCCTCGCTGCGGCAGGCGTTCGAACGGTCCTGCAACACGGTGTTCGCCAAGCTCGGCGTGGACGTCGGCGTGACGGCCCTGGCGGCCACCGCCGAGGGGTTCGGCTTCAACGACGACGGTCTGCGCATCCCCTTCTCCGTGGCGCGCAGCACCTTCGACACCTCGGTGGACCGGGCGCAGCTCGCGCTGTCGGCGATCGGGCAGTACAACACGCGGGCCACGCCGCTCCAGATGGCGATGGTGGCGGCGGCGGTGGCGGGCGGGGGGCAGGCGCGGACGCCGTACCTGGTGGAGCGGACGACGCGGGCGGGCGGCGGGATCGTCTCGGCGGCCGGGTCGCGGCCGGCGCGGCAGGTGATGCGGCCGTCCACGGCGGTACGGCTGAAGGAGCTGATGACCGGGGTGGTGCAGAGCGGTACGGGCGGGAACGCCGCGATCCGCGGGGCGACCGTCGGCGGTAAGACCGGCACCGCGCAGCACGGTGTCGGCAACTCGGGGACGCCGTACGCCTGGTTCGTCTCCTGGGCGCAGGGGGCCGGGGACCTGGAGCCGAAGGTGGCGGTCGCGGTGGTCGTGGAGGGCACGGCGGCGGACCACGGGGAGGTCAGCGGGAACGGCCTCGCGGCGCCGGTCGCGCGGGCGGTGATGGAGGCGGTGCTCAAGGGGTGAGACGCGGGCTACCGGCCGGCGGTCGGCCCCCTTACCGTCCGGTGCCATGACCGACACGGCAGCGTACGAACTCGCCCAGGTGAACATCGCCCGTCTCAAGGCCCCGCTGGACTCCCCTCGGTTGAAGGACTTCGTCGACGCGCTCGACCCGGTGAACGCCGACGCCGACGCGGCGGACGGGTTCGTCTGGCGGCTCCAGGGCGAGGCGGGCGACGCGACGGACGTGCCCGTCTTCGGCGACTCCTGGCTGATCGTCAACATGTCGGTGTGGCGGGACGCGGACGCGCTCACGGCCTTCATGTACGAGGGGCGGCACCGGGAGATGCTGGCCAGGCGGCGCGAGTGGTTCGAGCGGGTGGCCGAGGCGATGACGGCCCTGTGGTGGGTCCCGGCCGGACACCGGCCGACGGTCGCCGAGGCGGAGGCCCGGCTGCTGCGCCTGCGGGCCGACGGACCGACGCCGTACGCCTTCACCCTGCGGCGCTCGTTCCCGGCGGGGGCGTCGGAGCCGGTGGCGCTGGAGGTGCCGGAGGGGCTGGGGTGCGGGGTGTGAGAGGCGGGCCCGAGGGCTAGCGGCGGCGGTCGATCGCGGTGAGGTCGATGTCGAGGGGGAAGGGGACGGTGAGCTTGAGGCGGTTGTGGAAGATGCCGGTGGGCACGTAGGAGCGGGTCGCGGGGTCGAGTTCGTAGACGTAGACGACCGGAAGTCCTTCGTTCTCCTCGACCCGCCAGTAGTGCGGGATGTTCGCCTGCGCGTATTTCCGGGGTTTCGTCTCGCGGTCCCGCTCCTCGGACTCCTTGGAGACGACTTCGACGGCGATGACGACGTCTTCCGGCCGGTACCACGTCTGATGGGGACCGCCGTAGGCATCCGCGCGGAACACCAGCACGTCCGGTTCGGGCCGGTTGCGTTCGTTCAGCTTGACCGTCATCAGCGGCATGACGTTCAACTCGTCCGGTACTTGAGCCAGCAAGGCGTTGTCCAACAGGCGGATCGCCATGGAGTGGAAGTTGGTCTGCGGACTCACGAGGACGAGGCTCCCGTCGATCAGCTCCGTGTGCGGAGGCAGGTTGGGAAGCTCGTCGAGGTCGTCCGCCGTCCAGCCGCCCTCCGGCGGACGGGGCCACTGGTAGTCGCCGTCCAGCCCGTAGTCGCGCGCGGCGCTCATGATCGCTCCCATGTGCCGGAGTCTGGCTGACGCGGCCAGGATACCGAGGGCGTACGCCGACGCGGCGCTCCATCGGGTGACGTCGCACAGCGGCATTGACGTACCCCACACCTTTACCGCCGGTCAACAAGTCCCGCCCGAGGGATTGACGCGCTTGCTGACGAGCAGTCTCATAAGGGGAGAGTAACCCGGGGTAACCCGTACGACGAGGTACGACGAGATGGGACAGCCATGACGACCCTGACGGAAGCCGACGCGCTCGACGGCATGCGCGACGCGCTCGGCCTGCTCAAGGACCGGGAGCAGGTGGCCGAACGGCTGCTCGACTCTTCCGCCAAGCACTCGTTCGACCCGGACAAGGAGCTGGACTGGGACGCGCCGTTCGAGGACGGCAAGTGGTTCTGGCCGCCGGAGCTGGTGTCGCTGTACGACACCCCGCTGTGGAAGCGGATGAGCGAGGAGCAGCGCCTCCTGCTCTCCCGGCACGAGGCCGCCGCCCTCGCCTCGCTCGGCATCTGGTTCGAGCTGATCCTGATGCAGCTGCTGGTCCGGCACATCTACGACAAGTCGGCGACCAGCGCGCACGTGCGCTACGCGCTCACCGAGATCGAGGACGAGTGCCGGCACTCGAAGATGTTCGCCCGGCTGATAACCCGGGGCGGGACGCCCTGGTACCCGGTCAGCCCCGTCCACCAGCACCTCGGCCGCCTCTTCAAGACCATCTCCACCACGCCCGGCTCCTTCACCGCGACCCTGCTCGGCGAGGAGGTCCTGGACTGGATGCAGCGGCTGACCTTCCCCGACGAGCGCGTGCAGCCGCTGATCCGGGGGGTCACGCGGATCCACGTGGTGGAGGAGGCCCGCCACGTCCGGTACGCCCGTGAGGAGCTGCGGCGCCAGATGGTGACCGCCCCGAAGTGGTCCAAGGAGTTCACCCGGCTCACCTCCGGCGAGTTCGCCCGGGTCTTCTCGGTCGCCTTCATCAACCCCGAGGTCTACACGAACGTGGGACTGGACAAGCGCCAGGCCGTGGCCCAGGTCAAGGCGAGCGGCCACCGCAAGGAGATCATGCAGACCGGCTCCAGGCGGCTGACCGACTTCCTGGACGACATCGGGGTGCTGCGCGGGGCCGGGCGGCGGCTGTGGAGGTCGTCGGGGCTGCTGGCCTGACCCCGCCGGACGGCCGGGGGCGGGGACCGCGCACCGGTTACCCTGCGGGGCATGACCCCGCAGGCCTCCACCCCCGCCTACCGCCGGCTCAGCGTCGAGGAGCGGCGCGTGCAGTTGCTCGACGCCGCGCTCGCCCTCTTCGCGCACCGGCCGCCGGAGGACGTCTCGCTCGACGACGTGGCGGAGCAGGCCGGGGTCTCCCGCCCCCTGGTGTACCGGTACTTCCCCGGCGGCAAGCAGCAGCTCTAC
The DNA here is from genome assembly GCF_055562815.1 of Streptomyces sp. NPDC016677. Taxonomy (NCBI): domain Bacteria; kingdom Bacillati; phylum Actinomycetota; class Actinomycetes; order Kitasatosporales; family Streptomycetaceae; genus Streptomyces; species Streptomyces sp. NPDC016677. Next base: position 638,221 of record NZ_JBVHEO010000003.1, on the reverse strand, counting down.
GAGGCCGCGCTGCGCTCGGCCGCCGACGAGCTGCGGCACTGCTTCGACGAACCCCGCGAGGGCCCGCTGCTCGCCCGGCTCACCCGCGCCCTGGACCGCTACCTCGCCTTCGTCGACGAGCACGACACCGGCTTCAGCGCCCTGCTGCGCGGCGGCAGCGTCGCCGAGACCTCCCGGACCACGGCCATCGTGGACGGCGTACGCCGGGCCGCCGCCGAGCACATCATGAGCCACCTGGGCGTCGACGAACCGGGCCCCCGGCTGCGGATGACGGTCCGGATGTGGATCACGGCGGTGGAGGCCGCCTCGCTGATCTGGCTGGACGAGGAGAAGCAGCCGCCCGTCGAGGAGCTGCGCGACTGGCTCGTGGAGCAGTTCGTCGCCGTACTGTCGGTCACCGCCCGCCGCGACCCGCTGACGGCGACGGTGGTCGAGGCGCTCGCGGCGGATGTCTGACACCGGCGTAGCACGGCGCACACTGGTGCCGTGAAGAGCGAAGACGTCCCCTTCGAGGGCGGGCCGATGGACGGCCGGGTGCTGCCGGTGCTGGTGGGGATGACCGGGCACCCGCCGAAGACCTACCGCATCCCGGTTCCCGGCACCGGTGGCCGGCCGGCCACCGTGCTGGTATATCGCCGGGTCCTCCGCGAGGACGGCCCCCGCCTCGGTTTCGCACGCTGGAAGTACGTCCACGCGCCCGAGGGCGTGCCACGCTTGCGAGCGCGCCTGCCCTGGTCGAAACCCGGCGCCACGCCGGGCGGCAAGCCGGACGACGCCGACGGGTGACGCCGTTGCGCCGGGCGGCGCACGCTCGGCGCGCGAAGCCGCGCCGGCCGCCCCATGCTCGCCGTGCGGAGCGGACGGGCCGCCCCGCAGCGGAGGTGATGGCATGTCAGGAAGGCTTCTGCGACTGGTGTGTACGGCGGCGACGGCGGCCGGGCTCGTCCTCGCGCCCCTGCCCGCCGCGGCGGCGCCGGAGCCCGGCGAGCGCCCCGTCGCCGAGCTGCTGACGGACCTTCAGCGGCTGTACCGCGCGGCCGAGAAGGCCACCGAGACCTACAACGGCACCGAGGAGAAGCTGAGGCGCCGGCGAGCGGAGGCCGAGCGTCTCGACGCCGAACTGGCCCGCACCCGGCTGACCCTGCGCGACAGCCGGGGCGCGGCGGCCCGGCTGGCCCGGGAGCAGTACCAGAACAGCAGCACCGCCCTCTCCCCCTACGTACGCCTGCTGCTGGCCCGCGATCCGCAGCGCGCCCTCGACCAGGGGCATGTGATCGGCCGGCTGGCGCGGGACCGCGCCGAGACCGTCGGCCGGCTGACCGGCAGCGAGCAGCGGGCCGACGCGCTCGCCCGCCGGGCCCGCGAGGCGCTCGACGCGCACCGCGCCCTCGCCGCCCGGCAGAAGAAGGCGCGCGACACGGTGCTCGACCGGCTGCGGGACGTCGAGGAGATGCTCGCCTCGCTCACTCCGCGGCAGCTCGCGGAACTGGCCGCGCTGGAGAAGGAGGGGGCCGCCGAGGCGCAGGAGCGGTTCATGGTGTCCGGGGCGATCGGCGACGACGACGGCAGACCGTCCGCCGGGGGCGACCGGGCGCTGCGCTTCGCGGTCGACCAGCTCGGCAAGCCGTACGAGTGGGGCGCGGAGGGGCCCGGGTCCTACGACTGCTCGGGGCTGACCTCGGTGGCCTGGGAGCGGGCCGGGACGCCGATCCCCCGGACCAGCCAGCAGCAGTGGGCCAGGCTCAGGCAGGTGCCGCTGGATGAACTGCGCCCCGGTGACCTGGTCGTCTACTTCCCCGAGGCCACCCATGTGGCGATGTACCTGGGCGGCGGCATGGTCGTCCAGGCGCCGCGCCCCGGCGCCGCGGTGAAGGTCTCCCCCATCGCGGCCAACCCGGTCCTCGGCGCCGTACGCCCCGACCCCGGCGGCCGGCCCCTGGCGCACTACGCGCCGCCGAGGCTGCCGGCCGGGGCGGCGGACGGGTCCGACGCGGGGTACGGGGCGGCGCACGCGCCGGCGGGCTGACGCGCGGCGCGCGGTCCTACTCGGGTGTCTCCGCCAGCGCGTGGCCCACCAGGGTCAGGAGGGTCTGCACGACCTCGATCCGGCGCCGCGCGTCCATGATCAGCACGGGTATGCGCTCCGGGACCGTCAGGGCCTCCCGTACGTCCGCCGCGTCGAACCGCTCGCTGCCGTCGAAGTGGTTCACCGCCACGACGTACGGCAGTCCGCAGCTCTCGAAGTAGTCCAGCGCCGGCCAGCAGTCCTTCAGCCGCCGGGTGTCGGCCAGCACGACGGCGCCGATCGCGCCGCGCACCAGGTCGTCCCACATGAACCAGAACCGCTGCTGGCCGGGGGTGCCGAACAGATAGAGCACCAGGTCGTCGTCGAGCGTGAGGCGGCCGAAGTCCATGGCCACGGTGGTGGTGACCTTGTCCGGCGTGGCGGTGAGGTCGTCGACGTCCTCGCTGGCCCGGGTCATCAGCGCCTCGGTCATCAGCGGCGGGATCTCCGAGACGGAGGTGACCAGGGTGGTCTTGCCGACGCCGAACCCGCCCGCCACCACGATCTTCGTGGCGACCGGGGCGTGGTCGGTGTTCGTCTGCCAGGGCCACAAGGACTCCTCGGGTTCGGCGAACGGCTCGACGACCGCTTCGGCGAACGGTTCGACGAACGGGGAACCACCGGGGGCGGTGGTGTCAGAGACGGCGGAGTCCACTCAGCACCCTTTCCAGCAGAGCGCGGTCCGGACGGCCCGTGCCATGGCCGGTCCCGGTGCCGTACACACGGATCTTTCCCTGGTCCGCGAGGTCGCTGAGGAGCACGCGGACCACGCCGAGCGGCATCCTCAGCAGCGCGGCGATCTCGGCCACCGTTCGCATCCGGCGGCACAGTTCGACGATGGCGCGCGTCTCCGGGAGCACCCGGACCGGGCCGTTCGTCACCTCCTCGGACTCACCGGCGGTCTCCGGCCCGGCGGCCGGGTCGACGGCGCCGACGAAGGTCTCCACGAGCAGGACGTGGCCGAAGCTGGTCCGGCCGCCGGTGAGCGAGTACGGGCGGACCCGGGCGGGCGGGCGGTCGCCGCGTACCGGCAGTCTGTCCTTCGGTCTCCGGCTCTCGGACCGGCTCACCGCTGGTGCCCGGCCGCCCCGGCCTCCACGGATTGCCGCAGCTCGTTACGGAGTTCCGGGGTCAGCACATGGCCGGCCCGGCCCACGAACAGCGCCATGTGGTACGCCACGACGCTCATGTCGCAGTCGGCGGAGCCGTGCACGCCGAGCAGCGAGCCGTCGCTGATCGACATCACGAACAGGCTGCCGTCGTCCATGGTGACCATCGTGTGCTTCACCTCGCCGGAGTCCATCAGCTTCGCGGCGCCGACGGTCAGGCTGCCGATGCCGGAGACGACGGTGGCGAGGTCGGCGGCGGAGCCGCGCGGGCCGGAGCCGGCGCGGCCCTGGGTGCGGCGGGCCGCCTCGTTGCTCTCCATGTCGGAGGAGAGCAGCAGCAACCCGTCGGAGGAGACCACCGCGACGGAGAGGATGCCGGGCACCTCCTCGACGAGGTTGGTGAGCAGCCAGTGCAGGTTGCGGGCCTCACGGCTCAGCCCGACGGTACTGGGAGCGGTCAACTGCTTGCCTCCTCGACAGTGCCCCCCGTGGACGGTTCGGTGCGGTCCGGTGCGGCGTCCGGCGTCTCGTGCCGGGTGGTGCGGTCGGTGATCTCGGCCTCCACCTCACGCCGTCCGGCCTCGGCGCCCTTGCGGAAGCCGCCCAGGCGGCGGCGGAGCGCGTCGGCGTCCACGGAGCCCGTGCGCGGGCGGGGCGCCGACGCGGGGGTGCTGATCCGGGGGGTCCGCTTGGGCAGGCCCTTGTCGGTGACCGGCTCGTCGGCCTCGTCCCCCTCGTCGGGGACGCGGTCGTGGGCGGGTTCGGCCTCGGTTCCGGTTCCGGGGGCCGGTCCGGCTACGGGGGCGGGTGCGGGTGCGGTTTCGGGGGCGGAGGGTGCCGGGTGGGACGGGACGCGGAGTTCCATCGTCACCTCGGAGGGGCTGCCCAGGGCGTCCGGGGCCTCGGGAGCCTCCTCGGACGCCTCCTCCGACTCGGGCGCGGGCTCGCGCGCGGGCTCGGGCTCCGGCTCCGGCTCGGGCTTCGGCTCGTCCGAGGCGTCGTCGGCCTCGGTGGTCTCCTCGGCCGCTACCGTCTCCTCGGCCGCTGCCGTCACATCGGCCGCTACCGTCACATCGGCCGCTGCCGTCTCCCCGGCCGCCTCGGCATTCCCGGCGGCCTCGGCGTCGGCACCCGGCAGCGAGGCGCTGCCCGTGCCGGCGGCCGTGGGCGCGGACGGGGGGACGGTGGCCGACGGGGTCCGGGCGAGCAGCGACACGGGCAGGACCACGACGGCTGCCGTGCCGGCGCCCTCCTGCTGCTCGCTCAGCCGGACCCGGGCACCGTGCCGGTGGGCGAGGCGGGCCACGACGTACAGGCCGAGCCCGAGGCCGTCCTCGCCCTCCTTCTGCTCGAAGGGCGCCTCGGGGTCGAAGCCGGCGAGGCGGGTGTTGAGCCGCTCCAGCCGTTCCGGCTCCATGCCGATGCCCTCGTCCAGGACGGAGAGCGCGACCTCGCCGTTCTCCAGCAGCCGGCCGGAGATCTCGACGGGCAGTTCGGGCGGCGAGAACGAGGTGGCGTTCTCCAGGAGTTCGGCGAGCAGGTGGGACAGGTCGTCCGCGGCGAAGCCGGTCACGTGCGCGTGCGGCGGCAGGGCGGCGATCCGGACCCGCTCGTAGCGCTCGATCTCGCTGACGGCGGCGCGGACCACGTCGACCAGCGGCACCGGTCCGGCGGTGTGCCGGCCGTGCTCGGTGCCGGCCAGGACGAGGAGGTTCTCGTTGTGCCGGCGCATCACGGTGGCGAAGTGGTCGAGCTTGAAGAGGACGGCCAGGCGGTCGGGGTCCTGCTCCTGCTCCTCCATCGACTCGATGACGCCGAGCTGCCGCTCGACCAGGGCGAGCGTGCGCAGCGCCAGGTTGGCGTAGGTGGCGCCGACGCCCTGGCGCACCTGCTCCAGGCGGGCGGCGGACTCGGCGAGCTGGGCGCGCAGTTCCTCGCGCGCGTCGGCCATCTTCTGCCGCTGGCCGACCAGGTGCTTGCGGTCGGACTCCAGGGTGGTGACGCGCTCGGCCAGCGTGACGGCGTGCGCGTGCAGGGCGTTGACGGAGCGGACGGCCTTGGCGAACTCGTCGTTGCGGCCGGTGAAGGTCAGGGGCTCCTCGGCGGCCGGGTTCTCGGCCTCGGCGAGCCGGGCGGTGCCGCGGCGCAGCACGGACAGCGGCCGGGTGAGGCTGCGGGCCAGGGCGGTGGCGACGCCCACGGCCACCAGCATCAGGGCGCCCAGGGCGGCGATCCGGATCTCCAGCGCGGTGACGTCGTCGTCGCGGAGCCGGGCCAGGTCCTCGCTGCGCCGCTCGTAGAGGGCGGACTCGGCGCCGCGCATCGCGTCGACGCGGGCCGAGAGCGCGGCGGACAGCTGGGAGACGCTGGTGGCGAGGTCGTCGTCGGAGAGGGCCGGCTGGTCGGTGAGGGCGGCCAGGTACTTCTCGGCGGCGTCGGCCTCGGGTCCGGTGACCGTGGCGTCGTAGCGCTCCTTGGCCGCCTCGGGGGCGTTCTCGCGGAAGTCGGCGAGGGCGGCGTCGGAGCGGACCCGGGCCTCCTGCGCGGCGGCGGCCAGCGCGTCACGGGTCTTGGCGTCGGCGGCCGAGGTGGCGCTGGTCTCGGTGGCCAGGCCGGTGACGGGGTCGTAGGCGGTCCGGGTGGTGCTCGGCACGCTGAGGGCGGCCAGCAGCAGGCCGCGGGCGGCGGCCGCCTGCTGTACGGCGGAGTCCAGCTCGGCGAGGGCGTAGGTGCCGGCGCCCGCGCGGGGCGGCATCCGCTCGGCCAGCTCCTCGGCGAGGGCGTGCAGTTCGGTGACGGCGGCCGAGTAGGCGTCGTGCGCTTCGAGGGCGCTGCTGCGGCCGGTGAGCGCCGACCGGCGCAGCGAGGCGACGGCGTCGAGGTCCTCGCGCAGGGCGGCGGGGGTGCCGGGGTCGGTGCGCAGTTCCTCGATCTGCCGGTCGACGCGGGCGCCGCGCTGCTCCGAGGGTGCCTTGGACTTGGGGCGTCCGGCGGCGATGTAGGGGGTGACCTCGTCGCGTTCGTCGGCCAGCGAGTGGGCCAGGGTGAGCGCGTCCTGGGTGCGCTCGGCGAGGGTCACCAGGTCCTGGGAGTCGCTGAGCTGCCCGGAGGCGGCGATGACCGAGGGCGCTCCCGCGCCGGCGATCGCGGCGGCCACCACCAGGACGGCGACGATCAGCCGGTTGCGTACGTGGGTGGGGCGGCCCTTGCCCACGACGGGGGCCGGCGCCGCCGGGACGGCCGGGGCGGGGGTCCCCGTGGCGTCCGGGGCGGGGGTGACGGGGGTGGTTCGCTCCGTACCCCCGGCGGGGGCCGTCTGCTTGCCTGTGCGACGAGGCCGCGTCTTCTGCACCGGTGCTCGCATTCCTGACTCGTGTACCCGTGGGGCCGGGTGGCGCTCCGTCAACCGGCCGGCCCGTACGTCCGCACGTCCGTCGTCTTTCCGTCGGCCGTGCCCGGGGGGCCGTCGGCCGTGTTCGGACGGGGCGGAACCCCCACCGGCTCCCGACCCTCCCAGTGCCCGTGGGCACCGGGTGTCCAACACCTGGCCCGCCACCCGAAGGAGTGAACCCCGGAGGTGAGTTGGGGGGCAAGTCCCGGCGGCGCCGCCGACGGGCCCGCGCCGCGCGCCGGTTGGACGTTCCCGGCGGGGCGGTGGCAGGATGTGCCGCCACGCGTTCCCGGAGTACGGCGATCCGCCCCAAATCAGGCGCCTGACCTGCACCGCCGCGACAATTCCGAGCCCGCCCCCGGCACTTCGCGGACGCCGCGCGGGACTCGGGCAGACTGATCCGATGCGTACGGATCTGGTCTCCGAGCCCAGCACGTCCCGGCTCCCCAACGAGGACTTCGCGAGCGTCGCCCTCCCGGCCTCCGGACGGGGCGGCGTGGTCGTCCTGCTGGACGGCGTGACCCCGCCGAGGGACGCGACGGGGTGCGTGCACTCCGTGCCCTGGTTCACCGCGCGCCTCGGCGGAGCACTGACCGAACTGACCGTTTCACTCCCGGATGTTCCTCTCGCCGACGCGCTGTCCCGCGCCATCGCGGTCACCGCCGGAGCGCACGCCGAAACCTGTGACCTTTCTCACCCCAGAACTCCGCAGGCGACCGTGGTTCTGGCCCGCTGGTCCCCGGACCGGGTCGAGTACCTGCTCCTGTGCGACTCGGCGCTGCTGGTCGAGTCGCCCGACGGCACGGTCACGGCCCACCTGGACGACCGGCTGGCCCGGCTGCCCCGGTCCGCCCGCGCCACGGAGGCGCTGGTGGACGCGCGTCTCCGCAACAAGGAGGGCGGTTTCTTCACGGCGGCGGCCGACCCGGCGGTGGCGGCACGCGCGGTGACGGGGACGCTGCCGCGCGACGGGGTGCGGGCCCTGGCGGCGCTCACGGACGGGGCGACGCGGTGGGTGGAGACGTTCCGCGAGGGCGACTGGGCGGACTGCCTGCACATCGTCCGCGAGGAGGGGGCGCAGAGCCTGGTGGACCGGGTACGGCGGCTGGAGCGCTGGGACACGAAGCGCGCGTTCCTGGGCCGGAGCAAGCAGCACGACGACGCGACGGTGGTCTACGTCGAGCTGTGAACGACGCTCCCCCTCGGGGTCAGCCCTCCATCCCCCGGTTCAGCTCGCCCAGCAGCCGGGCCAGCTCGCCGACCTCGCGGGGGTCCCAGTCGGCGAGGCGGCCGGCGTAGCGGGCGCGGCGGGCCTCGCGGACCCGGCGGACCCGGTGGCGGCCCTCCGGGGTGAGGTCGACCAGCCAGGCGCGGCCGTCGGCCGGGTCGGGCTCGCGGGCGATCAGGCCCAGCTCCTCCAGGGCGCGCAGCTGGCGGGACATGGTCGCCTTGCCGACGCCGATGTAGGCGGCGAGCTCCGTGGCCCGCTGCCCGCCGCACTCCCCGAGCCGCACCAGCAGCCCGTACGCGGAGGACTCCAGGTCGGGGTGGACCTGGCGGGCCATCTCCGCCTGGTTGGCCCGGGCGCGGCGCAGCAGCACCGTCAGCTCGCGTTCGAGGGCCAGGAACTCGGGCTGCTCCGCGCCGTTCGCGGACACCTCGGAGCCGTCTCCGCGTCCGCCGCCGTTCCCGCTGTCGTGCACGTCAGTTCCCGCCTCGGTCTTCCCGGTCCTGAAAGTTTCCGCCGTACGCGGCCATCGCCGCAGCTCGGCAAGTATTTCGCAGGCCCAGACCACCGGCGGTCACCGGTCCCTCTTCCCACCGGCGGGTCTACGTGCGTAGCGTCGTCACCGCACACCGTAATGGCATGCGCACGCCAGCCCCACGCACCCCGACCGCGCGCCCCCCACCGAGCACCACGAGCCCACGGAGGCCCGTCATGCCCGTGCCCAGACCGCGACCGTCCCGCAGCCGGCGCCTCGCCGCCCTCGGGAGCCTGCTCGCCGCCTTCTCGCTGCTCCTCACCCTCCCCTCGGCCGCCGCCGGCACCCCGCCCCGCGGCTCCGCGCACATGGGCATGGGCGTCGCGGACCACGACGGGGAGCACGGCACGCCCGTCCCCGGCGACGCCACCCAGACCGAGGGCGTCGACGTCTCCAGCCACCAGGGCAACGTCGCCTGGCCGACGCTGTGGAGCAGCGGCGTCAAGTGGGCCTACGTCAAGGCCACCGAGGGGACGTACTACACGAACCCGTACTTCGCCCAGCAGTACAACGGCTCGTACAACGTGGGCATGATCCGGGGCGCGTACCACTTCGCCACCCCGGACACCACCAGCGGCGCCGCCCAGGCCCACTACTTCGTCGACCACGGCGGCGGCTGGTCCCGCGACGGCAGGACCCTGCCGGGCGCCCTCGACATCGAGTGGAACCCGTACGGGGCCTCCTGCTACGGCAAGACGCAGAGCCAGATGGTCAGCTGGATCCGTGACTTCCTGACCACCTACAAGGCCCGCACCGGCCGGGACGCCGTCATCTACACCGCCACCAGCTGGTGGACCGAGTGCACCGGCAACTACAGCGGCTTCGCCGGCGCCAACCCGCTGTGGGTGGCCCGGTACGCCTCCGCGGTGGGGACACTGCCGGCCGGATGGCCGTACTACACGATGTGGCAGTACACGTCGTCCGGGCCGACCGTGGGCGACCACAACAGGTTCAACGGCGCGCTGGACCGGGTGGTCGCGCTCGCCAACGGCTGACGCGCCAGGGCCCCCGGTGACCGCTCACCGGGGGCCCCGCGGCACCGCGTCACGCCGCGACCGGCACCTCGCTGGTCGCGGGCGTCAGCGCCAGCTCCAGGACCTGGCGGACGTCCGAGACGGTGTGGACGTCGAGCTTGTCCAGGATCTCGGCCGGGACGTCGTCCAGGTCGGGCTCGTTGCGCTTGGGGATGATCACCGTGGTGACCCCGGCGCGGTGGGCGGCGAGCAGCTTCTGCTTCACCCCGCCGATCGGCAGCACCCGCCCGGTCAGCGAGACCTCGCCGGTCATCGCCACGTCGGTGCGGACCAGCCGGCCGGACAGGAGGGAGGCGAGGGCCGTGGTCATCGTCACGCCCGCGCTCGGGCCGTCCTTGGGGACCGCGCCCGCCGGGAAGTGGATGTGCACGCCCCGGTCCTTCAGGTCGGCCACCGGCAGCTCCAGTTCGGCGCCGTGGGAGCGCAGGAAGCTCAGGGCGATCTGCGCGGACTCCTTCATCACGTCACCGAGCTGCCCGGTCAGGGTCAGCCCCGCCGCGCCCGTCTCCGGGTCGGCGAGGGACGCCTCGACGTAGAGGACGTCGCCGCCGGCCCCCGTGACCGCGAGGCCCGTCGCCACGCCCGGCACCGAGGTGCGGCGCTCGGCCGGGTCCTGGGCGGACTCGGGCACGTGGTGCGGCCTGCCGATCAGCGCGCGCAGGTCGTCGGCGCCGATGGTGAACGGCAGCTCCCGCTCGCCCAGTTCGTGCTGGGCGGCCACCTTGCGCAGCAGCCGGGCGATCGACCGCTCCAGGGTGCGCACGCCCGCCTCCCGGGTGTACTCCCCGGCCAGCCTGCGCAGCGCGCCCTCGTCGATGGTCACCTCGTCCTTGTCCAGCCCGGCCCGGTCCAGCTGGCGCGGGAGCAGGTGGTCGCGGGCGATGACGACCTTCTCGTCCTCGGTGTAGCCGTCCAGGCGGACCAGCTCCATACGGTCGAGCAGGGCCTCCGGGATCGCCTCCAGGACGTTGGCGGTGGCGAGGAAGACGACGTCGGAGAGGTCGAGTTCGACCTCCAGGTAGTGGTCGCGGAAGGTGTGGTTCTGGGCCGGGTCGAGCACTTCGAGCAGGGCGGCGGCCGGGTCGCCCCGGAAGTCGGACCCCACCTTGTCGATCTCGTCCAGCAGGACCACCGGGTTCATCGACCCGGCCTCCTTGACCGCCCGCACGATCCGGCCGGGCAGCGCGCCGACATACGTACGGCGGTGGCCGCGGATCTCGGCCTCGTCGCGGACGCCGCCGAGGGCGACGCGGACGAACTTGCGGCCCATCGCGTGGGCGACGGACTCACCGAGGCTGGTCTTGCCGACACCGGGCGGGCCGACCAGGGCCAGGACGGCCCCGCCGCGCCGGCCGCCGATGACGCCGAGACCCCGGTCAGTACGCCGCTTGCGGACGGCCAGGTACTCGGTGATGCGCTCCTTGACGTCCTTCAGACCCGCGTGCTCGGCGTCCAGGACCGCCTGGGCGCCCTGGATGTCGTAGGCGTCCTCGGTGCGCTCGTTCCACGGCATCTCCAGGACCGTGTCGAGCCAGGTGCGGATCCAGGAGCCCTCCGGGGACTGGTCGCTGGCCCGCTCCAGCTTGTCGACCTCCTTGAGGGCGGCCTCGCGGACCTTCTCGGGCAGGTCGGCGGCCTCGACGCGGGCGCGGTAGTCGTCGGACTCCTCGCCGTCCTGTTCGCCGTTCAGCTCGCGCAACTCCTTGCGGACCGCTTCGAGCTGGCGGCGCAGCAGGAACTCGCGCTGCTGCTTGTCGACGCCCTCCTGGACGTCCTTGGCGATGGTCTCGGCGACGTCCTGCTCGGCGAGGTGGTCGCGCAGCTGCGCGGTGGCGAGCTTGAGGCGGGCGACCGGGTCGGCGGTCTCCAGGAGTTCGGTCTTCTGGGCGGTGGTCAGGAACGGCGAGTAGCCGGAGTTGTCGGCGAGCGCGGCGACGTCCTCGATCGCCTGGACGCGGTCCACCACCTGCCAGGCGCCGCGCTTGCGCAGCCAGGCGGTGGCGAGCGCCTTGTACTCCTTGACCAGTTCGGCCACCTGGCCCGGCAGCGGGTCGGGCACGGTCTCGTCGATCCTGGTCCCCTCGACCCACAGCGCGGCGCCGGGGCCGGTGGTGCCGGCGCCGATCCTCACCCGGGCCCGGCCGCGGATCAGCGCGCCGGGGTCGCCGTCGGCCAGCCGGCCGACCTGCTCGACGGTGCCGAGCACGCCGGTGCTCGCGTAGGTGCCGTCGACGCGGGGCACCAGCAGGACCTTCGGCTTGCCGGGTTGGGAACGGGCGGCGGCCTGGGCGGCCTCGACCGCGGCGCGGACCTCGGAGTCGTTCAGGTCGAGCGGGACCACCATCCCGGGCAGCACGACCTCGTCGTCGAGCGGCAGCACGGGCAGGGCGAGCGGTGTGAACGGCGTGGACTCAGCAGCCATGATCTCCCCTTCGGCAGTCAAGTTGAGTTGGCTTCACTCAACTACACCGACTCAATGCCCGGGAGCCAGAGAATGTTCCCTGCCGCGTGTTCGCTCTCGGCGATCACCGCCCGGAGGCCCGGCGGATGGGGGGCCGTCACGGACCGGGTGTCAGGATGACGGGATGTCCGTTCACGAAATTCCCGAAGTCCTGGACCGTCGTGAGGGCCCCTACGGCGAGGTCGTGCTGCGCAGACACGGCGCACTGCTCCAGATCATCGCCAACGGCTGCTTCCTGATGGACACCTCCGACGGCCGCTCGGAGCGCCTGCTCGTCGACGCGGCGCTGGCCGCGCTCCCCGCCGGCCGCCCGGAACCCCGCGTGCTGATCGGCGGTCTGGGCGTCGGCTTCTCCCTCGCCCACGCCGCCGCGGACCCCCGCTGGGGGCGGATCACGGTGGTCGAGCGCGAACCGGCCGTCATCGACTGGCACCGGGACGGCGGACCCCTGTCCGGGCTGACCCGCGAGGCACTCGCGGACCCCCGCACGGAGATCGTCGAAGCGGACCTCGTCACGTACGTCAATGAGACTTCCGCCACACAGCCGGCGACCTACGACGCCCTCTGCCTCGACATCGACAACGGCCCCGACTGGACCGTCACCGAGGGCAATCACAGCCTCTACGGAACGTCCGGACTCGCGCTCTGCGCAAGGCTGTTGAGGCCCGGCGGAGTACTCGCCGTATGGTCCGCCCAGCCCTCCCCGCATTTCGAAGAAACCTTGCGTAATGCCGGGTTCCAGCAGGTGCGTACCGAAGAGATCCCCGTTGCCCGGGGCGTTCCGGACGTCGTGCACATCGGCGTCGGGCCTGGATAGCAAAGGCCCGGTGACTCCCCGTACGCTGCTGCTCTGACGCGGATCATTCAAGCGTCGATCGCAGTCATGGGATCACCCCACGGATTCCGCAAAGCACACCTCAGGGGCGGGCGATGGAGCAGACACACACCTCCCACAACGGCGCGGCGACGGCTACGCAGGGCGCGCAGCGCCGGGTGCTGGTGGTGGAGGACGACCAGACGATCGTGGACGCCATCGCGACCCGCCTGCGCGCCGAGGGCTTCCTGGTGCAGACGGCGGGCGACGGCCCGGCCGCCGTCGACACGGCCGAGGCCTGGCAGCCCGACCTGCTCATCCTCGACATCATGCTGCCCGGCTTCGACGGCCTGGAGGTCTGCCGCCGGGTCCAGGCCCAGCGCCCGGTGCCGGTGCTGATGCTCACCGCCCGCGACGACGAGACGGACATGCTGGTCGGGCTCGGCGTCGGCGCCGACGACTACATGACCAAGCCGTTCTCGATGCGCGAACTGGCCGCGCGGGTGCACGTGCTGCTGCGCCGGGTGGAGCGGGCCGTGGTCGCCGCCTCCACGCCGCGCAGCGGCATCCTGCGCCTGGGCGAACTGGAGATCGACCACGCGCAGCGCCGGGTGCGGGTGCGCAGCGAGGACGTGCACCTCACGCCGACCGAGTTCGACCTGCTGGTGTGCCTGGCGAACACGCCGCGCGCGGTGCTCTCCCGCGAGCAGTTGCTCGCCGAGGTGTGGGACTGGGCGGACGCCTCCGGGACCCGGACCGTCGACAGCCACATCAAGGCACTGCGCCGGAAGATCGGCGCCGAGCGCATCCGCACCGTGCACGGGGTGGGCTACGCGCTGGAGACACCGACGCCATGAGCGCGGGGCGGCAGGCCGTACGGCGGAGCCCCGGCCCCCGGAGCACCGGCACCGGCACCGGCACCGGGGAACCCTGGGGCGGCGTGCGCCCGTTCTCGATCAAGACCAAGCTCGGCGCGCTGGTCGTCACCTCGGTGCTGATCACCACCGGCCTGTCGGTGATAGCGGTGCACACCAAGACGGAGCTGCGCTTCATCACGGTGTTCTCGATGATCGCCACGCTGCTGATCACGCAGTTCGTGGCGCACTCGCTGACCGCGCCGCTGGACGAGATGAACGCCGTCGCCCGGTCCATCTCGCACGGCGACTACACCCGCCGGGTGCGCGAGAACCGCCGGGACGAGCTGGGCGACCTGGCCCAGACGATCAACCACATGGCCGACGACCTGGAGGCCCAGGACCGGCAGCGCAAGGAGCTGGTGGCGAACGTCTCGCACGAGCTGCGCACCCCGATCGCGGGGCTGCGCGCCGTGCTGGAGAACATCGTCGACGGGGTCACCGAGGCCGACCCGGAGACCATGCTGACGGCCCTGCGGCAGACCGAGCGGCTCGGCCGGCTGGTGGAGACCCTGCTGGACCTCTCCCGCCTGGACAACGGCGTCGTGCCGCTGCGCACCCGGCGCTTCGAGGTGTGGCCGTACCTGTCCGGGGTGCTGAAGGAGGCCAACATGGTCGCCTCCGCCCGCGCGGGCATCGCCTCCGGCTCCGGCACGCACACCCGTACCGACGTCCATCTGCACCTCGACGTCGACCCGCTGGACCTGACCGCGCTGGCCGACCCCGAGCGCATCCACCAGGTGGTCGCCAACCTCATCGACAACGCGGTCAAGCACAGCCCGCCGCACGGCCGGGTGACGGTCCGGGCGCGCCAGGGCGAGCTGCCGGACTCCCTGGAGCTGGAGATCATCGACGAGGGGCCCGGCATCCCCCGGTCGGAGTGGCACCGGGTGTTCGAACGGTTCAACCGGGGCGCGGTGACCCGGCCGCACGGTCCCGGCAGCGACGGCGGCACCGGGCTGGGCCTGGCGATCGCCCGCTGGGCGGTGGATCTGCACGGCGGCCGGATCGGGGTGGCCGAATCGGAGCGCGGCTGCCGCATCCTCGTCACTCTTCCGGGCCTGCCAACCACGCCGAGTTGACGTAAGGTGCTCATCAGAGCCACTCGTTCCACGGATGTTCACGCTGGTGGACACGTGTGATCAGGCGGAGGCCCGCGACCGCAAGGGCGCCAGGGCCCGCTTTCCTGTTCCCTGTTGACGCGGAACCACGCTTTTTTCCCGCCATTTCCAGCGCCGAAACACCCGCCCAGATGTGACTTACGCGACGATGGACCGGCCCGGCCTGACCTTCTCGCTCTTGGAGGCGTAGCCTTTATTCCCGCTGTCCATCACCTTGTGAAGCGGAAGAGGGCGGTTGCCGCCGTGTCGCCACAGTCCCCCAGTAACTCGAGCATCTCGACCGACACCGACCAAGCGGGGAAGAACCCCGCAGCGGCCTTCGGTGCCAATGAGTGGCTCGTAGACGAGATCTATCAGCAGTACCTCCAGGACCCGAATTCGGTCGACCGAGCCTGGTGGGACTTCTTCGCCGACTACAAGCCGGGGGCGGCCGCCGCCCAGGCCGCGTCGGGCACCGCGGCCGCGGGGGCCGCGGAGACCACCGCACCGGCTCAGCCCGCCCCGGCCGCGCAGACCGCGCAGACGCCCGCCAAGGCCCCGGCCGCCCCGGCGCAGACGCCCGCCGCCCAGGCCGCCCCCGCGCAGCCCGCCGCCCAGGCCGCTCCCGCCGCCCCGGCGGCGAAGCCCGCCGCCGCGCAGCCGGCCGCCGCGAAGGCGGCGCCCGCCAAGGCCGCGCCGGCCAAGGAGGCCGCCGAGGGCCCCGAGCTGGTCACCCTGCGCGGTCCCTCCGCCGCGGTCGCCAAGAACATGGACGCCTCGCTGGAGATGCCCACGGCCACGTCCGTGCGCGCCGTCCCGGTGAAGCTGCTGTTCGACAACCGCATCGTCATCAACAACCACCTCAAGCGCGCCCGCGGCGGGAAGATCTCCTTCACGCACCTCATCGGGTACGCGATGGTGCAGGCCATCAAGGCCATGCCGTCGATGAACTGGTCGTTCCAGACCAAGGACGGCAAGCCCACCCTGGTCAAGCCGGAGCACGTCAACCTCGGTCTCGCCATCGACCTGGTCAAGCCCAACGGCGACCGCCAGCTGGTCGTCGCGGCGATCAAGAAGGCCGAGACGCTGAACTTCTTCGAGTTCTGGCAGGCCTACGAGGACATCGTCCGCCGCGCCCGTGAGAACAAGCTCACGATGGCCGACTTCACCGGCGTCACGGTCTCCCTGACCAACCCCGGCGGCCTCGGCACCGTCCACTCGGTGCCGCGCCTGATGCCCGGCCAGTCGGTGATCATGGGCGTCGGCGCCATGGACTACCCGGCGGAGTTCCAGGGCACCAGCCAGGACACCCTGAACAAGCTCGGCATCTCCAAGGTCATGACGCTCACGTCGACCTACGACCACCGGGTGATCCAGGGCGCCGCCTCCGGCGAGTTCCTCCGCCAGGTCGCCAACCTGCTCCTCGGCGAGAACGACTTCTACGACGAGATCTTCGAGGCGCTGCGCATCCCCTACGAGCCGGTCCGCTGGCTCAAGGACATCGACGCCAGCCACGACGACGACGTCACCAAGGCCGCCCGCGTCTTCGAGCTGATCCACTCCTACCGGGTCCGCGGCCACGTCATGGCCGACACCGACCCGCTGGAGTACCAGCAGCGCAAGCACCCCGACCTGGACATCACCGAGCACGGACTCACCCTGTGGGACCTGGAGCGCGAGTTCGCCGTCGGCGGCTTCGCCGGCAAGTCGATGATGAAGCTGCGCGACATCCTCGGCGTGCTGCGCGACTCGTACTGCCGCACCACCGGCATCGAGTTCATGCACATCCAGGACCCCAAGCAGCGCAAGTGGATCCAGGACCGGGTGGAGCGCGGCCACGCCAAGCCCGAGCGCGAGGAGCAGCTGCGCATCCTGCGCCGGCTGAACGCGGCGGAGGCCTTCGAGACCTTCCTGCAGACCAAGTACGTCGGCCAGAAGCGGTTCAGTCTGGAGGGCGGCGAGTCCGTCATCCCGCTGCTCGACGCGGTCCTGGACTCGGCGGCGGAGAGCCGTCTCGACGAGGTCGTCGTCGGCATGGCCCACCGCGGCCGCCTCAACGTGCTGGCCAACATCGTCGGCAAGTCGTACGCGCAGATCTTCCGCGAGTTCGAGGGCAACCTCGACCCGAAGTCGATGCACGGCTCCGGCGACGTCAAGTACCACCTGGGCGCCGAGGGCACCTTCACCGGCCTCGACGGCGAGCAGATCAAGGTCAGCCTCTGCGCCAACCCGTCCCACCTGGAGACCGTCGACCCGGTCCTGGAGGGCGTCGCCCGCGCCAAGCAGGACATCATCAACAAGGGCGGCACGGACTTCACCGTGCTGCCGGTGGCGATCCACGGCGACGCGGCCTTCGCGGGCCAGGGCGTGGTGGCCGAGACCCTGAACATGTCGCAGCTGCGCGGCTACCGCACCGGCGGCACGGTCCACATCGTCATCAACAACCAGGTCGGCTTCACGGCCGCCCCGGAGTCCTCGCGCTCGTCCATGTACGCCACGGACGTGGCCCGCATGATCGAGGCCCCGATCTTCCACGTGAACGGCGACGACCCCGAGGCCGTCGTGCGCGTCGCACGCCTCGCCTTCGAGTTCCGCCAGGCGTTCAACAAGGACGTGGTGATCGACCTCATCTGCTACCGCCGCCGCGGTCACAACGAGTCGGACAACCCGGCCTTCACCCAGCCGCTGATGTACGACCTGATCGACAAGAAGCGCTCGGTGCGCAAGCTGTACACCGAGTCCCTCATCGGTCGCGGCGACATCACCCTGGAAGAGGCCGAGCAGGCGCTCCAGGACTACCAGGGCCAGCTGGAGAAGGTCTTCACGGAGGTCCGCGAGGCCGCCGCGCAGCCCGCCTCGGTGGCGCCCTCCGACCCGCAGGCCGCCTTCCCGGTCGCCGTGAACACCGCGGTCACCGGCGAGGTCGTCAAGCGGATCGCCGAGTCCCAGGTCAACATCCCCGACCACGTCACCGTCCACCCGCGGCTGCTCCCGCAGCTCCAGCGCCGGGCGGCCATGGTCGAGGACGGCACCATCGACTGGGGCATGGGCGAGACCCTCGCCATCGGCTCCCTCCTCCTGGAGGGCGTCCCGGTCCGGCTGGCCGGCCAGGACTCGCAGCGCGGCACCTTCGGCCAGCGGCACGCGGTGATCATCGACCGCGCCAAGGGCGACGAGTACACCCCGCTGCAGTACCTCTCCGAGGACCAGGCGCGGCTCAACGTCTACAACTCCCTGCTCTCCGAGTACGCGGCGATGGGTTTCGAGTACGGCTACTCGCTGGCCCGCCCCGACGCGCTGGTGATGTGGGAGGCGCAGTTCGGCGACTTCGTCAACGGCGCGCAGACCATCGTCGACGAGTACATCTCGGCCGCCGAGCAGAAGTGGAACCAGACCTCCGGTGTGGTCCTGCTCCTCCCGCACGGCTACGAGGGCCAGGGCCCGGACCACTCCTCGGCCCGCGTCGAGCGGTTCCTCCAGCTGTGCGCGCAGAACAACATGACGGTCGCGATGCCGACCTCCCCGGCGAACTACTTCCACCTCCTGCGGTGGCAGGTGCACAACCCGCACCACAAGCCGCTGGTCGTCTTCACCCCGAAGTCGATGCTGCGCCTGAAGGCTGCCGCGTCGAAGGCGGAGGAGTTCACCACCGGCCAGTTCCAGCCGGTCATCGGCGACACCTCGGCCGAGGCGGCGGCGGTGAAGAAGGTCGTCTTCACCACCGGCAAGGTCTACTACGACCTGATCGCCGAGCGCGCCAAGCGCGGGGTGACGGACACGGCCATCATCCGCATCGAGCGCCTGTACCCGCTGCCGGGTGCCGAGCTCCAGGCGGAGATCGCCAAGTACCCGAACGCCGAGAAGTACCTGTGGGCCCAGGAGGAGCCGGCCAACCAGGGTGCCTGGCCGTTCATCGCGCTCAACCTGATCGACCACCTGGACCTGGCGGTCGGCGCGGACATCCCGGCGGGCGAGCGCCTGCGCCGGATCTCGCGTCCGCACTCCTCGTCCCCGGCCGTCGGTTCCGCGAAGCGGCACCAGGCCGAGCAGGAGCAGCTGGTGCGCGAGGTGTTCGAGGCGTGACGCACTGACGCCGGCCGGCATCGGCTGACGCCCGCGGGGCCCGGCTTCCGGAGGTTTTCCGGGGCCGGGCCCTTTCGCGTGCGGCGGGTCGCCAGGTGGTCCGGGGACCGTCAGGTGGTCTGGGATTCGCCAGGTGGTGGTCCGGGGACCGTCAGGTGGTCCGGGGACCGTCAGGTGGTCCGGGGACCGTCAGGTGGTCTGGGGTTCGAAGTCCCAGTACGGGCGCCGGCGGGCGGCGGCGGAGTCGGTGAGCGGGTGGCCGGGGCCCAGGGTGGCGGCGAGGCCGGACAGCGCGCGCCGCTCGCTCTCCTCCGCCTCCCCGCGCCGCCCGAGGGCGCGCAGATCGGCCGCGTGGGCCACGAGGGCGGACAGGGTGAGCGGGTGGCCGGGGCCCAGCGTCCCCTCGCCGCGGACGACGGTGTCTCCGCTCAGGCCGGCCGCCCGCTCGACGTCGCCGACCGCGTGGCACAGCGCGGACGCGTTCAGCGCGCAGCCCAGCGTCCAGGGGTGGTCGGGGCCGACACGTGCCGTCATGTCGGTCAGCGCCGCCCCGGCCAGGGTCCGGGCACCGTCCGTCTCCCCGGCGCGGAGCAGCGTCAACGCGTGGTTGGCCCGGGCCCCGACGGCGTACGGGTGGCCGGGCGGCAAGGTCGCCTCGTAGGCGGCGACGACGGACTCGCTGAGCTCGCGTGCCCGGTCGGCGTCGCCGTGCTCCCGTGCGAAGCAGCTCTGCCCGGCGGCGAGGATCAGCGTCAGCGGGTCCCGGTCGCCCAGGACGTGCTCGGCGCGCTCCAGCGCGTCCGCGAAGTACCGGGCCGCGGTGTCGAAGTCGCCCAGGGCGTAGCGGCACATCGCGAAGTTGTGCGCCGCCCGCAGCGTCTGGGGAGCGTCGCCGCCGAGTGCCCGACGGGCGGTGTCCAGGCTTCTGGCCAGCACGGACGCCGCGTCCGTGAAGCGGCCCAGCAGGCGCAGATCGGCCGCGTACGCGTGTTCCGAGTTGAGCGTCCACGGGTGCCGTTCCCCCAGCAGTTCGCGGCGTGTCTCCAGCGTGCGCAGGTCGACGTCGCGGGCCGCCGCGTAGCGGCCGAGCAGCCGCAGGGAGACGGCCACGTTGTTCCGCGCGTTGACCGTGCGGGTGTCCTGGTCGCCGAGTTGTCCCCGGTACGCCGCGAGGACCCGCTCCGACACCTCCAGCGCCTCCAGGTAGTCGCCGAGTCCGCGCAGGTCCGCGGCGAGTCCGCCGAGGGCGCGCAGCAGCGTGGGGTCCTGGTCCCCGCGCTGCTCCTGGAGCTGCCGGACGGCCGCCCGCTCGATCCGCGTCGTGCGGTGGTAGTCGCCGGCGGCGCGCAGCAGGTTGGCGTAGTGATAGGTGAGTTCCCAGATGAGGGGATGGGACTCGCCGAGCGAGTTCCGCCAGATACGCATGGCGTGTTCGCCGAGTGTGACGCCGGCCGCGTGCTCGCCCGCGAGGTACAGGTAACGCAAGCAGTTGAACACCAGCTGCTGGACCTGCGGATCGTCGCTGCCCAGTACGTCGGCGTGCTTGAGGTGGGGCACCAGCTCGGCGTAGTCGGGCCACAGCGCGGGCACCGAGGGCCGACCGGGGTCCGCCTCCGCCAGAGCCCGCCGTACGACGTCGACCAGTCGGCGCCTCTGCGCGGCGGGCAGGCTCTGGCGGACGATCCGGCTGACGACGCGGTGCAGGTAGAAGATCTCGCGGTCCGGGTCCGTCTCGTGCGGTTCGACCCGGACCACGGAGTACCTCCGCAGCTGGCCGACCGCCCTGTCCCACAGCCCGGGGTCGGTCAGCAGCTCGGCCACGGAGGGCGGCAGGCCGTCGTGGCTCATGTCCCGGAGCAGATACACGGGGACGTAACCGGGGGCGAAGAAGGTGCACAGCCGCAGCAGGTCGACCGACTCCGGGACGGTCTCGCGGAGCTTGTTCAGCAGGATCGACCACGCGGTCCGGAAGGCCAGCGGGAAGTCCGCCGACACCCGCACCGCGTCGTC
Organism: Streptomyces sp. NPDC016677; assembly: GCF_055562815.1. Lineage (NCBI taxonomy): Bacteria > Bacillati > Actinomycetota > Actinomycetes > Kitasatosporales > Streptomycetaceae > Streptomyces > Streptomyces sp. NPDC016677. The sequence continues at coordinate 617,477 of NZ_JBVHEO010000003.1, read as the reverse complement.
GAGGGACCCTTCCTCCAGCAGGCCGATGTACTCCTCCACCGACATGTCGGAGTCGTCGAGCCAGCCGGCCGTCTGGTCGAGGAGCAGCGGCAGGTCCTCCAGCGCCTCCGCCAGCCTGTGCGCCTCCGGCTCGGTCAGCCGCGGGGCGCGGCGCCGGATGAAGGCGACCGACTCGTCACGGGCGTAGACCGGCACTTCCAGGAGGCGGCTGTCGTGCTCGCTCCACGCCGGATTGCGGGAGGTGATGAGCACGTGGCCCGGCCCGCCGGGGACCATGCCCCGGATCTGGTCCGGCTCGTCCGCGCCGTCCAGGATCAGCAGCCAGCGCGCGTACGGCTCGCCCCGGCGCAGGGAGTCGCGGACGGCGCGCAGCCGCTCGCCGTACCCCTGGCCCGTCCGCAGGCCCAGTCTGGGGGCCAGTTCCGCGAGGTGCCGACGGTAGGTGACCCGGCTTTCCGCGTTGACCCACCAGACCACGTCGTACTCGGAGCCGAACCGGTGCGCGTACTCCGTGGCGAACTGGGTCTTGCCGACGCCCGACATGCCGTACAGCGTCACCACACCCGAGGTCCGCAGCGCGTCGTACACCTCGGTGAGCAGGGTCTCACGACCGGTGAAGCGGCTGTTCCGGCGTGGGACGCTCCCCCACGCCTTGGGGAGCGACGCCGGGAACCGGGGGCCGTGCCGGGCATGGTCGGCGTGACCGGGGGCCGGGTCCGTGGGCAGGTCCAGCAGGGCCAGCACCCGTCGCTCGGCCTCCTCGGCGTCGATGCCCACCAGCCCCGACGGCCGGAGCGCGGCGACGGCCGACGGGAGGTCCGCGGTGGTGACGGAGACGGCGGCGAAGCGGGACGGGTCGGGGGCGACGACCTCGCGCAGCGCCTCGTTCCACTCCTCGTGGGAGCGCGGGCCCAGCTGGAAGTACCACTCACTGACGACGATGAGAATACGGCCCTCGGCCAGCTTCAGGTCGTGCAGCAGGTCCACCAGGGGGACGTCGGCAGGGGACTCCCAGCGCAGGTACACCACCCGCAGCCCGCGCCGCTCCAGCCGGTCTCCGATCCAGGCCGCCCAGGCCCGGTTGAAGCCGGCGAAACTGATCGTCACCGTGCGCCGGACGGGCTTCCCGGCGGCGGGCCGGCGGTGCGGTGACGGCGGGGAAGGGGCGGGCCGCAGCGCGGGGGGCCGGGGGGCGTCATGGACGGGCGGGGCCTGCCCGCGCTCCCGGTCGGGGGCCTCTTCGCCGGCGCATATCTCCGACCGCAGCTCCGCCTTGCGGACCGGCACCCCCCACTGATTGGTGACCGTCAGCCACAGCGAGGCCGGGCCGGTGTCAGGGCCGGCGGAGACCCGGAAGCGGGCTGGTCCGTACGTACCGCCGAAGCGGTGCAGGACGACGCCGGGTTCGCCGAGGGCCGCGCAGGCGAACAGCGGGGAGCCGTCCAGGGTGACGGTGAAGGTGAACTCCTCCTCCGGGTAGGGCCAGTCGTCCGGGGCGGCGTCCGGGGCCGGGAGGGGGCCGCGCAGGTCGACGGTGACGAGGTAGTCGCAGCCCGCTTCCGCCCGCCGGGGCCAGGCCACCACGGGTTCGATCATCAGGGGCCGTTCCGCGCCGCTCACCGGCCGTGCCCCCCTCCGGCCCGTGCGTCCGGGCCCTCGGCGGCGGTGAGCCGCAGCGTGGTCCGGGGATGGCCGTAGAACTGGAACATGAACGCGTACAGCAGCCGCAGGACCCGTTTCTGGCCGGCGCTGTCCAGTCGGCCGTCGTCGTCGAGCCGTCTGGGCAGCCGGTCCGTCGGCCCGAACTCCGCGAGCGCGCCCGCGCGGAAGGACCGCAGCGTCTGCGGGACGGGCCGGTACGGATGGCGGGCGACCTCGCGCACCAGTTGCCGCACGAGCCGGCGGGCCTCCTGGTCACCGACCCTCCCGGCGGTGACGATGCAGCCGCCCGCGCCCTTGCGCAGGAACAGCTCCGCGAAGCCGCGCAGTTCCTCCTCGCCCTGCGCCCGGTTCTTCACCGCTCGCCCCGAGTCGCAGGCGTTGAGGCAGACCAGGGAGCGGTCCCGGCCCAGCACGGCCATCGGCTCCTCGTTCAGCTCGGCCCAGGAGAAGTCGCCCAGGGTGAGGCGGGGCACGGTGTCGCCGTAGGTGCCGTGGCAGCCGAAGTAGACCAGGCCGGTGGCGTCGGGCAGGGTGTCGAGGTCGTGCAGGAACGGGGTCATCCGCCGGTGCAGCCGGTGCGCGTACGGGGCGAAGACCTGACCGTCGTCGGCCATGTCCTGGTGGAGGTAGCCGAGGACCCGTCCCGCGCAGTCGCCGGTCTCCCGGGGCAGGTCCTGGCTGAGGTCGCGCACGGTGGTCCAGCGGGAGACGACGGTCAGCGCGCCGAGCGGACCGCCGGGCAGCGCGCGCGCCGCGTCCTCGGGCAGCCAGAACAGCTCCCAGGGCAGGTCGAAGCCGGTGTCGTCCCAGACGACGAGGCGCAGCGCTTCGCCGTGCCGGGCGCGGACCGAGTTGAGCCACCGCGTCAGTTCGGGCTGGTTGGCCGACCAGTGCCGGATGCCGCGCAGCACATCGGTGGGGTACTCCCCGTCGGGCTGCCGCAGGGCGGCGAGCGTGATGCCGGGGGCGGCCAGCCGCGTGGGTCCGGGCGCGCAGGTCACGGTCAGGTCACCGCACCAGCCGCGCAGCCGGTAGCCCTGCCCGAAGGCACCGCCGCCCTCGCCGCGCACGACCCGCAGCACGGCGTACCCGTCCTCCAGGCGGGCGCCGGGGCGGGCCTCGGTGCCGCCGAGTCCGGAGGGCGGTTCCTGACCGCGGCGCAGGTGGGACACGGCGACGGCGGGCCTACGGGCCGCGGCCTTCAGCTGGCCGGGCAGTCCGGTGCGGCGTACGGCGGTACCGGCCCCGGTCAGCCAGCGCGGCGCCCGCTGCCGCGGCTCAGCGCTCATCGTCGCCTCCCGCGCCGGTCCGCCCCTCCACGACCGTCGCCCCCAGGCTGTCGGCGAGGACGAACGGCAGGTCGCCGTAGGGTTCCCGGGCCGGGTCGACGACGGCCACGTGCAGCCGCGTGCGGTCCATGGCGCCGATGCGGGCGGCGGCCTCGACGGCGTCCTCGACACCGGCGGCGGCCACCGTGCCGGTCAGCCGTCCGGTGTGGCTGGCGCGCAGCGGGATGTTGCCGCGGCCGTCGGTGACGACGACCAGCCAGGCCTCCGCCGGTCCGGTGCCGTGCTGCCGGAAGGTCCGGCGCAGCGCGTGGGCCGCCAGTTCGACGCCGTGCGCGAGCGGGGAGGCGCGGCCGGCCGCGCGGTACAGCGCGGCGAGCACCTGGGGGTCGAGGACGCTGCGGGCCGCGAAGGACTGGGCACGCAGCTCGTCCTTGGCGTCCGCGGCCCCGACCTCGATCACCTGGACCGTGGCCCGGCTGGTGTACGCCCACTGCAGGAAGGGTGCCAGGGAGTCCTGCCAGTCCCAGTCGCCGTCCCGGCAGGTGTGGTCGAGGAGCAGCGTCAGCACGCGCTCGGGGGCACCGGTCCGGACGTGGGCGTGCAGATCGGCCGGTGCGATCGTGAACCGGTCGGCGCGCCGCACGCGTTGGTGCACGGCGGCCTCCCGGACGGTGCGCACGTAGGCGAGGTCGCGCAGGTCGGTGGCGCGCCGGGTGCCGATCACGGGGCCGCGGGCGAGGGCGGGCCCGGAGGTACGCCGGCCGGGGCCGCGCAGCGGGGTGGCGTCACGGGGCCCGGCCGGCTCGTCCTCCGGGAACGGGGTGCCGCCTCCTGCGGGCGTGCCGCCGGGGCCGCCGCCGATCCCCTCGGCGGGCCCGGTCTCCAGCAGTGTCCCCTCCGCCGGGGACGGACGCCGTCTCTCCCCGCCGGGGCGGCGTGTCCGGACCGTGCTGGGCGTGGTACCGGCGGACGGCCGCTCGGCGGGCCCGGGGCCGGGCTCGGGTCCGGGCGGGGTGCCGGGCACGGTCAGCCCGATGATCCGGGCCGCCGTGTCGCAGTGGCCGGCCACCGCCGACGGCTCACCGTCGAGGGCGGCGACGGTGCGGGCCAGCCGGGCGAGGGCCAGTTCGCGGCGGACGCCGGCGTCGGGTCCGAGCAGGTCCTGTACGCGGGTCAGCGCCTCGTCGGTGACCGGGACGGGCGGCACGCCCCGGACGGCGGCGGTCCGCCAGGCGGGCGGGAGTCCGGCGAGCACCTGCTCGGGCGGGGGCAGGGCGAGGTCCGGCACCGGCAGCCGTACGGCGAACCGGTCCAGCAGGTGCCGGCTGAGCCGTCCCGCGTCGGCCGCGCGGCAGACGGCCAGCCAGCGGGCCCGGGGCCGGACCGTGCGGCGCAGTCCGGGGCGCTCCACCACGGCGACGTCGGCGCCGAGCAACTGGACGGCGGCGCGCATCCCGGCCACGCTCAGCCGGGGCAGGTCGGGAACCACGACCAGCGGCGGCGGACCGGGGTGGCCGTCGGCGTCGACGAGGGGGCCGGGCTCGGTACGGAAGGTGATGCCGTGCGCGTCGCGCCGCAGCCGGGTGCGGGTCCACAGGTCCTCGTCACGGCCGGCGGCGCCCAGCACGACGGGGGCCGGGGCCGGTTCGGCGGCGCCGGTACGGGCCGGTTCGGCGGCGCCGGTGAGCAGGCCGGTGAACAGCCGGGTGACCGGGTCGAGGAGGCCGGGTTCCAGGTCGAAGAGGAGGACGCCGGTCAGGGCGGGCTCGGCGGCGGCGCAGACCAGGGCGTGGACGAGCCGCCGCGCGGGGTCGGCTGCGGGATCGGCGGCGTGGTCGGCTGCGGGGTCGGGTGGCTCGGTGACCATGACCGGCTCAGGCCTCGAAGAGGTCCTTGACGCGGGCCTGGTCCTCCGGCCCCCAGTCGAAGGTGCCGCCGTGGGTGGTCTCGGGCCGCCGGTGCCGCAGGGCCATCGGCAGCACCCGCAGCACGTGCCCGGGACCGACCCGGTCGGCGCCTTCCAGGGCGGCGAGGGCGCGGGCCGCCAGCGTGGCGACGATCTCCCCGCGCTGTCCCACGGCCTCCGTCCGGTCCGCCGCCTCCCCGCACAGCCACAACACGTCGTCCGGCACGGCGACGTCCGCCACCCGGCGCCGGGCGGCGGCCAGCCGGTCGCGGAGGGCGGCGTCGTCCCGCCGGGCGGCGGCGAGCCACTCGGAGTCGGGCCGCGCCAGCTCCTCCTCGAAGTCCAGCACGGTGCGGATCAGCCGGTAGCGGTCGCTCGCGTCCAGCTGCCCGGCGGTGACCATCATCCCGAAGCGGTCCAGCAACTGCGGCCTGAGGCCGCCCTCTTCGGGGTTCATGGTGCCGACGAGACCGAAGGAGAGGTGCCGGGCGGCGGCGAATCCCTCGCGCTGCACCGACAGCACGCCGGTGGAGACGACGTCCAGGATGATGTCGACGAGGTGGTCGTCGAGCAGGTTGACCTCGTCGATGTAGAGCATGCCCTTGTCCGCCGCGTCCTCCAGCAGCCCGGGCTGCGGACGCGCCTCACCGCGGATGAGGGCGTCCAGGTCCCAGCCGCCGAGGACGCGGTCGTCGGTGGCGTTGATGGGGAGGGTGACCGGCAGCTCGCCGTGGGCCATCAGTGCGAAGGCCCGCACCAGGGTGGACTTGGCGGTACCGCGCGGCCCCGCCATCAGCACCCCGCCGATCCGCGGCAGTACGTGGTTCAGCTCCAGCGCCAGCTTCAGTTCGTCCTGGCCCACGACCCGGGAGTACGGCAGGATGCGCACGCCCGGCGGGACGCCGGTCACGACGCGGCCCCGTCCGGGGTGGTACGCCAGCGCAGGGTGATCTGGAGCTGTGCCTCGGCCCCGCTCTTGACGAGGGCGGCGACCCCGGCGTCGACCTTGATGGCGAGCTGCAGCTCGATCTCGTCCGGCCGCAGCGCCTCCTCCAGCTCCCCGAAGCGCCGTACGGCCTGGGCGGCGCACCGGCGGGCGAGGTCGAGCCCGTCGGTGTAGACGTCCCGGGCGACCCGGACGACGCGCTGCCCGGCGCCGTCCCGGGTCTCCTCGCCGCCGTAGACGAGGTCCAGCCCGTCGGCGGACGGGCCGGGCTCCACTTCCACCTCGACCGGAATGGGCCCGTCCGTGCCCGCCGGAACGGGCCCCACCAAGATCACCACACGTCCCCCTGATGCAACTCACGTGTGTTGCCTGCGTGTTGAGTGACCCGGTTCATTCCCCGGTGCGCCGGGGGTTATGCGCACCGGCCGGGCGTTCGGATGACGATCAGGTGTGCTGCGGTTCGAAGTCCCAGTACGGCCGGTTGCGGGAGCGGGCCGAGACGGTGTGGGAGTGCTTGCTGCCCAGGGTGGCGTCGAGGTCGGAGAGGACCTCCTGCTCGACCTTCTCCGCCTGCCGGCGGTCCCGCAGCCCCCGCAGGTCCGCCGCGTGGGCGACCCTGGTCGACAGCGTGAGCGGATGCGTGCGCCCGAGCCACTCGGTGGCCCGCGCCACCGTCTGCCGGCTCAGTTCGGCCGCGCCCTCGACGTCGCCCATGAGGTTGCGCAGCGCGGAGGCGTTCAGGGCGCACCCCAGGGTCCAGGGGTGACGCTCGCCCACGGCCTCGGTCATCTCCGCCAGCGCCTGCTCGATGAGGGCGTGGCTGTGCTCCCGTTCGCCCACGTTGCGCAGGATCAGCGCCTGGTTGGCGCGGGCGCCGGCGATGAACGGATGCCCTTCGGCGTGCATCACCTCGTACCGGGCGACGACGGCCTCGCTCAGTTCGCGGGCCTGGTCGATGTCGCCGTGCTCGCGGGCGTAACAGCTCTGGCCGGTGGCGAAGATCAGCGTCAGCGGATGGGTCTCGCCGAGCACCCGCTCGCCCCGTTCCAGGACACTGGCGAACAGCGCGCCGGGCTCCTGGGGGCCCTCGCCGCGGTCCCGCCTGCGGTCGCGGTCGCCCATGCGGTACCGGCACATGGCGAGGTTGTACTCGGCCCTGAGGGTCTGCTGGTTGTCCCGGCCGAGCACGGTCCGCGCCTCGTGGACGTTCTTGCTCTGGATGGACTCCGCCTCGCCGTAGCGGCCGAGCAGCCGCAGGTCGTTGGCGTACTGGATCTCTGAGTTGAGTGTGAACGTGTGCTGGGCGCGCAGGAACTGCCGACGTGCCTCCATCGTCTGCTTGTCGACGTCCAGGGCCTCCCGGTACCAGCCGAGCAGCCGCAGCGACACGGCCAGGTTGTTCTGCGCGTTGAGGGTGCGCGAGTCCTGTTCGCCGAGCAGTTCGCGGTAGGTGGCCAGCACCCACTGGGACATCTCCAGCGCCTCGTCGTAGCGGGCGAGGCCGCGCAGGTCGGCGGCGAGGCCGGAGGCGGCGCGCAGGTACTCCAGGTCCTGTTCCCCGCGCTCTTCGCGCAGGTGGTCGACGGCGGCGCGGCTGAGCGACTCGCTGCGCATGTAGTCGCCACTGCCGCGCAGCAGGTTGGTGTAGTGGTACGCCAGTTCCCAGATCCGCGGGTGCGTCTCGCCGAGCAGGGGGCGCCAGGCCTTCATGGCGCGCTCCGCGAGCTTGACGCCGGAGCGGTACTCGCCGGAGAAGTACATGTAGCGCAGGCAGTTGAAGACCAGGCGCTGCACCTGCGGGTCACGGCTCTTGAGGACGTCGGCGTGCTTGAGGTGCGGGGCGATCTCGGCGTAGCCGGGCCACAGGTCGGGGTCGGTGGGCCGGCGCGGGTCGGCGGCGGCGAGGGCCCGGCGGACGACGTCGACGAACTCCTCGCGGTCCGCCTCCGGCATGTCGTTGTTGACGATCTGGTGCACCATGCGGTGCAGGTACAGCGACTCGCCCGAGGACGCCGACTCGTCGCCGGACATCTCGTGGGACTCCAGGCGCACCACGGAGTACGTACGCAGCTGGTTGATGGCCCGGTTCCACAGCAGGGGGTCGTTGAAGAGCCGGACGAGCTGCTCGGGCAGTTCGTCGCCGGGGGTCTCGCGCAGCATCCGTACGGGGATGAAGCCGGGGGCGAAGAAGGTGCACAGCCGCAGCAGGTCGACGGATTCCGGGACGGTGTCACGGAGCTTGTTCAGCAGTATCGACCAGGCGGTCTGGAAGGCGAGCGGGAAGTCCGCGGACACCTTGACCACATGGCCGTCGACGCCGTCCTCCAGCATGCCGATGTACCGCTCCACGGACATGTCGGAGTCGTTGAGCCAGCCGGCCGTCTGGTCGAGGAGCAGCGGCAGGTCCTCCAGCGCCTCCGCCAGCTTGTGCGCCTCCGGCTCGGTCAGCCGCGGGGCGCGGCGCCGGATGAAGGCGACCGACTCGTCACGGGCGTAGACCGGCACTTCCAGGAGGCGGCTGTTGTGCTCGCTCCACTCCGGGTTGCGGGAGGTGATGATGACGTGACCGGGGCCGCTGGGCACCATGTCCCAGATCTGGTCCGGTTCGTCCGCGCCGTCCAGGATCAGCAGCCAGCGCGCGTAGGGATCGCCGCGGCGCAGGGAGTCGCGGACGGCGCGCAGCCGCTCGCCGTATTCCTGCCCCGTCTGCAGGCCCAGTTTGGGCGCCAGCTCGGCGAGTTGGCGCCGGTAGGTGACCCGGCTCTCCGCGTTGACCCACCAGACCACGTCGTACTCGGAGCCGAACCGGTGCGCGTACTCGGCCGCCAGCTGGGTCTTGCCGACGCCGGACATGCCGAAGAACGTGACGACGCCGGCGCCGGGTTCGGCGTTCTGGAGCTGGGTGTACGCCTCGTTGAAGAGGGGTTCGCGGCCGGTGAAGCGGGTGTTGCGGCGCGGTACGGAGCCCCAGACGTCCGGCATCGAGGCGGGGAAGCGCGGTCCCCGGCGCACCGTGGCGGCCGGCTCGGGCAGCGGCTCGGACGGCAGGTCGAGCCGGTCCAGCAGGCGCCGTTCGGCCTCCTCGGCGCCCATGTTGGTCAGGCCCACCGGTCCGAGCACCGCCGCGGCCGACGGGATGGTGGCCGTGGTGACGGAGACGGCGGCGAAGCGGGACGGGTCGGGGGCGACGACCTCGCGCAGCGCCTCGTTCCACTCCTCGTGGGAGCGCGGGCCCAGCTGGAAGTACCACTCACTGACGACGATGAGAATACGGCCCTCGGCCAGCTTCAGGTCGTGCAGCAGGTCCACCAGGGGGACGTCGGCAGGGGACTCCCAGCGCAGGTACACCACCCGCAGCCCGCGCCGCTCCAGCCGGTCTCCGATCCAGGCCGCCCAGGCCCGGTTGAAGCCGGCGAAGTGGATGGTGACGGTCTGTTTCGCGGCCCCCCTCTCGGTCGGCCCGACCGGCTTACGAGCTCCAGACATGCAGCGGCCTCCAGCGCGCGTGATACCACAGAATCCTAGGACCTCGGCGCGTCGTACGTAAGGTCATGCGTGAGTCCTACGCGGGTCCGCCGGCTCGACGGGGACGTGCCTCGGTCAGACGATCTTTCCGCACCCGGGCGGCGCGCGCAGGCATCCTCACTCATTCGGCCGTGGGAGTGCGGAAGCGCGGCGCTGGATCCACAGGGCGCGCGCCGATTTCACATACGCCTGCGCGCGGGCCGTGTGGTCCCGGGGCGCGGGATGGTCGGCCATGCGCTGGTAGGTGGCGGCCATCTCGTCGACGAAGCGGCGGCCGGGCACGGTGAGGTCGGGCGAGCCGACGAGGGCGGGCAGCGCGGCGCCGACCTGGGCGTGGTACCGGGCGTGCTGGGCCCAGGCCCAGTCGCGCTCTGGGGGGCGGGTGAGCAGGGCCCGGCGCTGGTAGTAGGAGGCCATCGCGAGGTGGGAGTAGGTGCCCTGGAGCAGGCCGTCGTAGGGGCGGGGGTCGGGCCGCCAGGGGGCGAAGTAGCGGGCCTCGGGGCCGGCCCGGTGCAGGGTCACCAGGTCGGTCAGGGCGGCGAGTTTGGCGTGCTGGAGTTCGTGGACGAGGGTCGCGGCGAAGGTCACCGGGTCGGGGGGCGTACTGCTGAGCAGGGCGCCGAACGCCTCGCGGCGGGTGGCGCTGCAACTGCCCCGGCCGGTGCCGATCTCGGGCGGCGTCTCCAGCGGGACCAGGCAGCGCAGCAGCGCCGCGGCCTCGGTGAGGCGGTGGGCGCCGCCCGAGCGCAGGGCGACGGCCGTGCCGTTCCAGGCCTGGAGCCACCGTTTGCGTTCCGCGTCGTCGAGGGTGGCCGCGCCGCTGAGGCTGCCCCGGTGGGTGCTGTAGGGCGGCTCGCGGTACGGGTCGAGGTCGTCGAGGGGCATGGGCGGGGCGGACGGGAGCAGTCCGGGGAGCGCGTGCGCCGGCGTCCACGCGGGGGCGCCCGACCAGGCACCGGTGCCGTTCTCCAGGTGGACGCGGACGTCGGGCGCGTCGGGCTGGCGGATGGTCAGGGCGCCGTCCCGGTGGGTGACGTCGACCGGTACGTCGCCGGAGGCAGCCGTGTGCAGGGCGCCGAGGGAGGGGAGGGTGAGGACGCCGGCGCGGGCGGTCAGCCGGGTGGCGAAGGGCAGGCCCGCCTCGGCGGCGGCCACGGCGGCGACCGCGCTGAAGTGGGCGAGGTCGCGCCGCAGGGCCCGGGCCTCGGCCGGGGTCCCGCGCCCCGCGTCCAGGCCGCGCAGGCAGGACCGCGCCCAGGGGCCGGTGAGGGGGTGGAACAGCCGGGCGCGGGCGGGGGTGAGGGAGCGCTCCGCCCCGGCCCCCCGCACCGAGTCCGCCGCGTCGGCCGCGTCGGCGTCCGCCAGCATCGCCCAGTCCTCCCGCAACCGTGCCTTCCGCCCCGCGTCGCACACCGCCGGGTCGGCCGCCTCGGCCGCGTCGAGCACGGCGCGCAGCATCAGCAGCCGCCGGGTGTCCTGGTCGCGCACGAGGAGGTCGAGGGCGTCGGGGCCGCCCTCGGTACGGGCGAGTTCGGCCAGGATCTGGTCCGGGACCGTCGGGAACATCACGGGGCGCTCCCTTCGCGCGGGGACGGTGAGGACGAGGGGGACGACGGGGACGGTGAACACCCTGGGGACGATGGGGACGATGAACACCCTGAGGACGACGGGGACGATGAGAACGCTGAGGACGGCGGGAACGGCGAGGACGGCGGGACCGGTGAGGACGGCGGCGACGTCGGGGACACCGCATCCGGTGCGGCCGCCGCCGCTCCCGCCAGCCGCCCGGCCACGTGCCGGATGAAGCGCTGGAGGTCGGCGCAGTACACGGACGGGTTCCGGAAGCCGTGCCCGGCCCGGTAGCGGTGGGCGTAGTGGCCGCCGCCGCACACGCGCAGCAGCGGACACGCCCGGCACTGCCCGGCGAGGGCGGCCGCGCCCGCCTGCCGGGCGGCCACGCCCGGGTGCCGCAGGGCCTCGTCGAAGGCGTGGCGGAAGACGTCGAGGCCGGTCTCGGCGGCGCCCGGGTAGGCCGACTTCAGGGAGTCGACCTGCTCGATCGACCCGTCGGTCTCCACCACGACCGCGTCGAACGGCGCGAGGCCCAGCGCCTCACCGGCCGCCGGCAGGCCCAGCAGCAGCGCCACGCACTCCTCGAAGAGCCGCACCCGCGTCTCGCGCCGGCCCGCCGCCCACCAGCGGTCGAAGACGGCGCACAGCCAGTCGCCGTAGCGGACGCCGGTCTGTCCGGGTGGGCGGGCCGACCAGTTGCCGTGCGGCAGCAGCAGGTCCAGGGCGGGCGGACGCAGGGTGAGCAGCGACTCGTACGTCTCGACCGGGTCCAGCTCCGGGTCGACGACGGTCAGGACACCCGCGTACGACGCCGGGAACCGGTCGGCGACCAGCCGGGCGCCCCGGACCGCCGCCGGCCAGGACGGGCGCCCCGCGTGGTCGACGCGCCGCCGGTTGTGTGCGGCGGTGCCGCCGTCGAGGCTGATGCCGACACGGACGCCGGCGTCGGTCAGTACGCGCAAACGGTCCTCGGTCAGGAGCGTGCCGTTGGTCTGCACGACGGCGTGCACGGCGCACCCGGCGGGCACGCGCTCGCGCACCCGGCCGGTGAACCGGGCGAGGGCGCCGGCGCCCGCCAGCAGGGGCTCGCCGCCGTGCAGGACCAGGGCGAGGTCGTCGAGGTCGTGCGCGCGGGCGTGCTCGGCGATGCGGTCGGCGGTGCGCTCCAGGACGTCGGCGGAGGCGGCGGCGGGGCGGTCGCGCCAGCCGCTGTCGGGGCCTTCGTACAGGTAGCAGTAGGTGCAGGCGAGGTTGCAGCGGCCGTGCGTCTTGACGATGAACTGCCGGAAGGGAATGGGCTCTTCGGACACTCCTGCACCCACCCCCGCCATGCCGTACGCCCCCGCGCCACGGCGCTTGCCGTATGAAACGAACTGCCCGGCGCGGCACCCGGCCGAAACCCGGAGTGGCCGAAGTTGGCCTGATCGAAACGGGATGTCAGAACGAGCCGTCGGAAGCAGATGTCAGAACGAGTTGTCGAACCCCCACATCATGTCGCTCGGCTCCGCCGCCCGCTCCCGCAGTTCGCGGAGCACTTCCCGCAGCACCGGGTGGTCGATCGAACCCAGCTTCGCGAGCCCCAGTGCCAGCAGGTCCGGCAGCGGCTCCCCGGCGCCGGACTCGTACGCTGCGCCCATGTCCCCGTTCCTCTCCCTCGGTCCCCTGTGTCCCCTCGGTGCACCCGGCCGGTGAACCGCCCGGTGCCTCATTCCAGTTCGGCCAGCCGCTGCGCGGTCTGCTGCGCCGTCGGTTCGCCCGTGCCCAGCCGGTCCTGCGGCAGCCGGGCCCACTGGGCGCGGGCCGCCCGGTAGGCGTCCCGGGCCGCCCGGGGACGCGCCGCCGCTTCGAAGGACATACCCCGCCAGTGGTGTGCCTGCGCGGCGAGTTCCACGGCCTCCTGGCGCCGGCGCTCCGTTTCGGCCTCCCGCTCCGCCTGCCCGGCGGACTCGGCGGCGGCCCGGAAGACGTCGGCGGCCACGTCCAGCCGGGTGGCCCGGCCCAGATTCTGGTACGCCTCGAACTGGGCCTCCCCCAGTTCCAGCCGGCAGCGCGCCGCCAGCAGCGGGTCGTCCGCGTCGGCCGCCGCCAGCCCGAGGAGGTGCTCGGCCTCCCGCAGGTCCACCCGGTCGCCGCGCACCTGGTACCGGTGCATGAGCGCCCGCCCGAGCAGCAGCAGCCGGTGGGCCGCGAGCGGGCTGCCCGCCGGGGTCTCCATCCGGCAGTCGCGCAGCACCCGGATCGCCCGGGACAGCCGTTCCCGGGACCGCGCGCCGCTCTCCAGGGCCGCCAGCCTGAGCAGTACCTCGCCCCACTCGGCGAGCACGTCGGCGTGCTGGGGCGCGTCCCGGGGCATCCACTGCGCGGCCTGCCCGAACCAGTCCGCGGCCCGCCGCAGTTCGGCCGGTTCCCCGGAGTCGGCGTAGCGCGCCTCGGCGATCCGCCCCGCCCGCACCAGCAGCGCGGCCCGCTGCCCCTGCTCCCGTACGACACCCAGGGCCTCGTCGACGCGGGCCCGCGCCACGTCGAGCGGCCCGCCCGCCCGCAGCAGCGCGTCCACCAGGTCGGTCAGGGTCCGCACCCGGGCCCGGACGGCCTCGGTGGTGGTGGCGCCGTCGGCGGGGGCGCCGGACTCCAGCGCCCGGCCCAGCGAGTGCGCCGCCTGCTGCGCGTAGAGCCGGCTCTGCGGCGGGTCGGCCGTCACCTCCGCCAGCCGCAGCAGTACCCGGCCGTGGGCGAGCGGGAGTTCGGCCGGCCGGCCGTGCCGGTCGGGCCAGGCGTCGGCGAACGCCTCCAGCATGCCGACGGCGCCCTGGAGCAGCGCGCTGTCGCGGCCGAGGCGCCACTGGGCCTCCAGGGCGCCGACCCGCTCCAGGGTGAGTTCCAGCGCCTCCCGCTCGTCCAGGCCGGGGGCGGCGCAGGCCACGGCGTACTCGCGGTCGGCGCGGCGCAGCAGCTCCTGGGCGCCGGGCCGGTCGCCGCGCTGCCGGGCGTCGGTGGCGGCGGCGTGCAGCACGCGCGCGAGGACGGCGCGTTCGCGCAGGGCGTGCGGGTGCGCGGCGGCGCGTTCGGCGGCCTGTTCGGCCTCGCTCAGCAGGGCGTCGCCGCCCTGCACCTCCCACAGGCGCAGCGCGCAGTGCGCGTACTGCGCCCACAGCGCGGGGTCGGTGCCGGCCGGGCCCTGGTGTTCGGTGGCGCCGCGCAGCAGCTGCACCGCGTCGATGAGGTCCTGCACCATGCCCTCGTCGTCGAACCGGGCGAGCAGGTCGCGGGCCCGGGTGACGGCCTGGTGCGGGGGCCGGTCGGCGGGCGGCGCCGCCGCGCGTCCGGGGTAGGAGGAGCGGCCGTCGTACAGGGCGAACTGCTCGGGCAGCGGCATGAACCGCTCCAGGACCCGGGCGGCGATCTCCGCGAAGGGCTGCGGAACCCGGTCGGCCTCGCCACCGTCTCCGTTGTCGCCGTTCTCGGCGTCCCCGGTGACGTAGCGGACGCCGCGGCCCTGGGTACGCCCCGTACCCGTACCACCGGCACCACTGCCACCACTGCCACCGCTGCCACTGCTGCCGCCACCGTCGCCGAGCTGGGCCAGGGCGAGGGCGGGGAAGTTGGGGCCGCCCTTGCCGAAGCGCTGCTCGATGTACTCCGAGCAGTGCTTGAGCACGAGCATGGCCTCGTCGCGGCCGAGGCGGGACAGCAGGGCCTCGCGCACGTCCGGTTCGATCTCGTACCACTGGACGCCGTCCGTGCCGTACTCCGGGCCGGCCCGGGTGACCAGGCCGCTGACCAGCACCTCGGCCAGCTCGGACGGGCCGGAGCCGGGCAGCATGGTGCGCTGCACCAGATGCATCACCGGCAGGCACAGCGGCGCCGCCGCGAGGTAGACGGCGAGCCGCCCGGCGGCCGGGGAGGCGACGGAGGTGAACCGGCTGACCCGCTGGTACGGCGTCCGCTGCCGGTCCGCGCGCGGCGCCGGGGCGGGCGGCTGGGCGGCCCGTACCCAGCCCACGGCGCCCGGCACCGGAGCGGTGCCGGCCCCGGACAGCAGCCGGGCCCAGGCGCCGAGGGCGACCGGCTCGGGCGGCAGCACGGGCACGGGCAGCGCGCCCTTGCGGGCCGCGGCGGGCCGTCCGCCGGGGACGCGTACGCGCAAGGAGGCGGCGCCGCTGAGGGTGTCGCCGCGGGACAGCTCGCCGAAGGTGACGGGCAGCCGGGTGCGGTTCCACATGCGCTGCGGCAGCGGCTGGAGGACGGCGACGGGGCCCTGCCGGGAGAGGTGGTGGAGCAGCCGGTGGGCGTGGCCGCTGTGCCAGAGCGGGCCCGCGCAGTCGCTGACGAACAGGACGATCCGGCGTCCGGTCGGGTCGCTGAGCCGGTCCGCGGAGTGCAGCGGCGCGCTGTGCGGGTCCGGGCTGCGGCTGACCGCGGCGCCGCCGTCCGGGCTCTGGTGCAGATGGCTGACCTCGATGTCCGAGAAGGCGCCCAACTGGCCGAGGATCTGCTCCAGTTCGTCGAACAGCCGGTCCCACACCCGCATCGAGGAGGAGGCGTCGAGGACGAGATGAAGCCGGGCGTCGCGCCGGGTCACGGAACGGTGGACGGGCAGGATCAGCCCGCCGGCCTGGGCGCTCCGCTCGGCCGTGGCGACCTCGTCCAGCTCGGTGCGCCGGGGCGGGGCGGGGCTGCGGTAGCCCTGCAACGGGCGCAGGGCGCGCTGGAGTTCGAGCGGGGAGGGCAGGACGGGCGCGGCGGGTACGCCCACCGGCAGCGCGCGGGCCCGCCCGGGGCCGCCCGACGCCCCGGCGCGCGGCACCGGGTAGAGGGCCACGCGCCGGTCGGCCGGGTCGGCGGGGGGCGGTTCCTCGGGCACGGCGGACCGGGCCCCGTCGTCCGGCCGCGGGGCCGGAGGCCGGTCGCGCGGCGGGGCCGGCGGTGGTTTCGGCCGGCCGGACCGCGGGTCCGGTGCGTCCGCGGCGTCGGCGGGGCGGGCCCAGCCGGCCAGCCACAGGGCGTCGCGGAGCTGCTCGGCGTCCGGGTCGAGGCCGATCTCCCGCAGCCGGCGGACGAGTTCGGCGAGGGGATCGGCGTCGGGCGGGCCGGGGTGCCCGGGACCGTGTCGTGCCGCTGCGTCGGGCATCGCACGTCACCTCGGGCGGTCGAGCCGCTGGATGAGCAGGTCGGCGAGCCGGTCGCGGCTGGGCGCGGCCGCGGCGCCGGTGAGGTAGATGGCGTTCAGCAACTGGTCCGCCGCCAGCAGTTCGCTGCGGGACCGCTCCAGGAACCGGGCGATCAGGTCGTCGCCCGCGCGCGCCGCCTCGTCGCCCAGGTGGGCCCGTACGAAGGTGGCGAGCCGCCGGTGGTCGGGGCGGCCCAGCTCCAGGTGGATGCAGCGGCGCATCAGGGGCGGCGGGAAGTCCCGCTCGCCGTTGCTGGTCAGCACCACGAAGGGGAAGGCGCGGCAGCGCACCCGGCCGTCGCGCACCCGTACCTTCACGCCGTCCGCGGTGAGCACCTCGGCCTCGCCGTCGGGGAGCCGGTCGGCGATGCGCTCCAGCTCGGGGATGGCGAACTCGCCCTCCTCCAGCACGTTCAGCAGGTCGTTGGGCAGGTCGATGTCGCTCTTGTCCAGCTCGTCGATGAGCAGCACGCGCGGGGTGTCGGACGGCAGCAGCGCGGTGCCGAGCGGGCCGAGCCGGATGTAGCTGCCGATGCCCTCCACGGCGCCCGGCGCCCCGGCCGCGGAACCGAAGCCGCCCTGCGCGGCGATCTGCACGTCCTGGAGGCGGGCGATGGCGTCGTAGTGGTAGAGCCCGTCCTGAAGGCTGGACCGGCTCACGATGGACCAGCGCAGCACATTGCCCAGGCCCAGTTCGTACGCCACCGAGTGCGCCAGCGTGCTCTTGCCGGCGCCGGGGCTGCCGGTGACCAGCAGGGGGCGGCGCAGATACAGCGCCGCGTTGATCATCTCCAGCTCCTCGGCGCCCGGCCGGTGCAGCTCCGCCATGTGCCGGTGGGCGCCGAGCCTGCGGTCCTCGGAACCGTCGCCCGCGCCGGCCGCCCCGTCCCGGCCGGCGAAGTCGCGCCAGGGCGGCGGGGCGGGGAGCCGCTCGATGCCGTCATGGGGCTCGCCGGCGCCCCGGTAGATGAGCCACTCACTGGATTCGGTCATGATCCGGTCCTCGTCGTCACTCGTCCACAGGGGCAGCCGCTCGAACGCCCCTCACGGTATCGATGCCCAAGGGGCCTGGTAAGGAGGCAGACGGACTCGGGGGCGGGCCAAGGCGCGGACAGGGGCGCGGACGGGGGCGCGCTCCGGAGGCAGGCGCGTTCAAGGAGCCTCCAGCAGGTCGCCCGCGCCCGGCAGGGGCTGGTGCGGATCGTCGTACAGCAGGGCTATCCCGGCGGCCCAGAAGGTCTCGGTCTGGCCGACGCGCAGCTTGCGGCGCAGGTCGTGCACGACCTCCGGCAGCTGGTGCGCGCTCGGCGGGCCGGCGATCTCGTCGAACGTACCGCGGTGGAACTCCCCGCAGACCGCCTCCGGCAGACTGCGCCGGTGGCGCCACAGGGCGACGCCGAAACCGCCGCCCACGATCCGGGCGAGCGCCGCGGCGTCGTCGTCGTAGCGGTCGTCGCCGTAGCGGCACAGCACGGGCACCGTGCCGTACGGCAGTCCGCGCAGCTCGTCCAGGCGGGGCACGGGCTTGCGCAGTCCCTCGTCACAGTCGAGGACCTCGACCGAGGCCCGGTGCGTGTGCAGCCAGCGCCAGCGGGCCCGGCGCTCCTGGTCGGGGTCGGGCGGCCCGGCCGCGCCGTCGTCCCCGTACGCGTGGCCGTCCGCGCCCGCACCCTCGTACCCGTACCGGAACCCGTACTCGTACCCGTGCTCGTCCTCGTCCTCGGCCAGGGCGTCGTCCTCGGCGAGCCGGCCGCGGTCGGAGCAGCGCAGCACGACCGGGCGCAGCGCACCCACCGGCTGCGCGTCCGGGCCCAGCCGCCATTCGTCGGCCGCCAGCCGGCCGAGCAGGGAGTACGGCAGGGCGACCTGGAGGACGGCGGGCCCGCCCGGCTCGTCGCAGTGCCGGAACGCCTCGGTGAGCGGGGCCGTCAGCCGCTCGGCGAGCCGCGCCAGCGGGGCCTGCACGCCGTCGCCGAGGCGGCGCGCCTCGGCGTCGGGCGAGAGGACGGACACCGACCAGTCGCAGTGGTCCGGCTCCCAGTGCCGCTGCTCCAGTTCGACGAGTACGGCCGGCCGCGCCACCGCCGGACGCCCGTGGGCCGTGCCGGGCCCGCCCCGCCGTACCCGGGGCCCGCGCCGCCGCAGTCCGCGGGACCGCCGGACGTCCAGTTCCTGGCGCTGGTGGGCGCCGAGCCGCTGCACGGCCTGCCACACCCAGTGCCGCAGGGCCTCCTCGGCGGCCGGTGTGCTGGGCGCGACATAGGGCCGCTCGGCGACCATGGCCTCCACCGCGTAGCCGAGGACGAGGGCGAGCGCGCCGTCGTCGCGGACGCTCTCGTACAGGGCGCCCAGACCGTCCCGCCAGCCGCGCGGCGCGGGCAGCAGCAGGGGCGCCTGGAAGCCCGGCAGGTCGTCGAGGATGTCGAGCAGGGAGTGGGTGCTGACCGGCGGCGGCAGGTCGGCGAGCCGGCCGAGCAACTGCACCCGCTCGTCCGGGCTGAGCGTGCGGCCGGGCCGGGCGCCGAGCTGGCGCTGCACGTCCGCCCAGGTCTGGCGGCGCGCGTCCGGATGGCGCTGCCGGTCCCGGTGGTAGCGGTCGTGCGCCTGGAACACCGCCTGGTACAGGTCGTCGTGCTCGGCCGTCAGGGGTTCGGCGGGCACCGGCAGCGTCCGCAGTTGTTCCAGCCCGATGGACGTGCCCCCGCGCGCGTGGTGCGCCTGGGACTTCACCAGGCCGATGACCTCGCCCCGCTCCGGGTCGATCACGGGGCCGCCCGAGACGCCGTGCGGCAGGTCGTTCTCCCCGAGGCGCAGCTGCACGTCCGAGGCCCAGCCGCCGATGGTGCCCTGGACGGTGAGGGGGCCGTAGAGCAGCTGGAGCCGGCCGTCCAGCTCCGTCCAGCCCGCGTAGAGGACCTTGCCGTCGGCGTAGTAGGCCGGCGGGCGTTCGGAGACGTACACGCACTCGTGGTCGACCGGCGCGCTCAGCCGGATCAGCGCGAGGTCCGGGGCCGGCCAGTTGCCGGCCGGGGGCGCGGGACCGTCCGGCAGCATCACCACCACGTGGCCGGTGACGGCGGACATGCCGCGTCCCGGCGCCGGCTGGTAGACCACCGCGACCTCGCCCCCCTCCCCCTCGCATGCCACGTGCGCGCAGGTCAGAACCCAGTTGGGGGCGACGAAGAAGCCACTCCCGAGGAACGACGCGGGTTCGTCGAGGGCATACCCGGCCCCCGCCCGATGAATGCGCACGGTGGCGGCCATGACGAGGCCACTGAGCGCACGCCGGGCGGCATCGAGGGCGCTCGACGCGCCTGGGGCGTGCCCGCTCGTCATGCCCCGCCCCCGGCCGTGGGGCTCCCGGCACCGTCGTGCCCCGCAGCGCCGGGGGACGCGCCGTCGCGCACGCCGCCGCCCGTGCCGGACGATGTCCCCCCGGTCCCCCCGGTCCCTCCGGCTCCCCCGGCTCCCCCGGCGTCCGCCGTACCGTCGCCGGGCGCGTACGGCACCGCCGTTCCGCTGTTCCAGGTGAGGGTGACCGTGATGCCGGCCTTGGCCTCGCCGTCGGCGAGCAGGCCGACGACCTTGCCGGCCTTGGCGGTCAGCTCGATGCCGAACTGCACGCTGACCTCGTCGGGCCGCACCGCGCGCAGCGGCTCCGCCAGCGACCGCGCCACCCCGGTCACCAGGGAGTGCAGGCTCTCCACGCTCGCCTCGACCCGCTCGGTGAACCCGGTGTCGCTGTACGCCAGCCCGCCCGGCCGCCCGGACAGCTCCTCCCCGCCCGAGATCCGGGCCCAGACCGGCGTCCCGTCCGGTAACGCGATCCGTGCGACTCTCGTCACTTCCCGTCCCATGGAAGTCCCCCGTTCCCCCGCGTCCCCCTGAAGCCGGTCGCCCTGCCGAGGCTAACCGCCGGGTTCCGCCGGCGCGAGGGCTTCGGCCGCCCCACGGGGCGCGCCCCTCCCTGCGCCTATCCTTTTTCCTGTCCTCTTCCGTCTTTCCCGACCGGTTCAGCACCGGGCGGAAAGACCTCACCTCTATTTCCCGCAGGAACAGGGTCCTTCCCGCACGGGACGCTCCCAACCCCTGCGCCGACCGACGGAGCACCATCCATGTACTTCACCGACCGCGGCATCGAGGAGCTGGAGAAGCGGCGCGGCGAGGAGGAGATCACCTTCGAGTGGCTCGCCGAGCAGCTGCGGACGTTCGTCGACCTCAACCCGGACTTCGAGGTCCCGGTGGAACGCCTGGCCACCTGGCTGGCCCGGCTGGACGACGACGAGGACGAGGAGTAGAGGAGCCCCGAGCCCGCGGAGACGTGCGCAGACGCGCGGGAACGTGCGGAGACGTGCGTGCGGGGACGTACGGCGCCACCACCCGGAAGAGCGTGTTGACTTTCCCTTCGCGCGATATATCGTGAATACGAGAAGACGCGATATGGCGCGTCGTCAGGAGGTCCGCACCATGCCCGAGTGGTCCGTCACACAACCGCGCAGGCTCACGTTCGACACCCCCGTGAGCGAGCTCCACGTACGCGTCGTCGACGGCACGGTGAACGTCGTCGGCACGGAGGAGGGCCCCGCCCGGCTGGAGGTCTCCGCGATAGAGGGCGCCCCGCTGATCGTGGACCAGGAGGGCGGCACCCTCACGGTGGCCTACGAGGACCTGCCCTGGAAGGGCTTCCTGAAGTGGCTCGACCGCAGGGGCCGGCGCCGCAGCGCGGTGGTCTCCCTGGCCGTCCCCGCGCACACGCGCGTGGAGGTCGGCGTGGTCGGCGCCACGGCCGTGCTCTCCGGCCTCGACGGCCACGCGGAGATCCGGGGCGTCACCGGCGACACCACCCTGGTCGGCCTCGCGGGCCCGGTACAGGCCGACACGGTCTCCGGCAGCGTGGAGGCCCAGGCCCTCACCGGAGACCTGCGCTTCCAGTCGGTCTCCGGCGACCTGACCGTCGTGGAGGCCGGCTCCTCGGTCCGGGCGGATTCGGTGAACGGTTCGATGATCGTCGACTGCGACCCGGCGAGCCGTCCCACCGACATCAGCCTGACCAACGTCTCGGGCGAGATCGCCATCCGCCTGCCCCAGCCCGCCGACGCGGAGGTGGAGGCCAACACGGCGAGCGGCGCGGTCTCCAGCGCCTTCGAGGACCTCAAGGTCACCGGCCAGTGGGGCGCCAAGCGGATCACCGGACGCCTGGGCGCGGGCACCGGCCGCCTCAAGGCGACCACGGTCACGGGCTCGATCGCGCTGCTGCGCCGCCCACCGGCGGAAGCGGAGCACCCCCCGGCGGACGCGACGGCGAACTCCCCGGCCGGCCCGCCGGCCGACGGCCCGACGACCGACAAGAAGGTGCTCTGACATGCCCCCCGTCTTCGCCCACGGCCGCCTCCGCCTCTACCTCCTGAAGCTGCTCGACGAGGCCCCCCGCCACGGCTACGAGGTCATCCGCCTCCTCGAAGAACGCTTCCAGGGCCTGTACGCCCCCTCGGCCGGCACGGTCTACCCGCGCCTGGCCAAGCTGGAGGCCGAGGGCCTGGTCACCCACACCACCGAGGGCGGCCGCAAGGTGTACTCGATCACCGACGCCGGCCGCGCCGAACTGGCCGACCGCAGCGCCGAACTGGCCGATCTGGAACTGGAGATCCGGGAGTCGGTCGCCGAACTGGCCGCCGAGATCCAGGCCGACGTACGGGGCGCGGCGGGCGACCTGCGCCGCGAGATGCGCGCGGCGGCCTCCGCGGCCCGCCGGGGCGCCGGAACCGCCTCCGCCGACCACGAGACCGCCGAGGCGTGGCGCACCGCCAAGGAGGAGATGCGCCGCGTCAAGCAGGAGTGGAAGGAACAGGCCCGCCGCGCCAAGGACGAGAGCCGCCGGGCCCGCGACGAGGCCCAGCGGGCCCGCCGCCAGGCGAAGGAGGCCCAGGAGTGGGCCCGGACCCAGGCCCAGGAGGAGGTCCAGCGCATCGCCCGCCGCGTCCAGGAGCAGGTACAGGACCACTTCGTCCGGGGCGACTGGCCGACGGGCCTGCGCGAGGGCCTGAGCGAACTGGCCAAGGAGGTGGGGGACTTCGGCAAGGACTGGCCGTTCACCCGCACCGCCCCCTCACCCCCCTCCTCGCCCGGCCCGGAGCAGAAGCACCCGGAGCAGGCGCAGCCGAAGCAGGCGCACCCGGAGTACTCGTCCACCCCGGAGGACTTCCCCGCCGCCTACGAACCCTCCTGGGCCCACGAAACGGCCACCGACTCCACCGGCGACCCGGCCCGCGACCTGGACCGTCTGCTGGACCGCTTCCGGGACGACATCCGCGACGCGGCCCGGGACCACGGCATCACCACGGACCAGCTCCGCGACGCCCGCCGCCACCTCTCGACAGCCGCGGCCCACATCGGCGCCCTGCTCCGCGCCCCGCAACCCTGACCCCGGGCCCCGCACGGAAAGGGGAGGCCCCTCACCCCGCCCGCGCCTCCCCTTCCCCCGCTCCGTCCCCCAGCACGCGGACCAGCGCTTCTTGGGTCACTCCGTGGTCGGCGAGCACCTCGGCGGACACACCGGGCCGCAGGACCAGGGCGAGCAGAATGTGCTCATCCCCGATGTGCCGGTCCCGCCGCGCGACAGCCACCCGCAGCGCCTTCTCCAGCACCTCCTTGGCGTCCTTCCCGAACCGCCCCCGTCCGGACCACCGGCCACCGCCCCTGCCGCGCCGGTCACCGGACATCGCCCCGGCACCGTGCGCCTCCTCCACCCGGGCGACGATCTCCGTGACGTCGATCCCGAGCCCGGCCAGCGCGTCGGTCTCGGCCTGCGACAGCCCGGCACGCCGGCGCGCCTCCCCCAGCGCCCGCCGTACCGACTCCTTGCGCTCGCCGTTCACCCCGAGCGCACCCAGCGCGAACGAGGCACGGCTCCCCTCGCGCTCCAGCAGCGCCAGTACGAGATGCTCGGCCCCCACGTCCCCCGACGCGCACTCGACCGCCCCCCGCACCACGGCCCGGGCGTCCTTCGTGAACCGTTCGAACATCATCGCCTCCCGTACTTCTTGTGAACGGCCTGCCTGCTCACTCCCAACTCGGTGGCGATCTCCTGCCACGACCACCCCTGCTCGCGCGCACCGCGCACCTGCACGGCCTCCAACTGCTCCAGCAGCCTGCGCAGCGCGGCGACGGCACGCAGCCCGACCCGCGGATCACGATCCCCCGCACGCGCGGCAAGATCCGTTGCCTCACTCATGATGTCAACCTAGATTGACACCCGACCTCCGTCAACCCCGATTGACACCGCACGCCGAAAAAGGCGGGCCCGGCAGCTCACCCGCTCCGAACCCGCCACCGACCGAACAGACGTCACCCACGCCCCAACACGATCTTCCCGAAGAGCTCTCCCGACTCCATCCGGGCGAACCCCTCACGCGCCCGTTCCAGAGGCAGCACCTCGTCGATCACGGGACGCACCCCGGTGGCCGCGCAGAACGCCAGCAGATCCTCCAGCTCGTCCTTGGTCCCCATCGTGGACCCCACGACCTTCAGCTCCAGGAAGAAGATCCGCGTCAACTCGGCGTGCGAGGGCCGGTCACCACTGGTGGCGCCGGAAATGACCAGCGTCCCACCGGGCCGCAAGGACTTGACCGAGTGCGACCAGGTGGCGGCCCCCACCGTCTCGATCACGGCGTCGACCCGCTGCGGCAGCCGCGCCCCCGGCTCGACGGCCTCCACGGCCCCCAGTTCCACCGCCCGCTTCCGCTTGGCCTCGTCCCGGCTGGTCGCGAACACCCGCAGCCCGGCCGCCTTCCCCAGCACGATCGCAGCCGTGGCGACACCGCCCCCGGCCCCCTGCACCAGCACCGAATCCCCGGGCCGCACCCCTGCGTTCGTGAACAGCATCCGGTACGCCGTCAGCCAGGCCGTCGGCAGACAGGCCGCCTCCGCGAACGACAGCTCCTTGGGCTTGGGCAGCAGATTCCAGGTCGGTACGGCGACCCTTTCCGCGAAGGTCCCCTGATAGCGCTCGGTCAGAATGGACCGGGGCTCCTTCACCCCGACCCCGTACCCGCTCTGGCCGATGACGGAATGCAGCACGACCTCGTTGCCGTCCTCGTCGACCCCGGCGGCATCGCACCCCAGGATCATCGGCAGCCGGTCCTCCGCGAGACCGACGCCCCGCAGGGACCACAAGTCGTGATGGTTGAGTGAGGCGGCCCTGACATCGACGACACTCCAGCCGGGCCGGGCCTCGGGAGCGGGACGCTCTCCCAACTCCAGACCATTCAGCGGCTGATCACGGTCGATCCGGGCGGCGTAGACAGCGAACATGCCCCCGACGATAGATTCCCCACCCGCCCACGAGAACCGACCGCACCTGTGACACGCGTCCTCTTGCCACGCGGAACGCACCCGCGCCCGCGCCCGCAGTCGCGTACGGCGGTGAGGGGACGGGGTGGGGGTGTCCGCCCGCAGCGGTTGGCGCGTCAACCCGCCGCACCCCCGTAAGTGACCGATTCCGCGCCGTTCCGAGGACGGACACCCCCCACCCCGGCCCCGACCCGCACACCGCACCCTGGGCGCTGCGCGCACCCCCACCGAACCCGCACAGGCGCCGCAGGCATATCGACCCCACCCACAACCCGCACCCACAACCCTCCCCCGGCCCACACACAAAACGGCCCCGCCCACCCAGGACGGGACCGTTCGAGAAGCCACCCGTCAGCGACGCGCGACCCCCTCCGCCCGAGCGGCCGCGGCCACCGCCGCCGTCACCGCCGGCGCGACCCGCTCGTCGAACGGCGACGGAATCACATACTCCGCCGAGAGATCGTCGCCCACGACCGAGGCCAGCGCCTCAGCCGCCGCCAGCTTCATCCCCTCGGTGATCCGGGACGCCCGCACCTGCAACGCCCCCGCGAAGATCCCGGGGAACGCCAGCACGTTGTTGATCTGGTTCGGGAAGTCCGACCGCCCGGTGGCGACGACCGCCGCGTACTTGTGCGCGACCTCGGGATGCACCTCCGGGTTCGGGTTCGCCATGGCGAACACGAACGCCCCCGGAGCCATCGACGCCACCGCGGCCTCCGGCACCGTCCCGCCGGAAACCCCGATGAAGACGTCCGCGCCTTCCAGCGCCGCCTCCAGCGACCCGCTCCGCCCGGCCTTGTTCGTGAACTCGGCCAGCTCCCGCTTCACCGGCGTCAGATCGTCCCGGTCCGCCGACACGACCCCCTTCCGGTCCGCCACGGCGACGTCCCCGATGCCGGCCTCGACCAGCATCTTCGCGATGGCGACACCCGCCGCCCCGGCGCCCGAGATCACCGCGCGCAGCTCACCCAGCGACCGCCCGCTCAGCCGCGCCGCGTTCCGCAGCGCCGCCAGCGTCACGACCGCCGTACCGTGCTGGTCGTCGTGGAAGACCGGGATGTCCAGCCGCTCCTGCAGCTTCCGCTCGATCTCGAAGCACCGCGGCGCCGAGATGTCCTCCAGGTTGACCCCGCCGAACGACGGCGCGAGCCGCACCACCGTCTCGACGATCTCGTCCGCGTCCGTGCAGTCCAGCGCGATCGGCACCGCGTCCACGCCGCCGAACTGCTTGAACAGGATCGCCTTTCCTTCCATCACCGGAAGAGAGGCCTGCGGCCCGATGTCCCCGAGCCCGAGCACGGCCGTACCGTCCGTCACGACCGCCACGACGGACGACTTCCACGTGTAGTCGTCGACCAGCTCCGGCTGCTCGGCGATCGCGCTGCACACTTTCGCGACGCCGGGCGTGTACGCCAGGGACAGGTCGTCCTTGTCCCGGACCGGCACGGTGGCCCGCACGGCCATCTTGCCGCCGCGGTGCAACGCGAACGCGGGATCGAGGTCGAGGGAGTCGAGAGAGGATCCGTCGACGCTGTCACTGTCGACACTGTCGCTGCGAGGATTGACGATCTCCGCTGCCACTTCGTAGTACCCCTTAAGAGTTCATGGTGTGAGGGTGTGTCCGCTCCTGGTGAGGAGTGGGCGGGACCGCGCAAGGCCCAGGTCATTGATGCGTACGGGCCTGTACGCGACGGGCGCGCCGCACACGCGCCCTGAGCCCCGGATGAGGGGTGTAAAGAACCTTCTTACCGGACGGACGCCCCCCGAGACGAGTCCAATAGGCGCAAGCTCACACCCCGGCCCGCGCGAGCCCCGGGGCACCGCGCGACGAACACGGCCAGTCATATGCCCGTGACATGACCCACACCGCCACTTCCGGCCAACACCCCGACAACTCTTGACACCACCCCGGAACCACTCGTGACACCACCCCGGAGAAGCCGCACCCCGCCCCACCCCGCCCCGCTCAACCGAAGATCTTGCGGCCGGAAGCAACAATTCCCGCAAACGTTCGGTCGCGATTGACCGACCTGCTCCGCTTCGCGACACCACCCGTTATCCGATTTTGACATCGCAGGTCCCCTGAACAGCTCCGTCCGAATGGCAAGATGCCGTAATCGCACGAGGTCGCGGCACTCGAAGACGTGTGCCCACGCCGGCCTCCGTGCGCTGCCGTCGACGACCGCCGCACGCACCCCGTCGACCGTCGACCCACGGCGCCCGCCGGCCCCTCCGTCGGACGCCCCGCCCGATCGGCTGCTCCACTCATCCGCCGGAGGAAACCCACATGACCGCACGCTCCACCCGTCGCACGACCGCCGTGTCCTCCCGCACCGCCGCGGTCGGCGCCATCGCGGTCGCGGGCGCACTGCTGCTCACCGGCTGCGGCGACCAGACCAAGGACAACGGCTCCGACGAGACCAAGTCGTCGAGCAGCGCCCCGCTGGCCGACAAGCTCCCCCAGGCCATCCGCGACAAGGGCGTGATCAAGGTCGGTTCCGACATCGCCTACGCGCCGGTGGAGTTCAAGGACGACTCCGGCAAGACGGTCGGTATCGACCCGGACCTCGCGGAGGCGATGGGCAAGCAGCTCGGCGTGACGTTCGAGTTCGAGAACGCCACCTTCGACACGCTCATCGGCGGCCTCGCCGCCAAGCGCTACGACATCGCCATGTCGGCCATGACCGACACCAAGGAGCGCCAGGAGGGCATCGACGCCGACACCGGCAAGAAGGTCGGCACGGGCGTCGACTTCGTCGACTACTTCACCGCGGGCGTCTCCCTCTACACCAACAAGGGCGACGACCAGTCCATCAGGACCTGGGACGACCTGTGCGGCAAGACGATGGCCGTGCAGCGCAACACCTTCTCCCACGACCTCGCCAAGGACCAGGCGAAGAAGTGTACGAAGGACGGCAAGAAGGCCCTGAAGATCGAGGACTTCGGCACCAACCCCGAGGCCGAGACCCGGATGCGCTCCAAGGGCGCGGACGTCGTCTCCGCCGACTTCCCGATCGCCGCGTACTCCGTGAAGAACTCCGGCGGCGGCAAGTACTTCGAGCTGGTCGGCGACCAGGTGGAGGCGGGCCCGTACGGCATCGCCGTGGCCAAGGAGAACACCGAACTGCGCGACGCGCTCCAGGCGGCCGTCCAGGCCATCATCGACAACGGCGAGTACAAGAAGATCATCGACAAGTGGGGCGTCGCGGACGGCGCGGTCACCGAGTCCAAGATCAACGGCGGCTCCTGACCCGACACCGTCCGACTCAGCACCGTTTCGACTCAGCACCGTTCGATTCGACACCGTTCGACTCGGCACTGAAAGGCTCCACCCGTGACTGCTGACGTCAGCAAGACGGACGACGGTCCCGGCACGACTCCCCCCGCCCGCCCGGAAGCCGTCAAGGCGATCCCGGTCCGGCACCCGTGGCGGTACGTGTCCGCGGTCGTCGCCCTCGCCCTGCTGGGCTCCGTCGTCTACGCCTTCGCCCAAGGCAAGATCAACTGGGGCGCGATCCCCGACTACTTCTTCGACGACCGCATCCTCGAAGGCGTCTGGAACACCCTCCTGCTCACCGTGCTGTCGATGCTCATCGGCATCGTCGGCGGCATCCTGCTCGCGGTGATGCGCCTGTCGAAGAACCCGGTGACCTCGTCCATCGCGTGGTTCTACATCTGGTTCTTCCGCGGCACCCCGGTCCTGGTCCAGCTCTTCGTCTGGTTCAACCTCGGCCTGGTCTTCGAGTACATCAACCTCGGCCCGGTCTACAAGGACTACTGGTCGTCCTTCATGACGCCGCTGCTGACGGCGCTGCTCGGCCTCGGCCTCAACGAGGCCGCGTACATGGCCGAGATCTGCCGGGCCGGCCTGCTCTCGGTCGACGAGGGCCAGACCGAGGCGTCGCACGCGCTCGGCATGAGCCACAGCAAGACGCTGCGCCGGATCGTCATCCCGCAGGCGATGCGGGTGATCGTGCCGCCCACCGGCAACGAGGTCATCAACATGCTGAAGACGACCTCGCTCGTCTCGGCGGTGCAGTACTACGACCTGTTCAAGGAGGCGCAGGACATCGGCCAGAACGCGGGCTCCACGGTGGAGATGTACTTCCTCGCCGCCACCTGGTACCTGATCATGACCTCGGTCCTGAGCGTCGGCCAGTACTACATCGAGCGCCACTACGCCCGGGGTTCGACCCGCGCCCTCCCGCCGACCCCGCTCCAGCGCTTCCGGTCCGCCGTCCTCCCCACGCGCCGCCCGAAGGGGGTCCCGGCATGACCCAGACCGCGACACCGGCCACCACCACCCCCATGGTGAAGGCCGAAGGCGTCCACAAGTCCTTCGGCCAGGTCGAGGTCCTCAAGGGCATCGACCTCCAGGTCAACTCCGGCGAGGTCTTCTGCCTCATCGGCCCCTCCGGCTCCGGCAAGTCCACCTTCCTCAGGTGTATCAACCACCTCGAAAAGATCAACGCCGGGCGTCTGTACGTCGACGGCGAGCTGGTCGGCTACCGCCAGAAGGGCGACAAGCTCTACGAGCTGAAGGACAGCGAGGTCGCCCTCAAGCGCCGCGACATCGGCATGGTGTTCCAGCGCTTCAACCTGTTCCCGCACATGACGGCCGTCGAGAACGTCATGGAGGCCCCGGTCCAGGTCAAGGGCGTACCGCGCGCCCAGGCCCGGGAACGCGCCGGCCGGCTCCTGGACCGGGTCGGCCTCGGCGACAAGGCCGACAACTACCCCTCCCAGCTCTCCGGCGGCCAGCAGCAGCGTGTCGCCATCGCCCGAGCCCTGGCGATGGACCCCAAGCTGATGCTCTTCGACGAGCCGACCTCGGCCCTCGACCCGGAGCTGGTCGGCGACGTCCTGGACGTGATGCGCGACCTCGCCGAGTCCGGCATGACGATGGTCGTCGTCACCCATGAGATGGGCTTCGCCCGCGAGGTGGGCGACAGCCTGGTCTTCATGGACGGCGGCGTGGTGGTCGAGTCGGGCAACCCGCGCGACGTCCTGACCGACCCGCAGCACGAACGGACGAAGGCGTTCCTGTCCAAGGTGCTCTGAGACACGAGGGGCGGTACGGCGACGCGCGTACCGCCCCTCGCGCACGTCCCCTCCCGCCTACTTCAAGGCGAGCAGCAACGTGTCCGAGGGCGAGCACCACACCGGCCGCACCTCCCCGAAGCCCTTCTCCCGCAGCACGCGCGCGTGCCACGCCACCGGCGGCGTGTCGCCCTCCGCGTGCTCGCCGTAGAGGGCGAACCGCCGGGCCGTCGGCTCCGCCAGCACCGGGTCCTCGGCGGCGAGCTGCCACCACTGGGACCAGTCGAGGGCGCCGTCCCGCTTGGCGGCCTCCATCTCCGCGTGCCGCCGCTCCCGCTCGGCCGCGTTGATCCGGGGCGTCGTGTCGTCGATCATGTGGTCCGCGTTCAGGAAGACACCACCGTCGCGGACCAGCTCCGCGACCCGACCGTAGAGGGCCGCGAGGGGTTCGGCGTGGAGCCAGTGCAGGGCCGTGGCGGTCAGTACGGCGTCGTACGAGTCGTACGGCAGCCGGCTCGCCCACTCGGGGTCCTTCAGGTCGGCGGTGACCAGCGAGACCCGTTCGTCCCCCGCGAAGGTGCCCTCCGCGATGGCCAGCAGCGCCGGATCGAGGTCGACCCCGGTGCTGGTGGCCTCGGGGAACCGGGCGAGCAGCCGCGCCGTGATGCTCCCCGTGCCGCACGCGAGGTCGAGTACCCGCGGCGCCGGCCCGACCAGCGCCTCCACCATGTCCAGCATGATCCGGAACCGCTCCTCGCGGTCGGGCATGTACCACTCCTGCTGCCGGTCCCAACTCTCCTGCCAGGCCTGCCAGTCGGTGCCGGTCGTGGCCGTCGTGGCGTCCGCGTCCGTCATAGAGCCCCTCCAGAGTCCGTCACGTAATACCCTGAAACCACGATCAGCCATTACCCGACCGCAGGCACGACCCTAGAGCCCCTCCGTAAGGACTACAAGTGGAACTGGCCTATTACTCGGATTACGCCGTGCGTCTCGTCAACACCGAGGAGCCGGACCGGGGCAAGGACGCGCTGACCTCGGTCGAGGCCGTCCGCGAACTGTTCGGCGCCAACCAGTCGGCCGCCCGGCGTGCCGCGGAGGCGGACGTGACCCGGTTCCGCTCGGTCCGCGCCCGCCTGCGCGCGGTGTTCGCGGCGGCCGACACCGGTGACGAGACCCTCGCCGTCGACCTCCTGAACTCCCTCCTCCTGGAGTTCCCGGTCAGCCCCCAGATCTCCGGCCACGACCACCGCGACGACGACGGCCGCCCCCTGTGGCACATGCACCTGGCCGACCACCCGTCCAACGCCACGGCCGGCTACGCCGCCATCGCCGCGATGGGCCTCGCCTTCCACCTCACGGAGTACGGCGTGGACCGCCTGGGCCTGTGCGAAGCGGCCCCCTGCCGCAACGCCTACCTGGACACCTCCACCAACCGCTCCCGGCGCTACTGCTCCGACCGCTGCGCCACCCGCGCCAACGTGGCCGCCTACCGCGCCCGAAAACGCCTGGAGGCGGACCGGCCGGACAGCACCGGCCTGACCGCCGACAGCGCCCAGCGCGCCAGTGCGAACGGCGACCGCCGCCCCGGCCCGAGCGGCCGGTAACGCAGCCGCACCCGCCCCAGCACGAGCTCCTCGGGGACGGCTCCGTAATCGGTGCTGTCACCCCCCGCGTACGCGTTGTCCCCCAGCACCCACCACCCGGCCTCACGCAGCTCCACGGCCCGCTTGACCACGAGCAGGTCCTGCTGGAAGGGGTGCCGCAGCACGACCACGTCACCCGGCCGCACCCGCGCTCCCCAGTGCACCACCACCACGTCGCCGTGGTAGAGCGTGGGCACCATGGACGGCCCGGTCACCTCGGCCGGCCCGAAGGGCAGCGACCCTCTGGCGCGCTCGGTCTCCTGCGACAGCTCCGGCATCACCCGGCACCTCCCCGGTCATTCCTCCACCAGTCTCAGTCTCACCCCGGACTTTTGTCCTAAGCCCACGGGGGCACTCGCGAAATCGCCTCCTCCAGGGAGTAATGTCCCCCCTGAGAAGACGATCACGAGGAAGGAACGCTCCATGCTTTCCCGCCTGTTTGCCCCCAAGGTCAAGGTCAGCGCCCACTGCGACCTGCCCTGCGGCGTGTACGACCCGGCCCAGGCCCGTATCGAGGCGGAGTCGGTCAAGGCCGTCCAGGAGAAGATGGCCGGCAACGACGACCCGCACTTCCAGGCCCGCGCCACGGTCATCAAGGAGCAGCGCGCGGAGCTGGCCAAGCACCACGTGTCGGTCCTGTGGAGCGACTACTTCAAGCCGCCGCACTTCGAGAAGTACCCGGAGCTGCACCAGCTGGTCAACGACACCCTGAAGGCCCTCTCGGCCGCCAAGGCGTCCACCGACCCGGCCACCGGCCAGAAGGCGCTGGACTACATCGCGCAGATCGACAAGATCTTCTGGGAGACCAAGAAGGCCTGACAGCCGGTCTGCCTCCCCAGGCCGCGATCGGTGCACCATCGCGCGCCACGGGCACCCCGAAGGGGCCCGGCCTCACCAGGCCGGGCCCCTTCGTCGTACACAAACACAAACACGAACCCGAACACGTACGCGACCCCGTACGCGGAAGACAGGCCCCACACCACAGGCCGCGGTGTGGGGCCCGTCGGGCCGGAGCCCCGGCGGTGCGACCGCACGCGGTCAGGTGCCGTGCGGGTCTGCGGGCTCCGGGGTCGCGGTCCTCGGGCGGGTGGTTCCCGGACCCCCTGTTTCCTGGACCTCAGGTGTTCCTCCGGGTCACGAACTCGGCCAGGGCGAGCAGGCCCTCGGCCGCCTCCGGGTCGGGGACGGCACGGGCCAGTTCCTGCATCGCCCGGCCCATCCGGTCGGCCGCCTCGGTCTGGGCCCAGTCCCGGCCGCCCGCCCGCTCCACCAGCAGCGCCGTGGCGGTGAGGTCCTCCGTGGCCTCGTCGTACGGCGTCGCGTACAGCGCGGCCAGCTCGGCCGCCGCGGGGGTGCCGGCGGCGAGCGCGGCCACCACCGGCAGCGACTTCTTGCGGGCCGCCAGGTCCGCCCCGGCCGGCTTGCCGGTGCGGCGCGGGTCGCCCCACAGGCCGATGACGTCGTCGATCAGCTGGAAGGCGAGCCCGGCCTCCCGGCCGAACGCGTCCAGTGCCCGCACGTCCTCGTCCGAGGCGCCCGCGTACAGCGCGCCCAGCGCCGCGGCACAGCCCAGCAGCGCGCCGGTCTTGGCCTCGGCCATGGCGAGCGTCTCGTCGAGGGTGATCCCGGCCGGGCCGCGCCGCTCCATCGCGGTGTCCGCCTGCTGGCCCACGCACAGTTCCACGACACAGCCGGCGAGCCGGGCGACCGCCGCCGCGGACGCCGGGTGCGCGTCCTCGGCGAGCAGCCGCAGGGCCAGCGCCTGGAGGGCGTCGCCCGCCAGGATCGCGTCGGCGTCCCCGAACACCGTCCAGGCGGTGGGCCGGTGGCGGCGGGTGGTGTCCCGGTCCATCACGTCGTCGTGCAGGAGCGTGAAGTTGTGGACCAGCTCCACCGCGACCGCCGCCCGCACCGCCGCCGCCCTGGCCTCGGGCCCGCCGAGCGCGGCGGCCGAGGCGAGGACCAGCGCGGGCCGGATCGCCTTGCCGGCGTTGCCGGCCGCCGGGGTCCCGTCGGCCCCCTGCCACCCGAAGTGGTAGAGCGCCACCCGGCCCAGCGGACCCGGCAGCGACGCCAGCGCCGCCCGCAGCTCCGGGTCGACCGAGGCGCGGGCCCGCCGCAGCAGTTTCGCCGCCTCGTGCCCGTCGGCGCCCTCCGGCTCCACGGCCCCCCGCTCCTCGGCGGCCCCCCGCTCCTCGGCGGCTCCCCGCCCCTCAGTGGGCCCGCGTCCTCCCGGCGGCACGTGCCGTTCCAGTGTCACGGTGGGCCGCCGTACGCCGGGGGCTCCGTCGCGAGCCCCCGTCATCCGCTCACCTCACGCCGGCGGGACCGCGGTGCGCCGGGCGTCACTGCCAGCGGCCGATCTCGACGTTCTCCAGCACACCGAGCGCGTCCGGCACCAGCACCGCCGCCGAGTAGTAGGCCGTCACCAGGTACTTGATGATGGCCTGTTCGTTGATGCCCATGAAGCGCACCGACAGGCTCGGCTCGATCTCGTCCGGGATGCCGGTGGCGCGCAGGCCGATGACGCCCTGGTCCGCCTCGCCGGTACGCAGGGCGATGATCGAGGACGTACGGGCCTCGGTGACCGGGATCTTGTTGCACGGGTAGATCGGCACGCCGCGCCAGGTGGGGATGCGGTTGCCGGCGATGTCGATCGTCTCGGGGACCAGTCCCCGCTTGTTCAGCTCGCGTCCGATCGCGGCGATGGCGCGCGGGTGGGCGAGGAGCAGCTTGGTGCCGCGACGGCGGCTGAGCAGCTCGTCCAGGTCGTCGGGGCCGGGGGCACCCTCGTGCGGCTGGATGCGCTGGTCGTACTCGCAGTTGTGGAGGAGGCCGAACTCCCGGTTGTTGATCAGCTCGTGCTCCTGGCGCTCCTTGAGCGCCTCGACCGTCAGCCGGATCTGCTGCTCGGTCTGGTTCATCGGCTGGTTGTAGAGGTCCGCCACGCGCGAGTGGATGCGCAGGACGGTCTGGGCGACGCTCAGTTCGTACTCGCGGGGCTTGGCCTCGTAGTCGACGAACGTGTGCGGGATGTCGGGTTCGCCGCTGTGGCCGGCGGAGAGGTCGATCGCCTTCTCGCCGTGCTTGTTGGTGGCCTGCTGGGGCTCGGCGCGGCGCTGCTGGATGTGCTCGCGCAGGGAGTCGCTGCGCTCGGCGACCTGTTCCACTCCCTGGCGGGGCAGCACCAGAACGGTGCAGGCGGTCACCGCGCGGGCCGTGTACTCCCAGATGGCGTCCCCGTCGAGCAGGGCCCGGTCGCCGAAGTAGGCGCCGTCGGCGAGGACTCCGAGGACCGCGTCGTCGCCGTAGGGGCCGGTGCCGACCTTCTCCACCTTGCCGTGCGCCAGCAGGTAGACCTCTTCGTTCGGGCTGCCGAACGAGGCGATGACGTCGCCCGGTCCGAACTCCCGCTGCTCGCAGCGGCGGGCCAGTTCCGAGAGCACCTCGTCGTCCTCGTAGGACCGCAGGGCCGGCAGCTCGGTCAGCTCCGCGGGGATCACCTCGACGCGGTCGCCGGTCTTCACGAACGTCACCCGGCCGTCGCCCACGGCGAAGGTCAGGCGCCGGTTCACACGGTACGTACCGCCCTGGATGTCGACCCAGGGCAGCATCCGCAGCAGCCAGCGCGAGCTGATCTCCTGCATCTGAGGAACGGACTTGGTGGTGGTGGCCAGGTTCCGCGCCGCCGCCGTGCCGAGACTCTGCTGCGGCCTGGTCTGCTCGGTGCGGACCTCTTCGCCTACCGACATAAGGAATTGCCCTCCCGGTCGTGCCCGGCGCACCCACGCCGTGCATCGATGTGCGGGGATCAGCCTTCCTCATGCAATGTGCCAGTGCTATTACCCGAAAGAGCGGGAATGGAGCACCGGCCGCCGGGGCAAACTTGGGCTTTCGGTCCCGCTTTCCCGGGACCCGCCGCGCCCTCCCAACGCCGTTCACGCGTCCGAACTCCGTCCGAATCGACTCGCACAGAGACCGAACAGGCGGTAGACGCGGCTCCGTTTTGGTAACAAGCACCGTACGAGGCGGTCGCGTCGGGCGGTCGCGCGGAGCGAAGGAGCCGGTGATGGCCGCACCGATGTCCGCGAGCAGTTTCCTGAGAGCGCTGAAGGCCGAGGGCCTCACGGTCGTCGAGGTCGGCGACTGGCGCACGCACAACCGCAACTCCAAGGGCGCCTGGGGCCCGGTCCACGGCGTGATGATCCACCACACCGTGACCAAGGGCAGCGCGCGGACCGTGGACATCTGCCGCAAGGGCTACGAGGGGCTGCCCGGCCCGCTGTGCCACGGCGTCATCACCAAGGACGGCAGGGTCCACCTGGTCGGTTACGGCCGCGCCAACCACGCCGGCCTCGGCGACGACGACGTACTGCGCGCGGTGATCGCGGAGAAGGGACTGCCCAAGGACAACGAGGCGAACACCGACGGCAACGCCCGCTTCTACGGGTTCGAGTGCGAGAACCTCGGCGACGGCGAGGACCCGTGGCCGGAGAAGCAACTGGAGGCCATCGAGAAGGCCGCCGCGGCCGTCTGCCGCCACCACGGCTGGAACGAGCGGTCCGTCATCGGGCACCTGGAGTGGCAGCCGGGGAAGGTGGACCCGCGCGGGTTCACGATGAAGTCGATGCGCGAGCGCATCCGGGACCGCCTGAAGTGACCCAGCCCGGAGCCACCGGCTCACCAGGGTGACAATGGCGGGGTGACCAGCAACGACGTCGCCGCCCTCGGCCCCCGGCTGCCCTCGCCGGTGCGGGAGCTGACCGACGAGCGGTTCGAGCGGCGGGGTGTACGCCTGCTGCTCAAGCGGGACGACCTGATCCACCCGGCGCTGGTCGGCAACAAGTGGCGCAAGCTGGCGCCGAACCTCACGGCCGCCGCCGGCCGTACGGTGCTGACCTTCGGCGGCGCCTGGTCCAACCACCTGCGCGCCACCGCCGCCGCCGGGCGGCTGCTCGGCCTGTCCACGGTCGGCGTGGTGCGCGGCCACGAGCTGGCCGGCCGGCCGCTCAACGACTCGCTCGCGCGGTGCGCCGCCGACGGCATGCGGCTGCACTTCACCGACCGGTCGACGTACCGCCGCAAGACCGAGCCGGAGACCCTGACGGCCCTTCTGGCGGCGGCCGGGGCGCCGGAGGCGTACGTGGTGCCGGAGGGCGGCAGCAACGCCGCGGCGGTACGCGGCTGCCGGGCCCTCGGCCGGGAGCTGGACGGGTGCGCCGACGTGGTCGCCGTCGCCTGCGGCACCGGCGGCACGCTGGCCGGGCTGGCCGCCGGTCTCGGTCCCGGGCAGCGGGCGCTCGGCGTCCCGGTGCTGAAGGGCGGCTTCCTGGACGGCGACGTACGGCGGCTCCAGGAGCGGGCGTTCGGCGGTCCCCGCGGCACCTGGAGCCTGGACGACCGCTTCCATTTCGGCGGCTACGCGCGCGTGCCCGGCGAACTGGACGCCTTCGCCGCCGACTTCGAACGCCGCCACGGGCTGCCCGTGGAGCGCCTGTATGTCGCCAAGCTGCTGTACGCGCTGCTCACGCTCACCGAGGAGGGCGCCTTCCCGCGCGGCACCACCCTGGCCGCGGTGATCACCGGCCGGCCGTTCCCCTGAACCCGCCGGTGAACCTACTGGGCCGTCTCCCGGTACGCCGCCGCCTCCTCCAGGTCCAGCCGGCGCAGCAGCGTGCGCAGCATCTCGTCGTCGATGTACCGGCCGTCCCTGAGCTTGACGAAGACCTCGCGTTCGGCGCCGATCATCTCCCTGGACAGCCGCCGGTAGGTGTCGTCGACGGTCTCCCCGGTGACGGTGTTGACCTGGCCGAGCCGTTCCCAGACGGCGTTGCGGCGGCGCTCCAGGACCGTGCGCAGCCGCTCGGCGAGCGGTCCGGGCAGGGCGTTGCGCGGGTCGGTGAGCAGGTCGTCCAGGCGCTGCTCGGCGGCCCTGGACGCCTGGGCCTGGGCGTTGGCCTCGGCCAGGGTCTCGGCCTGGACGTCGTGGCCGGGGAACCTCAGCAGGCGGATCAGCGGCGGCAGGGTCACGCCCTGGACGACCAGGGTGCCGATGACCGTGGTGAAGGTGAGGAAGAGGATCAGGTTGCGTTCGGGGAAGGGTTCGCCGCCGTGCACGGTGAGCGGGATGGAGAAGGCGATCGCCAGGGAGACCACGCCCCGCATGCCGGCCCAGGCGATGACGAAGGGCTGCTTCCAGGTCGGGTTCTCCTCACGCGCACGCACGCGTGCCGAGACGACGCGGGGCAGGAAGGTGGCCGGGTAGGACCACACGAACCGCGCCGCGACCACCACCAGGAAGAGGGCGAGCGCGTACCAGGCGGCCTGGACTCCCTCGTACGCGCCGAGGCCCTTGAGGACCACGGGGAGCTGGAGGCCGATCAGGGCGAAGACGGAGGACTCCAGGACGAAGGCGACCATCTTCCACACCGCGTCCTCCTGGAGGCGGGTGGCGAAACCGACCTCCCAGGCGCGGTGGCCCAGGTGCAGCGCGACGACGACGACCGCCAGCACCCCGGAGGCGTGCACCTGCTCCGCCGCCGCGTAGGCGACGAAGGGGATCAGCAGGGAGAGCGTGTTCTGGAGGAGCGGTTCCTTCAGGCGGGTGCGCAGCCAGTGCAGCGGCACCATGAGGACCAGTCCGACGCCGATGCCCCCGACCGCGGCGATCAGGAACTCGCCGATCCCGCCGGCCCAGGTGGCGCCCTCGCCGACCGCCGCCGCGAGCGCCACCTTGTAGGCGGTGATGGCGGTGGCGTCGTTCACCAGGGACTCGCCCTGGAGGATGGTGGTGATCCGGGACGGCAGTCCCACCCGGCGGGCGACGGCGGTGGCCGCGACGGCGTCCGGCGGTGCCACCACCGCGCCGAGCACCAGGGCGGCGGTCAGCGGCAGGTCCGGCACGATCAGGTAGGCGGCCCAGCCGACGGCGAAGGTCGCGAAGAGCACGTAGCCCACGGAGAGCAGGGCGACGGGCCGCAGCTGGGCGCGCAGGTCCAGGTAGGAGCTGTCGGTGGCCGCCGTGTACAGCAGCGGGGGCAGCAGCAGCGGCAGCACGACGTGCGGGTCGAGGGTGTAGTCGGGCACGCCGGGGACGTAGCTGACCGCCAGTCCGGCCGCGACCAGCAGCAGCGGCGCGGGCACCGGTGTGCGCCGCCCCGCCGCGGCGACCGCCGCACTCCCCGCCACCAGCAACAGCAGCGGCATCACGTCCATGGTCCCTGCCCACCCTTTTTCCTCCGCGCGGTCTTCCGCGCGCCCGTCGTAACCTGGCAATCATGAAACAGTGCACGCACGCCGACGCGCTGCCGCACCCGGAGCCGGAGCCGCTCAGCGAGACCTGCCCCGAGTGCCTGGCCGACGGCACGGACCCGGTGCAGTTGCGGCTCTGCCTCACCTGCGGTCATGTCGGCTGCTGCGACTCCTCCCCGAAACGCCACGCGACAGGGCATCATGAACAGACCGGGCATCCCGTGATGCGCACCTTCGAGCCGGGCGAGGACTGGCGTTGGTGCTTCGTCGACCACGTGCTCGTGTAGGGACCCGAAGGGCAAGAGGAAGGTACGGTTCGACCGCCTGACGTGTGGGTACGTCAACCCGGCGCGCGCTCTTCCGATTTGGTCCCGCCCAACCCCTAGCCACTGTGCGTGTTCACGTGTTTACTATGAGTGACAGCAAGGGGTCGGGGTCTCGGGGACAGGAAAGCACGGAGCGCGATAACGTCACCGCTGTACCACTGAACCACGTATCGCGTCACCGCGTTACCCGAGGGGCGACCCTCGGCCCTGAAC
The DNA here is from genome assembly GCF_055562815.1 of Streptomyces sp. NPDC016677. Taxonomy (NCBI): domain Bacteria; kingdom Bacillati; phylum Actinomycetota; class Actinomycetes; order Kitasatosporales; family Streptomycetaceae; genus Streptomyces; species Streptomyces sp. NPDC016677. The sequence continues at coordinate 578,585 of NZ_JBVHEO010000003.1, read as the reverse complement.
GCTTGTACCACCTTGGAGGTGAGGGTGTCCCAGTTCGCAGGCGAGCCCGCGACCCAGGACTTCGTCGAAGTCCGGCTGCCGGCCGCGGGGGCCTACCTGTCGGTGCTGCGTACGGCGACGGCCGGCCTCGCGGCCCGTTTGGACTTCACCCTCGACGAGATCGAGGACTTGCGCATCGCGGTGGACGAGGCCTGCGCGATCCTGCTCCAGCAGGCCGTGCCCGGCTCCGTGCTCAGCTGTGTCTTCCGCCTCGTCGACGACTCGCTGGAGGTCACCGTGTCGGCGCCGACCACCGACGGCCACGCGCCCTCGCGGGACACCTTCGCCTGGACCGTGCTGTCCGCGCTGGCGGGCAAGGTGTCCTCCGCCGTGGACGAGGACGCCACCGTCTCGATCAGCCTCTACAAACAGCGCGGCGCGGGACCCGGGCCGGCGTGAGGAAGGACGGGCCGGTGCGGGACGAAGAGTGCGGCACACGGGGGCTGCCGGCCGAGGGCACACGTCCTGCGAGCGGGGCCCGGGGCAGGGCGGGTGGTATCGACGGCATCCCCGAGCAGGCCCGTCCGCACCCCGAGGAGGCCGGTGTCCAGTCCGGCGTCCCGGGCGGCGGGCAGCGGGCCGGGGAGCGGGACGGCGCCGTGCAGAGCGTGCCTTCGGACGGGCGGAGCGGGGGCGATCCCGTGCTGCCCGGCCGATCGGAGGCGAGGGCTCCGGAAAGGGCTACGGGCGGGACGATGAGCGAGCACGAGCGACACTCCGAGGACGAGGTGCCCGGTGCGCGGAGCGTGCCGGAACAGCACGGCCGGCACGACCCGCAGGACCGCAGCGGGGCCCGCGCCCTCTTCGCCGAGCTGCGCCGCATGGACGACGGCAGCCCCGAGTACGCGGAGCTGCGCAACCGGCTGGTGCGCATGCACCTGCCGCTCGTCGAGCACCTCGCCCGCCGCTTCCGCAACCGCGGCGAGCCCCTCGACGATCTCACCCAGGTCGCCACCATCGGCCTGATCAAGTCGGTCGACCGCTTCGACCCGGAGCGCGGCGTGGAGTTCTCCACGTACGCGACCCCGACGGTGGTCGGCGAGATCAAGCGGCACTTCCGGGACAAGGGCTGGGCGGTGCGGGTGCCGCGCCGGCTCCAGGAACTGCGGCTGTCGCTGACCACGGCGACGGCGGAGCTGTCCCAGCTGCACGGCCGCTCTCCCACGGTGCACGAGCTGGCCGAGAAGCTGGCCATCTCGGAGGAAGAGGTCCTGGAGGGGCTGGAGTCCGCCAACGCGTACTCGACGCTCTCGCTGGACGTCCCCGACACCGACGACGAGTCCCCGGCGGTCGCCGACACCCTCGGCGCGGAGGACGAGGCGCTGGAGGGCGTGGAGTACCGGGAGTCGCTCAAGCCGCTCCTGGAGGACCTGCCGCCCCGGGAGAAGCGCATCCTGCTGCTGCGGTTCTTCGGCAACATGACCCAGTCGCAGATCGCGCAGGAGGTCGGCATCTCCCAGATGCACGTGTCCCGGCTGCTGGCCCGCACCCTGGCCCAGCTGCGGGAGAAGCTGCTGGTGGAGGAGTGAGCGGCGGGCCCGCCGCCGCGTCGGCCGCTGCCCTGCTCCCTGCTTCCGTGAGCCCCCGGGGCTCCCTACTTCCGTGAGTCCCCGGGTGTCCTGATCCCCAGGGCCCGAGTGGTCTCGGGGTTGACGATCATGACGAGCGCCGCGACGGCCACCACGGCCAGCACGATCCCGGCGGGGATGGCGACGCTGTCGGCCTGGAGCAGGTTGTAGGCCACCGGCAGCGCCATGATCTGCGTGATCACCGCCGGGCCCCGGCTCCAGCCGCGCCGGGCGAGCAGTCCGCGGGCGGCCAGCAGCGGCAGCAGGGCGAGGACGATCAGGGTGACGCCGCCGGTGACCGCCTGGGTGCGGTCGTCGGGGTGCCCGGTGAGGCCGCCGACGAGCATCCAGGCCCCGCCGGCGACGAGCGCGAGGCCCTCCAGCCCGGCCAGTGCGGCCGCGGCGGTCAGCCGGGCGGGACGGGGCTCCGCCGCTCCGGCGGGGGCGGCTCCATCGGTGCTGGGGGTCTGGTCACTGCTCACTCCAGCAGGGTAGCCCGCACCGCGCGCCCGCCCGTGGCGAGGTACACGCCGCCGGCCGACCGTCCCGCCACCGGGGCCCACCACCGCAGGCACCACCCAGCCCCCCCAGGCACCTCGCGGAACGAGCCGCACCACCGCACCACGCCCCGGACGCCCGGCCAGGCACCTCGCCGTGCGATCCGCACCACCACCGACCCACCTGGCCCGGTCCCCGTCACCACCGGCGCACCCCGCGACGCGACCCACGCCACCACCGACGCCCCCGCAGCGCGGCCCGCGTCACCGTCGCCGCACCCGTGGCGAGGTTCACGCCGGTCGCGCCGCCTGATCCACGGATCGGTCTGGGCCCGGTACCACCCAGTAGGTACGCTCGGACCCATGCGTGCACTTCTCGTGGTCAATCCGGCGGCAACCACCACGAGTGCGCGTACGCGCGACGTACTGATCCGCGCGCTCGCCAGCGAGATGAAGCTGGAGGCGGTCACCACCGAGTACCGCGGCCACGCGCGCGACCTCGGCCGGCAGGCGGCGCGGAGCGACGACATCGACCTGGTGGTGGCGCTCGGCGGCGACGGCACGGTCAACGAGGTCGTCAACGGCCTGCTGCACGCCGGCCCCGACCCGGACCGCCTCCCCCGCCTCGCCGTGGTCCCCGGCGGTTCCACCAATGTCTTCGCCCGCGCCCTCGGCCTGCCCAACCACGCGGTGGAGGCCACCGGCGCCCTGCTGGACGCCCTGCGCGAGGGCGGCGAGCGGACCGTCGGGCTCGGCAAGGCCTCCGGCACCCCGGGGACGGAGGACGAGGCGGTGCCGGCCCGCTGGTTCACCTTCAACGCCGGGCTCGGCTTCGACGCCGGTGTGGTCGGCCGGGTCGAGCAGCACCGCGAACGCGGCAAGAAGTCCACCCACGCGCTCTACGTCCGTCAGGTGCTGCGCCAGTTCTTCGGCGAGGCCCACCGCCGCCAGGGCACGATCACGCTGACCCGGCCGGACGCGGAACCGGTGACCGGTCTGGTGCTGTCCATAGTCTCGAACACCTCGCCGTGGACGTTCCTGGGCAATCACCCGATGTACGCGTCGCCCAAGGCTTCGTTCGACAAGGGCCTCGACGTGCTCGGTCTCAGCCGGATGACGACGAGCGCGGTTGCCCGGTATGGCACCCAGTTGCTCACTTCGTCCCCCGAGCGCGGACCCCACGGCAGACACGCGGTCTCGTTGCACGACATGTCCGAGTTCACCTTGCATTCGAAGGTGCCGCTGCCCCTCCAGATGGACGGTGACCACCTGGGGCTGCGGACGAGCGTGACGTTCACAGGCGTACGCCGTGCACTGCGTGTGATTGTGTGAGCAGAAGCAGCGAAAGTCCTTACACTCGAACGTTTAGACCAGGATCCACCCCCTGGAAGTACGGCTGTGACCTAGTCGACACCGAAGAATCAAAAAAAACTTTCCGGAAGGGGTTGTATCCGCCGCTGAGGTTTGCGAGTCTCTACGTGGCGATCGGGACGGCCCGCAACATCGGCCTCCACAGATCACCGGAACCCCTCTTCAATCCAAGGACCCCGCCAGGGAACCTGACGGTCGGCCCTTCCCTTGTTGAGGGATTCGTGAAAGCGTTCACATTCACAAGCAATCTGCATGTAATACCAAGGAGAGGTAGCAGCCATGGACTGGCGTCACCGCGCCGTTTGCCGCGAGGAAGACCCCGAGCTCTTCTTCCCCATCGGCAACACCGGTCCTGCGCTGCTGCAGATCGAGGAAGCCAAGGCCGTCTGCCGCCGCTGCCCCGTCATGGAGCAGTGCCTGCAGTGGGCGCTCGAGTCCGGTCAGGACTCCGGCGTCTGGGGTGGTCTCAGCGAGGACGAGCGCCGCGCCATGAAGCGCCGCGCCGCCCGCAACCGGGCCCGTCAGGCCTCCGCCTGACACACCCGCCCCGCGACAGCCTCAGCTTGGCGGCGCGTGCAGCGAGTACGCATCCCCCGCCCCCGAGCCGCAGCGCGCAGTACCCCGCAGCGAGCACTGGCCCCGGATCATCGTCGATCCGGGGCTTTTTGCTGCGCCCGCCTGCCTCCCGCTCCTTCCCCTCCTTCCCCTCCTTCCGCTACTTCTGCGAGCGCACCGGGATGTCGAAGATCACCCGGGTGCCGCCCCCCGGGGCCGGGACCATGTCGAAGGAGCCGCTCAACTCGCCCTCCACCAGCGTGCGGACGATCTGGAGGCCCAGGTTCCCGGAGCGGTGCGGGTCGAAGTCCGCGGGCAGGCCGACGCCGTCGTCCTGGACGGTGACCAGCAGCCGTGACTCCTTCGAGGTGCCGCCGCGGACGGCGGAGACCTCCACCGTGCCGGTGTCGCCCTCGCGGAAGCCGTGCTCCAGGGCGTTCTGCAGCACTTCGGTCAGCACCATGGACAGCGGGGTCGCCACCTCCGCGTCCAGGATGCCGAAGTGACCGGTGCGCCGGCCGGCGACCTTGCCCGGCGAGATCTCGGCGACCATCGCGAGCACCCGGTCGGCGATCTCGTCGAACTCCACCCGTTCGTCCAGGTTCTGGGACAGCGTCTCATGCACGATGGCGATCGAGCCGACCCGGCGGACGGCCTCCTCCAGGGCCTCGCGCCCGCGCTCGGACTCGATGCGGCGGGCCTGGAGGCGGAGCAGGGCGGCCACCGTCTGGAGGTTGTTCTTCACCCGGTGGTGGATCTCCCGGATGGTGGCGTCCTTGGTGATCAACTCGCGCTCGCGGCGGCGCAGTTCCGTGACGTCCCGCAGCAGCACCAGCGAACCGATGCGGGTGCCCTTGGGCTTGAGCGGGATGGCGCGGAACTGGATCACGCCGTCGGCGGCCTCGATCTCGAACTCGCGCGGCGCCCAGCCGCTGGCCACCTTGGCGAGCGCCTCGTCCACCGGCCCGTGGGTCGGGGCGAGTTCGGCGGTGGTCCGGCCCAGGTGGTGGCCGACCAGGTCGGCGGCGAGCCCCATGCGGTGGTAGGCCGACAGGGCGTTCGGGGAGGCGTACTGGACGATGCCGTCCCCGTCGACCCGGATCAGGCCGTCACCGACGCGGGGCGAGGCGTCCATGTCGACCTGCTGGTTCTCGAACGGAAAGGCACCGGCCGCGATCATCTGGGCGAGGTCGGAGGCGCTCTGGAGGTAGGTCAGTTCCAGGCGGCTCGGGGTGCGCACGGTGAGCAGGTTGGTGTTGCGGGCGATCACGCCGAGGACGCGGCCCTGGCGCCGTACCGGGATCGACTCGATGCGGACCGGGACCTCCTCGCGCCACTCCGGGTCGCCCTCGCGCACGATCCGGCCCTCGTCCAGCGCGATGTCCAGCATGGGGCGCCGGCCGCGCGGGACCAGGTGGCCGACCATGTCGTCCTGGTAGGAGGTGGGGCCGGTGTTGGGCCGCATCTGGGCGACGGAGACGTACCGGGTGCCGTCGCGGGTGGGGACCCACAGGACCAGGTCGGCGAAGGAGAGGTCGGAGAGGAGCTGCCACTCCGAGACCAGCAGGTGCAGCCATTCCAGGTCGGACCTGTCGAGGGCGGTGTGCTGGCGTACGAGTTCGTTCATGGAGGGCACGTGGTCGAGCGTACCTGGCGGCCCGGACAGCGCCCGGAACCAGCCGTTCCACGGCCGCGGACCCGCGAGGACCCGAGACCCGAGGACCCGCGAAGACACCCGCGGGCCGCGGCGCCTGGGAGGGACCCTCAACCCTCCCGGCACCGCAGCCCGGAGCAACAACGGCCGTGGGGTGTGCGGTCCCGGTCGGCCGAAGGTCGAGGATTCGGGGCAGTCAGGGCAGAGAGCCTCGGATCCTCGGTCCGCCCTCCTGTGCGGGGAGAGCGGAAGCCTGTCGTTCATTCTGGACTAGACCACTAGGGGTGTCCATGCATGGGAACGGGTCAGTTGTTGTCGGTTTCCCACGACTGTTCGGACGTCCGAGCAGTCGGCAGCAGCCTAGCCCGGACGGGGCAGGTGTGGGGCCGATAAGGAGCCGTTCTGCTAAATTGGGCGCAGGATTGGTCTAAACCACTCAGTCCCCTCTTCGAAACGGCAGGCCAGCGTGGAAGTTGTCATCGTTCCGGACGCCAGGGCGGGCGGCGAGCTGATCGCCGGGGCCATGGCACAGCTGCTCAGGCGCAAGCCCGACGCCCTGCTCGGGGTGGCCACCGGCTCGACGCCGCTGCCGGTGTACGAGGCGCTGGCGGCCGAGGTGCGCGCGGGTTCCGTGGACACCTCGCGGGCGCGGATAGCCCAGCTCGACGAGTACGTGGGGCTGCCGGCGGAGCACCCCGAGTCGTACCGGTCGGTGCTGCGGCGCGAGGTGCTCCAGCCGCTGGGCATCGGCATGGACGCGTTCCTGGGTCCCGACGGCACGGCGGCGGACGTGCAGGCGGCCTGCGAGGCGTACGACCGGGCGCTGGCCGAGGCCGGCGGGGTCGACCTGCAACTGCTGGGGATCGGGACGGACGGGCACATCGGTTTCAACGAGCCGTGCTCCTCGCTGGCCTCCCGGACCCGGATCAAGACCCTGACCGAGCAGACCCGGGTGGACAACGCGCGCTTCTTCGACGGTGACATCACGCAGGTGCCGCACCACGTGATCACCCAGGGCATCGGCACCATCCTGGAGGCCCGGCACCTGGTGCTGCTGGCCACCGGCGAGGGCAAGGCGGACGCGGTCGCCGCGACGGTCGAGGGACCGGTCGCGGCGGTGTGCCCGGCCTCGGCGCTCCAGCTCCACCCGCACGCCACGGTCGTCGTCGACGAGGCCGCCGCGTCGAAGCTGAAGCTGGCCGGCTATTTCCGGCACACGTACGCCAACAAGCCGCGGTGGCAGGGGATCTGAGACACGTACGGGAAAGGCGCCGGTCCCCCGCGCGAGGGGACCGGCGCCTTCCTCATGCCCGCACGCCCGCGACAACCTCCGCCGCCGCCCGGCCGCAGACCCGGGCCGCGCCGTGGGTGGCCAGGTGGAGGGCGCCACGGGGCGGGGCCTGGGGGACGCCCATCTCGACCACGACGGAGTCGGGGCGGGCGGCCAGCAGGGTGTCCAGGGCCGCCGCCATCCAGGGGTGGCGGTGCTCGTCGCGGACCACGGCCACCACCCGGCGCTCCCCGGCCGCCCGCAGCACCTCGGCGCCGGCGTCCGGGCCGGTGAAGCCGCCCGTCTCCGTGCCGGGCAGCAGCCGGCACAGCTCGGCGGCGACACCCCACGGGGTCTCGTCGCCGACCGCGATGTTCGGGGCGGGGGTGAGCTGCGCGACGTAGGGCGGTGCGGTGAGGGGGGCGAAGGAGGCGGCGCCGGTGACGCGCAGGGCGCGGCGGGCGGCGCGCAGGCCGACCTCCTCGTCGGGCGCGGTAGACGGCCCGGCGGCCCGGGCGGCCGTCGTCCAGCGGGCCAGGGCGCGGACCCGCTCGGCCGCGTCGGCGAGGCGTTCCTCGGGCAGTTCACCGGCGCGCACGGCGGCGACCAGGGCGTCCCGCAGCCGCCGTACGGTGTCCTCGTCACAGAGCCCGCCGCCCACGCAGATCGCGTCGGCGCCGGCCGCGATGGCGAGGGCGGTGCCGCGTTCGATGCCGTAGGTGCCGGCAATGGCCCGCATCTCGATGCCGTCGGTGACGATCAGGCCGTCGTAGCCCAGTTCCTCGCGCAGGAGTCCGGTCAGGACGCGGCGGGAGAGGGTGCCGGGGAGGTCCGGGTCCAGGGCCGGGGCGAGGATGTGGGCGCTCATGACCGCGCGGGTGCCGGCGGCGATCGCGGCGCGGAACGGGACCAGGTCGCGTTCGGCCAGCACCGTGGCGTCCGCGTCGATGCGGGGCACCGCGTGGTGGGAGTCGACGGCGGTGTCGCCGTGCCCGGGGAAGTGCTTCGTGCACGCCGCCACACCCGCCGACTGGAGGCCGGTGACGTAGGCGGCGGTGTGCCGGGCGACCAGGGCGGGGTCGGCGCCGAAGGAGCGCACGCCGATCACCGGGTTGTCGGGGTTGGCGTTGACGTCGGCCGAGGGGGCCCAGTCGAAGTCGACGCCGCAGGCCGCGAGGCGGCGGCCCAGTTCGGCGGCGACCGCCCGGGTCAGGTCGGGGTCGTCGACGGCGCCGAGGGCGTTGTTGCCCGGGAAGGAGGAGCCGGTGCGCACCTCCAGGCGCGTGACGTCGCCGCCCTCCTCGTCGATGGCGATCAGTACGTCGTCCCGCTCGGCGCGCACCTGGGCGGTGAGCGCGGCGACCTGTTCGGCGGTGGCGATGTTGCGGCCGAACAGGGCGACGGAGGCCAGCCCCTCGCCGAGGCGGCGCAGCAGCCAGTCGGGGGCGGTGGTGCCGGTGAAGCCGGGCTGGAGGACGGCGAGGGCGTCGCGGGTGAGGGTGTCGGTACCGCTGGTGAGTGTCGTCATCGGTGGCCTCAGCCCTTCACGGCACCGGCGGTCAGGCCGCTGACGGCCCGGCGCTGGAGGAAGACGAACAGGATCAGGATCGGGACGGCGAAGAGGGAGGAGGCGGCCATCGTCGCGCCCCAGTCGTTGCCGAAGACGGTCTGGAAGCTGGACAGCCACAGCGGCAGGGTCTGCGCCTCGGCCTCCTTGTTGACCACCAGGACCAGCGGGAACTCGTTCCACGCGGTGATGAAGCCGAACATCGAGGTGGACATCAGCCCCGGCGCGAGCAGCGGCAGGATGACCCGGCGGAACGCCTGGACGCGGGTGCAGCCGTCGACCATCGCGGACTCCTCCAGCTCCTTGGGCACGGCGGCGACGAAGCCGCGCAGGGTCAGGATGGTGAAGGGGAGGATCATCATCGTGTAGAAGAGCGTCAGCGGGACCAGGCTGTTCAGCATCGAGGCGTCCCGGACGATCATGTAGATCGCGATGACCATGACTTCCCAGGGCGCCATCTGCGCGCACATGAAGGCGATGATGAAGCCGCGCCGCCCCCTGAACCGCATCCGCGCCAGGGCGAAGGAGCCGAGCAGCGCGACGACCAGCGAGAAGACGACCGCGAGGACGGTGACGATCAGCGAGTTGGCGACCATCGTCCAGAAGTTCTCGGCGCCGACCGCCGTCTTGAAGTGCTTCAAGGTGAGGTCGGCCGGGAACCAGACGGGCGTCTCCGAGATGATGTCGCCGGTCGGCTTGAACGCCGTGGCGAACATCCAGTACACGGGGAAGACGAGGCCGATGAACAACACGACGGCCGTGACATTGGGCCACAGCCGGCCGAAGAGCGAGCGCTTCACGCCTCGTCCTCCTCTTGCTTGAGCACGATCCTGAGGTAGTACGCGGTCAGGCCGAGCATGATCAGGATGGTCAGGACGGCGATCGCCGCGCCCATGCCGTAGTGCTGGTTGCCGACGCCCTCGACGTAGGCGTAGACCGGCAGGATCTCGGTGAGCCGGTCCGGGCCGCCGCCGTTGAAGGTGAAGACCTGGGCGAACGCCTTGAAGACCCAGATGATCTCCAGGAACGTCGTCGCGTAGAGGAACGGCCGCAGGAACGGCATGGTCACGGTGGTGAAACTCCGCCAGACGCCGGCGCCGTCGAGGGCCGCGGCCTCGTACAGCTCGCCGGGGATGGTGGTGGTCGCCGCGTAGAGGTTGATCGCGACGAACGGGATGGACATCCAGACGATCAGCAGGGTGACGACGAAGAACGTCGACATCTGGCTGCTGGTCCAGCTGTAGTCGGCCATCGAGTGCCAGCCGAGCTTGTCGAGGACCCAGTTGACGACGCCGAAGCGCTGGGCGAACAGCCACTGGTAGACGGTGGTCGCGGCGACCACCGGCATGGCCCAGGCCAGCACCAGGCCGATCAGCAGGGTGATCCGCATCCGCTTGCCGAGGCGGGCGAGGAGGAGGCCGACCAGGGTGCCCAGGACCATGATCAGGGCGACGTTGACCGCCGTGAACAGGATCGAGCGCAGGGTGACCCGCCAGAAGTCCTCGCCGGTGAGGACCTCTTTGTAGTTGTCGATGCCGTTCCACTCGGTGGCGTGCTGGATCAGCTGCGCCATGTTGAGGTTCTGGAACGACAGCAGCAGGTCCTTCAGCAGCGGCCAGCCGAGCAGCAGCACGGTGGCCGCGACGGCGGGCAGCAGCAACAGGTACGGGGTGAGGGCGGCGGCCCGGGGCGTGCCTTTCGGGGCCGGTCCGCCGGCCGCCCCGGCCGTCCTGCGGACGCCGGCCGGGCCGGAGGGCGGCCGTTCGGTCTGCACGGTCATGCTCGCGAATCTCTCTACTCGGCCGGTACGACGCCGGAGGGGCGGGAGCCGGCCGGTGACCGTCCCCCGCGCCCGCCGAAGGTCCTACTGCTGCTGCGCCAGGCGCTTGTTGAACTCGCCCTCGACCTGCTTGGCCGCCTGTGCGGGCGACTTGCCGTTCAGTACGGCGGTCATGTACGTCTTGATCGGGTTGGGGGCGTTCTCCACCGCGGCCCACTCCGGGATCAGCGGCGTGGTGCCGCCGACGGCGGCGGCCGGGGCGGCGGCCTCGGCCGGGGCGTTGCCCTTCAGGTTGGTCTGGAGGGACTCCTTGTTCGGGATGACGCCGTTCTCCTTGGCGAGCTGCCCCTCGAACTTGTCGGACAGGGCGAGCTTCAGGAACTCCTTGGCCAGGTCCTGCTTGGTGGAGCCGGCGGCGACGGCGAGGTTGGAGCCGCCGAGGAAGACGCCCTCGGGCTTGCCGGCCGTGGCGCCGGGGATGGTGAAGTAGCCGATGTCCTGCTCGATCTTCGGGTTGGCCTCGATGGCGGTGGCGGCCTCCCAGCCCATGCCGATGAAGGCGCCGACGTCGCCCTTGGCGAACACCTCGGCCTGCTGCGGGGTGGCCTCGTCCTTGTCCTTGGGGGCGTCGGAGAGCGCCTGGAACTTCTGGTAGGTCTCCATCGCCGCGGTGACCTTGGGGTCGGCGAGGTTGGAGACGTACTTGTCGCCGTCCTTCTTGACCAGTTCGGCGCCCTCGCCGATCACCAGGCCGACGAAGTGGTACCAGTTCTGACCGGGCAGGTAGATCGGCTCGGCGTCGGTCTTGGCGCCGATCGTCTTCAGGGCGTCGTAGAACTCGTCCCGGGTCTCGGGCGTGTCCTTGATGCCCGCCTCCGCCCAGACCTTCTTGTTGTAGACGACGACGCGGTTGGCGAAGTACCAGGGCGTCGCGTACTGCTTGCCCTCGTAGACGGAGGAGGCGTTGAGGGACTCGGTCCACTCGCCGCCGATCTCCTTCTTGAGGTCACCGAGGTCGGCGAGGCCCCCGGTCTTGGCGTAGGCGGGGGTCTGGGTGTTGCCGATCTCGAAGACGTCCGGCGGGTTCTCCTCGGAGAGGGCGGTGGTGAGCTTCTGCTGGATGCCGTTCCACTGCTGGATCTCGAACTCGACCTTCGAGCCGGTCTGCTTCTCGAAGGCGGCGCCCAGCTCCTTCTGCCACTGGTCGGGGGACGATCCGTCCATCACCCACACGGTGAGGGTCTGGCCCTCCGCCCCGGACTCGCTGTCGCCGCTGTCGCCCCCGCACGCCGCGATGGAGACCATCATGCCCGCGACACCGATCGCGGATATCAGCTTGCGCTTCACGCCACCCTCCTCAGGGATGCCACAACCCCCCTGCCTCCCCGCGGTAACTCGCCTGCGCGTGACCGCCCTTGGGGCCGGGACTGGACCAATGGTGTAGACCAGTACGGGGAGACTGGCCCAGACCAATAAGACTGTCAAGGGTGTTCAACGGGCCGCCGGGCCTCCGTGATGCGACCGAGATATGCAGGGACCCTTCATTCCGCGAGGGGTGGATCGGACCCCCGCCCGGCGCCTGTACCAGACACCCGTCGGCACCGGCGGGAAGGGACTCGGCCGGGGCGTACCACGCGGGCTTGACGGCGCGGTGGACTAGACCAACGGTGGCCCCAGAGGTATACAGAGGGGGTCACGGAGCGTGCGGGACCACCCCGCGGTGAGCCGTGCCACGATGTGAGCCGCGGCCGGCCGGGGACGTCGGCCGCTTCGGCACCCGGAGCCGGGAAGGCAGCGATGAGCACCGACGTCAGCAGTGCGGAGAACGAGGGTGGGGCGACCGTCCGTACCGCGCGCGTGCCCAAGTACTACCGCCTGAAGAAGCATCTGCTCGACATGACGCGGACCCAGGCGCCCGGCACACCGGTCCCGCCGGAGCGCACGCTGGCCGCCGAGTTCGACACCTCCCGCACCACCGTGCGCCAGGCCCTCCAGGAACTGGTCGTCGAGGGCCGTCTGGAGCGCATCCAGGGCAAGGGCACCTTCGTCGCCAAGCCGAAGGTCTCGCAGGCGCTGCAACTCACCTCGTACACGGAGGACATGCGCGCCCAGGGGCTGGAACCCACGTCCCAGCTCCTGGACGTCGGCTACATCACCGCCGACGACCGGATCGCCGCGCTCCTGGACATCACCACCGGCGGCCGGGTGCTGCGCATCGAGCGGCTGCGCATGGCCAACGGGGAGCCGATGGCCATCGAGACCACCCACCTGAGCGCCAAGCGCTTCCCGGCGCTGCGCCGCTCCCTGGTCAAGTACACGTCCCTGTACACGGCGCTGGCCGAGGTCTACGACGTCCATCTCGCCGAGGCCGAGGAGACCATCGAGACCTCGCTGGCCACCCCGCGCGAGGCCGGCCTGCTCGGCACCGACGTGGGCCTGCCGATGCTGATGCTCTCCCGGCACTCGCGCGACCGGGACGGACAGCCGGTGGAGTGGGTGCGGTCGGTGTACCGGGGGGACCGGTACAAGTTCGTGGCGCGGCTGAAGCGACCGCGGGACTGACGTCGCCTCCCGTGCGGCGCGCGACCCGGACGGACCGGCGGGAGGCACACCCGCGCACGGGTCCTCGCCGCCGCTGAGCGGCTTTCGCGGGGACCCGCCGGTCTTCGGGGACCGATATACGGACGGGGTCTTCCGCTGTCGTGTAACCGTCACCTAGATTGCCTCCGCATTACAGGGCTGACCACCTAGGGGACGGAGCCGCCGCATGTCGCAAGCCTCAGGAACGAGTTCGGGGCCGGTGGTGACGCCGGTGCGCGTGGTCATCGGCCTCTGCCTGGTCGCACCGTTCGTGGCCATGCTCTGGGTCGGGTCGTACGCGAAGACCGACCCGGCGTTCATCGGCATCCCGTTCTTCTACTGGTACCAGATGGCCTGGGTGCTGATCTCGACGGCGCTGACGATGATCGCGTACAAACTGTGGCAGCGGGACCAGCGGGCCCGGCGCGCTCCCGAGGGGGGTGCGGGCAAGTGAACGACGGCGTCAACGGCGTGGCACTCGCCGTCTTCATCTTCTTCTTCGTCCTGGTCACCGCGATGGGCTTCCTGGCCGCGCGCTGGCGCCGGGCCGAGAACGAGGCCAGCCTCGACGAATGGGGCCTGGGCGGACGCTCGTTCGGCACCTGGATCACCTGGTTCCTGCTGGGCGGCGACCTCTACACGGCGTACACCTTCGTCGCCGTCCCGGCGGCGATCTACGCGGCGGGCGCCTCCGGCTTCTTCGCGGTGCCGTACACGATCCTGGTCTACCCGTTGATCTTCACCTTCCTGCCCCGCCTGTGGTCGGTCTCGCACAAGCACGGGTACGTGACGACCTCGGACTTCGTGCGCGGCCGGTTCGGCTCGAAGGGACTGTCGCTGGCGGTCGCCGTCACCGGCATCCTGGCCACCATGCCGTACATCGCCCTCCAGCTGGTCGGCATCCAGGCCGTGCTGGACGTGATGGGCGTCGGCGGCGGTGAGGACACCAACTGGTTCATCAAGGACCTGCCCCTGCTGATCGCCTTCGGCGTGCTCGCGGCGTACACGTACTCGTCCGGGCTGCGGGCGCCCGCGCTGATCGCGTTCGTAAAGGACACGCTGATCTACCTCGTGATCGCGGTCGCCATCATCTACATCCCGATCAAGCTGGGCGGCTTCGACGACATCTTCGCCGCGGCCGGTGACAAGTTCGAGGCGGCGGGCGCGGGCGGCGTGACCCCGCCCGACACCGGCCAGTGGACGTACGCCACCCTGGCCCTCGGCTCGGCGCTGGCGCTGTTCATGTACCCGCACTCGATCACCGCGACGCTGTCCTCGCGCAGCCGTGAGGTGATCCGCCGCAACACCACGATCCTGCCGCTGTACTCCCTGATGCTGGGGCTGCTGGCCCTGCTGGGCTTCATGGCGATCGCGGCCGGCATCAAGGTGAGCAACGGCCAGCTCGCCATCCCGCAGCTCTTCGAGGACATGTTCCCGGACTGGTTCGCGGGCGTGGCCTTCGCGGCGATCGGCATCGGCGCGCTGGTCCCGGCGGCCATCATGTCGATCGCGGCGGCCAACCTCTTCACCCGCAACATCTACAAGGACTTCATCAAGCCCGACGCCACGCCGGAACAGGAGACCAAGGTCTCCAAGCTGGTGTCGCTGCTGGTGAAGGTGGGCGCGCTGGTCTTCGTGCTCGGCATGGACAAGACGGTCGCGATCAACTTCCAGCTCCTGGGCGGCATCTGGATCCTGCAGACCTTCCCGGCGCTGGTCGGCGGCCTGTTCACGCGCTGGTTCCACCGCTGGGCGCTGCTCGCCGGCTGGGCGGTCGGCATGGTCTACGGCACGCTCGCGGCGTACGGCGTCTCCTCGCCGACGCAGGCGCACTTCGGCGGCTCGTCGAAGGAGATCCCGGGCATCGGGGAGATCGGGTACATCGGTCTGACGGCGTTCGTGCTCAACGCGCTGGTGACGGTCGTCCTGACCTTCGTCCTCCGCGCGGCCAAGGCCCCCGACGGCATCGACCAGACCCGCCCGGAGGACTACACGGCGGACGCGGGCGACCCGGGCGTGGAGGTGGAGCTGCCGCCGGCGACGGCCGGCTCCGCGCACTGAGACGCGCCCCTGAGGAGCGCGGGGCTGTATCGACATGCGGCCCCGCCGTGCGGGCGCGGGCAACCGGACACACCCCCGGCGGGCCGCCGAAAAGACCCACACCGGCGGCCCGCAGTCGTGCACACTCCCCGCATGGACTTCCGTATCCGCCCAGCCCACCCCACCGAATACCCCGCTCTCGGAGAGATCACCGCCACCGCCTACCTCCACGACGGCCTCCTCGACTTCAGCGCATCCGACGCCTACCTCGAAGAACTCCGCGACGTGGCGAAACGCGCCGCCGCCGCGGAGGTACTGGCAGCCGTGAAGGACGACGCCGTCCTCGGCGGAGTCACCCTCGTGCCGTCCGGCGGCCCCATGGCCGAGCTCGCCCGCGGGGGAGAGGCCGAGATACGCATGCTCGCGGTGGCCCACGCGGCCCGCGGCCGCGGCGTAGGCGAGGCCCTCGTCCGCGCCTGCGTCGATCGCGCCCGCGGCGTCGACGGCTGCGAACGCCTGGTCCTGTCCACGCAGAGGACCATGCGCGCGGCCCACCGCGTCTACGAACGCCTCGGCTTCGTCCGCACCCCGGACCGCGACTGGAACCCGGAGCCGGACGACATCACGCTCCTCACGTACGAGCTGTCCCTCTGACTCGACAGACACTACATCTGGGGTCGCTTTCCTCTCGCGGCACAACATGTATGCTCATGCTCGCTGTCGCCGCAGGGGAATCCGGTGCGAATCCGGAACTGTCCCGCAACGGTGTACTCGCGTGTCCGCACGCCTGTCCAGTCCGAGTACCTGCCGACAGTGCGCCCGGCCGTCCGGCCCGGGCGCCTGACGTCCGGGCCTCGTGGAATGGGCCGGTGGACGCGACGCCGCGCGCGCTCGTGAGCTGCCCCCTGCCCTCCGCAAGGCCCCGTGCCGAGCGAGGGAGTGCTCCCCATGACCATCGCGCCAGCCGACCCGGTATCACCGGCCGGCCCCGCTCCGGCAACGCCCCCGGTGCCCGAGGACAGGCCCGGTGCCGCGCTGCTGCGGACCCTGACCGAACTGACCGCCGACCTCCCCGACGCCGACCCCGGCCGGGTCGCCGCCGCCGCGCTGCGCGGCCGGTCCGCGCGGGCCGACGAGGCGGAGCTGCGGGAACTGGCCACGGAGGCCGCGGCCGGCCTGATCTCCGAGGACCCGGCGTACTCGCGGCTGGCCGCCCGGCTGCTGACGCTCACGCTGCGCGCCGAGGCCGCCTCCCAGGGCGTGACCACCTTCACCGAGTCCGTCGCCACCGGCCACCGCGAGGGCCTGGTCGCCGACCGTACGGCCGACTTCGTACGCCGGCACGCGGACCGCCTGGACGGAATGCCCGACCCCGCCGCCGACGACCGCTTCGGCTACTTCGGTCTGCGCACCCTGCACAGCCGCTATCTGCTCCGGCACCCGCACACCCGCAAGGTGATCGAGACCCCGCAGCACTTCCTGCTCCGCGTCGCCGCCGGCCTCGCCGACGACGACACCCCCGGGTCCGTCGCCGACGTGGCCGCGCTCTACGGCCTGATGAGCCGCCTCGACTACCTCCCCTCCTCCCCCACCCTCTTCAACTCCGGCACCCGGCACCCCCAGATGTCGTCCTGCTACCTCCTGGACTCCCCCAGGGACGAGCTGGACTCGATCTACGAGCGCTACCTCCAGGTCGCCCGCCTCTCCAAGCACGCCGGCGGCATCGGCATCGCCTACTCCCGCATCCGCGCCCGGGGTTCGCTGATCCGCGGCACCAACGGGCACTCGAACGGCATCGTCCCGTTCCTCAAGACGCTCGACGCCTCGGTCGCCGCCGTCAACCAGGGCGGCCGGCGCAAGGGAGCGGCGGCGGTCTACCTGGAGACCTGGCACGCGGACATCGAGGAGTTCCTCGAACTGCGGGACAACACCGGCGAGGACGCCCGCCGCACCCACAACCTGAACCTGGCGCACTGGGTCCCGGACGAGTTCATGCGCCGCGTCGAGGCGGACGCGGACTGGTCCCTCTTCTCCCCCGCCGACGTCCCGGAGCTGCCCGACCTCCACGGCGAGGAGTTCGACGCGGCCTACCGCGCGGCCGAGGCGAAGGGCCTGGCCCGCAGGACGCTCCCCGCCCGCGAGCTGTACGGCCGTATGATGCGCACCCTCGCGCAGACCGGCAACGGCTGGATGGCCTTCAAGGACACCGCCAACCGCACCGCCAACCAGACCGCCGAACCGGGCCACGTCATCCACTCCTCCAACCTCTGCACGGAGATCCTGGAGGTCACGGACGACGGGGAGACGGCGGTGTGCAACCTGGGCTCCCTCAACCTGGCCGCCTTCGTGACCGGCGGGGCGATGGACTGGGACCGCCTGGACGCGGCCGTCCGCACCGCCGTCACCTTCCTGGACCGAGTCGTCGACATCAACTACTACCCGACCGGGCAGGCGGCCCGCTCCAACAGCCGCTGGCGCCCCGTCGGCCTCGGCGTGATGGGCCTCCAGGACGTCTTCTTCACGCTCCGCCTGCCCTTCGACTCCCCCGAGGCCAAGACTCTGTCCACCCGTATCGCCGAGCGGATCATGCTGGCCGCGTACGAGACCTCCGCGGACCTCGCCGAGCGCGCCGGCCCGCTGCCCGCCTGGGAGAAGACCCGTACCGCACGCGGGGTCCTGCACCCCGACCACTACGACGTGGAGCCGGCCTGGCCCGACCGCTGGACCGCCCTGCGCGAGCGCGTCGCCCGCACCGGGCTGCGCAACGCCCTGCTCCTCGCCATCGCCCCGACCGCCACCATCGCCTCGATCGCGGGCGTCCACGAGTGCGTCGAGCCGCAGGTGTCCAACCTGTTCAAACGCGAGACGCTGTCCGGCGAGTTCCTCCAGGTCAACTCCTACCTGGTGGCCGACCTCAAGCGGCTCGGCGCCTGGGACGCCCGCACCCGCGAGGCCCTGCGCGAGGCGAACGGCTCGGTCCAGGACCTCGACCGGCTCCCCGAGGACGTCCGCCGCCTCTACCGCACCGCCTGGGAACTCCCGCAGCGCGCCCTGATCGACCTGGCCGCCGCCCGCACCCCGTACCTCGACCAGGGCCAGTCCCTGAACCTGTTCCTCCAGACCCCGACCATCGGCAAGCTCTCCTCGATGTACGCCTACGCCTGGAAGCGGGGCCTGAAGACCACGTACTACCTGCGCTCCCGCCCGGCGACCCGCATCGCCCGCGCCGCACAAGCACCAGCACAGGCGGCCGCCGCCTGCTCCCTGGAGAACCCCGGGTCCTGCGAGGCCTGCCAGTGAAGACCGATACGAAGAACCAGACCGAGAACCAGGCCAAGAACCTGCTCGACCCCGGCTTCGAGCTGACCCTGCGCCCCATGCGCTACCCCGGCTTCTACGAGCGCTACCGGGACGCCATCAAGAACACCTGGACCGTGGAGGAGGTCGACCTCCACTCGGACGTGGCCGACCTCGCCAGGCTCACCCCCGCCGAGCGGCACCTGATCGGCCGCCTGGTCGCCTTCTTCGCCACCGGCGACTCGATCGTGGCGAACAACCTCGTCCTGACCCTCTACCAGCACATCAACTCCCCCGAGGCCCGGCTCTACCTCTCCCGCCAGCTCTTCGAGGAGGCCGTGCACGTCCAGTTCTACCTGACCCTGCTGGACACCTACCTCCCCGACCCGGACGACCGGGCCGCCGCCTTCGCGGCCGTCGAGAACATCCCCTCGATCCGCGAGAAGGCCGAGTTCTGCTTCAAGTGGATCGACTCGGTGGAGTCGATCGACCGCTTGGAGACCAAGTCCGACCGCCGCCGTTTCCTCCTCAACCTCATCTGCTTCGCCGCCTGCATCGAGGGCCTGTTCTTCTACGGGGCCTTCGCCTACGTCTACTGGTTCCGCGGCCGGGGCCTGCTGCACGGCCTGGCCACCGGCACCAACTGGGTGTTCCGCGACGAGACCATGCACATGTCCTTCGCCTTCGACGTGGTCGACACCGTCCGCCGGGAGGAACCCGGCCTCTTCGACGACGACCTCCGCCACCAGGTCACCGACATGCTGCGGGAGGCCGTCGAGGCCGAGCTGCGGTTCGCGCGCGACCTGTGCGGTGACGGCCTGGCGGGGATGAACACCGACTCCATGCGGCAGTACCTGGAGTGCGTCGCCGACCAGCGGCTCGCCCGCCTCGGCTTCGCCCCGGTGTACGGCTCCCAGAACCCCTTCTCCTTCATGGAGCTGCAGGGGGTCCAGGAGCTGACCAACTTCTTCGAGCGGCGCCCGTCGGCGTACCAGGTGGCGGTGGAGGGTTCCGTCGACCTGGACGAGGACTTCTGAGCCCTCCGGCCCACCGCCACCGGTTCACCCCGGTACGGAGCACCGCCCCGCACACCCGCCTGCGCACGTCCAGGGAGCCTCGGGCCGCCTGGACGTGCGCGCCGCGTCCGTCAGCGGGGCAGCGCCCGCAGCCGCAGCCGGCGCGGCCGCAGCGTGATGCCGATCCGGGGCCGGGTGTCCGACCCCGGCGCGTGCTCGAACCGGAAGGCGGCGGCGATCACGGCGGTGACCAGCGTCAGCTCGGCCATGGAGAAGTGATCGCTGGGGCACTTGCGGTTGCCCACGCTGAACGGGGCCATCGCGTACTTGGGCACCTCCCCGGCCCGCCCGGGAAGCCACCGGTCGGGGTCGAACTCCGCGTGCCGCTCGAAGGAGCGCCGGTCGCGCTGGACCGCGTAGGGGCTGTAGATGACGTCCGCCCCGGCCGGGATGCGGTATCCGCCCAGCTCGGTCTCGGCCACCGTGCGGCGGGTCAGGATCCACACGGCGGGATACAGCCGCATGGTCTCCAGGACCACGTTGGCGGTGTGCGTCAGCTGCCGGACGTCCTCGAAGGCGACCGGGCGGTCACCGACGACGCCCTCCACCTCCTCGCGGATCCTGTCGCCCAGCTCCGGATGGTCGGTGAGCACCAGGAGCAGCGACATGAGCACGGAGCCGACGGTTTCGCTGCCGGGGGTCAGGATCGCGATGACCTGGTCGTGGATCTCCTGTTCCCCGATGGGCTCGCCATTCTCGTCCGTCGCGTCCAGCAAAGCCGTCAGCAAATCGTCCGGTTTCTGACCACCGGCCCGGCGGTCGGCGACGATCTCGTCCACCAGCAGATGCAGATCGGCCAACGCCCGGTTGAATTCACGGTTGCTCGGCACGGGTATCCGGTAAAGCGGCCCGAGGGGGACGACCATACGCTGGTACATGCCGCTGAAGAGGGTGGCGAGGTCGGTGCATATCCGTTCGGCACGGTCATCCATGTAGGTGCCGCGCATCAGGCAGCGGGCGGAAATCCGGACGGCCACCCGGAAGGACTCCGAGGTGATGTCGAGGACCTGGCCGGAACTCCAGCGCCGCACCAGCGCGTACGCCTCCTCGGCCATGACCGGCCCGTAGGCGGGGATCGCGTCGAGCCGGAACGCGGGCTGGATGGTGCGCCGCTGACGCCGGTGCACCGGGCCGTTGGCGGTGGCCACCCCCTCCTTGCCGAGCAGGCTCTCCAGGGATTCCCAGAGCGGGCCGGCGATGACGTAGTCGGGACTGAGCGCCAGGGCTCCGGTGAGGTGCGGGGCGGTGACCGCGTACACCGTCTTGGGGCCGAGGCGGATGCGGACCACGTCGCCGTGGTCGCGGAGCTGGTCCATGAAGGCCAGCGGGTCCCGGACGAGCTTCAGGCCGTGGCCGAGCAGCGGCAGGCCGCCGCCGGCCAGGGGCGGCTCGGTCGCCGCCGTGGCGCGGGGGTTCACTGACTCGACGGTCATGCCTCACCTGCCGCTGTGTCGAGGACGCCTGCGCGGACGTCCGCGCCGTGGACGTCCCCGTTGGTGACGTACGGGGGCGTGGACCGGTCGTCCCAGCTGTCGACGGCGTACCGGCCGGATTCGTGGTGGAACCAGTAGACGGAACTGAACCAGTTCCGCATATTGCCCACACAGGCGTGCACGGCATTACTGAGTTCTTTTCCGCGTACGGTCCCGTCGGCGAGTCCGTCGGCGAACCGCAGCGCGTCCCGCTCGGCCGCGATGAATTCCACGACGCATTCCCGCACGCGCCGCCTCAGTTCCGTCATCGCCTCTTCGAGGGTCAGCCCTTCATGGATGACGAGACTGATTCCGAGATTGTGCACCTCGGCTCCGGCCAATTCCTTCGGCAATGAGCAAAGGTCGTTGTACCAGGCGGCGAATTCCTGGCTCAGCAGCGCCGCCCGCCGGTATGCCGGGTGTTTCCGCACGGTGTCCGGGAGTTCGAGGCCCGCGCTCGGCTCCAGCAGGTCCGTCCAGATCCAGTGCGCGAAGGTGAGCCGGCGCAGTGCCAGGTACGCGTCGACGCGCGGCACCACGCCGTGCGTCCGGTTGTCGAACTCGCGGTCGTAGGCGTCGATCACCGCGTGGAAGTGCCGGGCGAACCGGGCGTTCCACGTCCCCGGCAGGAACGAGTACAGCCGCGCCACGCTGTCCGCGAACCCGGCCACCAGAGCGTCCTGGTGGCGCAGGTGGTCCCGGGGGGTGTCGAGTGCCGTGTGCAGCCGGTCGCGCAGCCGCCGCCAGGCGGGCGCGCGCCCGTGGACGATGTCGCGGTCGTGCCGGTCGTCCCAGACGAAGAACCAGGCGCTGTAGTCCGCTATCGCCTGGAGCACCTCGTCCGGCGCCCCCAGGTAGTACCCGGCCATGAGGTCGGTGTAGCACAGGCCATCGGCATATTCCGCGACCTTGTCCGCGGGCATCAGCCGCTTTTCCAGGAGCCATCCGCGGGTGTTCTCCTGAAGCTTTGGCCAATACTCGTGAAGGCGTCGGGGAAATGCCGCTTCGACCAGGGGAAGGGAGAGCGAGGGTGGGACCGCCACCTCGGTCGGTGTCGATGTGGTGCCGGTTGGGAAAGCAAGCACGAACTGGCCCCTCTCAGCCGCCGGAGGCGCGCGCCTCCCGCATGCCGAGCGCGCGCCCTTGCGTATCACCGCACTACCATTCAGCCCTAGAACTGACCGGGTTGGGAACGGATTTGCCTCATTCGCCACCCGCGACGCCGGAATTCTCCTGGTGTGTGGCGGCTTTCGGGGAACACGCGCGCGAACGGCGCCTGTTCCGGGGGATGTTCCCGAACAGACGCCGTTCGAAAGGTCCGACAGATCCGGAAGGTTCGCGAGAACCGGAGGGATCAGAAGGATCGGAAGGCTCGGACGAGCGGACTGGGACGGATGGTGGTCCGTTTCAGTCGTTCGCGACCACGGGGTAGCGCGGCTCGTTCTCGGCCATCTGCCGCAGCGCGTCCTTGCGCTCCCGCTTGGACAGCCGGTCGATGTACAGGTACCCGTACAGGTGGTCGGTCTCGTGCTGCAAACACCGTGCGAAGTAGCCGGTGCCGCGCACCTTGACCGGGTTGCCCTTCTCGTCCTGCCCGGTCACCTCGGCGTAGTCGGGGCGGGCCAGCGGCGCGTACGCGGTCGGCACCGACAGGCACCCCTCGTTGCTGTCGTCCAGGCGGCGCCGCTCGGCGGGCAGCTCCACCAGCTCGGGGTTGCAGACGACACCGACGTGCCGGACGCCCTCGTCGTCGGGGCAGTCGTAGACGAAGACCTTGAGGTCGACACCGATCTGGTTGGCGGCGAGGCCGACGCCCTCGGCGGTGCGCTGGCTGGCGAACATGTCCGCGACCAGCTGCTGGAACTCCTCGCCGAAGTCGGTGACGTCCCGGCACTCCTTGTGCAGCACCGGGTTCCCGACCACCGTGATCGGCCGCGAGGTCCCGCGCTCCCGCCAGGCGGCCTCGCGCTCCTCGCAGTCCTCCGTGTCGACGACGTACCCCTCGTCATCCACGGGAAGCACGCCCACGTGCTGCTGATCGGTGTCCTGCTGCGCCATGACGGACGTACGCCTTCCTCAGTGAAACCCGGGTTCGATGCTCGATACAGGGTAAAGGGAAACGCGCCCCGAAAGGGGCGCGGGACTGTGTCCGTATGCAGCTCCGCCGCGCGGGCGCGACAAGCCACGACGGCGCCGCGCCTAACAGACTTCCTCAAGATCCCGCCAGTCCCGGGAGTCAGGACTGTCCGCCACCCACCCGTCCAGCAACCCCCGCACCAGAGACGCGGGCGCCGCGACGCCGCACTCCCGCTCGGGAACCCAGAGCTGCCCGTCGGTCCGGTGCCCCAGCGGCCCCGGGTGCCCCGGCTCACTGTGATCGTGCGGGTCGAGGTGCTCCCCGTCGCCCTCGTCGGACGGCATCCGGGACTCCGAGCACATCCGGCACAGCAGCCGCACCGACGACGACCAGTCCTCGGCCGCGAAGCCCGCGTCGGCGGCGAGCTGCTCCAGCGCGTCCCGGTCGGCCTCGGTGGCCGCCTCCAGGAGCACCACCCAGGTCGGCACGGGCGACGGCGCCCACAGCTCGATCTCGTCGAAGACGGGATAGGCGTGCCCGGCGGCGGTGGTCCGCTCGCCGTGCGGGACGCCGTCGTGCAGCACGACCTCGCCCCAGCGCCGCCCTGACGACGGCAGCGGGATCGACAGCACCTCGATGCGGGCGGGGTCCAGCCGCCGCCCCCACACCACCTCGGCCTCGCCCTCGGGAGAGAGCCGTACGGCGGCGCTGCCCAGCTCCATGCCGAGCGGTTCACCCGCGTCGGTCGCGTCGCCGGGGAGCCGCAGTCCGTACGCCTGCCAGGCCCGGCGGGCCAGCGGCCAGTCCTGCAGGGCGGTCGCGGCGATGCCGACGTTCCACCAGTCGGGAGCCCCGGCGTCCCGGTCCAGGAGGGCGACGGCCCTGAGCCCCGCCGTGCGGGCCTGCTCCCAGTCGTGCCGGAACTTGTGCAGCAGGGCGAGGTTGAACCACGACTCCGACAGCCACGGCTCCAGGTCGGCGGCCCGCGTCAGCAGCGCCCCCGCGTCCTCGTACCTGCCGTCACCGATCAGGGTGAACGCGCGGTCGGTGGCCTGCCGCCAGGAGGCGGAGGGCCGGTGCCGTCCCTTGCCGAAGATCCTCACGATTCCCGCCTGCCAGTTCCGTTCTGTGGGCTGGCTGTGCCTTTTCCGCCCCCCGGACACCCTCTCCTGCGCATCAAACCACGTACGGCTGGAGAGGCGCTCATTACCCATGGGTTACCCAGCCGCGCGGGAGGTAAGACCGCGGCGGGACACGGCGAGCGACCTCGCCATGTCCCGCCGCTTTACTCGATCGAGTGATGCGTCGCGTCGATCAGGTTTCCTGCTCCTGGGGCCGTGCGACCGCCACGTCGTGCTCGGGGACGGACTCCCCGGACCGGATCAGCTCGATCCGTCCCATCACCTTGGAGCGCAGGTCACCCGGGACGTCGTCCTGCCCGCAGCACCGCTTGACCAGCTTCTTCACGGCCTGCTCCAGGCCGTACTTCTCCAGGCACGGCGAGCATTCCTCGAAGTGCGTCTCGAACTTGGTGCACTCCGTGTCCGGCATCTCTTTGTCGAGGAACTCGTAGAGATGATCGAGGATTTCGCTGCAATCCGTCTCGTGCGGCTCTCCGCAGCTCATGACCCCGAGCCTTTCGCTTCGTTCGACTCTCCGGCGCCGGCCGGGACCAGTCCGCGGTCACGGGCGTAGTCCTCCAGCATGCCGCGCAGCTGGCGGCGCCCACGGTGCAGCCGTGACATCACGGTCCCGATGGGTGTCCCCATGATGTCCGCGATCTCCTTGTAGGCAAAGCCCTCGACATCCGCCAGATACACGGCGATGCGGAATTCCTCGGGGATCGCCTGGAGCGCCGACTTCACGTCCGAGTCGGGCAGGTGGTCGAGCGCCTGCGACTCGGCGGAGCGCAGACCGGTCGACATGTGCGACTCGGCGCGGGCGAGCTGCCAGTCCTCGATCTCCTCGGCCGCGCTGCGCTGAGGTTCGCGCTGCTTCTTGCGGTACGAGTTGATGAAGGTGTTGGTGAGGATCCGGTAGAGCCATGCCTTGAGGTTGGTGCCCTCGCGGAACTGGTGGAAGGACGCGTACGCCTTGGCGTACGTCTCCTGCACCAGGTCCTCCGCGTCGGCCGGGTTGCGCGTCATGCGCAGCGCGGCCGAGTACATCTGGTCGAGGAACTCGAGCGCGTCCCGCTCGAAGCGCGCGCTGCGCTCGGCGGTCGTCTCCGTGCTCGCACCACCCCGGCCCTCGGGCTGCTCCGCCTGGCCGTTGTCGGTCCCTGCGTCGGTACCGGTGACCGGACCCACCTCCTCCAATGCCGTCACGGAACCGAATCCGGTCCCGCTCGAATCGGAGGATAGACGACTTCCCGGTCCGCCCGCCGCCCGGACGGGGGCGGTCTTCGCCGCGTGCAGCACCGACCACTCCAGGTCGGGGCGGCTGCTCCGGGCGGGGCAGAAGGTCGAACCCATGCGGCGGACTTCCTCTCCTACGGCTGCGGTGCTGGGGCACCAGCACGTACGACCCTCACAACAGCCGCCGGCCGCCGGTCATTCCCTTGAGTTCACTCCAGTGAGCCGGTCCACTTCACGACCGCGTCCGTGATCACCGCGAGCGCCTCGTCCTGGGTGAGCGGGGCCCGCTTGGGGACGGCGAAGCCGTGATCGCCGTAGGGGACCTCGGTCAGTTCGTACGGGCCGTCCGGGAACTCGGCCGGCCTGCCGAACGGGTCGGTGCCGCCCTGCACGACGAGGGTGGGCACGCCGACGCCGAGCAGTTCGCCGGCGCGGGACTTCTCCGGCTTGCCCGGCGGGTGCAGCGGGAAGCCGAGCGCGAGGACCGCGCGGGCGCCCAGTCCCGCTGCGGTACGGCAGGCGACGCGGGCGCCGGCGCTGCGGCCCCCGGCGATCACCGGCCGTCCGGGGGCGGTGAGCGCGGGCCACAGGCCCCGCCAGCCGGTGTCCAGGGTCCTCGGCGCGGGCGCCAGCTTCTTGCCGGCCACCCGCCAGGGCTGCTCGACGAGGGCGACGCTCACGCCGTGCGCGGGCAGGGCGGCGGCCAGGGCCACCAGGTCGCGGGCCTCGACGCCGCCGCCGGCGCCGTGGCCCAGGGCGAGGACCAGCCGGGCCTTCGGCGCGTGGTGCCAGGTGACGCGGGCGGTCCCCGCGTCCGTCTCGACGGTCTCCTGCGGTGCGTGGTTCACATCAGAAGAGTGTGCCCTCCTCAGGTCCCTCCAGCTCCTTCAGCAGCTCCGGGCCGTTGTTGCGGACGTTGCTGACGGCGGTGGTGACCGGGTAGGCGCGCATCAGGCCCTCGGGCGGCGGGGCCAGCAGCGCGCGCAGGTCGCCGGGATCGGTGCGGGCCGGGTCGAGCCAGGCGTCCCAGCGGTCCGGGGTCAGCATCAGCGGCATCCGGGGGTGGATCTCGGCGAGCGCGTGCGGGCCCTCGGCGGGCGCGACGGCCAGCGGGGCCGTCTCGGCCTCCGTGGTGATCACCGAGCAGGTCACCCACCAGGCCGACGGGTGGTCGTCCGGCAGCGTGCGGTCCCGCCAGAACTCGTAGAGCCCGGCCATCGCGAAGACGGACCCGTCGGCCGGGGTCACGAAGTAGGGCTGCTTGCGCGGCCGCTTCTTCTTGCCCTCGACCTCCAGGTCCCGCTCCTGCTTGCCGGTGACCCACTCGTAGTAGCCGTCGGCGGGCAGGACGCAGCGGCGGGTGGCGAAGGCGCGGCGGAAGGACGGCTTCTCGTGCACGGTCTCCGCGCGGGCGTTGATCATCCGGGCGGCGCCCTCGGGCGTCTTGGACCAGGAGGGGACCAGCCCCCACCGCAGCTTCCGCAACTGGCGAACCGGCCGGGGGCCGGCGGCGTCTTTGAGGGGGCGGTCGAGGACGGCGTAGACCTCCTTCGTAGGGGCCACGTTGTAATCGGGCTCCAGGTTCGTCTCCTCCGGCTCCCACTTCTCGATCTCAAAGACTCCTGCGAGATCCTCGGGTCCACGACTCGCCGCATACCGTCCGCACATACGTGCAACACTGCCAGATTCCACCGGACCGGAGGGGCCCTCACCGCACATGGACAGCACCACAGCCACCTCGCTCTGGGACGAGATCACCGGTACCCAGCCCGACCCCGGCCTGTGGGTGGTGATCGCCACCCTGGTCGCCGCGCTGGTGGTCGTCGTGCCGCGCCGGCCCTGGCGGACAGCGCGCAACGCCATCACCATCGCGCACGAGGGCGGGCACGGGCTGGTGGCGCTGCTCACCGGCCGGCAGCTCACCGGCATCCGCCTGCACTCGGACACCAGCGGCCTCACCGTCAGCCGCGGCAAGCCGACCGGGCTCGGCATGATCCTGACCGCGGCGGCCGGCTACACCGCTCCCTCGTTGCTGGGCCTGGGCGGCGCCGCGCTGCTGGGCGCGGGGCGCGTCACGCTGCTGCTGTGGCTGGCGACCGCGCTGCTGCTGGCCCTGCTGGTGATGATCCGCAACGCCTACGGGGCGCTGACCGTGGTCGTCACCGGCGGGCTCTTCGTCGTGGTGTCGTGGCTGGCCGGTCCGCAGGTGCAGGCGGCGTTCGCGTACGCGGCGGTGTGGTTCCTGCTGCTCGGCGGGGTGCGCCCGGCGTTCGAACTCCAGGCGAAGCGGTCCCGGGGCGGTGCCGGGGACTCGGACGCGGACCAGTTGGCCCGGCTCACCCACGCCCCGGCCGGGGTGTGGTTCTTCCTGTTCCATATGGTGTCGCTGTGCTCGCTGCTCGGCGGGGGCCGCTGGCTGCTGGAGCTGTGAGGCGGCACCGGACGTACCGGTGACGCGGTGAGACCGGATGCATATATGCATGGCACCTACCATGACGGTGTTTCGGTCTGGTTTCGCCACTTTTGATCAAGATCTCCGGTCGCTCTCAGCCACTAAAGTGGGCCCCATGACGCTGAACCCCGCGCACACCGCCCTCTGGCCCGCCCCGCACGCGAGCGGAGCCGTCGACGCGACCGTCCACGTGCCCGGGTCCAAATCGGTCACCAACCGCGCCCTGGTGCTCGCCGCCCTCGCCTCCGAGCCCGGCTGGCTGCGCCGTCCGCTGCGCTCCCGGGACACCCTGCTGATGGCGGGCGCGCTGCGGGAGCTGGGCGTGGGCATCGAGGAGGGCGTCGGACCGGACGGCACCGGAGAGTTCTGGCGGGTCATCCCGGCGGGCCTGCGCGGCCCGGCCACCGTCGACGTCGGCAACGCCGGCACCGTGATGCGCTTCCTGCCCCCCGTCGCCACCCTCGCCGACGGCCCGGTCCGCTTCGACGGCGACCCGCGTTCCTACGAGCGTCCGCTGCACGGTGTGATCGACGCGCTGCGCGCCCTCGGCGCCCGCGTCGACGACGACGGCCGCGGCGCGCTGCCGCTGACCGTGCACGGCAGCGGTGCCCTGGAGGGCGGCCCGGTGGCGATCGACGCCTCCTCGTCGTCGCAGTTCGTCAGCGCGCTGCTGCTCTCCGGCCCCCGGTTCAACCAGGGCGTCGAGGTCCGGCACACGGGCTCCGCGCTGCCCTCGATGCCGCACATCCGGATGACCGTCGACATGCTGCGCTCGGTCGGCGCCCAGGTCGACACCCCCGAGTCGGGCGGCGAGCCGAACGTCTGGCGGGTGACGCCGGGCGCGCTGCTCGGCCGGGACCTGACCGTAGAGCCGGATCTGTCCAACGCCCAGCCGTTCCTCGCGGCGGCGCTGGTGACCGGCGGCAAGGTCACCATCCCGGACTGGCCGTCCCGTACCACCCAGCCCGGCGACCGGCTGCGCGAGATCTTCACCGAGATGGGCGGCTCCTGCGAACTGACCGACTACGGCCTGGTCTTCACCGGATCGGGTGCCGTGCACGGCATCGACGTGGACCTCTCCGAGGTCGGCGAGCTGACCCCGGGCATCGCGGCCGTCGCCGCCCTCGCCGACTCCCCCTCGACCCTGCGCGGCGTCGCCCACCTGCGCCTGCACGAGACGGACCGGCTGGCCGCGCTCACCAAGGAGATCAACGAGCTGGGCGGCGACGTCACCGAGACCGCCGACGGCCTGCACATCCGCCCGCGCCCGCTGCACGGCGGGACCTTCCACACCTACGAGGACCACCGCATGGCCACCGCCGGCGCGATCCTCGGCCTGGCGGTGAAGGACGTGGCGATCGAGAACGTGGCGACGACGGCGAAGACCCTGCCGGACTTCCCCGACCTGTGGACCGGGATGCTCGGGGCGTAAGGGACGCGGGAAAAGCCATGCGCCGTTACGGCAAGCACACCGACGAGGACGACATCCGCACCCGGCCGGGCCGCCGCAACACCCGGCCCAGGACCAACATCCGCCCCAAGCACGAGGACGCCGCCGAGGGCATGGTCCTCACCGTCGACCGAGGGCGGCTGACCTGCCTCGTCGAGGGCCGTACGGTCATGGCGATGAAGGCCCGCGAACTGGGCCGCAAGGCGGCGGTGGTCGGCGACCGGGTCGCCCTGGTCGGCGACATGTCCGGAGCCAAGGACACCCTGGCCCGCATCGTCCGCATCGAGGAGCGCACCTCGGTGCTGCGCCGCACCGCGGACGACGACGACCCCTTCGAGCGGGTGGTCGTCGCCAACGCCGACCAGCTCGCCATCGTCACCGCCCTCGCCGACCCCGAGCCGCGCCCCCGCCTCATCGACCGCTGCCTGGTCGCGGCGTTCGACGGCGGCCTCACCCCGCTCCTGGTGCTGACCAAGTCGGACCTGGCCCCGCCGGACGACCTGCTGGAGCTGTACGGCGCCCTGGACATCCCCTACGTCGTCACCAGCCGTGCGGAACTGGCGGACGGCGACGCCGCCGACCGGGTCCGCGACCATCTCACCGGCAAGATCACCGCCTTCGTCGGCCACTCCGGCGTCGGCAAGACCACGCTCGTCAACGCGCTGGTCCCGGACGACCGGCGGCGTTCGACCGGTCACGTCAACGCGGTGACCGGACGCGGCCGGCACACCACCACCTCGGCGCTGGCGCTGCCCCTCGCCGCCCCCGACAGCTGGGTCGTCGACACCCCGGGCGTACGGTCGTTCGGGCTGAACCACGTCGACCCGTCGCGCGTGATCCACGCCTTCCCCGACCTGGAGCCGGGGACGGAGGGCTGTCCGCGCGCGTGCGGTCACGACGAGCCCGACTGCGCCCTGGACGCCTGGGTGGCCGAGGGCCACGCGGACCCGGCGCGGCTGTACTCGCTGCGCCGGCTGCTCGCCACGCGGGAGCGCAAGGAAGGCGACTGACCTTCGGGTTGTTTGCGGGGGCGTGGTGCCGGTAAGTGCATAATCGCATCCAAGCCGGAACCAAGCACGGGTAAAGCGGTCACGGCGGCGGGGATCACGCAACGACGGGGACTACTGGAGGACGACACATGGCGTGGCTGCTGGTCATAGTGGCCGGGTTGCTGGAGACCGGGTTCGCCGTGTGTCTGAAGCTGTCCCACGGCTTCACACGGCTGTGGCCGACCATCGCCTTCGCCGCCTTCGCGCTGGGCAGCTTCGGCCTGCTGACCCTCTCCCTGAAGAAGCTCGACGTCGGCCCCGCCTACGCCGTGTGGACCGGCATCGGCGCGGCGGGCACCGCGATCTACGGCATGGTCTTCCTCGGCGACCTGGTGTCGACCCTGAAGATCGTCTCGATCAGCCTGGTCATCCTCGGCGTCATCGGACTCCAGTTGTCGGGTTCCTCGCACTGACCCCCTGCTCCCGGCGGGCCGTCACGCCGTCAACTGCCGCGGTAGCGCCGTCCGTACGAGGTCGGCCACCCCGCCCTCGGCCGGCGGCGCGGCGACGCAGGACAGGGCGAGCCGGACGACGAGTTCGCAGACCCGGGACAGGTCGGCGGCGTCTTGCCGGGCCTTCGCGGGGGTGCTCCCGGCCAGGGTCGCCGCCGCCCGGTCGCGCACCAGCACCACGAGATCACCGGGTGAGGGCAGCGGCCCGTCCGCCCGGCGCCGGGCCGGGACCGGGCCGGTGGAGGCCACCGTCACCGGCGCGGGCTCGGGCGACGGCAGCCGCGCCTCCCAGCAGCCGGTGAGCAGGGCCCGTACCAGCGCGTTGCGGCGGGCGGCCGCGGTGGTCCACTCGGCGGCGGCGGTGAGCCGGGCGTCAAGGTCTCCGGGGCAGGCGAGGGCGCGGTCCACCCCGGCCAGGAAGCCGTCCGCCTCCCTGCGCACCAGCGCCCGCGCGAGCCCCTCCTTGCCGCCGAACTCGTTGTACAGCGTCTGCCGGGACACCCCGGCCGAGGCGGCCACGTCCACCATGCGCACCGCGGACCAGGGCCGGCGGGCCAGCGCCGCGCCGGCGGCGTCGAGCAGGGACTCCCGCGCTGCGGGCATCGTCGCCTCCCCAGGAGCGAGCGGCTCTGCGGCACAGGTTCGACGCGGCCCCGGGCACTGTCAAGGGTCCGCGCGCCCGGCCTCGGGACACCCCGGGACACCCGGCCGGACCGGCGGCCTGTTGGCCCGTCCGAGCCCTCGGCCGATACGGTTGCCGCATGCCCGACTACCTGGACGACCTCCGCCTGGCCCACGTCCTCGCGGACGCCGCCGACGCGACGACCATGGACCGCTTCAAGGCCCTCGACCTCAAGGTCGAGACCAAGCCGGACATGACTCCGGTCAGCGAGGCGGACAAGGCCGCCGAGGAGTTGCTGCGCGGCCACCTCCAGCGGGCCCGCCCGCGGGACGCGGTGCTCGGCGAGGAGTACGGCGTGGAGGGCACCGGTCCCCGCCGCTGGGTGATCGACCCGATCGACGGCACCAAGAACTACGTCCGCGGCGTCCCGGTCTGGGCCACGCTGATCTCCCTGATGGAGGCGGGCGAGGGGGGTTACCAGCCCGTCGTCGGCGTCGTCTCCGCACCCGCCCTGGGCCGCCGCTGGTGGGCGGTGAAGGACCACGGCGCCTTCACGGGACGCAGCCTGACCTCGGCCTCCCGGCTGCACGTCTCCAAGGTGGCCGGGCTCTCCGACGCCTCCTTCGCGTACTCCTCGCTCAGCGGCTGGGAGGAGCAGGGCCGCCTCGACGGCTTCCTGGACCTGACCCGCAAGGTGTGGCGCACGCGCGCGTACGGCGACTTCTGGCCGTACATGATGGTCGCGGAGGGGGCGGTCGACCTGTGCGCGGAGCCGGAGCTGTCCCTGTGGGACATGGCCGCCCCCGCGATCGTCGTCACCGAGGCCGGCGGCACCTTCACCGGCCTCGACGGCCGCCCGGGGCCGCACAGCGGCAACGCGGCGGCGTCCAACGGGCTGCTCCACGACGAGCTGCTGCGCCACCTGGAGGGCCGGCGCTGACCCAGGGGCGGAAGCAGGAGCCCGGGCCGCGCCCTTGTTTGCCCTCGCTTTACCTGCCACTCTGAGGTTCCCCCATGTGAACTTGTGAATCCATGAACTGCCTCATGGGTTCACGGGAGTGGCTCACCAGGAGGTGGCTCCGCCCATGCTCGTCCGCGACGCCATGAGCACGGTCGTCCTCACCATCGGCCCCGACCACACGCTGCGCCAGGCCGCCGCCCTGATGGCCGCCCGGCGCGTGGGCGCGGCCGTCGTCCACGATCCCGACGCCGAGGGCATCGGCATCCTCACCGAGCGCGACACCCTCGTCTCCGTCGGCCGGGGCCAGGACCCGGACGCCGAGCGCACCCACGCCCACACCACCGGCGACGTCGTGTTCGCCGCGCCGTCCTGGACGCTGGAGGAGGCGGCGCGGGCGATGACGCGCGGCGGCTTCCGCCACCTCATCGTCCTGGACCGCGGCGAGCCGGCCGGCATCGTCTCGGTCCGCGACATCATCCGCTGCTGGACACCGGCCCGCGTACCCGCCTGAACAGACGGAACGGGCCGGAACCCCCGCAGGGGTCCCGGCCCGTCGCTACGACAAGCGGTCCAGTGCTGTCAGCCGCGCAGGGCCTGGACCGCGGCCTCCAGCCGCTTGCCGAAGTCCCCGTCCGCCTGACGGAAGTTGTTGATCGCGCGCTCGGCGATGTCGTCGCGCGTGACCCCGGAGATGGCGTTCGCCAGGTTCTTGACCAGGCGCTCCTTCTCGTCCTCCGACATCAGGCGGTACAGGTTGCCCGCCTGGACGAAGTCGTTGTCCTCGGCGTGCACCGGGGTCACGGTCTCGCCGGTGACACCGGTGACCTGCACGCCCTGCCACAGCGCGCGGTCCGTCTGGAACGGGCCGCCGAAGCTGTTCGGCTCGTAGTTCTTCGCGCCCTTGTGGCGGCCGTCGTACAGGTAGCCGTCACGGGAGTGGGTGCGCGCCTCGGTGGCGTGCGGACGGTTCACCGGCAGGTGGTCGGCGTTGATGCCGACGCGGTAGCGGTGGGCGTCGCCGTAGGCGAAGAGGCGGCCCTGGAGCATCTTGTCCGGGGACGGGCCGATGCCGGGCACGAAGTGCGCCGGGGAGAAGATCGACTGCTCGACCTCGGCGAAGATGTTCTCCGGGTTGCGGTTGAGCTCCATCTTGCCGAACCAGACGATCGGGTAGTCCGCGTGCGGCCACACCTTGGTCAGGTCGAACGGGTTGAAGCGGTAGGTCGCCGCCTCGGCTACCGGCATGATCTGCACGCCGACGGTCCAGGACGGGAAGTCACCGCGCTCGATCGCCTCGCGCAGGTCGCGCTGGTGCGAGTCGGGGTCCTTGCCCGCGAGGACCTCGGCCTCCTCGGCGGTCAGGTTCTTGATGCCCTGGTCCGTCTTGAAGTGGTACTTGACCCAGAAGGCCTCGCCGGCCTCGTTGTTCCACTGGTAGGTGTGCGAACCGAAGCCGTCCATGTGGCGGTACGAGGCGGGGATGCCGCGGTCGCCGAACAGCCAGGTCACCTGGTGGGTGCTCTCCGGGCTCAGGCCCCAGAAGTCGAAGACGTTGTCCGCCTCCTGCGAGCCCGTGTACGGGTCGCGCTTCTGGGTGTGGATGAAGTCGGGGAACTTGATCGCGTCCCGGATGAAGAAGACCGGGGTGTTGTTGCCGACGAGGTCGTAGTTGCCCTCTTCGGTGTAGAACTTCACCGCGAAGCCGCGCGGGTCGCGCACCGCGTCCGCCGCACCCAGGTTGCCGGCCACGGTGGAGAAGCGGAGGAAGACCTCCGTCTCCTTGCCGACCTCGGAGAGGAAGGCGGCACGGGTGTACTTGGTGACATCCGCGGTCACCTTGAAGGTGCCGTAGGCGCCGGCGCCACGGGCGTGGACGACGCGCTCCGGGATGCGCTCGCGGTTGAAGTGGGCCAGCTTCTCCAGAAGGAGCTGGTCCTGGACGAGCACCGGGCCACCGACACCGGCCGTCTCGCTGTTCTGGTTGTCGGCGACCGGAGCGCCGGCCTCCGTAGTAAGCGGTCCCTGAGTCACGTGGGCCTCCTGCGCCATTTCTTGCTGTTCCTGTCCCTTGGCCGAAGCCGCTGTCGATCCTACAATGGACAATGTCTAAGTCAAGTAAGACTCCAAAGTCACACTGGTTCGGGATCTTGTCCCCCTGGCTGTTAGGCTGGTTCACATGAGTGACCTACTGGAACGGCTGCGCGGACGCGGATGGCGTATGACCGCCCAGCGACGCGTGGTGGCCGAGGTCCTGGACGGCGAGCACGTCCACCTGACGGCCGACGAGGTGCACGCCCGCGCCGTCACGAAACTCCCGGAGATCTCCAGAGCCACCGTGTACAACACCCTCGGTGAGCTGGTCACGCTCGGCGAGGTACTGGAAGTCGCGACGGACAAGCGCGCCAAGCGCTACGACCCGAACGCCCACCAGCCCCACCACCACCTGGTCTGTGCCCAGTGCGGCGCGATCCGCGACGTCCACCCGTCGGGCAACCCGCTGGCCGACCTCCCCGACTCGGAGCGCTTCGGCTTCACGGTGTCGGACGTCGAGGTGACCTACCGCGGCATCTGCCCGAACTGCGCGGCAGCCTGACCGTCCGCCTTCCCCCGGCGCCTGTTCGGTGCCGGGGTTTTCACGTCCGTACGCCCGGCCCGGGAAACGCGTCGAGGGCCGGAACCCTTTCGGATTCCGACCCTCGACGATCAGTAGCGGGGACAGGATTTGAACCTGCGACCTCTGGGTTATGAGCCCAGCGAGCTACCGAGCTGCTCCACCCCGCGGCGATGAATGCAACATTACGTCAAGGTCGCGGAAGGAAGCAAATCGGGTGGCGTGGACGCGGACGGCGCACACGCCCGCGCCTCACGCTTCACCACGCGCCACGCCGCACACCCCACGCCCCATCCCCTTCACCGCGCCACGCCGCACACCCCACGCCCCATCCCCTTCACCGCGCCACGCCACAGACCCCAAGTCCCATCCCCACTCCTACGCCCCACCCCTCACGCACACCGCAGGCCCCCGGCCTCACGCCGACAGTTCCTCCCGCAGCGCGTCCCGCAGCCGTGCCGCCCGCTGGGCGACCTCCCGGGGGCCCAGGGTGACCGCGCGGTCGGCCCAGCGCTGGCCCTCGGAGAGTTCCCCGCGGCGGGCGTAGACCAGGGCGAGACGCAGCGCCGCCCGGCCGTGGCCCGCGTCGGCCGCCCGGGTCCACCACAGGGCCGCCTCCGGCTCGCTGCCCTCACGGGCCAGCAGCAGCCCGAGGTTGAAGGCGCCGTTGCGGGAGCCCGCCTCGGCCGCCGCCCGGTACCAGCGGGCGGCCTCCACGACGTCGCCGCGCGCCGCGGCCAGCATCCCGACCCGGACCTGGGCCCGGCGGTGGCCCTGGCCGGCCGCCCGCTCGTACCACTCCTCGCACTCGGTCTTCTCGTGCGCCGGCTCGCCCAGCTCGTGCGCGGGCTCCGGCGGCCGACGGGCGTCGAGCAGCGTGGCCAGCCGGTACGCGGCCTCCGCGCTGCCGCCCCCGGCCGCGCACCGCAGGTGCCGCTCGGCCTCCTGCTCGTCCCCGTCCCGCAGCCGGGCCATCCCGACCTGGAGCGCGGCCTCGGCGTGCCCGGCGGAGGCGGCCCGCTCGTACCAGCGCAGCGCCTCCTCGCCCGCTCCGCGGCCGGCGTACAGGATGCCGAGGTTGAAGGCGGCGTCGACGCTGCCGGCTTCGGCGGCCTTGGAGAACCAGGGCTCGGCCCCGGTCCGGTCGCCGCCCTGGAGCAGCAGGATCGCCAGCGCGTTGGCTGCCTCCCGGTGTCCGGCGTAGGCCGCGCGCCGGTACCACTGCTCGGCCTGCTGGGTGCGGCCCTGCTCGGCGCAGAGCAGGCCGAGGTTGTACGCGCCGTTGTCGTCGCCCGCGTCCAGCGCCGCCCGGTACCAGCGCTCGGCGGTCTGCGGCTCGCCCCGCTCGGCGTGCAGCGCGCCCAGCGCGTTGGCCGCGTTGCCGTCACCCTCCTGGGCGGCCCGCAGCCACCACACGGCGGCGCTCTCGGTGTCCCCGGCGTCGCGCAGCAGGAAGCCCAGCGCGCAGGCGGCGCGCGCCTCACCGTCCTTGGCGGAGGTCAGGTACCAGCGCCCGGCCTCCTTCAGCTCACCACGCCGCTCCAGGATCGCGCCGAGGTGCAGCGCGGCCCGCCGGTGTCCGCGGGCCGCCGCCTGCCGGTACCACTGCTCGGCCCCCTCGGCCGCCCGCGCCGCGTCCTCGCCCCCGGACTCCTCGGCGCTCCGCCGGTCCAGTGTCCGGGCCAGCCGGTACGCGGCCTCCCGGTGGCCCCGCTCGGCGGCCACCCGCATCCAGCGCTCGGTCGCGGTGTCGCCGCGGTGCTCCAGCAGGTCGGCGAGTGCGTAGGCGCCGAGGACGTGCCCCTGTTCGGCGGACTGGCGCAGCCAGTACTCGGCGGCGGGCTCGTCGCCGCGCTCGCGGAAGTGGCGGCCCAGCGCGTGCGCCGCCGCGGCGGAGCCGGCGACGGCGGCGATCCGCCACCACCCGGCGGCCTCGTCGGCGTACCCGCGCTGGTGCAGCAGGACGCCCAGGTTGTTGGCGGCGGCGCGGTCACCGGCCGCGGTGGCGGCCCGCAGGTGCGGCTCGGCCCCGTCGAGATCGCCGCGGCGCAGCAGCATGGACCCCAGAACGCTCATCGCTTCGACATCGCCGGCCTCGGCGGCGAACCGCCGGCGCACTTCTTCGGCCGCCTCGTCGGCGGCCTCAACGGTCTCGTCCCGGACCCCGTCAGGGCCGGAAGACTGCACAAATCGCCCCGTCTCGAACAGAGTTGCCATGTCCCCCATAACGTCCATCGTCGCACCACCTGCAACCTGCGTACACCCGGTATACCGCAGTCAGTGAGGTCACTTCAGCGTTTTGTCGACATGCCCACAGAGAGACAAGTCAAACACAGATCGCTCAACTCCCGCCGCAGACACGGCCGTCACCGGGCCCGCTGCCCGCGCCCGCCCGTGTCGATCCGTGTCCGCACATGGCGAAGGCCCGGATCCCTGATGGGATCCGGGCCTTCGCCGTCAGTAGCGGGGACAGGATTTGAACCTGCGACCTCTGGGTTATGAGCCCAGCGAGCTACCGAGCTGCTCCACCCCGCGCCGTTGTGTTCTCAACCTATCACGGCGCGGGAGGGAGCCCGACCAGCGGCCGGTCAGCCGCTGTCCGCGGAAGCGGTGTCGCTCGCGCGGGGGGACGGACCGGTCTTGTCGTCGTCCCCGTTCTTACCGCCACCGCCGCTGCCGCTCCTGTCGGCCTCGGCCTGGGCGTCCTCGGCCCGGGTCAGCGCTTCCTCCAGGTCCTTCTGGGCCTCGCCGTACGCCGTCCAGTCGTTCTCCTTCAGGGCCTTCTGGCCGGCCTCGAAGGCTTCCTGGGCGTCGTTCAGCGCCTCCTGGACCGTGGGGTCGCTCGACGTCGGCGGCGGATCGGTGCTGTCGTCGTCGCCCTCGTCCGGCGGCTCGGCCGTCGCGCCTCCCTCACCGAAGACCTTGTCGAGCGCCTCCTCCAGGGTGTCCTCGAAGGCGGTCTGGCCGCCGTAGGTCACCAGCACCTTGCGCAGCAGCGGGTACTTGAGGCCGCCGCCGCGTACGTAGACCGGCTCCACGTAGAGCAGGCCGCCGTCCAGCGGCACCGTCAGCAGGTTGCCGTACTCCACTTCCGAGTCGCCGCCTCTGAGCAGCCTGATGGACTCGGCGATGTCCTGTTCGGAGTTGAACTGGCTCTGCACCTGTTTGGGGCCGTCGACGGTCGTGCTCGTCGGCAGTTTCAGGATTCTGATCTTGCCGTAGCCGCTGGTGCCGGCCTCGGCGTCGACCGCCATGAAGGCGCTGAGGTTGTCCCGCCCGTTGGGCGTGAACGTCGTCGTCAGCGAGAACGCCTGCTGGTCCTGGTCGGGCATCTTCATGCTCAGGTAGTACGGCGGCACCGCGTCGCCCGACTTGTTGGTCGGGTCCTCCGGCACCTGCCACACCTCGCTGCCGCTGAGGAACGTCTCCGCGTCGTCGACGTGGTAGCGGCTGAGCAGCTCGCGCTGGACCTTGAACAGGTCCTGCGGGTAGCGCAGATGGGCCATCAGGGCGTCGGAGATCTCCGCCTTGGGCTGCACCGTGTCCGGGAACGCCTTCATCCAGGTCTTCAGGACCGGGTCCTGGGTGTCCCACTGGTAGAGCTTGACGTCGCCGGTGTACGCGTCGACGGTCGCCTTCACCGAGTTGCGGATGTAGTTGACCTGGTTCTGCTGGGCGACCACCGCGCGGTTGTCGTTGGTCGCGGTCAGCGAGTCGGCCGTGGTGTCGCCGAGCGTGGTGCGGGAGGCGTACGGATAGCCGTTGGTGGTCGTGTAGGCGTCCACGATCCACTGGATACGGCCGTCCACCACCGCCGGGTAGGCGTCGCCGTCGATGGTCAGCCAGGGTGCGACGGCCTCGACGC
This sequence comes from Streptomyces sp. NPDC016677, assembly GCF_055562815.1. NCBI lineage: Bacteria > Bacillati > Actinomycetota > Actinomycetes > Kitasatosporales > Streptomycetaceae > Streptomyces > Streptomyces sp. NPDC016677. The sequence goes on along the minus strand of NZ_JBVHEO010000003.1, from coordinate 539,923 downwards.
GGTCCTTGGGCGTGCGGTTGTACAGGATGCGCGAACCGTCGCCGATCGCCCCCGAGTACAGGATCTGCGGCTCGCTGAACGCCACCGCGTACGCGGCCCGGTTCACCGGGTTGGAGAGGTTGACCCCGCCGTCGCCCTTGTAGCTGGTGGTCTTCTCGCCGCTGTCGTCGGAGTAGTCGATCTCCTTCTGGGGACCGCCGACGATGGAGTACGTGTCGGTCTTCTCGCCGTAGTAGATCCGCTGTTCGTACGTGCCGAGGTCGCCCTTGGACGGCAGGTTGGACTCGGTGAACACCGGGCGGCCCTCGGAGTCGACCTCGGTGCCCTTGGCGGCGACCACGCCGAAGCCGTGGGTGTAGCGGAAGTGGTTGTTGATCCAGTTCTGCTTGTCCACGCCGGCGAGGTTCAGCTCGCGCAGGCCGATCACCGTGTCCTGGTCGGCGCCGTCCTCGGTGCTGTAGCGGTCGACGTCCAGGTTGGTCGGGAAGGCGTAGTACTTCCGCATCTGCTGGAGCTGCTGGAACGTCGGCGAGACGATGTTCGGGTCCATGATCCGGATGCTGGCGGCGTCGGAGACGTCGTCGCGCAGCTGGGTCAGGTCCTCGGTGTCGCTCTTGCCGTCGTACTCGGTGACCTGGGTGCCGTCGATGCCGTAGGCGTCGCGGGTCGCCTTGAGGTTCTTCTCGACGTACGGCGCCTCCTTGGCCTGCTCGTTCGGCTGGACCTGGAACTTCTGCACGATCGCCGGGTAGAGACCGCCGATCAGAATCGCGGAGAGCACCATCAGGCCGAAGCCGATGACGGGGAGCTGCCAGGTGCGCCGCCAGAGGGTGGCGAAGAACAGCAGGGCGCAGATGACGGCGATGCAGAACAGGATCGTCTTGGCCGGCAGGTAGGCGTTGGCGTCGACGTACCTGAGGCCCGTCCAGTTGTCCGTGGCCTTGAAGTCACTGGACTTCACCGCCAGCCCGTACCGGTCCAGCCAGTACGCCACCGCCTTGAACGTGACGAAGACGCCGATCAGCACGGAGAGGTGGCCGGTGGCCGCTCCCGTGGCGCGGGCGCCGGGGCTGGTGACGCGCAGCCCGCCGTACAGGTAGTGGGTGAGCGCGGCGGCGATCACGGAGATGATCACGGCGGCGAAGCCGAAGCCGAGCAGGAACCGGTACCAGGGCAGGTCGAAGGCGTAGAAGGCGACGTCCAGCTTGAACTGGGGGTCCTTCTGGCCGAACGGCACGCCGTTGACCCACATCAGCCAGGTGCGCCACTGGCCGGCCGCCGAGGCGCCGGCGATCAGGCCCACCAGGGCGGTGATGCCGAACAGCAGCCACTTCTTGTAGGGCGCGATGCCCATCCGGTAGCGGTCGAGGTTCTGCTGCTCCATCGACATGGCGCTCAGCGGCGGGCGCATGCGGTGGGCGAGCCAGATGTTGAACCCGACGGCGAGCGCCATCAGCAGGCCGAAGACGAAGAACAGTCCGATCTTCGTCCACAGGGTGGTGGTGAACACCGACGAGTAGTCGACCGACCGGTACCACAGCCAGTCCGTCCAGAAGCCCGCGAACATGGTGAACGCCATGGCCAGTACGGCCAGGACGCCCAGCGTCAGCAGCAGGGTCCGGACACGCCGGGAGGGGCGTCCCACTCTCATCCGTGGCCCTGTCGGGCCTCCTCCGCCGCGGTCCGGCATCTGGAAAGCCAAGGTGAGCACCTCGAAGTTCGCTTTGTAGGTCCGTCAGGCCCTCGGGTTCGCGGGCCCCTCGTGCGCCCCCGTGCCCGTGGGCCCACACTTATGCAACTTACTCATCGTTTACTCGGTTCCCGATTCCGGCCCCGAACGAGGCAGGATTGTGACCATGTCCAACACCCCCATGGCGGCCAGCCCGCTGACCCGGTCCGTACTCGAGATCGACGAGTACGTCGCCGGTCTCGGCTGGGACCAGCCCGCCCGCCTCTTCGCACTCGTAGACACCGCACGGCTCCAGGCCGAACAGCCCTCGCTCGCGGACCGGCTCGGTCTCGGGGACGAGGGCGAGTCGGCCGGCCTCACCCCGATCGAGCAGGACGAAGTACCAACGGACCGGCCGCTGGACGAGTTCCTGGGCACCATCGCCTGGCCGGACGCGGTGGCCGGCTGCGCGCTCTCGGTGGAGCGGCTGATGCTGCCGCCGTCCGCGGAGGCGCAGGTGCCCGACGGCCTGGGCGAGGCCGAGCTGACCAAGTGGGTGGCGGACCACCCGGACCGGCAGGAGGTCCGGATGACGGTGGCCGTGCTGCGCGACGGGGCCCGCGAGTCGGCCCTCAGGCTGCGCGAGAAGGACACGCCGACGGAGGTGCTCACCGGGTCCGACCTGGTGCCGGGGCTGGCCGAGGCGCTGGCGGCGACCTTCGCCGAGTAGGCGCTATCCGGCGGTGCAGGAGGGCAGGGCGTCCGTGTCCCCCGAGCGGATGTCCTTCAGCGCTTCCAGGGCGTCGTCGATGGTCTTCACCTTGACCAGGGTGAGCCCGTCGGGGGTGTCCTCGGCCGCGGCGGCGCAGTTGTCGGCGGGCGTCAGGAAGTACCGGGCGCCCTTGTCGCGGGCGCCGACGGTCTTCATCTCGATGCCGCCGATCGGGCCGACCGTGCCGTCGTCGTCGATGGTGCCGGTGCCCGCGACGAACTCGCCGCCGGTGAGGTCGCCGGGCGTCAGCTTGTCGTAGATGCCGAGCGCGAACATCAGGCCGGCGCTGGGGCCGCCGACGTCCGCCAGCTTGATGTCGATGCTGAACGGGAAGGTGTGGTCGGTCCCCGCGGAGATGCCGACGATGGCGCGCTTCTCGCCGGTGTCGTCGGAGGCGGTGGTGGTGATGGTGACCTTCTCGGTGGCCGTCGCCGTCCGGTTCTCCTTCTCGGCGGCGGCCTGCTCCTTGGCGGGCACCACCGTGAAGACGACGTCCTCACCGGGCTTGTGCTCGGTCACCAGCTCGGCGACGTCGGCGGGCTCCTTCACCGCCGTACCGTCGACCGACTTGATCACATCACCGGCGTGCAGCCTGCCCTCGGCCGGGGAGTCCTTGACGACGGTGGAGACCACCACCCAGGACCGCACCGGGATGTCCAGCTCCTTCAGCGCCGCGACCTTGGCGCTCTCCTGGGACTGGCTGAACTCCTCGGCGTTCTCCTGGGTGGACTCCTCCTCGGTCTTGCCGTCCGGGTAGAGCGTGTCGTGCGGCACGACCTTGTTGTCGTGGGCGAGCCAGCCGTAGACGGCCTCGACGAGGTTCATCCTGTAGTCGGCGCTGGTGACGCGGACGGTCGTCATGTTGAGGTGCCCGCTCGCCTCGTACGTCTTGCGCCCGGAGATCTGCAGCACCGGCTCGCCGTCGTGGTCACCCAGCGTGTTCACCGTCGGCCCCGGGGACATCTCCGAGTACGGCACGGGGATGAACACCCCCGCGCACAGGAGTGCGATCAGCATCAGGGTCGAGGCGAGCATCGTCGCGGTGCGGCGTGGCATGGAACGACAGTACGGGACGGTCCTGTCAGCGCATCGTCAGGAGTTCCCTAGGGGCGGGAGTGCTGCTTTTCCATGGCCTCACGGAAGCGCGCGTACCCGTCCAGCTCAGGGCCGTCACCGCGGATCTTGCGGGTCCGGTTGGCCCAACTGCCCCACAGGCCCGCGACGATCGCGGCCACCAGCGGAATGAGCAACCAGGCGAGCGCAGCCATGCCGACCTCCCGACCCCATGTACGCGACTGACTGATCAGCAGATTAACCATCCGCAGTGTCAACGGTCGTGCCGGGGGTGCGGTTACGCAACCGGACGGGCCCCCGGGAGCCTCGGCGGACGGCTGAGCAGGCTCAGCAGGCGCCCACCCATTCCTCCGTGCCGTCCGCGAACGTCTGGTGCTTCCAGATGGGCACCTCGTGCTTGAGGTCGTCGATGAGCTTGCGGCACGCGTCGAACGCCTCGCCCCGGTGCGGGCAGGAGACGGCCACGACGACGGCGAGGTCACCGACCTGGAGGTCGCCCACGCGGTGCACGGCGGCCAGGGCGCGCACCGGGTACTCGGCGACGACCTTCTCGGCGATCCGCCGCATCTCGGCCTCGGCGCTGGGGTGGCAGGAGTAGCCGAGCCGGTCGACGTCCGCTCCCCCGTCGTGGTCGCGCACGGTGCCCACGAACAGGGCGGTCCCGCCGGCCGAGGTGTCCCCGACGGCGCGGAAGACCTCGTCCACGGAGAGCGGGGTGTCCCGGATCGCGATCAGCTTCACGGGGTCCGGCGCGGCCTGCTCACCGGGGTGATCGCCGGGGTGATCGTTCATGGGTGCCATGGGTCCATCGTGCCGCACGGAGCGGGCGGCACGGAACCGTCCTGCCGGCCGGTACGCGCGCGTGGCGGCCCGCAGGGGGGCTTCCAGGCTCTACGGGGGCCGAAGAGAGCCGAGGAGGGTACGGGAGCCGACGAAGGCTGAGGGAGCCGACGAGGGCTTACGGCGGTCAGATCCGCCGCCGGGCCTTGCGGGCCCGGCGTACCACCGCCGCGGCGCCCAGCAGCGCCACCGTCGCGCCCGCGGCGCCCGCCGCCGTGGCGTCCTTGCGGCCGAGCCGCCGGCCGGCGACGGTGTGCCGGCCGGACACCTCGTCCAGCAGCTCGGCGAGGACCTCCTCGTTCGTGTACTTCGGCCGCCATCCCGCGTCGTGCAGCCGGCTCCCGCTCACCACCCACGGGTACATCGTGTAGGCGAGGTCCCCGGCCGGGGAGGGGGTGAGCCCGATGCGGTGCAGCCGGGCCGCCGCGCCCAGGGCGACCGCGGAGGGCAGCTCCATGCGCCGGATGCCGCTCAGCTCCTCGACCTCCTCCTGCTCCAGCCAGCCGTCGCAGCCGACGGCCAGCTCGCCGTCGACCTTCTCCAGGGCGGCGTACTCCAGCGCCCCGCACAGGTCGTCGACGTGGCAGAACTGCCAGGCGGGCCGCGACCCGGCCACCACGAGCAGCCGAGGCGACTCGAAGTACCTGGTCAGCGCGGTGTCGGTGCCGCCGACCAGGACGGCGGGGCGGACCACGGTGACGTTCAGGCCGGGGTGCGCGCGGGGTGCGCGGCGGGCGAGGCGCTCGATCTCCAGCAGGTCGCCGACGCCGGTGGCCTCGGCGGTGGCACGCAGCTCGGCGTCCTCCGACAGCGGCAGCTCGTTGTCCGGCAGCGCGCCGTAGACCATCGCGGACGTGCACAGCACCACCCGGTGCACACCGGCCGCCGCGGCGGCGGTCAGGACGGTCTGTGTCCCCCGTACGTTGTAGGCCGTCCGGGCGGCGGCGTCGGTCTCCAGGTCGAGGTCGAGCGCGAGGTGCACCACGACGTCCGCGCCGCGCAGCTTGTCGGCGATGGCCGGGTCCCGCACGTCCAGGACGTGCCAGTGCGCCTCGGCGCACTCACCGCGCCGCTCGTCGATGGCCACGACCCGCTTGACCTCGTCGGACGCGGCGAGCCGCGCGGTGAGCAGCGCGCCGGTCCCGGACGCGGCGCCGGTCACCGCGACGACGGGCCCCCGCGCCACGGGGCCGGCGGGACTGGTTGACTGGTTTCGCGCTGCGCGAACCTGCGGATCTGGGGAACTCACCGGGCGTCTCCAGCGGTTGTCTTCAGTACGAACGCGTGTGACGCGTACGTACCAGGTGGCATCCATCCTGCCGCAGGCCGTCAGTCGGCGAAGCACCGAGGCCTGATCCGCCCCGGGTGTCTACGCTGGGTGGTGAATGTCGGGCAGCCGTGCCGCCGGAGAGAACCGGCGGCCCTACCAGCCGAGGAACCCCGTGAGTGACACCCCATTCGGATTCGGCCTTCCGCCGGAGGAGCCGGACGACGGCGACGAGGGCAAGAAGAAGGACCAGCAGAGCGGTGGTGGTCAGGGACCGGCCAACCCGTTCGGTTTCGGCGGCCTGCCCGGGGCCGGAGGCCTTGGCGGCCCCGGCGCGGACAATCCGTTCGCGGCCATGTTCGGTTCCATGAACCCCACCGACCTGGGCGCCGCCTTCCAGCAGCTCGGCCAGATGCTCTCCTACGAGGGCGGCCCGGTGAACTGGGACATGGCCAAGCAGATCGCCCGCCAGACGGTCGCCCAGGGCGCTCCGGACGGCACCAAGGACGCGAGCGTCGGTCCCGCCGAGCGCAGTGCCGTCCAGGAGGCCGTGCGGCTGGCGGACCTGTGGCTCGACGACGCCACCGCCCTGCCCTCGGGCGCGGGCACCGCGGTGGCCTGGAGCCGCGCGGAGTGGGTCGAGGCGACCCTGCCCGCCTGGAAGGAGCTGGTCGACCCGGTCGCCGAGCGCGTCGGCAACGCCATGGGCGACGTCCTGCCGGAGGAGATGCAGGCCATGGCCGGCCCGCTGATCGGCATGATGCGCTCCATGGGCGGCGCCATGTTCGGCACGCAGATCGGACAGGCCGTCGGTGTGCTCGCCGGAGAGGTCGTCGGCTCGTCCGACATCGGCCTGCCGCTGGGCCCGGCCGGCAAGGCCGCCCTGCTGCCGGCCAACGTCGAGCGGTTCGGCAAGGACCTGGGCGTGCCCCAGGAGGAGGTGCGGCTGTACATCGCCCTGCGCGAGGCCGCCCACCAGCGACTCTTCGCCCACGTCCCGTGGCTGCGCTCGCACCTGTTCGGCGCGGTGGACGGCTACGCGCGCGGCATCAAGGTCGACACGGCGAAGCTGGAGGACGTGGTCGGCCAGTTCGACCCGCAGAACCCGGAGCAGTTGCAGGAGGCTCTCCAGCAGGGCATGTTCCAGCCGGAGGACACCCCGGAGCAGAAGGCGGCCCTGGCCCGTCTGGAGACGGCTCTGGCGCTCGTCGAGGGCTGGGTGGACGCGGTGGTGCACGCCGCCGCCAAACCGCGGCTGTCGTCCGCCGACGCGCTGCGCGAGACGCTGCGCCGCCGCCGTGCCTCCGGTGGCCCGGCGGAGCAGACCTTCGCCACGCTGATCGGCCTGGAGCTGCGCCCCCGCCGGCTGCGGGACGCCTCCCGGCTGTGGGCGTCGCTGACGGACGCGCGCGGTGTCGACGGCCGGGACGGCCTGTGGGCCCACCCGGACATGCTGCCGACCGCCACCGACCTGGACGACCCGGACGGCTTCGTCCACCGCGAGCAGCTGGACTTCTCCGAGCTGGACAAGATGCTCGGCGAGGCCGCCGACAAGCCGGACCTGAAGAAGCGGGACCAGCGGGACGAGGGCGACGGAGCGGAGTGAGCCTTCACGACGACGCGGTCCTCGTGCTCAAGGGGTACGAGGGCCAGGACGAGGCCCAGGACGAGCTGCGCGGGCGGTATCTGGACCATCTGGCGGCCCACCCGGACGGCCTGTGGAAGTCCTGCGCGGACGGGCACATCACGGCGAGCGCCCTGGTGGTCGACCCGTCGCGGGGCCGGGTCCTGCTGACCCTGCACCGCAAGCTGCGCATGTGGCTGCAGATGGGCGGCCACTGCGAGCCCGCAGATGCCACGCTCGCCGCGTCCGCGCTGCGCGAGGGCACCGAGGAGTCCGGGATCACCGGTCTCGGCCTGCTGCCCGGCGGCCCGGTGCGGCTGGACCGCCACCACACGCCGTGCGCCTGGCACCTGGACGTCCAGTACGCGGCCCTGGCCCCGCCGGACGCGGTCGAGGCGATCAGCGACGAGTCCCTGGACCTGCGCTGGTTCGGCTACGACGAGGTCGCGGAGGTGGCCGACGAGTCGGTCGTCCGGCTGGTGGCGGCCACCAGGGCGAGGCTCTGAGGGCTCCCGGTGCCCTGAGTGGCTCGAGTGCTATGAGCACTCCGAGTGCTCTGCACGGCGTACAGGTGATCTGCACGGCGTACAGGTAAGGGGCGAGCACACTTGGTGATCGCCCCTTACGCCTGCGCCCCGGGGGTCAGCTCCAGACGTTGCCCTGGTTCTGACCGCGCGCCCCCTGCTGGCCCACGCCGTACTGCGCGCCCAGGCCCGACCCGATCGCCGCGTTCTGCGGCGGCAGCAGCTCACTGGGCTGGACGAGGGCGAAGCCGTTGCCCATGAAGCTCAGCTCCCAGCCCTCGCCGGTGTTGCCGCGGCGCCGGAACACCCCCGAGGAGTGCGTCTGGGCCTGCATCTGCACCCGCAGCCCCGTGGACCAGGCCACGATCGCGTCGGCGTCGCAGTTGACGTACGTGTCGGGCGTCACCCGCATCAGCAGCGGGGCGCCGGAGGTCATCAGCGCGACCCGGCCGCGCCCGGTGATGTTGAGCTGGTACTTCCCCGAGCCGGAGATGCCGTAGAGGCTGTCCACGGCGATGACCTCGTGGTGCAGGGAGGAGTCCATCGCCAGCACGTAGGCGCTGTCGACGGTGAGCCCCTCCTGCTCGACGTCCATCACGTGGATGCGCTGGGCGAGGTTGGCGAAGTAGACCGTGCCCTGCCCGTGGCAGCGCATCAGGTCCAGGCCCTCGCCGGTGTGCGCACGCGCGCGTGCCTGGCCGCGGCTCTGGAACTCGGCGTCGAACTCGACGAGCCCCTGGTAGGCGACCATCGTGCCCTTGCGGGCGAGGATGTCGTCGTGTCCTTCCAGGGCGACACGGAGCATCTGCGGGTTCTGCAGGCTCCAGCGTTCCTGGGTCTGCTGGTCGTTGTAGGTGAAAAGCGGGCTCTGCATGGTGTTTCTGCTCCCCCTCAGCCCCGGACCCGGAGGCGGTCGGTGCTGTCCTCACTGGGCTGGACGACGACGATGCCCTGACCGGAGAAGGCCATCTGGTAGGCCTCGCCGCTGCCGCGGCCGATCAGCGACCCCGCCTTGAAGCTGCGCTTGCCCTTCACCTTCAGGTTCGGCGACCAGGCGACGAGCGCGTCCGGGTCGACGTAGGTCTCGTCCTCCCCGCCGCCGCAGTCGACGACGATCGGCTTGCCCCGCGAGGTGAGCGCCACCCAGCCCTGTCCGGAGATCCTGGTGTTCCACAGCCCCTGGCCAGCGAACTTCGCCAGCCCCTTGACCCGCTCCACGCCCCAGGTGAGATGGGCGTCGAAGGCCAGCAGGTTGGTGGCGTTGACGGAGATCCCCTCACCGTCGAGGTTGATGACGACGACGTCCGCGCCGTAGTCGGCGAGGTAGAGCAGGCCGTCGCCGGAGCACTTCATCAGGGGCGCACCCTCGCCGGTCATCCAGTCCTTGGCGATCTGGCGGACCGCGGGCGGGTTGGGCTCGTACTGCACGAAGCCCTCGTAGGCGACCATCGAGCCCACGCGCGCGAAGAGGTCGTTACCGGTCTGCACGGCGACCTTCAGCATGTGGTCGCCGTGGTTCTCCATACGGGCGGTGACCGGGGCGGGGGCGTAGCCCGCGAGCGGCTGGTCCATGTCGGGCTCTCCCTCAGATCTCGTACGGCTGGACGACGATGAAGTTGCCGGGCGCTCCCCGGAACTGGAGGTTCACGCTCTCGCCGGTGTCGCCGGGATAGCTGTTGCGCCGCATCCGCACCTGGCTGGAGACGATGACCTGGGCGGCGGCCGACCAGGCGACGACCGCGTTGCAGTCGGCGAACGTGGTGGGCGTGACCGGCAGGACCACGGGCGTGCCGTGCGTCTTGACGACGATCGTGCCGGTGCCCTGGAACTGCATCGTGAACAGCGCGCCGCCCGGAATGCCGTGGCCCTCGACGCGGCGGATCTCGTACTGCAGGCCCTCGTCGAACGCCAGGACGTTCTCGGCGGAGACGCAGACCGCGTCGCCCTGGAGTTCGATGGGGTGCAGCATCGTGGACTGGTCGGCGAAGAAGACCTGCCCCTTGCCGGTACAGCGCATCAGCTGCATCTCCTGGCCGGTGGCGTTGCCGACGATGCGGCCGGTGAATCCGGCGCCCTTGTAGCTGAAGTCGACCTTGCCCTGGTAGAGCACCATGCTGCCCTGCCGGGCCAGCACGGGCTGCTCGCCGAGGCCGAGGTCGACGCGGACGAGCTTCTCGTTCTGCTGCGTCCAGCGCTGACCGGTGGGGGTCTCCCGGAACTTCTGCAGCGCGGCGGCCACACCGGCGGGCTGGGGCGGGGTCCGGGGGACGCCCTGGGGCGGCACACCCGGGGGCGGCTGCGTGCCGCCGCCCTGCGGCGGTACGGCTTGGGGGGCGGCGCCCGGAGCGCCGTAGGGAGCGGACTGCTGGCCGTACCCGGGCGGCGGAAGCGGGGCCTGCGGGGCCTGCGGGGCCTGCGGGGCCTGCGGGGCCTGCGGGGCCTGCGGGGCCTGCGGCTGGGTGTAGCCCGGGGGCAGCGGGGCGGTCTGGTCCGGTCGGCCGTACGGCGGGGCCGGGGCGGGCGCCGCGAGGGTGGGCTCGGGAACCGGGGGCGGCGTCGGTGCGGACGGAGGCGCGAAGTGCTGCGCGGCAGGAGCCGACGCGACGGGAGCCGACGCGACGGGAGCCGGCTCGGCGGGGGCCCCGAACGCCGGGGGCTCCGGAGCCGGGGCGGGCGCGGCAGGCGGGGCGAACCCTGGAACGGCACCGGCACCGGCACCGGCACCGGCGGCCGGCTGCTGCGGCTCGGGCGTCTCCTCCTCGGCCACCTCGCCGCCGAAGTTCCGCAGCAGCGCGTCCAGACCGCCGTCGAAGCCCTGCCCGACGGCCGCGAACCGCCACACGTCCTTCAAGTAGAAGTCGCCGAGCATCACGGCCCGCTCGGTGGAGAACTCCGAGCCGTCGAACGGGTAGCGGGCCACCTCCTCGCCGCCCGCGACGATCCGGATGTATCCGGGACCGATCTGCGACATCTGCCCGGCGCCGTCGAGTGTCGCCGTGAAGGACAGCTTCTGGATCCGCGGCGGGATCCGGTCCAGCGTGACCCGGAAGGACTCCGTGTCGCCCGCCTGCGCGCCCAGGAGCTGAATGGCCTCCTCGGGGGACTTCGGCTGGTTGAAGAACACGAAGTACCGGTCGTCCGAGAGCCGTTCGTCGGCGTCCAGCCCGAAGCAACTGATGTCGAAGGTCAGCCCGGGCCCGGAGATCTGCACACCTACGTACAGATCCGTGCCCGCGGTGAGATCACTGATCCTGGCCTTGTGGCCGCGTTGGAATTCCCTGGCCATGCGTACGACCGTCCCCCATCCCGAATACAAGTGCGTCGCGCCAGGCTAACGGCAAAGCCTGACACCGCCCGAAGCCGGTACGGACCTGGTACGAACGCCGGAGGGTCTCAGCGACCGCGCGCGCCGGGCACGTGCGGGAGCCGGTCGGCGGCAACCACCCCTTCGAGGTACCCCCGGGCCCGCTCGGTGCGGGGGTACGCCTCCAGCAGGCGCCAGAAGCGGGGGCCGTGTCCGGGGACGAGCAGGTGCGCCAGCTCGTGGAGGAGGACGTAGTCGACGACGTACTCGGGCATGCCCTGGAGGCGGTGCGAGAGACGGATGCTGCCCTCCGCCGGGGTGCACGAGCCCCAGCGCGTGTTCTGGTTGGTGACCCAGCGGACCGAACTGGGACGCGCGCGTGACTCGAAGTACTGGGCGGACAGCCGCTGGGCGCGCTCCGCCAGCTCCGTGTCGCCGAGGACGCGCTTGCTCTCCTGGGCCGCCAGTTTGTCGAGCATGACGTTGACCCAGCGCTGCTCCTCCGCCTCGGACATCCGGGCGGGGATCAGCACGACGGTGCGGTCGCCCTCGCGGTACGCGGAGACCGTCCTGCGGCGACGGCTGCTTCTGCGGACCTCGATCGCGCGCGCTCCGGAGCCGCTGGGCGGCGGAGTCGTCGGCGGGCTGTGTGGCGTTCCGGCGCGGTGCAGTGGGTCGGCGGAGGACACGCCCCGACGTTACCCGCTGCACACGGGGAAGTCCCGGTTCCGGGACAGTCCGATGCGGCCTCCGCACCTTCGAGCGGGCTTGCATCTCGTATGACCAGTACGACGAATACCCGCTGCCTGTGGACAACTTTCGGCGCGCTGCGACGGGAACGGGCATGCTGGCACTCGCCGGCGCAGTCATGACCACCGAGCCGGCACACGGGGAGTACCGGAACGTACGGGGGCCTGGCATGCATCCGATGGTGAAACCCGCGCTGCGGCGCGGCTGGCGCGACCTCAACACCGTGCAGTTCGGGATGGCCCCGGCGCACGCGCTGACCCTGGGACCGGTGGACACCGCGACGGGCAGTTTCCTCGAACTGCTCAACGGCACGCGAGGACTGCCGCTGCTGCGCGAGGAGGCCCGCCGGATGGACCTGCCCGACGGCCATGTCGACCTGTTGGTGAAGCGGCTTGCACGGGCCGGGCTCCTCGACGACTCCCGTGGCGGCGGCCCCGCCGCCGACGCCCTCCGCCAGAACAAGCAAGCCCTCGACCGGCTCCGCCCGGATCTGGCCTCCCTCTCCCTGACCACCTCGGGGCCGGGCGACGCCATCGGCCGGCTGGCCGCCCGCCGCGCCCAGCGTGTGCAGGTCCGAGGCGCGGGCCGGGTGGGCGCCGTCCTGGCGTCGCTGCTGTCGGGCGCGGGCGTCGGCGAGGTCGACGTGCGTGACGGCGGTCACGTCGAGCCGTGGGACGTCGCCCCCGGCGGGCAGCCCGCCGAGGCGGTCGGCGACCGCCGGGACGAGTCGGCCCGCCGTGCCGTCCGCCGGGCCGCCCCCGACCGCGCGCCGCGCCGCGGCCGCACAGCACAGCCCGAGGACGGCGGCCCGGGCTTCACCCTGGTGATCATCGCCTCGCGCGACGACATCGCCGTGCACGCGCCCCAGGCGTCCGCCGCCGAACCCCTCATGGCCTCCGGTACACCTCATCTCTACGCCGGCGTGGTGGAAGGCACCGGAGTCGTCGGCCCCTTCGTGCTGCCCGGCGAGACGGGCTGCGCGGGCTGCCTGCACGAGAGCCGCACCGACCAGGACCCCGCCTGGCCCCGGCTGATCACCCAGTGGCGTTCGGGCTCTCAGCGCCGTGTACGGCCCTGCGATCTCGCCCTGGCCACCACGGTCGCCGGTCTGGCCGCCGCGCACGCCCTCGCGTTCCTGGACGGCCACGTCCCCTCCAGCGCCGGCGCCCGCTGGGAGGCCGCGCTGCCCGGTCTGCACTGGTACACGCGGCCGGTCCCGGCCCATCCCGCGTGTCCCTGCGCGGCGGCGGGGGCAGGCGAGGAGAAAGGTGAGCGGGAACACCCCTCCGAGGAGAGGGAGCGGCGCGAGACAATGGCGGAGCAACGGCCGTCAGCACGAGTACGACGCGGAGCGCGGGTGGCGCGGTCGGCTGGGACTTGGAGGGCGCATGTCTGATCTTCCCCGGAAGGCGGTCACCCGGACCGCCAAGCTCGCCGCGCTCCCGCTCGGCTTCGCCGGGCGGGCGACCTGGGGGCTCGGCAAGCGGATCGTGGGCGAGTCCGCGGAGCTGGTCGGCCAGCAGGTGCAGCAGCGCACCGCCGAGCAGCTGTTCAAGGTGCTCGGGGAGCTGAAGGGCGGGGCCATGAAGTTCGGCCAGGCCCTCTCCGTCTTCGAGTCGGCCCTGCCCGAGGAGATCGCCGGTCCCTACCGGGCGGCCCTGACGAAGTTGCAGGAGGCGGCCCCGCCGATGCCGACGCGCACGGTGCACGCCGTGCTCGGCGAACGGCTCGGCGAGGACTGGCAGGAGCTGTTCCTGGAATTCGAGGACAAGCCCTCCGCCGCTGCCTCCATCGGCCAGGTGCACCGGGGAGTGTGGCACGACGGCCGCGAGGTGGCGGTCAAGGTCCAGTACCCGGGGGCCGGCGAAGCCCTGCTGTCGGACCTGAACCAGCTCGGCCGCTTCGCCCGCCTGCTGGGCCCCCTCATCCCCGGCCTGGACATCAAGCCGTTGATCATGGAACTGAAGGACCGGGTCTCGGAGGAGCTCGACTACGGCCTGGAAGCACAGGCCCAGCGCGCGCACGCCGAGGAGTTCGCGGACGACCCGGACATCCTGGTGCCGGAGGTGGTCCATCAGTGCGAGCAGGTCCTGATCACCGAGTGGATCGACGGGATCCCGCTCTCCGAGGTCATCACGGACGGCACCCCTGAGCAGCGCGACCGGGCCGGTCAGCTGCTGGCCCACTTCCTGTTCGCCGGCCCGGCCCGCACCGGTCTCCTGCACGCCGACCCGCACCCGGGCAACTTCCGGCTGCTGCCCGGCGGCCCGGACGGCGAGGACGACTGGCGCCTGGGAGTGCTGGACTTCGGCACGGTCGACCGTCTCCCGGGCGGTCTCCCGGTCACCATCGGCACTTGTCTGCGCATGACCCTCGACGGCGCGGCCGAGGCCGTCTACGAGGAGCTGCGCGCGGAAGGCTTCATCAAGGAGACGGTGGAGCTGGACCCCGACGCGGTCCTCGACTACCTCCTGCCGATCATCGAACCGGCCCAAGTCGACGAGTTCACCTTCACCCGTGGCTGGATGCGCAGCCAGGCCACCCGCATCGGTGACATCCGCTCCCCCGCGTACCAGCTGGGCAAACAGCTCAACCTGCCGCCGGCGTATCTCCTGATCCACCGGGTGACGCTGAGCACGATCGGTGTGCTGTGCCAGCTGGGTGCGACGGTGCGGCTCCGCGAGGAACTGGAGGCGTGGCTGCCGGGGTTCGTGGCACCGGCGGAGGAATCCATGGCGGAGCCGATGGACGAATCCGCGGCAGAGCCGATGGAGGACCAGGAGTCGGCGGCGGAAGCTTAGAGCCGGGGCCGGAACCGGGGCCGGCGCGCCCGCGCAGACGCGGGGATGACGCGCCGCGGGGGCCGGTCCGTTCGGACGGACCGGCCCCCGCGAGGAGAGCTTCGTCTCCCCGGCCGGGGAGACCACCGCTTCGGGTGGGATCGGTTACTGCATCACGGCCATGGCGAGCGCACGCCGGGCACGCATCGAGGCGCGCTCCGCCCTGCGCTGCATCCGGCGGGCGGTTACCAGGCGCACGGCCCGGCGTTCCCGCTCGGCCTCCTGCAGTCGCTCTTGCATATGCGCACGAGCCAGGGCTTCTGGGATGAGTTGCATCTCTCGGGTCCTGTTCTGGCGCGAGTCGTTCGCACCACTGGTGGTGACGTCTTCGGGTGCGGAGCCTGCGGGCTCGTGGGTGGACGGCTTCATCGGGGCCTGCTTCGTGGGGTCGTACGTGAGGGGACGGTCGATCGTGCCTGCGGTGTTCATGCCGTGACCGGGTTCTTGCGCGGGCGGCCACGGGGCCGCTTCCGGGCGACGACGACACCTTGGACGAACAGCTCGCCGCCCCAGACGCCCCAGGGCTCACGCCGCTCCTTGGCGCCGGCTAGGCAGGCCTCGACCAGCGGGCAGGTGCGGCAGAGGGACTTGGCGTACTCGACGTCCGCCGGCGACTCGGCGAAGAAGACCTCCGGGTCGTAGGAACGGCACGGGACGGGCACGCCGAGGTTCTCGATGGCGTCGTCGAGCGCGGTGAGCGCGGTGAGCGGGGTCAAGGTGGGGTCCTCCGTGGAGCCGGGCTCGGGGATGGTGCCGGAAGGTGGTACGGACGGGGCGTGCGCTTCGAGTTGCACGGTTCGTCTTCCTCGTCTGATCGGTCCGGCCGGTCGGCCGGGGCGGCTTGGTACCGGGTTCTCTGGTTGTCCCGAGGCCCTTCGCTCTGTCGTCCCGTTCGGGACAAACAGAAGGGCCGCGGATCCCGGGTGGGGTTCCGCGGCCCTGAAGGCGCCGGCCTGATCGAATCAGGCTGGATCACTCCAGGGTTCTGGCCCACGGAAGGCCCACATCAGGTGGTGCTGCGTCGTCTGCTTCCGGAATCCGGCACCGGCCGCCGCAAAGGCATAGGCCTGCGCCTGTGCCATTACTGCCGCTTCCAGTGCCTTGGTCGGTCGCTCATCGCGCTCACGGACGGGCAGGCCCGAGAGAGCGAGGGGGGACGCCGGACGGACGGCACGGATGCCGGACAGACCGGTGCCCGGGTTGGAGGCGCCGAGCATGGACGAGAAGACGGTCGGGCGATCGGTCAGTTTGCTGACAGAGCTGACGTTGCTGATGTTGATGCTGATCACTGGACTCGCCTCCTCTCGGCGTCTCGGGGGATCGGCGTGAACCGGTCCACGGATATGCAAGTACAACACGGATTCAGGGCCTTCGGGAAGGCCGCTGCTCCCGTGTCCAAGAACCTATGGGGATTGCCGGGGCATGCGCAAACTATTTTTTCGACGAGTTGGGATCAATCGCCGTCGCCCGCTGCGCCGACGTCCTGACCGGCGCAGATGGCCAGGACGTCGGCTCCGTACCGGGTGAGCTTGCGGGCTCCGACGCCCGGGATCCGGGCCAGCTCCCGTTCGTCCTCCGGGACGGACTCGGCGATCGCCATCAGCGTCTTGTCGGTGAAGACGCAGAAGGCGGGCTGCCCGCTCAGCCCCGCCTGCACCGCACGCCAGCTGCGCAACCGCTCGTAGACGCCCTCGTCCATGTCGGAGGGACAGTCCTCGCAGCGCATCAGTTTCAATTCACCGGCGTCGGTGAGGGTGCGCCCGCAGACCCGGCAGCGGGCCGGGCCGCGCTGGGTGCGCCGCGGAGCCGGGGTGAACGCGGAGCGGCCCGTGAGGCTCGCGAGGCCGTGCTCCACTCCCCCGGCGCCGCCGGCGGCCACCCGTCCGCCCGCACCGGCAGAACCCGGCCGCAGCCCGTCGAGGAACCGGCTGGGACGGCGGCCGGCCCGGCCGCCGGGCGAACGGGCCAGTGCCCAGGAGAGGTGCAGGCGTTCACGCGCGCGCGTGACGCCTACATAGAGGAGGCGGCGCTCCTCCTCTATCTGTTCGTCGGTCTTCGCATAGGTGATCGGCATCATCCCCTCGGCCAGGCCGACCAGGAAGACGACGTCCCACTCCAGGCCCTTGGCCGAGTGCAGGGAGGCGAGGGTGACGCCCTGCACGGTGGGGGCGTGCTGGGCGCCCGCCCGCTCGTCGAGTTCGGCTACGAGGTCGCCGAGGGAGGCGCCGGGCCTGGCCGCCGCGAAGTCCTGCGCGAGGTTCACCAGGGCGGCCAGCGACTCCCAGCGCTCGCGGACCGCGCCCGATCCGGCCGGGGGCTCGGACGTCCAGCCCTCCCCCGACAGCACGGCACGGACCTGGGACGGCAGGTCGACGGTGTCGTCGAGCAGGGCGTCGTTGCCGCCGAAGCGGGCCGCGGCGCGCAGTGCCGCGCCCGCTCTGCGCACCTCGGGGCGGTCGAAGAACCGTTCCGCGCCACGGAGCTGGTAGGGCACGCCGGCGTCGGCGAGGGCCTGCTCGTAGATCTCCGACTGGGAATTGGTGCGGAACAGCACGGCGATCTCGGCGGGCCGGACGCCGGAGTCGATCAGTTCCCGGATGCGGCGGGCGGCGCCCTCGGCCTCGGCGGGCTCGTCGGTGTACTCGGTGTAGACGGGCTCGGGGCCGGCCGGGCGCTGGGAGAGCAGCTCCAGTCGGTGGTCGGCGGCGCGGCCCCGGGCCTGGGCGAGCAGGCCGTTGGCGAGGTGGACGACCTGGGGCGTGGAGCGGTAGTCACGGACCAGCTTGACGACCGTGGCCCCGGGGTGGCGGTTCCGGAAGTCGAGCAGATGGTCGGGGGTTGCTCCTGTGAACGAGTAGATCGTCTGGCTGGCGTCGCCGACCACGCACAGGTCGTCGCGGTCGCCGAGCCACAGGTCCAGCAGCCGCTGCTGGAGAGGGCTGACGTCCTGGTACTCGTCGACCACGAAGTGCTGGTACTGGGCGCGGACCTGCTGGGCCACGTCCTGCCGGTCCTGGAGGATCCCCACCGTCAGCAGCAGCACGTCCTCGAAGTCGATCACCCCGCGCCCGCGCTTGAGCTCCTCGTAGGCCACGTAGAGCCGGGCGATCTCCGCGGGGTCGCGGGGCGTCTCACGGCCGGCCTTGGCCACCGCGAGGGCGTAGTCGTCCGGAACGGTCTGGGTGACCTTGGACCACTCGATCTCGGCGGTGACGTCCCGCAGCTCGCCCCGGTCGAGGCGGATGCGGCAGGCCGCGGCGGCGTCGGCGACGAGCTGGATCTTGCGGTCGACGATCCGGGGCAGGGAACCGCCGATCGCCTTCGGCCAGAAGTACTGGAGCTGGCGCAGTGCCGCCGAGTGGAAGGTACGGGCCTGGACGCCGGCGGCGCCGAGCTGACGCAGCCGGCCGCGCATCTCCCCGGCCGCGCGGTTGGTGAAGGTGACGGCGAGCACGGTGCTGGGCTGCAGGATGCCGGCTCGTACCCCGTAGGCGATGCGGTGGGTGATCGCCCGGGTCTTGCCGGTGCCCGCGCCCGCCAGTACGCACACCGGGCCGCGCAGGGAGGTGGCCACTTCGCGCTGCTCGGGATCGAGTCCGTCGAGCACCGCGTCGGCCGAGTCCGGTACCTGCGGGAAGAGGGTGGAGTGCGTTGCTGCTGTCACACAGCCATGCTGCCAGGTCGGGCGGGACAGGAGCGCCGGTTGTCCACAGGCGGGGCCTCGCGGTCGTACTAATGCAGACGTACTGATGCGGTGGTAGCGATGCAGTGCTACCGATGCAGTGGTACCGATGCGGGGCTCCGCCTCGTGGGGAATGGTGTCGCCGTCGCGGATGTTGGCGTACAACGAGCGAACACCTCCCCCGAGCCGCTGAAGGAGCACAAGGGACATGTCGGGCACTGTGACGATGTACAGCACCACGTGGTGCGGCTACTGCCGTCGGCTGAAGAGCCAGATGGACCGTGAGGGCATCGCGTACACCGAGATCAACATCGAGCAGGACCCGGATTCGGCCGCGTTCGTGGAGAAGGCGAACGGCGGGAACCAGACGGTGCCCACCGTGCTCTTCCCGGACGGCTCGACGCTCACCAACCCGTCGCTGGCGCAGGTGAAGCAGAAGATCGGCGCCTGAGCCGGAGCAGTCGTGGTCGAGGGGGCCGTCCCCGCGGGACGGCCCCCTCAGTCGTGTCTCAGACGAAGCCGCGGGTCGGCAGCGGCTTGCCGTACCAGAGCTCGATCAGGCGGGCGGCGATCGAGATGCCGTAGGGCGGCAGGACCTCCCCGGAGTCGAAGGCCGCGCCCAGCTCGTCGCGGGAGAACCAGCGGGCCTCGTGGATCTCGTCGCCGTCGACGGTGATGTCGGTGGAGACGGCCCGGGCCATGAAGCCGAGCATCAGGCTGGACGGGAACGGCCAGGGCTGGCTGGCGACGTACTCGACCGGGCCGACGGCGATACCGGCCTCCTCCTGGACCTCGCGGCGCACCGACTGCTCGATGGACTCGCCGGGCTCCACGAAGCCCGCGAGCGTCGAGAAGCGGCCCTCGGGCCAGTGGACCTGGCGGCCGAGCAGGATGCGGTCGCTGTCGTCGACGACGGCCATGATCACGGCCGGGTCGGTGCGCGGGTAGTGCTCGGCGCCGCAGGCGGGGCAGCGGCGGATGTGGCCGGCGGCGGCGATGGCCGTGCGCTCTCCGCAGCGGGAGCAGAAACGGTGGGTGCGCTGCCAGTTCTCCAGGCCGACCGCGTGCACCATCAGGCCCGCGTCGCGCGGGGAGAGCAGCAGGCCCGCCTCGCGCAGCCCCGCCGCGCGCGCGGACTGGTCCATGCGGCCGGGCAGCGAGTCCTTCTGGAGGGCGAAGTAGCTCACGCCGTCCTCGTCGATGCCGAGGAAGTAGCGGTGCGCCTCGGTGAGCGGGGCTTCGAAGGAGGGTGTCATGACGAGTTCGGTACGCCCGTCCGGCGTCTCGTCGATGAGGACCTGACCGCCGGAGACCACGAAACAGCGCGTGGAGGGGTGGCTCCACGCGGCGGCGAGCCATGCCTCGTCGAGGCGGTGGTGCGCGGCGCGGTCGACACCGCTCGGTGCGGTGAGTGAGATGGGACGTTCGGCGGTGCGGTCGGTCCAGGTGGTCACAGGTGCTTCCAACTCCCCCGGTACGGCGGTCAGTGGTTCGGCGGACGGTTCGGCGGGTTCTGGGGCGGCGGGTTTCCGGGGCCGCGGACGGCGACCGGGAGCGCGCCGCGGTACGGGCCCTTCCAGTGTGCCCCGCGCCGGAGGCCGGTCCGGACGGTGCGGCGGCATCGGTCAGGGTCCGTGCCGCCAGTGCGCCGCGAGGTCGCTCCAGAGGTGTGCGGAGGTCTCCACGCCCTTGAGGAGGAGGTCGAGCTCGACCTTCTCGTCGGGTGCGTGCCAGCCGTCGGAGGGGACGGAGATGCCCAGGAAGAGCACCGGGGCCCCCAGGACGTCCTGGAGGTCGGCGGCGGGTCCGGAGCCGCCCTCGCGGGTGAAGCGGACCGGCTGGCCGAAGGCCCGCGCCATGGAACGGACGACGGACTGGAGCGCCGGGTGGTCCAGGGGGGTCAGGCACGGGCGCGTGGCGGCGCCGAACGCGATGTCGCAGCGGATTCCCGGGGGGACGCGCTCCGCGACCCAGCCGCGGACGGCCTTCTCCACCTGGTCGGGGTCCTGGCCGGCGACCAGGCGGAAGGAGAGCTTCACCACGGCGTCGGACGGGATGATCGTCTTGCTGCCGGGGCCTTGGTAGCCGCCGCCGATGCCGTTGACCTCTGCGGTGGGGCGGGCCCAGACACGCTCCAGGGTGGTGTACCCGGCCTCGCCGTGGGCGGCGTGGGACTTGGCCGTGCGCAGCCACCGCGGCTCGTCGAAGGGCAGCTCGGCGAAGAGTTCGCGTTCGCGGTCGGTGAGTTCGATCACGCCGTCGTAGAACCCGGGGATCGCCACGCGCGCGTGCTCGTCGTGCAGGGCCGCGACCAGGCGGGCGGCCTCGGTGGCCGGGTTGGGTACGGCGCCGCCGAAGGAGCCGGAGTGGATGTCCTGGTCGGGGCCGTGCAGGCGGATCTCGCACTCGGCGAGGCCGCGCATGCCGGTGCACACCGTGGGGGTGTCCTCGGACCACATGCCGGTGTCGGAGACGATCACGGCGTCGGCGGCGAGCCGCCCGGCGTGCGCCTCGGCCAGCGCGCGGAAGTGCGGGGAGCCGGATTCCTCCTCGCCCTCGATCAGCAGCTTCAGGGTGACGGCGGGGGCGGTGCGGCCGGTGGCGGCGAGGTGGGCGCGGACGCCGAGGGTGTGGAAGAACACTTGTCCCTTGTCGTCGGCCGCCCCGCGCGCGTACAGGCGGTTGCCGCGGACGACGGGCTCGAAGGGGTCGCTCGACCAGCCGTCCTCGCGGGCGGCGGGCTGTACGTCGTGGTGCCCGTAGACGAGGACCGTGGGCGCCGTGGGGTCGTCGGCCGGCCACTCGGCGTAGACCACGGGGGCGCCGGGCGTCTCCCAGACCTCGGTGGTCGGGAACCCGGTCTCCTTGAGCTTGGCGGCGAGCCAGTCGGCGCTGCGGCGTACGTCCTGCGCGTGGTGGGGCTGGGCCGAGACCGAGGGAATGCGCAGCCACTCTGTCAGGTCGTCGAGGAAGGCGCCGCGGTGGCGCTCGATGTACGCGCGGACGGCGCTGACGGCACTGTCAACGGGCTTGCTCATGCCTCCGAGCCTACTGGCCCGCACCGACACCCTGGTCGTGCGGTTCGTCACCGTACGCTCCGTCGAGCAGCAGCCGCTCCAGCGCGGCGCGGTCCGGGAGGCCGTCCGGGCGCACCACCTCGCCGGTGCGCACGTACAGGAACGCGGCCGTCACCGAGGTGAGCGGTACGCCCTGCTGTTCGGCCCAGGCCAGGCGGTACACGGCGAGCTGGAGCGGGTCCGCGGAGTGGGTGCGGGAGGTCTTCCAGTCGACGATCTCGTACGTGGTTCCGTCGCCGTCGCCCTGCTTGTAGACGGCGTCGATACGGCCCCGTACGACGCGACCGGCGATCGCGAACTGGAAGGGTGCCTCGACGCGGTACGGGGTGCGGTGCGCGTACTCGGTGCGTTCGAAGGCTTCCTTGAGGGCGTCCAGGTCCTGTTCGCCGGTGATCTCGGCGTCGCCTCCGGGCAGGTCGTCGGGCTCCAGCAGGGGGAGGGTCAGCTCTTCGAAGCGGGACTCGACCCAGGCGTGGAAGCGGGTGCCGCGGCGGGCGGCGGGGCGGGGCGGCTGGGGCATGGGCCGGGCCAGCTCCTGGGCGAGGCCGTCGGGGTCGGCGGCCAGGCGCAGCAGCTGGGTGGCGGTGAGGGAGGCGGGCAGCGGCACTTCGGTGACGGCTTCCCGGGCGCGCAGCAGCTCGCCCGCGAGGGCGTCGAGATCACGGTCCCAGGAGGCTACGGTGCGGGCCTCCTCCGGCGTGAGGAACGTCTCTCCGCGCGGGGCGCCGTCCCGGGGGTGGGGGCGGGGGGTGTCGGGGCCGGTGGACAGCCCGTGCGGTTCCCGGGGTGCGGCCTGGTGGGGGACGGTGGGTGCGTCGGGCGTCCGGGGCTGCGCCTGCGGCGGCTGTCCCTCCAGGAAAGGGTCGTCGTCGTAGGGGTGCTCGTCGTAGCGGACCTCGTCGTAAGGAGGCGCGTCGTAAGGAGGCGCGTCGTCCTCCGGTGGCGGCGGCCAGTCGGGGTCGTCGTAGGCGTCCGGGTCGTGGACGGCGGCGGGGCGGGCGTGGTCGGGGCCCTCGGCGGAGGCGAGCTGCTCCAGGTGGGCCAGGACCGTCTCGGCGGCCTTCCGGCGGCGGGCCAGGGCCGTCTCGTCCAAGGGCAGCGGCCACACCTGGTCGGCGTCGGCCGCCCGGCGCAGGGCGGGATTCTCCTCGTCCTCGGCGGGTTCGTCCGCCCATGCCTCGATCTCGCCGTGTCCGGCCGCGCAGTGATCGTAGAGGGCCTGGAGGAAGTCGGACGGCCCGCGGGGCTTCTTCTGGGTGGGGCCCCACCAGTGGCCGGAGCCCAGCAGCAGGGAGCGGGGGCGGGTGAAGGTGACGTAGCCGAGGCGGAGCTCCTCGGTGTGCTGGTGCTCCTTCATGGCCTCGTGGAAGTCCTTCAGCCCGCGCGAGTCCCAAGAGCCGACGTCGGGGAGGGTGTCGGCGTCGCCGCGCAGGCGGTGCGGGAGGACCTTGCCCTGGGCCGTCCACTTCTCGCGGCCCTGGGTGCTGGGGAAGGTGCCGGTGACCAGTCCGGGGACGGCGACGACGTCCCACTCCAGGCCCTTGGACTTGTGCGCGGTGAGCACCTTGACGGTGTTCTCGCCGCCGGGGAGGGCGTTGTCGAGTCCCTTCTCGTACTGGGCGGCGGTGCGCAGGAAGCCGAGGAAGGCGAGCAGGGACGCCTCGTTGTCCCCGGCGGCGAAGGAGGCGGCGACGTCCAGGAAGTTGGAGAGGGTCTCTCGGCGGCGGGCGGCCAGCGCGTTCGGGGACGCCGACAGTTCGACCTCCAGGCCGGTGATGGCCAGGACCCGGTGCAGTACGTCCATCAGCGGGTCGGCGAGGGAGCGGCGCAGGTCGCGCAGTTCAGTGGCGAGGCGGGCGAACCGTACGCGCGCGTCCGGGGAGAACGGCAGCCCGTCGTCGTCCCCGCCGCCGTCCATCGGCGTCTCCAGGAACGTGTCCAGCGCGTCCGCGAGCGATATCACCTCGGACGGGTCGACGCCCTCGACGGCCTCCGCGAGCCGCCGGTCGGGATCGTCGTCGCCCGCCACGCGCGCGTGGGCGACGAGACGGCGGGCGCGGCGCCCCAGCAGGGCGAGGTCGCGCGGGCCGATGCGCCAGCGCGGGCCGGTGAGCAGCCGCACCAGCGAGGCGTTGGCTCCGGGGTCCTGGAGGACCTCGCAGACGGCGACCAGGTCGGCGACCTCGGGCAGGTGCAGCAGGCCGGAGAGGCCGACGACCTCGACGGGGATGTCGCGGGCCACCAGGGCGCCCTGGATCTCGGCGAAGTCGGTCGCCGTGCGGCACAGGACGGCGATCTCGCCGGGCGCCGTACCGGTGCGCACCAGGTGGGCGATGGAGTCGGCGATCCAGTCGATCTCCTCGGCGTGGGTGGGCAGCAGGGCGCAGCGGACGGTGCCGTCACGTTCGGCGCCGGGGGCCGGGCGGAGGGCCTCCACGCCCGCGTGCATGGCGCGCAGCGGGGTGGCGAGGCCGTTGGCGAGGTCGAGGAGCCGGCCGCCGCTGCGGCGGTTCTCGCTGAGCGACTGGCGCAGGGCGGGGCGGCCGTCGGCGCGGGCGAAGTGCTCCGGGAAGTCGTCGAGGTTGGCGACGGAGGCGCCGCGCCAGCCGTAGATGGCCTGGCAGGGGTCGCCGACGGCGGTGACGGGGTGGCCGGTGCCGTCACCGAAGAGGCCCGCCAGGAGGACGCGCTGGGCCACCGAGGTGTCCTGGTACTCGTCGAGCAGCACGACCCGGAACTCCTCGCGCAGCAGCCGGCCCACCTCGGGGAGCTGGGCGAGCTGGGCGGACAGGGCGATCTGGTCGCCGAAGTCGAGGAGGTCGCGGTCGCGTTTGGCGGACCGGTAGCGGATCACCAGCTCGGCGAGTTCGCGCCGGGCGGCGGCGGCCTCGGGGGCCTTGCGCAGGTCGGCGTTGGTCAGCTTGGCGCCTTGGAGGCTCTCCAGGAGGTCCGCGTCCCAGGCGCGCAGCCGCTCGGGGCGTACAAGGTGTTCGGAGAGCTCGGAGTCGAGGGTGAGGAGGTCGCCGACCAGGTCGGGGAAGGAGCGGGTCAGCGCCGGGTAGGAGCCGGGGGCCTCGCGCAGCACCCGCGCGGCGAGCTGGTAGCGGGTGGCGTCGGCGAGCAGCCGGGAGGACGGTTCCAGGCCGATGCGCAGGCCGTGGTCGGCCAGCAGGCGGCCGGCGAAGGCGTGGTACGTGGAGATCACCGGCTCGCCCGGCGGATTGTCCGGGTCGATCACGTCGGGGTCGGTGACGCCGGCCTTGATCAGCGCCTTGCGGACGCGTTCGGCCAGTTCACCGGCGGCTTTGTTGGTGAAGGTGAGACCGAGTACCTGTTCCGGGGCGACCTGGCCGGTGCCGACCAGCCACACCACGCGCGCCGCCATCACCGTCGTCTTGCCGGAGCCGGCTCCGGCCACGATCACCTGCGGGGCGGGCGGCGCGGTGATGCAGGCCGTCTGCTCCGGGGTGAAGGGGATGCCGAGGAGCTCCTTGAGCTGCTCGGGATCGGTGATACGGGCGGGCATGTCGAAAGGCTAGCGGCGGCCACTGACAGCCAGGGCCTGATCGCCCGCCCGCGACGGAAGAAGCGCAGGTCAGCGACTGTGGTGCGATGGGTCACTCGACCACGTGCCGGCCCTCGGGGCGGGCGCTGCACGAGGCCCGGAAGGCACAGTGCGCGCAGTGCTGGCCCGAGGCCGGCGTGAACCGTTCGTCGAGGACCTTGCCCGCGGCCGTGGCCAGCAGGTCGCCGACCCACTCGCCGTCCGGTCCGTCGAGCGGCTCCTGGGCCTGCACCTTGGGCAGTGTCTCGCCGCCGTCCCGCTTGGCGGCGCCCTGGCGGAGCTGGACCAGTTCGGCGCCGCCCGGTTCGGGGCGTACGCCGTCGAACGCCTCGTCGACGGCGCCCTCGCGGACGGCGAGCTGGTAGACGGCGAGCTGGGGGTGGCGGGCCACCTCGGCGGAGCTGGGCGTCTGCTTGCCGGTCTTGAAGTCGACGACGTAGGCGCGGCCGTCGCCGTCGGCCTCGACGCGGTCCATCTGGCCGCGGATGCGCACCTCGTAGTCGCCCGCGGCGAGCGTGACGTCGAAGTCGTGCTCGCTGGCGACGGGCCTGCGCCCGGTGCGGTCCATGACGTGCCATTCGAGGAAGCGTTCGAGCGCCACGCGCGCGTGCGCCTTCTCCTGCTCGGACTTCCACGGCGCGTCGAAGGCGAGCGCGTTCCACACCGAGTCCAGGCGTGCCATGAGGACGTCGAGGTCGGCGGGGGTGTGCCCGGAGGCGACCTCGTCGGCGAGGACGTGCACCACGTTGCCGAAGCCCTGGGCGGCGGTCGCGGGGGCGTCGGCCTTCACCTCACGGCCGAGGAACCACTGCAGGGCACAGGTGTTCGCGAGCTGGTCGAGCGCGCTGCCGGAGAGCACCACGGGCTGGTCGCGGTCGCGCAGCGGCACCTTGGACTCGGTCGGCTCGAACATGCCCCACCAGCGGTAGGGGTGCGCGGAGGGCACCAGGGGGCGGCCCTCGTCGTCGCTGAGGGCGGCGAGGCGGGCCAGCCGGCGGGCTGCGGCCTCGCGCAGGGCGTCGGAGACGCGCGGGTCCACGGTCGTGGCACGCAACTCGGCGACCAGGGCGGCGACGGACAGGGGGCGCCGCGGGCGGCCCGTGACGTCCTTGGGTTCGACACCCAGTTCGGTCAGGAACCGGGAGGGCTGGTCCCCGTCGTCCGCCGGTGCCTTGACGGCCGTGACGACGAGGCGGTCACGCGCGCGCGTGGCGGCCACGTAGAACAGGCGGCGTTCCTCGGCGAGCAGGGCCCCGGGGCTGAGGGGCTCGGCGAGGCCGTCGCGGCCGATCCGGTCGGCCTCCAGCAGGGAGCCTCGGCGGCGCAGGTCGGGCCACAGCCCCTCCTGGACCCCGGCGACGACGACCAGCCGCCACTGGAGGCCCTTGGCGCGGTGCGCGGTCATCAGACGCACGGCGTCGGGACGTACGGCACGCCGCGCGAGGGTGTCGGCGGCGATGTCCTCGGCCTCGACCTCCTCCAGGAAGTTCAGGGCGCCCCGGCCGCCGGTGCGCTCCTCGGCGCGCGCGGCGGTCGCGAACAGGGCGCATACGGCGTCCAGGTCGCGGTCGGCGTTGCGGCCGGCGGCGCCGCCGCGCCGGGCGGCCCGTTCCAGGCGCCCGGGCCACGGGGTGCCCGCCCACAGCTCCCACAGCGCCTCCTCGGCCGTACCGCCGCCTGCCAGGCGTTCCCGGGCCGTGCGGAGCAGCGCGCCCAGGCGTTGCGCGCCCCGCGCGTACGCCGGATCGTGCACGGCCAGGCGCTCCGGCTCGGCCAGGGCCCGGGCGAGCAGGTGGTCCGAGGGGGGCGGCAGCGCGTTGCCCGCGGCCCGCTCCTCCTCGCGCAGGGCCCGGCCGAGGCGGCGCAGATCGGCGGCGTCCATGCCGGCGAGGGGGGAGGTGAGCAGCGTGAGAGCGGTCTCGGTGTCCAGCCAGCTCTCTTCGAGGGCATCGACGGGGGCGTCCGTCGCCGGCACTTCTGCTTCGGCGGTCTCCGGCGCCTCCGACGCCTCCGACGCCCGGAAAGCCACGCCGGCCTCGGCTGTCCCTGGAGCCTCCGCCGCCCGCGAAGCCACCTCGGCCGCAGCGGCCCCCTCCGCCGCACCTGAAGCCTCGGTCTCAGCCGCCCCCTGCGCCGCGCCTGAAGCCACGGCCTCAGCGGCCCCCTGCGCCGCGCCTGAAGCCACGGCCTCAGCGGCCCCCTGCGCCGCACCCGAAGCCACGGCCCCAGCCGCCCCCTCCCCCGCCCGTCGGGAAGCCACAGCCTCAACCGTCCCAGAAGCCACCCCCGCCTCAGCCATAGCCACCGCCCGCAGTGCCGTCAGCAGTGGCGCCACCGCCGGCTCGTGGCGCAGGGGCAGGTCGTCGCCGTCCACGTCGACCGGGACGCCGGCCGAGGTGAGGGCGCGGCGGACGGCCGGGAGGGTGCGGGAGCCAGCGCGCACCAAGACGGCCATCTCGCTCCAGGGGACGCCGTCCTCCAGATGGGCGCGGCGCAGGATGTCCGCGACGTTGTCCAGCTCCGTACCGGCGGTCGGGTACGTGTACACCTCGACCCGGCCGCCGTCCCGTACCGGCGTGAGTTCGCGGTGGGCTCGTACCTGGTCGGCGGAGAGGCGGGTCAGCGGCATGCGGCGGGTCAGCAGCCGGGTCGCGGCCAGCAGGGCGGCTCCGGAGCGGCGGGAGGCGCGCAGCACCCGTACGGGCGCCGGGCGGCCGTCCGCGCGCGGGAAGGCGTGCGGGAAGTCGAGGATGCCGCCCACGTCCGCGCCGCGGAACGCGTAGATCGACTGGTCGGGGTCACCGAACGCCACCAGGGTGCGCCCGCCGCCCGCCAGGGCGTGCAGCAGCCGTATCTGGGCCGGATCGGTGTCCTGGTACTCGTCGACGTAGACGGCGTCGTACTGCCCGGCGAGCCACTCGGCGACCTCGCGGCGGTGGGCGAGGAGCACCGCGCGGTGGACGAGTTCCGCGTAGTCGAGGACGCCCTGGAGGTCGAGCACGTCGAGGTACTCGGCGAGGAAGACGGCGGCGGCCCGCCAGTCGGGGCGGCCGATGCGCCGGGCGAAGTCCGCCAGGGCGTCCGGGGCGAGGCCCAGCTCGCGGCTGCGGGCGAGCACCGCGCGGACCTCGTCGGCGAAGCCCCGGGTGGTCAGGCAGGCGCGCAGTTCGTCGGGCCAGCGCACATGGGCCAGTCCGCGCCGTTCGAGGTCGGCCTGGCCGGCGAGCAGCTCACGAACGGTCACGTCCTGCTCCGGGCCGGACA
Source organism: Streptomyces sp. NPDC016677 (assembly GCF_055562815.1). NCBI lineage: Bacteria > Bacillati > Actinomycetota > Actinomycetes > Kitasatosporales > Streptomycetaceae > Streptomyces > Streptomyces sp. NPDC016677. Next base: position 511,671 of record NZ_JBVHEO010000003.1, on the reverse strand, counting down.
GCAGCCGCAGGGGCTCGGCGAACAGGTCGCTGTCCTGATGGGCCCGGACGAGGGCGTAGCTGAACGAGTGGAACGTGGTCGCGCGCGGGGCGCGCGCCGCGCCGGTGCGCCGGGCCATGCGGTCGCGCAGTTCGACGGCGGCCTTCCGGCTGAAGGTCAGCACGAGGATCCGCTCGGGGTCGGCACCGCGGGCGACGCGGGCCGCGACGGACTCCACGAGCGTGGTCGTCTTGCCGGTGCCCGGGCCGGCGAGCACGAGCAGCGGACCGGTGCGGTGGTCAACCACGGCGCGTTGGGCGGCGTCCAGGAGAGGGGGGTCCACGCGCGGCGGCGGGGTACGAACCAGTCGGTAAGCGCCACGGACCCCCTGTCGCCCCGCGGGGTGCGACGGGTGTCTGGTGGAGGAAGAGGAGCTCACGTGGTTCGCCGGTCCTGGTGGGTGTGCTGGTGGGACGACCGCCCCGGGGGACGGGCGGTGGACGCGGGGTGAACGGGATACGCGCAGCCGACGCTACGCCGACGCCCGGGCGGGAAGCAGGGCTTCCGTTCCTTCCCTCCCTTCACCCGGGACGCAGGAGTCCCGCGCCCCTCGAACGTACGTCATTCCACAGACGTGCCCGTTCTGCCCCGATTCCCTCATACGGATCACCGGTCACCCCCAGGGACGTGGGATGGCGGAAGCTTTCAGGTGTGACCCTGCGCGTGCTCGCCGCCGTCCCACCGCGCTCGCCGCATGTCGACGCGCGGCAGATGGTCCTCCGCGGCCCGGCCCGCCTCCTTCAGCGGCGTGCCCTCCTCCCGGTACCGGGAGAGCGCCTCCAGTTCATGCCCCGCCAGCAGTACTCCGTCGGCGCGCACCACGCGCCACCACGGAACTCCCACCCCATAGAGGGACATCACCCGGCCGACCTGCCGGGGACCGCCCTCCTCCAGCCATTCGGCGACGTCCCCGTAGGTCATGACGCGTCCCGGCGGGATCAGCTCGGTGACCTCAAGGACCCGCTCGGCGTACTCCGGCAGCGCGTCCGCGGGCTCTGGACGGACTCCGTCCGGAAGACTTTCCTCGCTCATCCGCCCCATACTGCCGCACCCCACCGACACCGCGACGCGCTCGCGCGGCCGGTCCGCGCCCCTCGCCCGGGGACGGCGCTTGCGGCAGACTGTGCGGCCCGCGCGTGCGCCCTGATCCACCCTGATGCCCCCATGTGTCGGTGTGGCATGCCACCATCGTGCGGGCGGTGACCAGTGATACGAGAGCAAGAAGAGACGATGAAGCAACAGGGTGTGCGGCCCGGCGGCACGCGGGGCTCCTCCGACGCTTCGTCGCGCCCCGGTGCCGCCGACGGCAAGGGTGACACCGGGAGCACCGCACCGGACACCGGCCCGGCGGACACGGCGCACATCGACGAGGTGGAGGGCGACGAACCGCTCCTCCCCGCGCGCGTGCACCGTCCGTCCGACCTGATGCGGCTCCTGGTGGGCGTGCTCGCGGTCGGCGTACTGCTCGCCGTCGCCGCGTTCGCCCACGGCACCACCTCGGGCCTCGAACAGGACATCAACAAGGGCACCGGGCAAGCGCCCGATCTGCTGATCAAGATCGCCGGTCTGGCCTCCAGCATCGCGATCCTGCTGGTCCCGGTCGCCTTCGCGATCGAGCGGCTGATCAAACGCGACGGGCTGCGGATCGCCGACGGCGTACTGGCCGCCGTACTCGCCCACGGCGTGACACTCGCCACCGACCTGTGGGTCGCCAAGGCCGCCCCCGACTCGATCCAGGAAGCGCTCACCCAGCCCTCACCGGGGGACATCCACGCCCTCACCGACCCGGTGCACGGCTATCTGGCGCCGGTCATCGCGTACATGACGGCTGTCGGCATGTCCCGCAGACCGCGGTGGCGCGCGGTGCTGTGGATCGTGCTGCTGCTGGACGCGTTCTCCATGCTCGTCACCGGCTACACAACGCCGTTCTCGATCATCCTGACCGTGCTGATCGGCTGGACGGTGGCCTACGGGACGCTGTACGCGGTCGGCTCGCCCAACGTCCGGCCCACCGGGCGGACGCTCATGGCGGGACTGATGACGGTCGGTTTCCGCCCCGTGACCGCCTCGCGCGAGGAGGTGCCGGCGGACACCCTGGAGACCGGCGACCGCGGCCGGCGCTACTTCGTCACCCTGGAGGACGGCCCCCCGCTGGACGTCACCGTGGTCGACCGCGAACAGCAGGCACAGGGGTTCTTCTACCGCGCGTGGCGCAACCTGACGCTGCGCGGCTTCGCCACCCGCAGCAGCCTCCAGTCGCTGCGCCAGGCGCTGGAGCAGGAGGCACTGTTGGCCTACGCGGCGATCGCGGCCGGCGCCAACGCGCCCAAGCTGATCGCCACCTCGGAACTGGGCCCCGACGCGGTGATGCTGGTCTACGAGCACACCGGCGGCCGCTCCCTCGACTCGCTGCCGGACGAGGAGATCACCGACGACCTGCTGCGCGACACCTGGGAGCAGGTACGGGCGCTGCAGTCCCGGCGGATCGCGCACCGCAGGCTGGTGGGTGACTCGATCCTGGTGGATCGTTCCGGCACGGTGAGCGTCACGGACCTGCGCACCGGCGAGATCGCCGCGGGCGACCTGCTGCTGCGCATGGACATCTCCCAGCTGCTGGTGACGCTCGGCCTGCGGGTGGGGGCCGAGCGTGCGGTGGCCTCTGCGGTGGATGTACTCGGCCCGGACACGGTGGCGGACTGTCTGCCCATGCTCCAGCCGATCGCGCTGAGCCGCTCCACGCGCGCGACACTGCGCAGACTCGCCCGGGAACGGTCCCAGCGCGAGCGCGAGGCCGTCCTGGAGGCGTCCCGGCAGGCCAAGCAGGCCCGGGTGGAGGCCGCGGCCGGCGACGGCTCCGGCGCCACGGCCGTCCAGATCGACGAGACCGGCAAGACCGGCAAACCGGACAAGAAGAGTGAGCGGGCGGAGCAGCGGGCCGAGAAACGGGCCCTCGACGAGGCCATGGACGAGGCGCGCGAGGAGGATCTGCTCACCCAGATCCGGCACCAGGTGCTGCGGATCAGGCCGCAGGCCCCGGTCGAGCCGGCCCGCCTGGAACGGGTCAGGCCGCGCACGCTGATCAGTTTCATCGCCGGCGCGATCGGCGCTTACTTCCTGCTGACGCAGCTCACCCACATCGAGTTCGGACCGCTGATCAGCAACGCCGAGTGGGGCTGGGTCATCGCGGCCGTGCTGTTCTCGGCGGCGAGCTATGTCGCGGCGGCGATGTCCCTCCTGGGGTTCGTGCCCGAGCGCGTGCCGTTCCTGCGGACCGTGGCCGCACAGGTCGCCGGATCCTTCGTGAAGATCATCGCGCCCGCGGCGGTCGGTGGCGTCGCCCTGAACACCCGCTTCCTCCAGCGCGCCGGTGTGCGCCCCGGGCTCGCGGTGGCGAGCGTCGGCGCGTCGCAGTTGTTCGGGCTCGGCTGTCACATCTTGATGCTGCTGTCCTTCGGCTATCTGACCGGCACCGAGAAGACGCCCTCCCTGTCGCCGTCCCGGACGGTCATCGCGGGTCTGCTGACGGTGGCGGTCCTGGTGCTGGTGGTCACCTCCGTACCGTTCCTGCGGAAATTCGTCGTCACGCGCGTGCGTTCGCTCTTCGCCGGTGTCGTGCCGCGCATGCTCGACGTGCTGCAGCGCCCGCAGAAGCTGATCACCGGTATCGGCGGCATGCTGCTGCTCACCGCCTGCTTCGTGATGTGCCTGGACGCCTCGATCCGCGCGTTCGGCGACGAGACGGCGTCGATCAGCCTGGCCAGCGTCGCCGTCGTCTTCCTCGCGGGCAACGCGCTCGGCTCCGCGGCGCCGACCCCCGGCGGGGTGGGCGCGGTGGAGGCGACCCTGACCCTCGGCCTGATCGCCGTGGGCCTGCCCAAGGAGGTCGCCGCACCGGCGGTGCTCCTCTACCGCCTGCTGACCTTGTGGCTGCCGGTGCTGCCGGGCTGGCTGGCCTTCAACCACCTGACCAGGAAACAGGCGCTGTAGCGTGCCGCGCGGTGGCGGGTACTGCTCGGCACTCGGACTCCGCAGGACCGCGGTGGCGGGTACTGCGCGGTACCCGGACTCCGCACGCCCGCGGTAGCGAGTACTCCGCAGCACCCGGGCTTCGCAGCACCCGGGCTCCGCAGCACTCAGTACTCCGCAGAACCCAGTACTCGGCAGAGCCCGGGCTTCCACGGAACCCGGGCTCCCGAGCCCCCGTCACTATGCGCCCCCGTCCCTCGTACGGCCCGCGCCCCGAGCGTCCCGTCCGGCGTGACCGCACGATGGGGACATGCCGAATCCCGCCCGGCTGCGCGCCGCCGCCCCCGCCGCCACCGTCGTCCTGCTGTCCTCCCTGCTGGCCGGCTGCGGCGACAGCGCGGCGGACGGGAACGGGGACGTGACACGGCAGAAGCTCTCCTGGCGGGACTGCCCGGCACCCTCCCAGGCGCAGGGCGGCGGCGCCGCGCCCTCTCCGCTGCCGAACGGCGGGACGTGGCAGTGCGCCACCATGCGGGCCCCGCTCGACTGGGACGACCCCGACGGCGACACCATCGGCATCGCGTTGATCCGGGCCAGGACCAGCGGCGCCGCCGACCGGCGGATCGGGTCGCTGATCTTCAACTTCGGCGGCCCGGGCGGATCGGGCGTCACCACGCTGCCTGCCTTCGGTGACGACTACGCCAAGCTGCGCACCCGCTACGACCTGGTCAGTTTCGACCCGCGCGGCGTCGGCCGCAGCGCCCCCGTGGAGTGCCTGGACGACCAGCGGCTCGACGCCTACTTCCAGCAGGACGCCACCCCCGACGACGCCGCCGAGCGCACCGCACTGGTCGACAACACCGAGAAGTTCAACGCGGCCTGCGAGAAGAACTCCAAGAAGATGCTGCCGCACGTCGCCACCACCGACGCCGCCCGCGACATCGACCTGATGCGCCAGGTCCTGGGCGACGACGAACTGCACTACTTCGGCATCTCCTACGGCACCGAACTCGGCGGCGTCTACGCCCACCTGTTCCCGAAGAAGGTGGGCCGCGCCGTCTTCGACGCCGTCGTCGACCCGACGCAGGACTCGGAACAGGGCTCGCTGGGCCAGGCCAAGGGCTTCCAGCGAGCCCTGGACAACTACGCCGAGAACTGTGTCTCCCAGACCGAGGACTGCCCCGTCGGCGTCACCGCCCAGGACGTCAAGAACCGCATCGCCGCACTGCTGAAAAAGCTCGACCGCGAGCCGATCCCCGGCATCTCCCCCCGCGAACTCACCCAGACCGCCGCGACCAGCGGCATCGCGCAGTCCCTGTACTCGGAGGATCTCTGGGAGTACCTCACCGAGGGCCTGGAGCAGGCGTACGACGGTGACGGCAGGATCCTGATGGCGCTCGCGGACGCGCTGAACGGACGCGGCGAGAACGGCGAGTACAGCAACATCACCGCGGCCAACGTCGCCATCAACTGCGCCGACGACAAGCCGCGCTACGACGCCGCGTACGTGCGGAAGAGGCTCCCGGAGTTCCGCGCCGCCTCGCCCCTGTTCGGCGACTATCTCGCCTGGTCCATGGTCAGCTGTACCGACTGGGCGGTGGCCGGCGCCGCCGACCACCCCGACGTCAGCGCCCCCGGCGCCCCGACGATCCTGGTCGTCGGCAACACCGGTGACCCGGCCACGCCGTACGAGGGCGCGGGCAAAATGGTGGACGCCCTGGGCTCGGACGTCGGCGTCGAGCTGACCTACAAGGGCCAGGGCCACGGCGCCTACGACAGCAAGAACACCTGCGTGCGCCAGGCGGTCGACGGATATCTGCTCGACGGACGGACGCCGAAGGACGGGACGGTCTGCTCCTGACCCCGCCACCCCGCCACCTCTCCGCGCCAGCCCGAAATCGAGTGATTCAGCAGGTCAAAGCGTTATCCACAGGCCGCAGCGGCCATCGTGGGCCCGCCCTACCATGGCATGACAGCCATCCGCCGCACGGTGCGGACGGCCTGTCAGGGGGGAGCGCGCATGGGGCGGTACGCACGGTCGAGGAACGTACAGTGGCTGGCTGCACTGGCTGCCACCGGACTGCTGCTGTCGGGATGCAGTGGCAGTCCGTCCGAGGACGGCACGGACGGGAAGGACGGCACGGACAGCGGGGGCGGCGCGACCGCGGGGAAGTCGCTGACGTCCCAGCGGCTGGACTGGGGCCGCTGCAAGGCCACCGACGACGCCCCGGCGCCGGGCGGCGACTGGCGGTGCGCCACGCTCCAGGTGCCGGTGGACTGGGCGAAGCCCGACGGGGAGCGGATGGAGCTGGCGCTGATCCGCGCCGAGGCCACCGGGGACCGGCGGGCCGGCTCCCTGCTGTTCAACTTCGGCGGCCCCGGCGGCTCGGGTGTCTCCACGATGCCGTCGTACGCCTCCCTCGCGTCCTCCCTGCACGAGCGGTACGACCTCGTCAGCTGGGACCCGCGCGGAGTGGCCGCCAGCGAGGGCATCCGCTGCCGCGACGACAAGGAGATCCAGGCGGCCGAGTCGACCGTGGACTCCACTCCCGACACCGCGGCCGAGGAACAGGCGTACCTGAAGGACGCCGCGGACTTCGCCGAAGGCTGCGAGCGGACCGCCGGGAAACTGCTGGCCCACGTCTCGACCACGGACACCGCCCGCGACATGGACCTGATGCGCCAGGTCCTCGGCGACGACAAGCTGCACTACTTCGGCATCTCCTACGGCACCGAACTCGGCGGCGTCTACGCCCACCTGTTCCCGGAGAAGGTGGGCCGCGTGGTCCTGGACGCGGTCGTCGATCCGACTGCCGACACCATCGGCCACGCCGAGCACCAGACCCGGGGTTTCCAGCGCGCTCTGGAGGACTATCTCCGGTCCACCGGGCAGGGCCCCGAACAAGGCTCCCGGGAGATCGCCGACCTGCTGGAGCGGATCGACGCCGAACCGCTGCCGACGTCGTCGTCCGGCAGGAAGCTGACCCAGACCCTGGCCCTCACGGGGATCGTGCTGCCGCTGTACAGCCAGGACAGCTGGCCGGCGCTGACCAGCGCGCTGTCGGCGGCCGAGGCGGGCGACGGCTCGGAGCTGCTGGCGCTCGCCGACGGCTACAACGAACGTGACCCGGCGGGGCACTACGGCACGAGCACCCACTCCCAACGGGTCATATCGTGCTTGGACGACAAGCAGCGGCCGAGCCTGGAGGAGACGAAGGAGCTGCTGCCCGAGTTCGAGGCGATCTCCCCCGTGTTCGGCGCCTTCCTGGGCTGGGACACCGCGGGATGGTGCCACGAGTGGCCGGTGGCCGGGCAGTACGAGACGCCCGAGGTCAGCGCGGACGGAGCGGCACCGGTGCTGGTGGTCGGCAACACCGGCGACCCGGCGACGCCCTACGAGGGGGCCCGCAAGATGGCGGACGAGCTGGGCGAGGACGTCGGTGTGATGCTCACCTGGAAGGGCGAGGGGCATGGAGCGTACGGCAGCGGGAGCGACTGCGTCGACTCCACGGTGAACGCCTATCTCCTGGACGGAACGGTGCCAAAGGACGGCAAGGTCTGCTCGTAACGGCGACCCCACCCGCGACGGCGGCCGCGGTCCCCGCCCCGGCTCCGCTCATGACGGCGGCGGGGGCCCCGGGCACCCGTGATGCGCGAGACCCCCGCCGCTCGGGAGACCTGGCCTGCCTCGACTGCGGCCTCGGCTCAGTAGACCGGCTTCTCCGGCTCGATCTGGTTGACCCAGCCGATCACGCCGCCGCCGACGTGCACCGCGTCCGAGAAGCCCGCGGACTTCAGGACCGCGAGAACTTCCGCACTGCGGACACCCGTCTTGCAGTGCAAGACGATCTTCTTGTCCTGCGGGAGGCTCTCGAGGGCGGTGCCCATGAGGAACTCGTTCTTCGGGATCAGGCGCGCGCCGGGGATCGAGACGATCTCGTACTCGTTCTGCTCGCGGACGTCGATGATCTCGATGTTCTCGCCGTCGTCGATCCACTCCTTGAGCTGCTTGGGAGTGATCGTGGAGCCGGCGGCCGCCGCCTGGGCCTCCTCGGAGACGACGCCGCAGAAGGCCTCGTAGTCGATGAGCTCGGTGACAGTGGGGTTCTCACCGCAGACCGCGCAGTCGGGGTCCTTGCGGACCTTGACCTGGCGGTACTGCATCTCCAGGGCGTCGTAGATCATCAGGCGGCCGACCAGCGGCTCGCCGATGCCCGCGAGGAGCTTGATGGCCTCGTTGACCTGGATGGAGCCGATGGACGCGCACAGCACGCCGAGCACGCCGCCCTCGGCGCAGGAGGGGACCATGCCGGGGGGCGGGGGCTCCGGGTAGAGGCAGCGGTAGCAGGGCCCGTGCTCGGACCAGAAGACGGAGGCCTGACCGTCGAAGCGGTAGATCGAACCCCAGATGTACGGCTTGTTCAGCAGCACACAGGCGTCGTTGACCAGGTAGCGGGTGGCGAAGTTGTCCGTGCCGTCGACGATCAGGTCGTACTGGCTGAAGATGTCCATCACGTTGTCGGCTTCGAGCCGCTCCTCGTGAAGGACCACGTTGGTGTACGGGTTGATGCCCTTGACGGTGTCACGCGCGGACTCGGCCTTGGAGCGGCCGATGTCGGCCTGGCTGTGGATGATCTGGCGCTGCAGGTTCGACTCGTCGACCTCGTCGAACTCCACGATGCCGAGGGTGCCGACGCCCGCGGCGGCGAGGTACATCAACGCCGGCGAGCCCAGGCCACCGGCGCCCACGGCCAGCACCTTGGCGTTCTTCAGCCGCTTCTGCCCGTCCATCCCGACGTCGGGGATGATCAGGTGGCGGGAGTACCTGCGGACCTCGTCTACGGTGAGCTCGGAAGCCGGCTCGACCAGGGGTGGCAGCGACACGGGGACTCCGTTGGTCGGTCAATCATTACGGTTGTTCTCCCAGTAACACTGCCACGGCCTTTTTCATTCCGAGACACCCGTCCCGAGGCGCGAGACGATGTCGTCCCAGTAGCCGGGCATTGTCTCCCAGGGGCTCGGGGCGACGCGGCCACGGTGGTCGGTGCGGTCGGTGAACCAGACCGTCGCGGCGCCCTGCCAGCGGGCGATGCGCAGGGCTTCGTCGAGGTGCGGGCGGGGCACTCCGTGGACGAGGTGGCAGAAGCGCTCGGGCGGGTGCTCGGCGGTCCACTCGGCCACCTGGGACCAGCGGTAGTCGCTCCAGGAGCCGCGGAAGGTGACCAGTTGGTCGGCGTTCTCGGCGTAGCCGGGATACGGGTGGGTGTCGTGGCCGAGGACGACGTGGGCGTCGTCACGGACCGTCCGCAGGGTGGTGACCGTGCGGCGGACGGCGGGGAGCGCGTGCCGTTCGCCGGGGCAGTGGTCCAGGAGGAAGCCGTCGGTCCGGTACCAGTCGGCATACCGGTGGGCGTCCGCGACCAGTTCGCCGAGGGGGCGGGCGCCGTGCGCGGTGTCGAGCCGGCCGAGCACGCGGTGGCCCGCGTTGTGCAGCCGGCCGACCGCCTCCAGGCAGTGCGGGTCGGGGGCGGTGCCCGGGCCGTCAGCGACGTCGAGGACGGCCCAGTGCAGGGGTGTGCCCGGTCGGGTGAGTTCCGCCCACTCGGCGGGGGCGACGAGGGGATGGGCCAGTCCGGGGGCGCCGAGGCCGGTACGGACGTCGGTGCTCGCCGTGCCCGTTCTGGTGCTGGTCAGATACGGCACGCGGCCTCCATCCAGATATCGGCGAGAGACTCCTCGAGGTTGATACGGGGCCGCCAGCCGAGCCGGTCGCGGGCGGTGCGCACGTCGGCCTGCTGCCAGCTGCCGCAGCCGTCCGGGTACGGGTAGGCGACGGGGGCCGGGTGGTCGGCGTCGCCGCGGGGGCCGAGGCCGTCCACACGGTGGGCCATGGCGTCGGCACGGTGGTGACCCGTCGACTCGGCGCGGTGGCCGAGCGCCTCGGCGCGGTGGACGGCGGCCTCGCCCCTGGGGTGGCCGATGACCGGGCGCAGGGCGCCGGGCGGGCCGTCGAGTTCGTGCAGGGCGCCGCCGTAGCCGGCCACGCGGGCGAGGGTGGTGGCGGCGTCCCGTAGTCGGACGGCGCGGCCGGAGCCGATGTTGATGACGCCTTGCGCGGCGGAGAGGGAGGCGGCGTGTACGGCACGGGCGACGTCGCGGACGTCTACGAAGTCGCGCTGGGCGCCGAGGCCGCCGAGGCGCAGTTCTCCGTCTCCGGACTGCATGGCGCGGCGCATGGCCTCGGCGAGGCGGCCCAGCGGGGAGCCCGCGGGGGTGCCGGGCCCGGCCGGGGAGAAGACCCGGAGCACCACGGCGTCCAGGCCGGAGCCGAGGACCAGTTCGGTGGCGGCGAGTTTGCTGACGCCGTAGGGGCCGCCGGGCCGGGGGACGGCGTCCTCGGCCGTGGAGGACCCGGGCTGGCTGGGGCCGTACTCCGCGCTGCATCCGATCTGCACCAGGCGGGCGCCGCACCCGCTGCGGCGCAGGGCCTCGCAGACGGTGGCGACGGCGACGGTGTTGTGCCGGGTGAGTTCGCGGGCCCCGCCGCGGGTGGCGCCGGCGCAGTTGACGACGACGCCGGGGTGCACGGCGTCGAGGAAGCGGGTGAGAGCGCCGGGGCTGCCGCTGGCGAGGTCGAAGCGGACGTCGGCGTCGTCGCCGCGGCCGAGCGCGGTGAGCTGGACGGCCGGGTCGGCGAGCAGGCGGTCGGCGACGAAGCGGCCGATGTAGCCGTTGGCTCCGATCAGCAGGACTCTCATCGGACGACTCCCGGGGCCGAGGCTTCGGGTCGGGAGGTGGTCATGTCGGGTTCTCCTTCGAGGGTGGTGCCGGGAGGGTGTGCCGCCACAGCTCGTGCGACGGCCCGTGCCGCGGTGCGCGTGACGGCTCGCGCTGCCGTCCCTGCTGCGGCGCGGGGCTGGGACGAAGAACGCCGGGTGCCCGGACGGGCGGGCCCCGGCGGGCCGTGGGCGGTGCGGGATCCGCCGGGAACGGAGGCGTACGTATCGGGGCCGTGCCGGGACGAGGCGACTGAGGGGGCGCCGTCAGCGCTCGGGCCACGGCTGCGGCTACGGCTACAGCTACAGCTACAGGCGGCGTACCGACTACAGCTGCCAGCGGCGTACCAAGGACAGTTCATCGGCGGGGCTCCGGGTGGGCGTGGGCCGAGGCTTTCGTCAGTCGGCGGACCGTGTGCGGCAGCAGGACCAGGGCCGCGATACCGCACGCCGATGTCGGTACGCTGCCGCTCCCCCAGGCGGTGACGAGTTCCTCCACGGGGACGGCCAGGACCCCGCAGCCGGGTAGCCGGCTCGCGAAGAGGCTGGCCAGGGCGGTGGTCTCGGCGATCGCCGCCGCGGTGAGGACGAGCGCCGGCGCGTACGCGGAGCCGTGGGCGGTGAGGAGGCGTGCCAGCAGCAGGAGGGCGCCCAGGGTGAGTCCTTGGGCGTAGGCGGCGGGTTGGTCGAGGATCGCGCCGGTGAGAGCGAGGAGGGCCGAGAGCGCGCCGAGGAACAGCGCGCAGACGCCGAACAGCAACGGCCGTACGGAGGCGGCGAACTCCTCCAGTCCGCGGCTCGTCTCCAGCCGGCGACGGGCGTGGACCGCGAAGAGGCGGGTGCACCAGAGCGCGGGCGCGCAGGCCAGGGCCAGGGCCAGCACGGGGGCGACCGTGACGGGCCAGGGCCCGTCGGTGGCGCCCGTGGGCGCACCGTCGGGACCACCGCTGAGAGCGGCGCCGAGGAGGCCGTCGCCCAGGAGGGCGTAGCCGACGAGGCAGAGCGCCCAGACGCCGCTGTGGTGGTTCCCGGTGCCCGGCAGCCGTTCCCGGCGAAGGAGCGCACGCGCGGCCAGGGCGACGGCGAGCGCCCCGACGGCGGCCGTGACCAGGCGCGGCTGCCCGTGGGCAAGACGCAGACCGGCGACCGTCGCCGCGCACAGGGCACCGGGGAGCAGGGTGAGGGCGAACCAGCCGATGCCGGGGCGAGAGGCGGAGGCATCTGCGGGGTTCGCCGCGGCGGAGGAACAGGGAGCGGGGGAAGAACTGGCGGGACTGGCGGCATCGGTGGGGTCCGGGAGGCTGCCGGGCCGGTCCCCGTCGCGTGGGACGCGGGCGTACATCTCCTCGGCGAGGGCGAAGACGTCGCGGTGGCGGAATCGGGCGGCGGTCCGGTCGGTGACGCCGTGGGCCTCCAGGCCCGCCGCGATCTCCAGGGGGTCCACGGCCCGTTCGCACAGCTCCCGGTGGCGGCGCATCAGGGCCTTGACCGGGTCTGCCCCGGACCGGATCCGGCGGGCGGCGCCCGGGCCGTCGCCGCTGTCGACTTCGTTGGTGTCGTGGGCGTCAGTGAGGTCGTCGAGGTGACTCATCGGGCCCCCTCCGCGATGACGGAGACCGGCGTGTCCGTCGCCCAGCCGGGACCGCGGCCTCGGCCGGGGGCGGGGGCGGGGGCGGCGACATGGGCCTCGGCCGGCACGGCGAACGGCAGGGGCGTGCCGGCCCCGTCGAAGAGATCCCGGCGGAGCGGTGTACGTGAGAGGACCTCCAGGTAAATGCCGTGAAATGCCGCGATGTTCTGCTCCACGGTGAACAGTTCGAGTGCGCGGGCACGCGCGGCGGCGCCCAGGCGCTCACGGCGCTCGGGGTCGCGCAGCAGTGACACACACGCCCCGGCCAGCGCCTGCGGATCGCGCGGCGGCACGACCAGCCCGGTACCGCCGATCACCTCGACCACCGCCCCGGCCTCCGTGGACACCGTCGCGCGACCGCAGAACATGGCCTCGACCAGACCGACCGGGAGACCCTCGACCACGCTGGAACTGACGACCAGGGCACCCGCGGCGTAGGCGTCGGCGACGGTCGGCAGGCCCGGCCCGCCGACCTCTTCGAAGGACACCGGGTTCCGGCCGATGACGTGCGGGTCGTCGGTCTCGGCGGGAAAGAGCCGGTCGGCCAGGTCCCGGCAGTGCGCGAGGTAGGCCGCGTCCCCGGAGAAACCGGAGAAACTGGAGGCCCCAGAGAAACCGGAGACCCCGGACGCACCGGGAGCGGACACGATCCGCAAGCGGGACCGGGGCCGCGCCCGGCGGACCTCGGCGAAGGCGTGCAGCAGGGACACCAGGTCCTTGACGGGGTCGACGCGCCCGACCCACACGAGTGTGTCCGGGTCGGCACGGCCCGGCGTCTCCCCGGCCTCAGCGAAGGGTGCCGCGTCCATACCCGGGTGAACCGTGCGCAGCTTGTCGCGGTCGGCTCCGCAGCGCTCCTGCCAGCGGCGGGCGTGCGCGTTGCCGTGCGTGACGACGGCGGCCCGGCGGTAGGTCTCGGCGGCGAGCCGGCCGTGGAAGGCGGCGAGCAGGGTGCGTATCGCGGGCGAGGAGTCGGGAGCGGTCAGGTAATGCGTGCGCAGCCGCACCCCGTACTCGGTGACCAGCAGGGGGACGCCGGAGAAGTGCCGGGCGAGGAGGCCGGGCAGGGCGGCCGCGCCGCCGGACGTCGCGTGGCACAGGTCGACCGCGCCGAGGCCGGCGTCCTCGTACCAGTCGAGCGAGAGGGGACGCAGGGCGCGTTCCAGGTGCGCCGCGACGGTGAGGAGATCCGGGACGCGGGCCTCGCGCGCGGGACGCTGTGCGCCGGGGGCGCGACAGGCGTGCTCCAGCGCGCGTACGGCGGCTTCCGAGCGCAGCGCGCCCACCAGGCCGCCCTCGTCACGGGCGAGCCCGGCGAGTCCGTACAGGGCGCTGGCGAAACGGTCCGCCTCGACGGCCCGGGCGGCGTCCGCCGTACCGTACGGGTCCCCGGGGCGCGTGGCGCACAGGACGGCGACGAGTTCGCCGTAGTGCTCGGCGAAGCGCCTGCGCGCCCGCCGCCCGTACACCACGCCGTCGTCCTCGGCCGTCCACAGCGGCGCGGTACGCACCCGGTTGACCTGCGGCGGCAGCGGGACCCAGCCGTCGTCCTCCTGGTACTCACCACGGCTGAGGGCGTAGACGTCGAACTCGTGCCGCCCGAGCCCGCGCACGAGCCGGTCGCACCAGAGTCCGGCGTCGCCGCTGACGTACGGGTAACCGCCCTCCGTCAGTAGTCCGATGCGCACGTCCACTCCATCTCCCGTGTGGGGAGCCGCCGTTGATTCAGCGGCTCACAGCGGGGACGAACGTATGCGGACAAGCCGGTGGCGCGACGGACGGTTGTCCATCGCGCCACCAGAAGGGGTGAACGGGCGTAACTTTCCCGCGCGAGGCGCGTTCGGCCCCGCTAAGGGTTCGAACGGGCCCCGAACGACATGCGACGGGGCGGCCGGATCAGCCGGACGGGTACGCCCAGGCGTTGGGGCGGCACCGGATCCCGTTGTACTCCAGGAACTTGGTCTGCTGCTGCATGACGGGAGCGAGGTCCCCGTCCTTGTCGCAGGTCACGTGGTTGTAGCCGAGACGGTGACCGACCTCGTGATTGATCAGCATCTGCCGGTACGGGTAGATCTTGTCGTCGCCGTACGTCTCCGCGCCCCGCGCCCATCGGTAGGCGTTGATCATCACGCGCTCGGTGGCGGCCGAGTCGCAGGAAACGTTGTCGACCGTGGTGTCCAGACCCGACTTGGCGCACCAGTCGGCGGTGGTGCCCGGGCTGGCCAGCGTGATCACGAAGTCGACCTTGCCGGAGTGGACACGCTCGAACGTACGGGCGCCGTTGTGGGCCCAGCTCCGGTCGTCGTTGATCGTCTTCTGCACGGCCTCCGCGAACAGTTCGCCGTCGAGGTCCAGCCCTTGCTCGACGTCCACGCGGTAGGTGTACTTCTGCCCCTTCCCCGGTGCCTTCGCGATGCCCTCGATCGCGTCGAACTCGCCGGAGCCCTTGAGCGTGGGGCTGAGCGGGTAGATCTTGCCCATCCGCTGCGCGTACGTGAGCGGCGCCGAGGCGCCCGACCCGGTCCCGGAACCGGAATCCGAGTCCGACCGGGCCTTCTGCCCGTGCGCGTCCTCGCCGGCTTCGCGGGTGGCACGCGTCTGGTCGGCGGCCGACTGGGATGCCCCCGGGCTCTCGCCGTCGCGCCCGTCGGCGACCTGTCCGGCCACGACGATCGCCAGCACGGTGGTGACCGCCGCGGCGGCGATGCCCGCGAAGGCCCGCCCCTTGGTGCCCTTGGCCGCCTCGGGTTCATCGGCGAGCGGCCCGTCACCATCGCCGCCACCGACGGCGCCACCGCCGGCGCCGCGCGCCCCGTCCACGGCGCGGACGGGGCCGGCCTCGGCGTTCCAGTCGGTGACGGAGGCGTACGAGGCGGGGGCGGGCGCGTCGGCACGGGTGCGCGCCGGCGCGTGAGCCGCGAAGACGTCGTCCTCGCCCTTGTCGAAGGCGTCGAGGTAATCCTGCCGGGGCCCACCCGCCGGCATCCGGGGCCTCTGCGACGCCTGTGGCCCATGCGACTCCCATGGCCCTTGCGGCGTTTGAGGCGCTTGCAGCCCTTGCGGTGCCTGTGACGCTTGCGGTGCCTGTGGTGCCTGCGGTGCCTGCGGTGCCTGCCGCTGCCGCGGAAGGGGGACACCGGCACGGCTGCTGGGAGCGATGCCGGGCCCTAGGGCCTCCCCGGACCCGCGTGACCCGCGAGACCCATGAGGCCCGGGAGTCCCAGGAGGCCCGGGATGCCTGGGAGTCCCCGGAGGCCCGGGAGTCACGCCGGGCGGCGTACCACCGTGTCCCCCGAACGCACCCCACCCCCCACCGGGTTCCCGCTGCTCAGGGTGCCCGCCGCGCACCTGCCGCACCCCGTCGGCGGGGGTGCCGTCCGGCAGCCTCGGTACGTCTCGGGCCGGTGTCCCGTAGACGGCGTCCGGCGCGGCTTCGGGCGCCGTTCGGCGCCCCTGCCCCGGCGGCACGGCCGGACCGCCCCTCTCCTGCGGACGTCCGTTCCTCTCTCGCGGCCGTCCGTCCGTCTCCTGTGACCGGCCGCTCCGGCGTTCCCGCGCTGCGGTCGCGTCCGCGGTGTCGCCCTTGGGGGCCGGTCCGCGGCGGCTGTGGCGTCCCACGTCGCGCCTCAGCCTCCTGTGTTGTCGTCGGTGTGCAGGTCAGCGGCGGCGCGTCGGGCGTCGCCGTCGGGCGCCAACCCGGCTGTGTCCGCGAGGAGTTCCCGGAAGGCCGTGGCGACCGTCTGCGGATACTCCATCATGGCGACGTGCCCCGCGTCCGGCAGGGTCAGCAGCCGCGAGTCGCGGAAGGCGCGGGCCGCCCGCTGGGCCATGCGGTAGCCGACGAGTTTGTCCCGGCCGCCGTAGATGAGCAGGGTGGGCGCGAGGACCCGTTCGGCCTGGCGCCACAGTCCGTGCTGGCCGCCCACCGTGTAGGCGTTGACGATCCCCCGTGCGGAGCGCGCCATCGCGTCCCAGAAGTACGGCAGCCGCTGCCGCCGCTCCATCTCCTCCACCGCGTGCCGGAAGCCCTCCTCGGACACCTGCGCGGGGTCTCCGTAGCACAGCGCCATGACGCCGCGGACCCGCTGTTCGGCCGTCCAGTCCCGGCTCAGGCGGGTGAACAGCGAGGCGACCCCGGGCAGCGCCAGCAGCCCCGTGGGCACGGCGCTGCGCTGGACGCGGATCTCCGGGAGCGCGGGCGAGACGAGGGTGAGCGTCCGCACCAGGTCGGGACGGGCGGCGGCGACGCGGGTGACGACGGCGCCGCCGAGCGAGTTGCCCACCAGGTGCGCGGGACCGCGCCCGGTGGAGTCGAGGAGGCGGATCACCGCGCGCGCGTGGCCGGTGATCGAGTAGTTGCCGTCGTCCGGTGGCGGGGAGTCGCCGAAGCCCGGCAGGTCGACCGCCTCGCTGTCGACAATGTCGTCCAGCAGCGGCATCAGCGCCGACCAGTTCTGGGAGGAGCCGCCGAGGCCGTGGACGTACAGGGCGGGCGGCAGTCCCGGGCGGGACGGGCGTCGCAACCGCACCGTCAGGGTGATCCCCGGCAGTCGCACCGACCTCAGCCGCTCCCCCTCCGCGACCCTGACGGCCGCCGCCTTCGGCAGCACGTTGGCGGGCGGCACGGACGGCAGCTCGGTCGAAGACATGCGCCAATGTTACGAGACGATCACGCGGGGGTTCATGTGTTCGGCATCACAAGAGAGACGCCGCTGTCCGACGGCCCACACGCACCCCCCTGTTCCCCCTGCACCCCCTCGTACGGCACCAGATCGCACAGCATCCGAATCGGGTGTCTCCTAGGCTCGTACAGAGGGCACCCGTACCTGACCCCCTGCCTCCCGGCGGGGACGTTCACAGAAAGGGAGCCGGCATGGCCATCGACCCCAGCGACCCCGAGACGTTCGAGGACGACGAGGCACAGAGCACCCAGGACGTCGGCGTCGAGGCCCCGGACGCCGACGCGGCCGAGCAGCAGACGGACATCGCCCCGGTCCGGGACGACCCGCTGACCGGCGTGGACCCCGACCGCGCCAGCGAGGCGGATCTCGCGGAGCAGGCCCGCGTGGTCTCCCTCGACGAGGACGACTACCGGTGACCTGCGCCGAGCAGGAAGGAGACCGAGACTGCCCGAACCGCACGCGTTCAAAACATTTTGTGACCTTTTCATCACCGTCCGGTCCATGAAATTCTCAGCTCGCACCGCGCACAGCACGGTTACCGAAAAGTACGATGGCCGCGCGGCGCACACCGCACAGGGACGACTTTGGGAGGCGGCGTGACAGCCATCGAGCAGACAGAGGCGGCACGCCCGCGGGGCACGCGCCTGCCGCGTCGCGCCCGACGGAACCAGCTGCTGGGCGCCGCGCAGGAAGTGTTCGTGGCTCAGGGCTACCACGCTGCCGCGATGGACGACATCGCCGAGCGGGCCGGCGTCAGCAAGCCGGTGCTCTACCAGCACTTCCCGGGCAAGCTGGACCTCTACCTTGCCCTGCTGGACCAGCACTGCGAGTCCCTGATCCAGTCCGTCCGCAACGCCCTCGCGTCGACCCACGACAACAAGCAGCGCGTCCGGGCGACCATGGACGCCTACTTCGCGTACGTCGAGGACGACGGCGGCGCGTTCCGGCTGGTCTTCGAGTCGGACCTGACCAACGAGCCGGCCGTGCGCGAGCGCGTCGACAAGGTCACCAACGAGTGCGCCGAGGCGATCTGCGACGTGATCGCCGAGGACACCGGGCTCTCGCGCGCGGAGTCGATGCTGCTCGCCTCCGGCCTGGGCGGCCTCGCCCAGGTCGTGGCCCGCTCCTGGCTGCACAGCGACCGCAGCGTGCCGCGCGACCAGGCGGTGCAGCTGCTCGCCTCGCTGGCCTGGCGGGGCATCGCCGGCTTCCCGCTGCACGGCAGCGAACAGCACGGCAGCGAACAGCACGGCGGCGAACAGCACTGAGGCGGACGGCACTGCGGCACTCGGCTGTGACGACAGGCTGTGGCGACCGGCTGTGGCGAGCGGCTGTGGCGAGCGGCTGTGGCGAGCGGCTGAGGCCATCAGCGCATGCCGCTGTCGTTTGTTCCCGGTGACTGTTCGCTCCTGGCGTTCTCGCACCGAGCGTGTACGTCCCCTCTCCGGGCTAATGTGTGCTGGGTACGGCGCGGAAGATCGCGCACATCACTGACCGTCGGAGGGACAAAGCCGTGGAGGTCAAGATCGGCGTGCAGCACGCGCCCCGCGAGATCGTTCTGGAGAGCGGTCAGAGTGCCGAGGAGGTAGAGCGCGTGGTGTCCGAGGCACTGGCCGGCAAGTCGGCGCTGCTCAGCCTCGTCGACGAGCACGGCCGCAAGGTACTGATCCCGGCCGACCGTCTCGCCTACGTCGAGCTGGGCGAGCCGGCCCCCCGCAAGGTGGGCTTCGGCGCGCTGTAGCCGAACCGGTACGGGGAAGGGCCCGGCGGTCACGTACCGCCGGGCCCTTCCCCGTGCCCTGCCGCCCCGGCGACGGCCCCTCCGCCCGGCCCTCCCTCCTCCACCCTCCTCCTCCCTCCTCCGCACGCACGAACCGCTTCACGAACGGAGCACAACTCCCCCACAGGGAAGGGTTGCATTCCGCAGGTCAGGGGTATGACGGCTACGACCGTTCGAGCAGGCCGGCCGTGTGGGAGGGACCCCGAGATGCTGTTGGAAGCGCTCAGCGCCACGATCCTCGGACTGGCCCTGGCGTGGGCCGCCGCCCACCGCCTGCCGCACCGCCTCCCGGCGCGCGCCCTGGTCCTCCCGACGGGTGTCGCGGGCGCGCTCTTCGGGGCGTTCGTCACGCACAGCGCGCTGGGCGCCGGGAACCTGCTGCCGATCCTGCTGGGCTCGGCGGCCGTCTCCGCGGCCTCGCTGTCGCTCCTGCTGCGCCCGGCGGGAAGACTGCGCGGCCGGTCGGCGACCGCCTGACCGACCGCCGGCCACGACTCCACCGGGCATCCGGCCGCTGACCCTCGCCAGTCGTCACCGGACCGGAGCACCCCGCACGGAGCCAGGCCGTACAAGGCCGGACCAGGTCAGGACAGGCAGACCAGCCTGGATCATTCCAGATACGCCCGGATCAGGCCGCCAACCCCAGCGCGGCCATCCGCTTGGTGTGCGCCTCGGTGATCCGGGAGAACATCCGGCCCACCTCCGCCAGGTCGAAGCCGTCCGCGACCCCGCCCACCAGCATCGTCGACAGGGCGTCCCGGTCGGCGACCACCCGCTGCGACTGCGACAGGGCCTCGCCCATCAGCCGCCGTGCCCACAGCGCCAGCCGGCCGCCCACCCGCGGGTCGGCGTCGATCGCCGCGCGCACCTTCTCCACGGCGAAACCGGCGTGGCCCGTGTCGTCCAGCACCGCCAGCACCAGTTCCCGGGTGTCGGTGTCGAGGCGGGCCGCGACCTCCCGGTAGAAGTCACTGGCGATCGAGTCACCGACGTACGCCTTGACGAGTCCCTCCAGCCAGTCCGAGGGTGCCGTCTGCTTGTGGAAGCTCTCGTAGGCGGTGACGAACGGAGCCATCGCCTCCGTCGGCTCCTCACCGATCTCGGCGAGCCGGCCGCGCAACCGCTCGAAGTGGTGGAACTCCGCCGAGGCCATCTTGGCCAGCTCCGCCTTGTCCGACAGGGTCGGCGCCAGCTTGGCGTCGTCCGCGAGGCGCTCGAACGCCGCCAGCTCGCCGTACGCGAGCGCTCCGAGCAGGTCCACGACGGCAGCGCGGTAGTGCGGTTCGGCGGCTGCCGCCGACCAGTCCAGGTCCGCGACCGCGGTACGTTCGGCGGGGGCTTCCTCGGTGGCTTCTGCGGGGGCGTCGGCGGCGGTGCCAGGCTTGTCAGAGCTCGTCATGCAGCGCACAATAGCTCGCTCGCCGACGCCCGTAAGGGCCTGGTCAGTCAGTGTTCAGTCAGTGTGACGACGACTACGTGACCAAATCGGCCATCGCGTGTGCGCGAATCCGGGGTATGGTGGTAATGCGCCTGCCGAGTGTGTGACGTACGAGTACGTGTCGTACGGCTACGTGACGTGTTCGTCGGGCCGCACGCATGAGGATGCCCGGTCGGTGGCCCGATCGGCTCCGCCCGACAGCCCTCCCGGCCGTACGCCACTGTGTACGGCAGCCCGGAGGGGGACCCTCAGCGGTTCGAGCGCTAGAGCGTCGGCAGAGGTCCCGTGTCTACGGCTCGCCCGTAAGGCAGCCGACGTCCCCGGCACGGTCCTGACACGACCCCCGCGCTCGCCTCGCACCGCGCACACAGAAGAGGCAGCACCCTGACTACGACGTTTCGTTCCCTCGGAATCCTTCCCGAGACCGCCGAGGCCCTGGAGGCCGTCGGCATCATCACCCCCTTCCCCATCCAGGAGATGACGCTCCCCGTGGCCCTCTCGGGCACGGACATCATCGGCCAGGCCAAGACCGGCACGGGCAAGACGCTCGGCTTCGGTCTCCCGCTCCTGGAGCGCGTCACCGTCCCCGCCGACGTCGAGGCCGGCCGCGCCGCTCCCGACGCCCTGACCGACGCCCCGCAGGCCCTTGTCGTCGTCCCGACGCGCGAGCTGTGCCAGCAGGTCACCAACGACCTCCTGACCGCCGGCAAGGTGCGCAACGTGCGCGTCACCGCGATCTACGGCGGCCGGGCCTACGAGCCCCAGGTCGAGGCCCTGAAGAAGGGCGTCGACGTGATCGTCGGCACCCCCGGCCGGCTCCTCGACCTCGCGGGCCAGAAGAAGCTGAGCCTCAAGCACGTCAAGTGCCTGGTCCTCGACGAGGCCGACGAGATGCTCGACCTGGGCTTCCTGCCCGACGTCGAGAGGATCATCAACCTGCTCCCGGCCAAGCGCCAGACCATGCTGTTCTCGGCCACCATGCCGGGCGCGGTCATCGGACTGGCCCGCCGGTACATGTCGCAGCCCACGCACATCCGCGCCACCGCGCCGGACGACGAGGGCCAGACGGTCGCGAACACCAAGCAGTTCGTCTACCGCGCGCACAACATGGACAAGCCCGAGATGGTCGCGCGCATACTGCAGGCCGAGGGCCGTGGGCTGGTCATGGTCTTCTGCCGCACCAAGCGCACCGCGGCCGACCTGGCCGACCAGCTCCAGCAGCGCGGTTTCGCCTCCGGCGCGGTCCACGGCGACCTGGGCCAGGGCGCCCGTGAGCAGGCGCTGCGCGCCTTCCGCAACGGCAAGGTGGACGTGCTCGTCTGCACCGACGTGGCCGCCCGCGGCATCGACGTCGAGGGCGTGACGCACGTCATCAACTACCAGTCGCCGGAAGAGGAGAAGACGTACCTGCACCGCATCGGCCGCACCGGCCGCGCGGGCGCCAAGGGTACGGCGGTCACCCTGGTCGACTGGGACGACATCCCCCGCTGGCAGCTGATCAACAAGGCGCTGGACCTGGGCTTCAACGACCCGCCGGAGACCTACTCCACCTCTCCCCACCTCTACTCCGACCTCGGCATCCCCGACGGCACCAAGGGCGTCCTGCCGCGCGCGGCCCGTACGCGCGCCGGGCTGGCGGCCGAGGAACTGGAGGACCTGGGCGAGCCCGGTGGCCGGGGCGGCCGTGACCGCGGTCGCGGCGGCCGGGGCGGCCGTGACGAGTCCCGTGCCGCCGACCGGGACCGCGAGCGCTCGGCGCGCACGCCGCGCCGCCGTCGCCGCACCCGTGGCGGTACGCCGCTGGACGCGGCGGCCTCCCCGGCCACCGAGGCGGCCCCGGCCGTGACCGGCGCCGGTGCGCCGGAGGACGGCGACGCCGCCCCCCGCGTACTGCGCCGGCGCCGCCGCACCCGCGGCGGAGCCCAGACCCGCCAGCCGCTGTCCGCGACGACGCGGCCCGACTCCTCCGACACGGAGACCGCGGAGACCGCGAAGCCGGCGGACGCCGCCCTGGTGACGGCTGACAGCACGGCGCTGACGACCACCGACACCGCTACGGCGGTGACGGCACCGGCCGTCACCGAGGCACCGCAGGCCCCTGCGGCCCCGGAAGCCCTGGACACCCCCGCCGAGAAGCCGCGCCGCCGCCGCACCCGTAAGTCGGCGGAGTCCCCCGTGGCAACGGAGGTCCCTGCCGGAACCGCACCGGCGATCACCGAGGCCGCGCCGGTCGCCGAGGCCACCCCGGTCGAGGAGGCCCCGGCCGAGGAGGCCCCGGCCGCCAAGCCGCGCCGCCGTACCCGTAAGGCCGCGGCCGCCGCCGAGACTGCGGTCGAGACCGCCGAGGGCGCCACGGCCACCGAGACCAAGCCGCGCCGCACCCGCAAGACCGCGGCAAAGGCCACCGAGGCCGCACCGGCACCGGCCACCGAGGACGCGGAGCCCGAGGCCAAGCCCAAGACCCGCCGCACCCGCAAGACAGCAGCGGCAGCCACGGCCTCCACCGAAGCGGCCGAGGCGGCGACCGACACCGCCGAAGGCACCGAGACCAAGCCCAAGACCCGCCGCACCACCCGCAAAACCACGGTGGCCACCACCGCCGCCATCCCGGCCCAGACCTCACCGGAACCGGAACCCGAACCCGGAACCGAACCCGAGGCCAAGCCCCGCCGCACCCGCAAGACCGCCGCGAAGGCCACCACCCCGGCCACCGAGTCCGCGGTCGACACGGCCGAAGGCGCCACGGCCACCGAGACCAAGCCGCGCCGCACCCGCAAGACCGCGGCAAAGGCCACCGAGACCGCACCGGCACCGGCACCGGCCACCGAGGACGCGGAACCCGAGGCCAAGCCCAAGACCCGCCGCACCCGCAAGACAGCAGCGGCAGCCACGGCCCCCGCCGAAACGGCCGAGGCGGCGACCGACACCGCCGAAGGCACCGAGACCAAGCCCAAGACCCGCCGCACCACCCGCAAAACCACGGCGGCCACCACAACCACCACCAGCGCCGCCATCCCGGCCCAGACCGCACCGGAACCCGAACCCGGAGCCGAACCCGAGGCCAAGCCCCGCCGCACCCGCAAAACCGCCGCGAAGGCCACCGAGGCCGCACCGGCACCGGCCACCGAGGACGCGGAGCCCGAGGCCAAGCCCAAGACCCGCCGCACCCGCAAGACAGCGGCGGCGGCCACGGCTCCACGGTCCGCGAAGTCCCCGGAGAGCTGATCTCCACGCCTCGTCGGCCCGGTACCGCCCCGCGCGGTGCCGGGCCGACGGCGTCACCCCCGCCCCTGCCCCCGCGGCACCCCCGATACCCTCGCCCCGTGAGCAGGAACGCCGCCTTCACCCCGCCCCCCGGCGCCCGCACGTACCGGCTGCGGACAGCGCGCGGCGAGTTCGCCGCCGTCGACTCGCCCGTGGCCGAAGGAGCCGAGCCGCGCGGCGTCGTGCTGATGCTGCCCGGCTTCACCGGCAGCAAGGAGGACTTCACCCTGCTGCACGGGCCACTGGCCGCTCGCGGATACCGCACGGTGGCCGTGGACGGACGGGGACAGTACGAGTCCGACGGCCCCCGGCACGACGAGTCCGCGTACGCCCAGCGGGAACTCGCGCGGGACGTGCTCGCCCAGGCCGCCGCCCTCGGCACCCAGGTGCATCTGCTCGGCCACTCCCTCGGCGGCCAGATCGCCCGCGCGGCCGTCCTCCTCGACCACTCCCCGTTCCGCTCCCTCACCCTGATGTCCTCGGGCCCGGCGCGGATCTCGGCACCCCAGCGGCAGCGCGTGGAACTGCTGCGGGACGCGCTGGCCGCGCTGACGATGGCGGAGGTCTGGGAGACGATGCAGGCGATGGGACCGCCCGAGGAGGTCGGCGGGCCCGTCCGAGGCCCGGTCGACGAGGAGCGGCTGCGGCTCCGCTGGCTGGGCACCGCCCCCGCGCAACTGCTGGCCGGCGGACGGCAGTTGTGCACCGAGCCGGACCGCGTCGCGGAACTCTCGGCCGTACCGTTGCCGTTCCACGTGCTCTCCGGGGAACGCGACGACACCTGGCCGGTGCCGCTCCTGGACGACATGGCCGTACGGCTGGACGCGCGCCGGACCGTGATCACCGGCGCCGAGCACTCCCCCAACGCAGATCAGCCGCTGCCCACCGCGACGGCCCTCGCCGACTTCTGGGACCGCATCACGGCCCGGTGAACACACCGCGCCCGCCACCCCACGCCGACCCACCGGAATCACCCCCGCCCGCCACCCCACGCGACCACCGGAATCACCCCCGCCCGCCCCCGTCGGCCGCCATCGGAAAGCCGTCCAGGCGCAGCGCGCTCGGCGGGGGCAGCGCGGCACGGGCCGGGTGGGCGCGGAACGCCTCCAGGAAGTAGGCCACCAGCCGCCGGGACGCCGCCGCGTCGTCGGGCAGCGCGGCGACCATGCCGCAGTGCGCCAGCAGGGCCACCCCGAGGTCGGAGGGGTGGAAGTCGGGCCGCAGCGCGCCCGCCGCCTGTGCCTTGCGGATCAGGACGGCGAGCTGCCGCTCGGCCTGCGCGTACTCCCGCACCCGCGCCCGCGAGCGGTCGGGGAAGGCCGCGACGAACGCCGCGGGGAACCCCCGTTCCTCCCGTTGCAGCCGGCAGACCGTCTCGACCAGTCGCCGGAAGCCGTGCCAGGGGTCGGGGTCGGCCACGGCCTCCGCGAGGACCCGGGTACAGGTGTTCAGCTGATCCTCGAAGGCCGCGTGCACCAGGTCGTTCCGGGTCGGGAAACGCCGGTAGAGCGTGGCGACGCCGACGCCGGCCCGTCTGGCCACGGTGGCCATCGGCGCGTCGATGCCGTGCTCGGCGAACACCTCACGGGCGGCCACCAGGATGCGCCGCCGATTGCGCCGGGCGTCCGACCGCAGCCCGCCCGCCGCCGCGAACCGAGAGGGTTCGGCCCCCACTGTCTCTCACCTCCGCCACAAGTGGACGATCTCGTCCGCTTGTCACCCTACGCTCGGCCTGCGAAACCCTCCCCCGCACCGACTGCCGACTCCCGCGAAACCGAGGTCGAGAACGATGAGAGCCGTACTGTACGACCGCTTTGGCGGCCCCGAAGTGCTCTACGTGGGCCAGGTGCCGCGCCCCGAACCCGCGCCCGGCCAGGTGCTGGTCCGGGTCCGCGCCTTCACGGAACGGCGGTGAGCTGCTGGCCCGGTCCGGCCGCGCCCGCCTGATCACGGGCTCCACGTTCCCGCAGCGCACCGGCATCGACTTCACCGGGGAGATCGCGGCACTCGGCGGCGGCACGGGCCACTTCGCGGTCGGCGACCGGGTGTGGGGCATCGTCGGCCGCACTCCGAAAGGCAGCGCCGCCGAGTACGTGACCGCCCCGGCCGACCGGGTCGGGCGGGTCCCGGACGGGCTCGACCTGGTCGAGGCCGCCGCGCTCCCGGTGGGCACCACGGCCGTCACCGCGCTGCGCGACAAGGCCGGGCTGCGCCCCGGAGAACGGCTCCTGGTACGCGGCGCGGCCGGCGGGGTCGGCAACGTCGCCGTCCAGCTCGGCCGGGCGCACGGCGCCGAGGTGACCGGTCTGGCCCGCGCCGCCAACCTCGACTTCGTCCGTGAACTGGGCGCTCACGAGGCCGTCGACCACCGGTCGGTGCGCCCCGCGGACCTGGGCCGGTTCGATGTCGTGCTCGACACCGTGGGCACCGAGCTGCCCGCCTACCGGGCCCTGCTGCGACCCGGCGGACGCATGGTCACGATCGCCGTCGACCCGACCCGGGTCGTCGCGTCGCTGGGCTACCTCGCGGCCAGCACCGTGCACGGCCGCGGCCGGGTGCGGGCCTTCAGCGGCAACCCCAGGCGCCCCCTCTTCGACGACATCGCCCGCCATGTCACGGACGGCGCGCTGCGCCCGGCGGTGGACACCGTCTTCCCGCTGGAGGAGACCTCGGCGGCCCACCGGGCCCTGGAGGCCGGCGGGGTGCGCGGCAAGTTCGTGGTCCGGGTCGACTGACCAGCACCACAGCCCGCGACCCACCACCCGCTGCCCGCTCCACGCGTCTCTAGTACTGCGTCTGCACGTACTCCCAGAACCCGTCCCGCAGCGACCGCCGCAGGTCGGGCTGGCCGCGCAGGGAGTACTGCAGCAGCCCCTCGGCCTCGACCAGCAGGTCCTGGTCGACCGGGCCGGGCAGGTACGGATGGCCGTCGAGGAGTTCCACCAGCGCCTCCCGGCCCCGGGACGCCAGCCACTTCGCCGCGATCTGCGAACCGACGAAGCGGACGTTCTCCCGGGTCGGCCGGCCCGTGCCCGCCGCCTCGTAGACGGGGAGGGTGCGTCTGGAGACGTACGGCTTGAAGAAGTCCAGGTCGAAGGTGCGCTGGCTGTCGACCTCCCAGAGCAGCGGGTCGGCCTGGTTGCGCCCTTCGGGGGCCTCGACGCCCCAGAGGTGGACGCGGGCGCCGTACCCCTGGGCGGCCTCGACCGCGGAGACCAGGTCCTCATCGCCGCCGAGCAGGGCCGCGTCGCTGATAGCGCGGTGCCGGGCGAGGGACTCCAGGTCGCTGCGGATCAGGGAGTCGACGCCCTTCTGCTGGTTGTTGGCGTTCAGGTTGCCCAGCCGTACCTTCACGTCGGGCAGCTCGGCGATGGACTGCTGCTCGGCGGTGTGGATGCGGCGCCGGGCGCCGTCGTACCAGTAGACCCGCAGCAGCCGGCTGTCCGCGAAGATGGTGCGGGCCCGGTCGATGAGCGCCTCGATCAGCCCCTCGGCGTCCAGGTCGAAGGCCCGGCGGTCCTCGGTCCCGGCGACCAGTCGTCCCGCCGCCGCGTACAGGTATCCCGCGTCCACGAAGATCGCGTGGGTGGAGGGCGTCTTCGCCACCTCGGCGAGCATGCGCTGGAGCAGCTCGTTGGTGCGTTCGATGCGGTCGGGCAGGGATGTGAGGTCGTCGTTCATCAACTCCATTGTCCCGGCGGTCACGCAGCGAACACAACCGGTCCCGATCAGTCTTGTACCGGCGGGTAATTAGTCTTTCGAAAGATTTCTTTAGCGTAGGGAATGTTTGTAACATCCAGCCCGTTGACTACCTGTGGAACCCCGGGCACCGATGACCCTTGGGGATCCCCTCAGTAGTTCTCCTCAGGAGGATGACCAGACGAAGGGAGAGGCCATGCGCTTTGAAGTCATGCGACTCGACGACATCGACGGCACGCCCGTGGACAGCACAGTCGTGGACGCAGCCTCCGTCAACCGGATAGTCCAGCAGGCCGCCGCCATCGGGCAGCGCCTGTGGATCCGCCCGGCCGAGACCACGGCCTCGTAGCGGCGGATCGTTCACACCGCTCCGTCCGGGCCCCCGCGCACAGATCGTGTACGGGGGCCCGGTCGCGTCCGCCGCTGCCGAGGTCCCACGCCCCCGAGGTCCCGGCCCTCACGCCCCTTGGATCACCTGCGTGACGCCGTTGATGATCTGCTGCACGGCGATCGCGGAGAGCATCATGCCCGCGAGCCGGGTCACCAGGACCACACCGCCGTCCTTGATGACCCGGATGATCAGCAGCGAGTACCGCATCACCAGCCACAGCACGACATGGATGGCGAGGATCGCCGACCACACCGACAGCTGACCGCTCACCCCGTCGGCCTTCTGCACCGCGAGGATCACGGACACGATCGCGCCCGGCCCGGCGAGCAGCGGCATGCCGAGCGGTACGAGGGCGACGTTGACGTCCTTGGTCTGCTTGGGCTCGTCCGTCTTGCCGGTGAGCAGGTCCAGCGCGATCAGGAGCAGCAGCAGTCCGCCCGCGATCATCAGCGCGGGCACCGACACGTGCAGATAGTCCAGAATCTGGTGCCCGAGCAGCCCGAACACGGTGATCACGCCACCGGCGACGCAGACGGCCTGGAACGCCATCCGCTTCTGCACCTTGCCGGGCCGCCCGGCGGTCAGGGCGAGGAAGATCGGGGTGATCCCGGGGGGATCCATGATGACAAAGAGGGTCAGGAAGAGAGAACCGAAGACGGCGATGTCGAACATGGGTGAGCTACTGGCCTCGCGGAGGTACGCGCACGGGTGCGCGGAGGTACGGGTTTCGGGACAAAGGCGCGGACGTGGGCCTCAGGCCCCGCCGGCCCCCGGCACCGGGAACGCCCCGAACGCGCGCCGCGTGATCTCCCCGTAGACCTCGGGGTCGGTCGTGTACTCGCCGAGCACACAGGTCTTCCGGCTGCCGTGGTAGTCGCTCGACCCCGTCACCAGCAGCCCCAGCTCGTCGGCGAGACCGCGCAGCCGGACCCGGGTCCCGGCGTCGTGGTCCATGTGGTCGACCTCGATGCCGTCGAGCCCGGCGGCGGCCATCTTCGCGATCGCCTGCTCCGGCACCGTACGCCCGCGCTTGGCGGCGGCCGGGTGGGCGAAGACGGCGACGCCGCCCGCGCCCTTGATCAACCGGATGGCCTCGAAGGGGTCGGTCTCATGCTTGTCCACGAAGGCCCGGCCGCCGTCGGCCAGCCAGTCCTGGGTGAAGGCGTCGCCCACGGTCGGTACGACGCCCAGCTCGACGAGGGCGGAGGCCACATGCGGACGTCCGACCGAGCCGTCGCCGGCGATCCGCGCGACCTGCTCCCAGGTGACGGGCACGCCCAGCTCGTTGAGCTTGGCGATCATGCCCTTGGCGCGCGGCACCCGGTCGTCCCGGACCAGCTCCCGCTCGGCGAGCAGGGCCGGCTCCTCGGGATCGAAGAGGTAGGCGAGCATGTGCATGCTGACGCCGTCGATACGGCAGGACAGCTCGGCGCCGGTGACCAGCGTGAGCCCTGCGGGCAGCGCCTCGACGGCCTCGGCGTGGCCCCGGGTGGTGTCGTGGTCGGTCAGCGCGACCACGTCCAGCCCGGCCGCGGCGGCGTTGCGCACCAGCTCGGCCGGGGTGTCCGTACCGTCGGACGCGGTGGAGTGGCAGTGCAGATCGATGCGCACGGCGGGCTCCAGACGGCGACGGAAGGGAAGCGGACGGGGAAAGGATAACCGGATTTCCGCCGTCCCCCGTCACACCCGCTGATCCTGAGAGCCCCCTACAAGACCCCTGTGCGCGCCCCGCCGCCAGGGGGTCACGACTGGTCCGCGAGGGGGCCACGGCTGGTCCGCGAGGGCCGCCGCGGCTGCCAAGAGGCTACGGCTGGAGCAGGCGGGGCGACAGCGCCCCGCACGGCACCAGCTCCACCTCCGCCCCCGCCTCCCGCAGATCCGCCAGCACCAGCTCGTCGTACATCAGCAGCCCGGACTGCTCGGGCCAGACCACGGCCCACAGCCACATGCCGAGCGCCTCGCCCGCGAAGACGGCCCGGTCGACGGGTGCGCCGGAGACGTGCCAGAGCGGGGTCGGGCGGCCGGCGGCGAGCACCTTGGCCTGTGGTGGTTTCTCGACGTCCAGGGACGGCCCCGGGTCCGGCCCCTCAAGACCGGCGTAGTACGCGCCGAGTCCGACGCCCAGTTCCTCGGCCACCAGGATCAGCTCCCCGACGCCCCCGAGCGGTCCGGGCCCGGAGCAGGCCACCGCCGTCGCGCGTCCGCCGCTGCGGTCGTCACCCGCGCAGGCCACGCCCGTGAAGAGCCAGCCGACCGGCAGCGGCCACGGCATCCACACCGGCACCTGGGTGCGGTGGACCACGACCTCCAGGGCCTCGACGCTCGGCGGTATCACTGGCTGGACCGGGTGGACCGCGCCGTGCACGTCGCACTGCCAGGAGTCGGCGAAGAGACCGGGCGCCCTGACCCGGCCACCGCACTTCGGGCAACTGGGTTCGCCCCTCATAGGGCCCCACGGTCCTACCCCGGCCCCGCCGCGTCAAGGACGATCACCCGTCCGGAGGCGCCGGCGAGGGCCGCACCGGCGCGGCACTGACCAGCAAAATTAGATGTAGTTTGCATCATTTAGCCGGCCTAACTTATTGTATGCAAACACCAACCATCTCTGCGCATTGGAGCCAGCATGGACCCCTTCGAAGCGGGGGCCGGCAGTATCCTCAGGCAGCCCAAGGCCGTCTGGGCGACCGCGGGCGCGTCCGTCGTCGCCTTCATGGGCATCGGCCTGGTCGACCCGATCCTGCCGTCCATCGCGACCGGACTGCACGCGAGCGCCAGCCAGGTCTCCCTGCTCTTCACCTCGTACTTCCTGATCACCGCGATCGCGATGCTGGTCACCGGCTTCGTCTCCAGCCGGATCGGCGGCAAGAAGACCCTGCTGCTCGGCCTCGCCTTCGTGGTGGTCTTCGCGGGCCTGGCCGGCACCTCGGACACGGTCGGCCAGTTGGTCGGCTACCGGGCCGGCTGGGGCCTGGGCAACGCGCTCTTCGTCTCGACCGCCCTCGCGGTCATCGTCGGCGCGGCGGCCGGCGGCAGCGCCGCGGCGATCCTGCTCTACGAGTCCGCCCTCGGCCTCGGCATGGCCTGCGGCCCGCTGCTTGGCGCGGTGCTCGGCGACGCGAGCTGGCGCTACCCGTTCTTCGGCACCGCGTTCCTGATGGCGGTCGGCTTCCTGTGCATCGCGGCGTTCCTGAGGGAACAGCCGAGGCCCGCCCGCAGGACCTCACTGCTCGACCCGGTCAGGGCGCTCGGCCACGGCGGTCTCGCCTCGGCCGCGATCTCGGCGTTCTTCTACAACTACACGTTCTTCACCGTGCTGGCCTTCACCCCGTTCGTGCTGAACATGACGCCGTACAAGTCGGGGGCCGTGTTCTTCGCGTGGGGCGTACTGCTGGCCGTCTTCTCGGTGCTCGTGGCGCCGCGCATGCAGAAGCGGTTCGGCTCGCTGAAGGTGCTCGGCGGCTCGCTGGTGCTGCTGGCGGTGGACGTGCTCGTGCTCGGCTACGGCGACCACACCGCGGCGGTCGTCTGCACGATCCTGTCCGGTGCCTTCATCGGCGTGAACAACACCGTCTACACCGAACTGGCCCTCGGCGTCTCCGACGCCCCGCGTCCGGTGGCCAGCGCCGGCTACAACTTCGTGCGCTGGTTCGCCGCCGCCGCGGCCCCGTACTTC
Organism: Streptomyces sp. NPDC016677; assembly: GCF_055562815.1. Lineage (NCBI taxonomy): Bacteria > Bacillati > Actinomycetota > Actinomycetes > Kitasatosporales > Streptomycetaceae > Streptomyces > Streptomyces sp. NPDC016677. Next base: position 480,333 of record NZ_JBVHEO010000003.1, on the reverse strand, counting down.
GCGCCGAAGATCGAGGAGTGGACCGACATCCACGTCCCGTTCGTGGTGGCGGCGGTCACCGCGGTGCTCGGCGCGGCCGTGGTCGCCGTACGCCGCCGGGCCCTCACGCACGAGGCCGGGGAACGGGAGCCGAAGCACGCCACCGAGGACGGCGTCTCGGCGTTCGCCGACTGACGCCCCCGCGGGGTGAGTCAGGTCACCCCAGCGGTACGGACCCGCGGGCCGGGTCCCGCAGGTCCGTACCGTGCGTCAGCCAGCGCTCCTGGAGCGCCTGTCCGCCGTGCACCCGCTTCCAGGCGGCCTCGTTGGGCGTCATCGGCAGCAGCGGCAGGAAGCGCACGGGATCCAGCGGCGCGTCCAACTCCAGGTCCGCCACCAGACCGCCCGGCTCGGCGACCAGGACGGAGGTGAACGGCGCCCCGGGCCACAGCGGCTTCCCCAGGTCCAGCGAGGCGCCGGGAGCCAAGACCACGCCCTCGACCTGCGGGGAGGCGGCGAGCACGGCCAGCGGACGGAGCACCTTGTCGGTGTCGGCGAGGCCGGCGCGGACGGAGAGGACCAGCTCGGCGCGGGGCCCCTCGACCGGGTCGGCGAGCACCGCCGTGGGGTCCGCCATCGGCCGCGCGGACATGCCCAGGGTGGCGTAGCGGACGACGTCCCCGTCCTGGCCCGGGGCATGGAAGCGGAGCACCTCGATACGGTCCGTACCGAGGAAGGTGACGCCCGCGCGGGCGTCCGGTTCGCCGAGCGCGCTGCGCAACCGGGCCTCGACCAGAGGAAGAACATCAGCCATGCCGCGAGCATAGAACTCGTCAGTACGAGGCAAAGCGGCACCTTGACACAAGCGGCGGCTGGTACTCTGGGCCGGTCGCCGGGCAGCCCGCACAAGCGCGGAGCGCAAGTCCCGTCGCTGCATTGAAGACTCCCCTACGGGGAACCCCTCTAAACGAGGGAATGGACGTCCCTCACGAGGGACCGGCCGGAGGAGGTGGGGCTGGCATGGACCGAAGTCGACCGTGCAGTACCACCCGCTCTTCCGGCCGCTGACACCGCCGCTTCCGGAATCCCACCGGTCGCCGCCTTCCGTCAGCCGCGCGCTTTCCTGCGGAAGAGCACTTCGTCTCACTCATGAGAACTCATGTGAACCAGCAGTGATGCCACGCCACCGCGACGGTGGGGTGCTCCCCGCTTTGTGGACGCGCCGGGCACGCGCACGTACCGGGCTCGCGTAAGTACAGGACGTCCTCATTCCGGGTGGTTCCACCCGTCGCCGGCGCCGTTCGCTGCCCGTAGCGAAGGAGCCTGCCATGTCGATGATCCGTGACCTGCGAGCCGCGGTCCGGCCCTCCCGCGTGCCGCCCCGCAAGGACAGCGGCGCCTACGACACCACCCGTGACCCGGCCTCCGCCTCGGCCGTGATCGACTGCGCCGTCTACCGCGACGGCCGCCGCGTCCAGACGGACGCCCCGCTCAGCCCGCACGAGGCGATGCGCCAGGTGCGCCGCGACGGCGGGTTCGTATGGATGGGGCTGCACGAGCCCACCGAGGACGAGTTCGCCGGTATCGCCAGTGAGTTCGGGCTGCACCCGCTGGCCGTGGAGGACGCGGTCGTCGCCCACCAGCGGCCCAAGCTGGAGCGGTACGACGACTCCCTGTTCACCGTCTTCAAGACCGTCCACTACGTCGACCACGACGAACTCACCGCCAACAGCGAGGTCGTCGAGTCCGGCGAGGTCATGTGCTTCACCGGGCGGGACTTCGTCATCACCGTCCGGCACGGCGGCAAGGGCTCGCTGCGCGCACTGCGCCACCGCCTCCAGGACGACCCCGAGCTGCTGCTCAAGGGCCCCTCGGCGGTGCTGCACGCCATCGCCGACCACGTCGTCGACGGCTACATCGCGGTCGCCGACGCCGTGCAGGACGACATCGACGAGGTCGAGACCGAGGTGTTCTCGCCGGGCCGCAAGGGCTCCCCGCGCGGCACCGACGCCGGCCGGATCTACCAACTCAAGCGCGAGGTCCTGGAGTTCAAGCGGGCGGTCTCCCCGCTGCTGCGGCCCATGCAGCTGCTCAGCGAGCGGCCGATGCGGCTGGTCGACCCCGACATCCAGAAGTACTTCCGGGACGTCGCCGACCACCTCGCCCGGGTGCAGGAGCAGGTCATCGGCTTCGACGAGCTGCTGAACTCCATCCTCCAGGCCAACCTCGCCCAGGCGTCCGTCGCGCAGAACGAGGACATGCGGAAGATCACCTCGTGGGCCGCGATCGTCGCCGTACCGACGATGGTGTGCGGGGTGTACGGCATGAACTTCGACCACATGCCGGAACTGCACTGGCGGTTCGGCTACCCGATGGTCCTCGGCGTCACCGTCGCCATCTGTTTCGGCATCCACCGCACGCTGAAGCGCAACGGCTGGCTGTAAGCGCCCCGCGCGGCGCTCTCGTTAGGCTGGCCGGCATGACAAGCGAGCTGCTCGGCCAGGCCCTCGTCGAGGAGGCCACCAAGAAGTCCGGCCTCATCTGGGTCGCGGGCCCCGGGAGCCCGGCCCGCGCGCTGTGGCACGTCTGGCACGAGGGCGCGGCCTGCGTCGTCGGCGACGGACCCGGCGAGCAGCCGCTGCCGTCCCTGGCCGACGGGGCCACGGCGGAGGTGACGGTCCGCAGCAAGGACAAGGGCGGCCGGCTGGTCACCTGGACGGCCCGGGTCGTGGAGCCGGCGGCCGGCTCCGAGGCGTGGCGGGCGGCGGTCGAGGAGCTGAAGGGCAAGCGGCTCAACGCCCCCGACGCCGAGACGATGCCCGAGCGCTGGGCGCGCGAGTGCCGGGTGCTGCGGCTGGAGCCGACGGGGGCGACGGCGCCGCTGCCCGACGGGTCGCTGGCCGAGGCGCCACTGCCCACACCGGCGACGACACGGGAGCCGGTCCCGGCGGGGCTGCCCCGGCTGCTGTGGAAGCGGCGCAAGCGGCGGAACGGCTAGAGACGTTCAGGCACGTCCAGCAACGTCCAGCAACGTCTAGGACGTCGGCAACTGCTTGCCGTAGTCCAGGGTGTCGTCCTTGTCCGGTTCCGTCAGGGCGAAGTCCTTGTTCCAGTCCGAGAAGGTCAGCGTGCCCGCGCTGCCCGCCCGGACCAGGCGCAGCGGATACGGCTTGCCCTCCAGGGAGACGTCCAGCGAACCGCCGTCCCCCCCGTCCCCGCTGATGCGCACGGTGCGGGTGCCGTTCTGCTCGTGCCGGCCCTCGGTCTCCACGGTGCCGTGCAGCGCCAGCAGACCGTCGAGGAGCACGTCCTTGTCCGTGAACCCGCTGAACTTCTTGTACGAGGGGTCGCCCTGCGGCACCTTCACGTACTTGCCGGCCAGCTTCTCGGCCGCGGCGGCGTCCGCGTCGCCGGTGTCATGGCTCCAGAAGCTGGCGTCGGCCTTCAGGAAGAGCTGCTCGCCGACCCGCAGCAGCCCGAACGTCGCGCCCTCCGCGGTGACCGACCCGGTGCCCCCGTCGGGCTTCAGGCGCATGTCGAGCGCGTACGTACTGCCACTGGTGACGACGGTGCCGTGCAGCCGCACGGTCTGGGCGGCCTCGGCGACGGCGCGGGTCTTGCGCTGGATCTGCGCGGCGGACAGCTTGCCGACCCCGTTGGTGCCCGCGTCGGGGTCCTCGCCGCCGCATCCCGTCAGCCCCGTCCCCACGGCCAGGACACACGCGGCGCCGGCGAGAGCGGCCCGGGGATTTCTGCGCCGGGGAGTCACAGTCACGGGTGGAGCTGCCTTTCTCACGGGAGACCGGTGCGGCGTACGGCAGCGTACCGGGGCCGGACGCGGGCGGCGGAGCCAGTCCGTCCGGACCGGCCACCAGGGCGGACGGGTTCCGGACGGGCTAGCCTGAAGGGCGTCCCAGCGGGCAGTTCGGAAAAGGGACAGAGCACGACGACGCAGCACGCCTGCACACGCCGGCGTGAGGAAAAGGAGCCGCGGCCATGGCAGCCGGCGCCCCCCGGATCTTCGTATCGCACCTCTCCGGTGTCGCCGTCTTCGACCCCAACGGCGACCAGGTGGGGCGGGTGCGCGATCTGGTCGTCATGCTCCGCGTCGGACAGAAACCCCCGCGCCTGCTCGGCCTGGTGGTCGAGGTCGCCACCCGCCGCCGGATCTTCCTGCCGATGACCCGGGTCACCGGCGTCCAGTCCGGCCAGGTGCTCACCACCGGCGTGCTCAACGTCCGCCGCTTCGAGCAGCGGCCCACCGAGCGCCTCGTCTTCGGCGAACTGCTCGACCGGCGCGTCACCCTCGCCGAGACCGGCGAGGAGGTGACCGTCCTGGACCTGTCGGTGCACCAGCTGCCCGCCCGCCGGGACTGGGAGATCGACAAGATCTTCGTCCGCCGGGGGCGGCGGGGCGGCGCGTTCCGGCGCAGCAAGGGGGAGGCGCTGACCGTGGAGTGGTCGGCGGTCACCGGGTTCTCCGCGGAGGAGCAGGGGCAGGGCGCGGAGAACCTCCTCGCCACCTTCGAGCAGCTCCGCCCCGCCGACCTGGCCAACGTCCTGCACCACCTGTCCGCCAAGCGCCGCGCCGAGGTCGCCGCCGCCCTCGACGACGACCGCCTGGCCGACGTACTGGAGGAGCTGCCGGAGGACGACCAGATCGAGATCCTCGGCAAGCTGGCGGAGGAGCGGGCCGCCGACGTGCTGGAGGCGATGGACCCCGACGACGCGGCCGACCTGCTGGGCGAACTGCCCGAGCAGGACAAGGAGCGGCTGCTGAGCCTGATGAAGCCCGACGACGCCGCCGACATGCGGCGGCTGATGGCGTACGAGGAGCACACGGCCGGCGGTCTGATGACGACCGAGCCGATCGTGCTGCGGCCCGACGCCACCGTCGCCGACGCGCTGGCCCGCATCCGCAACCCCGACCTGTCCCCGGCGCACGCCGCGCAGGTCTACGTCTGCCGCCCGCCCGACGAGACGCCGACCGGCAAGTACCTCGGCACGGTCCACTTCCAGCGGCTGCTGCGGGACCCCCCGTACACCCTGGTCGGCTCGATCATCGACGACGATCTGCAACCGCTGGAGCCGGACGCCGCGCTGCCGGTCGTCGCCGGGTTCTTCGCGACGTACGACATGGTGGCGGCGCCCGTGGTCGACGACTCGGGGTCGCTGCTGGGGGCGGTGACGGTGGACGACGTACTGGACCACATGCTGCCCGACGACTGGCGGGAGACCGAGTACCACCTGGAAGAAGCGGACACCGAGGGGGTGCGCGCCGATGGCGCCGGAGCGTGAGACGCCCGTGCGGGAGCGCGCCGTCTCGGGCGCGACGGCCGCCTCGCGTCACCGCGGGCCCCGTCTCGACCAGCCGCGCGCGCCGCGACGCCGTCTGCTGCCGGAGTACGACCCGGAGGCGTTCGGGCGGCTGTCGGAGCGGATCGCCCGCTTCCTGGGCACCGGGCGGTTCATCGTCTGGATGACGGTCGTCATCATCGTGTGGGTGGTGTGGAACATCTCTGCCCCGGCCGGCCTGCGGTTCGACGAGTACCCGTTCATCTTCCTGACGCTGATGCTGTCCCTCCAGGCGTCCTACGCCGCCCCGCTGATCCTGCTCGCGCAGAACCGGCAGGACGACCGGGACCGGGTCAACCTGGAGCAGGACCGCAAGCAGAACGAGCGGTCGATCGCCGACACCGAGTACCTGACCCGCGAGATCGCCGCCCTGCGCATCGGCCTGGGCGAGGTCGCCACCCGGGACTGGATCCGCGACGAACTCCAGGAAATGATCAAGGAACTGGAGTCCCGGCGCGACGGCCACCACCCCGGGACCGGCGTAAACCTGACACTCCCGGCGGAACAGCCGCGGGGACGTGACGCAGACGACCGCTGACGGGCTTTCCGGCGCCCGCACCGGGCGCCGTACCATCGTTCACATGGCTACGGAAGACGCGGTGCGCGAAGCACTGGCGACGGTGAACGACCCCGAGATCAACCGGCCCATCACGGAGCTGGGGATGGTCAAGTCGGTGGAGATCGGCGCGGACGGGGCGGTCGCGGTCACCGTGTACCTGACGGTCTCCGGCTGCCCGATGCGCGACACCATCACCCAGCGCGTGACCGACGCCGTCTCGCGCGTCGACGGCGTCACGCGGGTCGACGTCACGCTGGACGTGATGAGCGACGAACAGCGCAAGGAGCTGGCCAGCGCGCTGCGCGGCGGCCAGACCGAGCGCGAGGTCCCCTTCGCCAAGCCCGGCAGCCTCACCCGGGTCTACGCGGTCGCCTCCGGCAAGGGCGGCGTCGGCAAGTCCTCGGTGACGGTGAACCTGGCGGCGTCGATGGCGGCGGACGGCCTGAAGGTCGGCGTGGTGGACGCGGACATCTACGGCCACTCCGTGCCGCGCATGCTGGGCGCCGACGGCCGGCCCACCCAGGTCGAGAACATGATCATGCCGCCGTCGGCGAACGGCGTGAAGGTCATCTCCATCGGCATGTTCACCCCGGGCAACGCCCCGGTGGTGTGGCGCGGCCCGATGCTGCACCGCGCGCTCCAGCAGTTCCTGGCCGACGTGTACTGGGGTGACCTGGACGTCCTGCTGCTCGACCTGCCGCCGGGCACGGGCGACATCGCGATCTCCGTCGCCCAGCTGGTCCCGAACGCCGAGATCCTGGTCGTGACGACGCCCCAGCAGGCGGCGGCCGAGGTGGCCGAGCGGGCGGGTGCCATCGCCGTACAGACCCACCAGAAGATCGTCGGCGTGGTCGAGAACATGTCCGGGCTGCCCTGCCCGCACTGCGGCGAGATGGTCGACGTCTTCGGCACGGGCGGCGGTCAGCTGGTCGCCGACGGCCTGACCCGCACCACCGGCGCCTCGGTCCCGGTCCTCGGCTCCATCCCGATCGACGTCCGCCTGCGCGAGGGCGGCGACGAGGGCAAGCCGGTCGTCCTCACCGACCCGGACTCCCCGGCGGGCGCGGCCCTGCGCTCGATCGCGGGGAAGCTGGGGGGACGGCAGCGGGGCCTGTCCGGTCTGTCACTGGGGATCACCCCGAAGAACAAGTTCTGAGTTCCGCGCGGAGGACACCGCGGAATCCCCTGCGGCGAAGGGGCGCCGAAACCAACCGGCGCCCCACCCTCACGCGTACGCCGCCCTACACGCGTACGCGGCCCTTCACGCGTACGCGGCGATGTCCTTCACCGCGGCGAAGGCCAGCCCGTACGCGCTCATCCCCCTGCCGTACGCCCCGAGATGCACCCCCTGCTCGGTGGAACCGGCCAGCACCCACCCGAACTCCGACTCCCGGTAGTGGAACGGCGTCGGCACGCCGTCCACCGGCAGCGACAGCGTCGACCAGTCCTCGCCGTCGAGATCGTCCGCGAGGACCCACGCCGTCTCGGTCTGCTGGTCCAGCCAGTCGTCCCGCAGCGAGTGGTCCATCTGCCCCGGCCAGGTGAAGGACAGCAGCCCCACCCCGGCCAGCCACGCCGCCGAGGACACCGAGGTGGCCTCCAGCGTCCCCGTGCCGTCCGGGCTGCGCCGCACCGGGTTGGCCGCGACCGTCACGACGACCGCGAACTTCTCCGTGGCGTCCTTCTCGTCACCCGCCACGTGCTCGTTGCGTACCGACGGCTCGTCCCCGTGTCCGATCGAACCGTGCGCCACCGCCCCGTCGGCGGCCGTGCCGACCTGCATCAGCCAGCGCGGCCCGGTGAACGCCTCGTCGAGGCCGTACCAAGGAAAGGGCGCACGCAGGTAGCCGTCGACCGCACTCCGGGCGGAAGGGGACTGTTCTCCGCCCTCCGCGGCCGGCGTCTGCGCGACTGCCCGACTCGTCGTCTCCATGTGCCCGGACGCCTCCTCGCTCTAGTCGGACCGGCACGGCCCGCCCCCCATCGGGCGTACTCGTACGATCCGTACAACAAGTCGGCAGCATAGCCACCCCGGTCGGGGCGGCCGGGAAAGCGCCCGGCGCGTGGAGCGCGCGGACGGCGGGTTCAGGCCGTGCGCCACCGCAACGGAGTAGGACGAACGACGGGCGTCAGGTGGCGTCCGCGTCGTAGGGCGGGCGCTCCTCGCGCACCGTGCTCTCCGACTTCTTGGTCATGTCGATCCGGCCGGAGGACGAGGCCGAGGACCCGGACGAGGACGAGGACGTGTCGGACTCCCGGCCCTGGACGGCGTCGGCGACCTCGGCCATCTCCTTCTTCAGGTCGAAGCCGTTGCGGATCTCCTTGAGCCCCAGGTCGTCGTTGTCCAACTGCTTGCGGATGAACGTCTTGGGGTTGAGGTCCTCGAACTCGAAGTCCTTGAACTCGGGGCCGAGCTCCTGCCGGATGTCCTGCTTGGCGCTCTCCGAGAACTCACGGATCTTCCGGATCGTGCGCGTCACGTCCTGGATGACCTTGGGGAGCTTGTCCGGACCGAAGACGAGCACGGCGAGGACGACGAGCGTGACCAGCTCGAGTGGTCCTATGTCATTGAACACCTGAAGCTCCTTGGGATGTCCGGGCCGCCTCCACGGTACCCGCCCATCCCATGAGACCGGTACAGTCCCGTCCCGCTCGCCGTGCGTCGGGTCCGGTCGATTTCCGCGTTGTTCGCCATCCGGTTCAGTCCCCGTCCGAGGAACCGAGCGTCAGCGAAACCTTCCTCACCTCGCCGTCCCGTTCCAGGGTGAGGGCGAGGCGGTCGCCGGGGCGGTGGGCGCGGGTGCGGACGATCAGTTCCTCACCGGAGTGGACGCGGCGGCCGTCCACGGCGGTGATCACGTCGCCCGCCTTGAGGCCGGCCTTGTCCCCGGGGCCGCCCTCGGCGACCGCTGGGCCGCCGTCGCCGCCCTGGGTGCCGACGCGGGCGCCGTCCCCGGCGTAGTTCATGTCGAGGGTGACGCCGATGACCGGGTGGGTGGCGTGGCCGGTGGCGATCAGTTCCTCGGCGACGCGCTTGCCCTGGTTGACCGGGATGGCGAAGCCGAGCCCTATGGAGCCGGCCTGGCCGCCGTCCGGGGTGGTGGAGCCGTCGGCGGAGCGGATGGCGGAGTTGATGCCGACGACGCGGCCGGCGGCGTCCAGGAGGGGGCCGCCGGAGTTGCCGGGGTTGATGGGGGCGTCGGTCTGGAGCGCGTCGACGTAGGACACGTCGCTGCCGTCGGCCTCCTCGCCGCCCGCCGTGATGGGCCGGCCGGTGGCGCTGATGATGCCGGAGGTGACCGTGCCCGCCAGGTCGAAGGGGGCGCCGATGGCGACGACGGGGTCGCCGACCCGGACGTTGTCGGAGTTGCCGAGCGGCACCGGGCTGAGTCCGCGCACGCCCCGCACCTTGACCACGGCGAGGTCGTATCCGCTGTCCCGGCCGACGACGGTGGCCTCGGCGGTGTCACCGCTGTGGAAGGTCACCGTGATGACGCCGTCGGCGCCGGCGGGCGCCACGACGTGGTTGTTGGTGAGGATGTGGCCGCGGGTGTCGAGGACGAAGCCGGTGCCGGTGCCTCCCTCCTCGGCGCCGCTCACGTGCAGCGTGACCACGCCGGGGAGCGCCTTCGCCGCGATCCCGGCCACGCTGCCCGGGTCCCGCCCGGCGGGTTCCTTCCCGGCCTGCGGCAGTTCTACGGCGCCGAGGCCGCCGTTCCGCTCCAGGTACGTCCCGACGACACCGCCGGCCAGGCCGGAGACGACCGCCAGCAGCACGGCCGGCCCGACCAGCGCCTTCCGCGCCCGGCTCCGCCGCCGGGCCGCTCCCCCGGCGCCCACGGCACCCGTCGCGCCGTCCTGCCGCGCCGCCCCGCCGGCCCGCGCGACGGCCCAGGGGTCGTAGCGGGCCCAGGGGTCGGGGGCGTGGGCGGGGGCGGGAGGCGGCACCGAGGGGGCGGCCGGGGAGATGGGCGACGACACCGCCGGGGCGGCGGGAGGGGCCGGCTTCGGTGGAACGCCGGAGGCGGGAGGGGTCGGCTGCGACGGCATCCCGGGGGCGGTCGGCGCCGACGGGGGCAGGACCGGAGGGGTCGGCCGAGGCGGTACGCCGGAGGCGGGAACATCCGGCTGCGGCGGCACCCCGGAGGCAGGCGGCGCAGACGGATGCGGGACCGGCGGCGCCGGGGCCCAGGGGCCGGGCTGACCGTACGGCGGAGTGTCGTACGGATCCGGGTCAGAGGCGGAGGCGAAGCCTGAAGCAGAGGCAGAGGCAGAGCCTGGGGCCGGGGCGAAGCCTGAGGCAGAGGCAGAACCCGAGGCAGCGGCGGAGCCGGAGGCAGGGCTGAGGCCGGGGTCGGGGCAGGGCGGGGCCACAGGCCCGGGGCGGCCGGCCGCGGCCGACGCGGGCCCCGCCGCGGGGGCGTCACCGCCCTGGTCCCCCTCCGGCTCCCGAGGCCGGGCCGGCTCGAAGCCGCCGTCGGGCTTGCCCTCGTTCATGTTCTCCCCACAGCTGGCCGCCGCACGGCCCGTCGACTGCGCGCCACCCCGGATTCAATCAAACCCGGTCGCCGGCGCGCAGCGGCCGGTCAGGGAGCGGAAGGAAAGGAGGACGCGGCCGGAGAGGCCGACGGAGCGGTGGACGGGGACACGTACGGATCGGGGACCGGCGCGCTGAGCAGGCCGGGCGCCTTGACCTCGGATGTCGTCGGCCAGGAGGACAGCGCGACCGGCACAACGGCCTCGAAGGGACGTATCAGCGGGGACATCGCGACGGCACCGGCCATGACGGGCGCGGTCAGGGGATGACCGGTCTGGTCGTCGGGCCCCGCCGAGGGCGCCGGCAGACCGGGCAGCAGCGGCGCGGAGACCGTGGTGGACGCCACCGGGGCGTCACCGGACGATCCCTGGCCCGCGGCCTGGCCGAGCAGCGGCGCGATCAGGCGGCGCCGCTGGGTCTCGGAGGTCGCCGACGCTCCCGCGCCCTGGGTGCGGGCCGGGGTGACATTGCTGCCGGTCCCGGAGCCGCCGCGCGCCTCCGTGGTGGTGTCGGGGAAACCGGCCGTGACGCCCCCGAGGGCGACCGCGGCCAGCGACACCGCTCCGGCGGCGGCGAACGCGAATCTGAGCCCGCGCGAGGCCGCCCGGTCGGACTCGTGCCGTCCGACGTCGTGGATACGGAAGCCACGGCCCGGCCCGGAGGGGGCCAGCACCGACGAGGCGTGCGACCGGGAGGGCGCGTAACCGAACTCGAACCCTCCGCGCCGCTCGACCCCGAACGCCCCGGTGGCACCGAACCCGCCGGCCAGGTCGGAGAACCCGGACAGCGCGTCGCCGCCAGGCGACGAGCCGTCACCGCCGGGAAGCCCCTGAAGGCGTGCCAGGAGGCTCTCGGAGGGGGCGGGGCCGGCGGCCTCGGCGAAGACGTTCTTCAACCGGCGCTGCGCGTCCACTTCCGCCTTGCACTTGGCGCAGGTGGCGACGTGCGCCAGCACGCGCTCCCGCGCGTCATGACCGAGCTCGCCGTCCACCAGGGCGGAGAGTCGGTCTCCCAGATGCTGCTCTGCGAGGTGTCCCTCGGATTTCGGCCGTGAACCGCTCACGCGCTCGCGCCCCCTCCTCCCAGTGCGGGAACGCGGGCCATGAAGGAGCGGCGCTCGGCACGCGCCTGAGGCGAGCGGTGCGCGAGGGCCTTGCGCAGCTGGGAGCGGCCCCGGTGGATTCGGGAGCGGACCGTGCCGAGCTTGACGCCGAGCGTCGCGGCGATCTCCTCGTAGGACAGTCCCTCGATGTCGCACAGGACGACGGCGGCGCGGAACTCGGGCGCGAGGGTGTCCAGCGCCTGCTGGACGTCGGCGTCGAAGTGCGCGTCGTTGAAGACCTGCTGCGGGGTGGGCTCCCGGCTGGGCAGCCGCTCGGCGGCGTCCTCGCCGAGGGCGTCGAAGCGGATGCGCTGCTTGCGGCGGACCATGTCCAGGAAGAGGTTGGTCGTGATGCGGTGCAGCCAGCCCTCGAAGGTGCCCGGCGTGTAGGTCGACAGGGAGCGGAAGACGCGGACGAAGACCTCCTGGGTGAGGTCCTCGGCGTCGTGCTGGTTTCCCGTCAGGCGGTAGGCGAGCCGGTAGACCCGGCCGCTGTGCGTGCTGACGATCTCCTCCCAGGTGGGCGGAGTCCACGCCTGCCCGTCCGCGTCGGTGGAGAAGGTCGCGGTCCGGTCCTGGCCGGCGGTGCCGGCGGCGTGGCTGTGGTCAGCAGCGGTGTCGTTCACGGATTTCGGCCTGCCCGCCGATCCGAGGAAGCGCCACAGCGCTCCCCGACGGTCCCCGGGCGCGGCCGCACCTCCCCTGTCGGCTCTGGTGGTGTCCAGTGGAGCCCCTACCATAGCCACCTCGCCCGTTAGCTCCGGATAAGCGGTTTTACGAGAATTTGATTCAGGCTGACACGGCTCGTACGGCTGCGTCATCACTTGCTCGGTGCCCCGGTCCGTTCGCTGGTCCATTCCCTGCCCCCGTCGCGGCCCCGCTCGCTCGGTCTTCTCGTCCCCGCCCCTACAAACGACCGGTCCCATCTGCGGGTTCCCGGCGCCAACGGATACAGTCACGCCGAGGCTTCAACGGGGACAGGAGAGGGTCATTACCGGCAACCGGCAGACGAGCTGGGCGTTCGCCGACGCCTATGTCGCCGAGGACGACGCGCTGCTCTGGGCCCGTGACCGGGCTCACGAGGCGGGCCTGCGCTCGGTGACGCCCGGCACGGGCTCCGCGCTGCGGTTGCTCGCCGCCGCCGTGGACGCCAAGGCGGTCGCGGAGATCGGCACCGGCTGCGGTGTCTCCGGTATCCACCTGCTGCACGGCATGCGGCCGGACGGCGTGCTCACCACGGTCGACCCCGAGCCGGAGCACCAGCAGTTCGCCCGCCAGGCCTTCCGCGCCTCGGGGTTCGCCAGCAACCGGGCGCGTTTCATCCCGGGCCGGGCCCTGGACGTCCTGCCCCGGCTCGCGGACGCCGGCTACGACCTCGTCTTCTGCGACGGCGACCGGCTGGAGTACCTCGACTACCTCGCTGAATCGTTGCGGCTGCTGCGGCCGGGCGGCCTGGTCGTGTTCGAGGGCGTCTTCGCCCACGGCCGGACGGTCGACTCGGGACCGCAGCCCACGGAGGTGCTGCGGGTGCGCGAGCTGCTGCGGGCGGTGCGGGAGAGCCAGGAGCTGGTGCCCTCACTGCTGCCGGTGGGCGAGGGCCTGCTGTGCGCGGTGAAGCGGTGAGGACACCCCGGTAAGTCCGTCATGACAGTCGCCCCGGTACCGCGTGCGGCACCGGGGCGACTGGACATGTATGGTCGCTTGCGCGTCAGCCGACGACCTTCTTGAGGGCATCGCCCAGTGCGTCGGCCTCGTCGGGGGTCAGCTCGACGACGAGCCGACCGCCGCCTTCGAGCGGAACGCGCATGACGATGCCCCGCCCCTCCTTGGTCACCTCGAGCGGGCCATCGCCCGTCCGCGGCTTCATGGCCGCCATGCTCGTTCCCCTTCCTGATACCAGTTCATCGTCCAGGCCGACGGCCCACGAGGGCACGCGCAGCCCCACACGGGACACGCGACACCGGCATCGAACACATTGCTTCCAGGCCATTATCCCGCATCGCAGGACCCGATGACCAACATCGGTCGGCATCGCTTGGGCAACGCACGCGAGCAAAACCACTCAATTCGGGGACGGGACTGCGATACTGCGCGCCCGCACGCACTTCCACCGAACGAATACGAACCGCAATTCTTTGACGGAGGTCACACCGTCGCCACGGTCCGATCCCGGTGATCTCCGTCATGCTGTCCCTCGGACAGGAACAGGACAGGACCGACAGGACCGGACCGGACGACGCGGAGGGGACACACCCATGGCCGACACCGTGCTCTACGAGGTGAGCGACGGACTCGCGACGATCACGCTGAACCGCCCCGAGGCGATGAACGCGCTGAACATCGAGACCAAGGCCGCCCTGCGGGACGCGGCGCGCGCCGCGGCGGACGACGGCGCCGTACGGGCGGTGCTGCTCACCGCGGCCGGTGACCGGGCGTTCTGTGTGGGCCAGGACCTCAAGGAGCACATCGGGCTGCTGGCCGCCGACCGCGAGAGCGGCTCGGGGCAGACCATGAGCACGGTGCGGGAGCACTACAACCCGATCGTGCGGGCGCTGGCCGAGGCGCCCAAGCCGGTGGTCGCCGCGGTGAACGGGGTGGCGGCGGGGGCGGGCCTCGGCTTCGCGCTCGCGGCGGACTACCGGATCGTCGCGGACACGGCGGCGTTCACCACCTCCTTCGCGGGCGTGGCGCTCACCGCCGACTCCGGGGTCTCCTGGACGCTGCCCCGGGTGATCGGCCCCGGCCGCGCCGCCGACCTGCTGCTCTTCCCGCGTACCGTCACCGCCCAGGAGGCGTACGAGCTGGGCATCGCCAACCGCCTGGTCGCGGCCGGCGAGCTGCGCGCCGAGGCCGAGAAGACCGCCCGTGCGCTGGCCGAGGGGCCGACGGTGGCGTACGCGGCGCTGAAGGAGTCGATGGCGTACGGGCTGACGCACTCCCTCCCCGAGACCCTGGAGAAGGAGGACGAGCTGCAGTCGCGGGCGGGCTCCTCGGAGGACCACGGCATCGCGGTGCGGGCGTTCGTGAACAAGGAGAAGCCGACGTACCTGGGCCGGTAGCGCCTTCCCCTCTTCAGGTGCGCCGGGCCACGCAGTCCGCGAGGTGGTCGTCGACCAGTCCGCACGCCTGCATCAGGGCGTACGCGGTCGTCGGGCCGACGAAGCGCAGGCCCCGCTTCTTCAGCGCCTTGGCCAGGGCGGCCGACTCGGGGGTGACCGGCGGGACGTCGGCCAGGGTCCTGGGGACCGGCCGGCCCGCCGGGTCGGGGGCGTGGGACCAGATCAGCTCGTCCAGCTCGCCCGGGGCCCAGCCGGCCAGCACCCGCGCGTTGGCGAGGGTCGCGTCGATCTTGGCGCGGTTGCGGATGATCCCGGGGTCGGCGAGCAGCCGCTCGCGGTCCTCGTCGGTGAACTCCGCGACCGCGTCGATCTTGAACTCGGCGAAGGCGGCGCGGAAGCCCGGCCGGCGGCGCAGGATGGTGATCCAGGACAGGCCGGACTGGAACGCCTCCAGGCTGAGCCGCTCGAACAGCGCGTCGTCGCCGTGGACCGGGCGGCCCCACTCCGCGTCGTGGTACGTGACGTAGTCGGCGGTGGACAGCGCCCAGGGGCAGCGCGGAGCGCCGTCCGGGCCGACGGCCACGGCGCTCAACTGCCCTCCTCCTCGGACCGCTCCTCCACGATGGCCGGCTTCTCCACGAAGGCCCGCTTCTCCCCGGAGACGGGGTGGTCCGCGGAGACGGGACGGTCCACGGAGACGGGACGGTCCCCGGGCCGGGCCCCCGCGAGGGCGGCCTCCAGGTCGGCGATGCGGGCGTCGCGCTCGGCCAGCTCGGCGCCGAGCCGGCCGAGGGCGTCGTCCACGTCGGCCATGCGGTAGCCGCGGACGGTGAGCGGGAAGCGCAGGCCGTCCACGTCGGCGCGGTTCACCGGCCGCTCGGCGGGCAGCGCGTCGACCAGCCGCTCGGGCGCGGCGTCGGGCAGCGGGCCGCTCTCACCGCCGCCGACCACGGCGAGGGTCACCGCGGCGACCACGACGGCGAGCGCGATGACGAGAAACAGGAACATAACCACCGCTGGGGCCCCCACGGTCGATGATCTCGGTGATCGGACAGAGTCGGTACGGATCGGAGTCGGGTGTGTCAGGTCGATCGTGCCATGCGAGTCTGACAGCCGGGGCCGCAGGCGGTCCGCGACCGGACCGCACACAGGACACACGAAGACTCTCGGAGAAGGAGACACAGGGGATGCTCAGGCTGGGCAGGCGCGTATTCGAGGCGCACGAGCCGGTGATCATGGCGATCGTGAACCGGACCCCCGACTCCTTCTACGACCGGGGCGCCACCTTCCACGACGAGCCGGCGCTGGCGCGCGTGGAGCGGGCCGTCGCCGAGGGGGCCGCGATCATCGACGTCGGCGGGGTGAAGGCCGGTCCCGGCGACGAGGTGAGCGCCGAGGAGGAGGCGCGGCGCACGGTCGGGTTCGTCGCGGAGGTGCGGCGGCGCTTCCCGGACGTCGTGATCAGCGTGGACACCTGGCGGCACGAGGTCGGCAAGGCCGTCTGCGAAGCGGGCGCGGACCTGCTGAACGACGCGTGGGGCGGCGTGGACCCCAAGCTCGCCGAGGTCGCGGCCCGCTACGGCGTCGGCCTGGTCTGCACCCACGCCGGGGGCGCCGAGCCGCGCACCCGCCCGCACCGGGTGACGTACGACGACGTCATGGCCGACATCCTGGAGGTGACGCTGGGGCTGGCCGAGCGGGCGGTGGCCCTCGGCGTGCCCCGGGAGTCGGTGCTGATCGACCCCGGGCACGACTTCGGCAAGAACACCCGGCACAGCCTGGAGGCGACCCGGCGGCTCGGCGAGATGGTGGCGACCGGGTGGCCGGTGCTGGTCTCGCTGTCCAACAAGGACTTCGTCGGCGAGACCCTGGACAAGCCCGTCAAGGAGCGCCTCCTGGGCACCCTGGCGACGACGGCGGTCTCGGCCTGGCTCGGCGCGCGGGTGTACCGGGTGCACGAGGTGGCGGAGACCCGGCAGGTACTGGACATGGTGGCGTCCATCGCCGGCCACCGTCCTCCCGCGGTGGCCCGCCGGGGCCTCGCCTAGCCGATCTCTAGCGCCCGGCCTCCTTGGACACCAGCGCGACCGCCTCGTCCACGTCGTCCGTCAGGTGGAACAGCAGCAGGTCGGCCTCGGCCGCCTTGCCCTGGGCGATCAGGGTGTTCTTCAGCCAGTCGACCAGGCCGCCCCAGTACTCCGTGCCGAACAGGACGATCGGGAAGCGGGTCACCTTCTGGGTCTGGACCAGGGTGAGGGCCTCGAAGAGTTCGTCGAGGGTGCCGAGGCCGCCGGGCAGGACCACGAAGCCCTGCGCGTACTTGACGAACATCATCTTCCGCACGAAGAAGTAGCGGAAGTTGAGGCCGATGTCGACGTACGGGTTCAGGCCCTGCTCGAAGGGCAGCTCGATGCCGAGGCCGACCGAGGTGCCGCCCGCCTCCGAGGCCCCCTTGTTGGCCGCCTCCATGGCGCCGGGACCGCCGCCGGTGATCACCGCGAAGCCGGCCTCCACCAGGCCGCGGCCCAGGCGGACGCCGGCCTCGTACTCCGGTGAGTCCGCGGGCGTCCGGGCGGAGCCGAAGACGCTGATGGCGGGCGGGAGTTCGGCGAGCGTGCCGAAGCCCTCGATGAACTCCGACTGGATGCGCAGCACCCGCCACGGGTCGGTGTGCACCCAGTCGCTGGGCGCCCGCTCGTCCAGCAGCCGCTGGTCCGTGGTGCTCGGCTTGACCTGGTCCCGCCTGCGCAGGACCGGCCCCGTGCGCTGCTCGTCCGGCGGCTGCTTCTTGCCTTCTGGGTTGCCGGTGGGCATGCGGAGCTCCCTTGCGTCGTGCCGTCGTTCCACCTCAGCGTAGATCCACGCGGGTTACGTCCGGGGTACCTCAGCATGTCCGCCGTGCAGCGGATCAAACCACGCCCGTGATCAGGCGGTGAGCCATCCGCGCAGGCGTTCCTCACCCGCCAGGATCTTCGCCACCTCGACCCGCTCGTCGCGCTTGTGGGCCAGGTGCGGGTTGCCGGGGCCGTAGTTGACCGCGGGGACGCCGAGCGCGGAGAAGCGGGAGACGTCCGTCCAGCCGTACTTCGGCTGCGGGGTGCCGCCCACCGCCTCGATGAAGGCGGCGGCGGCCGGGTGGGAGAGGCCGGGCAGGGCGGCGCCGCTGTGGTCGTCGACGACGAACTCCGTCACCCCGCAGTCCGCGAAGACCTCGCGGACGTGGGCGAGGGCCTCCTCGGGCGAACGGTCGGGGGCGTAGCGGAAGTTGACGGTGACCACGCACTCGTCGGGGATCACGTTGCCGGCCACTCCCCCGGAGATCCGGACCGCGTTGAGGCCCTCGCGGTACTCCAGGCCGTCGATCACCGGGTACCGGGGCTCGTAGGCGGCCAGCCGGGCCAGGACCGGGGCGGCGGCGTGGATGGCGTTGGAACCCATCCAGCTCCGCGCGGAGTGCGCGCGCTCGCCCGCGGTCTTCAGCAGCACCCGCAGCGTGCCCTGGCAGCCGCCCTCGACCTGCCCGTCGGAGGGTTCGAGCAGCACCGCGAAGTCGCCCGCCAGCCACTCGGGGTGCGCCTCGGCCACGTGCCCCAGTCCGTTGAGGTCGGCGGCGACCTCCTCGTTGTCGTAGAAGACGAAGGTCAGGTCGCGGTTGGGGGCCGGCACCGTGGCGGCGATGCGCAGCTGTACCGCGACGCCCGCCTTCATGTCGCAGGTCCCGCAGCCCCACAGCACCCCGTCCTCGTCGAGCCGCGAGGGGACGTTGCCGGCGATCGGCACGGTGTCGATGTGCCCGGCGAGGATCACCCGCTCCCCGCGCCCGAGGTCGGTGCGGGCGACGACGTTGTTGCCGTGCCGGTCGACCGTCAGGTGCGGCAGGGCGCGCAGGGCGTCCTCGATCGCGTCGGCGAGCGGCTTCTCGGAGCCGCTGACGGAGGGGAAGTCGACGAGCCGGGCGGTCAGCTCGGCGGCGTTCAGCGAGAGGTCAAGCGGGGTGTCGGCCATGACGTCGACCCTAACCCGCTGCCCTTGAGGACACTCCTCGCGCCTGAACGGGCATCGATCATGCCCTCCAGTACCTTGTACCCCGTGTCACAGCCGCCCCTCACCAGCAAGCGCCGCGGCCGTCTCTTCCGTTTCGGGGCGGCCCTGACGGTGCTGGCCGCGCTCGCCGGATACCTCGTGGTGCAGTACCTCACCGCGAGCACCGGCGCGACCGGCTGCACCGTCGTCTCCGCGGCGGACGACGACGAGGAGTACGAGTTCACGCCGGAGCAGGCGGTGAACGCGGCCACCGTCACGGCCGTCGGCACCGCACGCGGGCTGCCCGAAAGGGCGGTGACCATCGCCCTGGCGACCGCGCTCCAGGAGTCGGCGCTGCACAACGTCCGCCACGGCGACCGGGACTCCCTCGGCCTGTTCCAGCAGCGGCCCTCGCAGGGCTGGGGCACCCCGGCCCGGATCATGGACCCGACGTACGCGGCGGGGAAGTTCTACGACCATCTGGTCGACGTGCCCGGCTACACCCGGCTGCCGCTGACGGTCGCCGCCCAGCGGGTGCAGCGCAGCGGCTTCCCCGAGGCGTACGCCAAGCACGAGCCGGACGCCGCGCTGCTCGCCGCCGCCCTGACCGGGCGGTCCGCGGCCACGCTGACCTGCGCGGGACGCCCGGGTGCCGCCCGCGCCGGCGGTCCGCGGGCGGTACGGGCGGCGCTCGTGCGGGACTTCGGGCGCGCGGTGCTGCGGCCGGACGGCGCGGCGGCGGACGCCACGCCGGTGACCCTGTCCGCGACATCCGCCCGTTCCGTGCGGCATGCGGAGACCGCGGGGCGGGCGGCGGTGGCGGGCGGTTCCGACGGGCGGACCGTGACGCTGCCGGTGGCCGCCGGGGCGGGTCCGGACGCCGTGCGGAGCGTGCGGCGGCGCGGCTGGCAGCTGGCCCACTGGGCGGTGGCCAACGCTTCGGCGCTGCACATCGAACGGGTGGTGTACGCGGGGCGCGAGTGGCGCGCGGGGATCGCCGGGAACACCGTCGGCCGGTGGCGGGCGCTGGAGGCGGCCGGGACCCGGGGCGCGGAACGGAACACCGGGTCGGTCCGGATCGTGACCGCCCAGTAGACCCGGCCTCCAGTACGAGTCCTCACCCGGGCGGATTGTTCGGGCGGTGCGCCGACAGCGGGACGCGCGCTTTTTCTCCCGGCCACCGGCGGAGGCGCCGAAACCCTTGGGAACACAGGGCCGTAAGGGATTCAGCAGACTTTCCGACCGGGCCCTTTTGCCCGTTTTCCTCCGCACTCGATAATGCGACACATTACCAACTCTTTACCTTGCGCCGCCGCAACCTTCGCGGCCTTCGAGCGGTAGTCACTGCGTCCGAGAGGACCCCACCACCGTTGACATTCCGTCGAAGGAGCATCATGTCCCTCCCCCTGACCCGCCGGATCGCCCGTGCCGCGCTGCTCGTCGCTGCGGGAGCGGCTGCCGGGGTCGGTGCGGCCGGCTCCGCCGTCGCGGCCCCGGAGCTGCCCGCCGCCCCGAACCTCAGCGGGCTGAGCGCCCTGGACGGGGCGAACGTGGGCAACACCGTGGACTCCGCGGCCCAGAAGGTCACCAAGTCCGCCGGTGAGTCCGGCGGCAAGGCCGTGAAGAAGGCCGTGCCGGCCGCGGGCAAGACCGGTGGCTCGGTCGTCAAGAAGGCCACCCCGGCCGCGCAGAAGGCCGCCGGGGACACGGCGGGCTCCGCCGGTGACCTCGTCGGCGAGACCGCTCGCACCCTGCCCGCCCCCTCCGTCGGCAAGGGTCTGCCGCTGGGCGGCTGACATCCGCTTCGCTGGGACAGCTGTGACAGCGGGGCCCGGGGGGAACGTCCTCCCCCGGGCCCCGCTGTCGTCGTTGCCGGCCGTCGTCCGGCCGTCGCCTGGCCGCCGCCGGCCAGGGCGTGGTCAGGCCAGCCGTTCCACCGCCGCGCGGACCCGCTCGTCCGTCGCCGTCAGGGCGACACGTACGAAACGGTCGCCCGCCGGGCCGTAGAAGTCACCCGGGGCGACCAGGATGCCCAGCTCCGCCAGGTGGGACACGGTGTCCCAGCAGGACTCGTCGCGCGTGGCCCACAGGTAGAGGCTCGCCTCACTGTGCTCGATGCGGAAACCGTGGCCGAGCAGCGCCGTGCGCAGGGCGGTGCGGCGGGCCGCGTACCGCTCGCGCTGGACGCGGACGTGCTCGTCGTCGCCGAGGGCGGCCACCACGGCCGCCTGGGTCGGCGCGGACGTCATCATGCCGCCGTGCTTGCGGATCTCCAGCAGCGGACCGAGGACGGCCGGGTCACCGGCGAGGAAGGCGGCCCGGTAGCCGGCCAGGTTGGACCGCTTGGACAGGGAGTGCACGGCCACCAGACCGTCGTACGCACCGCCGTTGACATCCGGGTGCAGGACCGAGACCGGGTCGGCCTCCCAGCCCAGCTCCAGGTAGCACTCGTCGGAGACGACCAGCACGCCGTGCTCGCGGGCCCAGGCGACGATCCGGGTCAGGTCGGCCTTGGAGAGGACCTTCCCCGTCGGGTTGGACGGGGAGTTGAGCCACAGCAGCCTCAGGCCCGCCGGGTCCAGCTCGGTCGGGTCGTCGTAGGCGACGTACTCGGCGCGGGCCAGGCGGGCGCCGACCTCGTACGTCGGGTAGGCCAGGCGCGGGAAGGCCACCGTGTCGCCGGGACCGAGGCCCAGCTGGGTGGGGAGCCAGGCGACGAGTTCCTTGGAGCCGACGATCGGCAGGACGTGGCGGTGCGTGACGTCCCGGGCGCCGAGCCGGCGCTCCACCCAGCCGGTGATCGCGTCGCGCAGTGCCGGGGTGCCCCAGACGGTCGGGTAGCCCGGGGAGTCGGCCGCGTCGGTCAGGGCCTTCTGGATCAGCTCGGGGACCGGGTCGACCGGCGTGCCGACGGACAGGTCGACGATGCCGTCCGGGTGCGCGGCGGCCGTCTTCTTGTACGGCTCCAGCTTGTCCCAGGGGAAGGTGGGAAGGCGGTCGGAGACTGCGGACACGGTTACTGGCTCACTTTCGTCGTACGGCAAACGCCTCGGCCCCGTCCGGCACCGATCGGGGGCGATCAGGCCGTACGGGACCGAGGCGGCGCGGGTGTGCGGGCCGCTGCTACTGGTTCTGCGGCGGCAGCGCGGCGACGAAGGGGTGGTCGCGCTCGATCAGACCCAGCTTGCTGGCGCCGCCGGGCGAGCCCAGCTCGTCGAAGAACTCGACGTTCGCCTTGTAGTAGTCCTTCCACTCCTCGGGAGTGTCGTCCTCGTAGAAGATCGCCTCGACCGGGCAGACCGGCTCACAGGCACCACAGTCGACGCATTCGTCCGGGTGGATGTACAAGGACCGCTGGCCCTCGTAGATGCAGTCGACCGGGCACTCCTCGATACACGCCTTGTCCTTGACGTCGACACAAGGCTGCGCGATGACGTAGGTCACGCTGTCGTTCCTCCTCGATACGGGCGCTGGCGGGCCTCCTCAGGCTCCGCCGCCTGGCGCGCGGGAGCGCGGCGTCGTCGATGCCCGCCTCTAGTATCTCCGTTCTTGGGCATGATCCGAACAGGAGGGGTGAACCGACCCGTGGAAATCTCTGGCGCTGGGCGTCTGAAGGTCCGTATCACCACGGCTGACGTGGGAAAACGCGTCTCCGTGCGGCGGTGGACGGAAGACGACGCGCCGGGTGGGAGGTTCACGGACACGGTCGGCGTTCTCACATCCTGGGACAACGGTGTGCTGCTGATCACACGCAAGACCGGCGAGACCGTCCGGATCGGCGAATCCTCGCTGGTCGCGGGCAAAGTGGTGCCTTCCGCCCCGGCCCGTCGCCGGGGCCCCGCCGCCTCCTACGAGGAGCTGGCGCGGGTCGCCTCCCGGGGCTGGCGGCCGGTGGAGAGCGAGCGGCTCGGCGGGTGGGAGCTGCGGGCCGCCGCCGGGTTCACCCGGCGGGCCAACTCCGTGCTCCCGCTGGGCGAACCGGGACTCCCGCTCGACGACGCGCTGACCGCCGTACGGCGCTGGTACGGCGATCGCGGCCTGCCCGCGTACATCCAGAGCGCCACCGGGGCCGAGGGCACGCAGGAGGCGCTGTGCGCGGAGCTGGAGCGGCGGGGCTGGACGCGGGAGGTCAGCGCCGAGCTGTGGACCGGGAACCTGGCACCGGTCGCCGACCGGGCCGAGGGCGCGGGGGTCACGCTCTCCCGGACGGCGGACGAGGCGTGGCTTGCGCGGTACCAGCGCACAGGTGTGAGCGGGGTCGCGCTGGAGGTGCTGGGCGCCGGGCCGTCGGTGTGGTTCGCGACCGTGCCCGGTGCGGGGGAGGGCGAGCCGCCGGCCGCGATCGGGCGCTGTGTCGTGGACGGGCGCTGGGCCGGGTTCGCGGCCGTCGAGGTGGACCCCGCGCTGCGGCGCCGGGGGCTGGCCGGCGAGGTGATGGCCGCGCTGGCCCGGCGGGCGCTGGCGGAGGGCGCGTCGGCGGCCTGGCTCCAGGTCGAGACGGACAACGCCGGGGCCCGGGCGCTGTACACCGGGCTGGGCTTCGCCGCGCACCACGCCTACCACCACTACCGGGCGCCGGAGCGGGACCGGGCGGACCGGTAACCGATCGCTGCGAGAGGGCACCACTCAGCCATGTGTTCCCCCTGTCCCCGTCCTCCGTCCCCGGAACGCGCCGCGGAGCTGCGGCGCCGGTTCGCCGAGGAGGCCCGGTCCGAGCGGCCCGACCTGGCCACGCTGTGCCTGCTGGTGGGCGCGGTGGCGGACGGCGCGCTGGACGAGGCGGGCATCGACGCCGCGCAGCTGGAACTGGACCGGCTGGCCGGGCAGCTCCCGTTCCGGCCCGGCGGGCCGCACGCCTGGGCGGTGGCGCTGCGCGAGCTGCTCGGCGAGGGACACGGGTTCGGCGGTTCGGCCGCGGACTACCGGCGGCTGGAGTCGTCGCTGCTGCACCGGGTGCTGGAGCGGCGGCGCGGGCTGCCGATCCTGCTGTCGGTGGTGTGGATCGAGGTGGCGCGGCGGGCGGGGGCGCCGGTGTACGGGGTGGCGCTGCCGGGGCACTTCGTGGTCGGGTTCGGGACCGGAGCGGGGTCGGAGCTGGTGCTCGCCGATCCGTTCGGCGGGGGGCGGGTGCTGTCCGGGACGGACGCGGAGTTGCTGGTGGCCGGGGCGACGGGGGCGCCGTTGCGGCCGTCGATGCTGGAGCCGGCCGATCCGCTCGACGTGGTGCTGCGTGTGCTGAACAACGTCCGGGCGTGGGCGGCGGCGCGGCCGGAGCGGTCGGATGTGGCGCTGTGGGCGGTGGAGCTGTCGCTGTCGCTGCCGTCGCATCCGGCGCGGTTGCGGTACGAGCGGGCTCGGCTGCTGGTGGGGCGGGGGGACTTCCTGGCGGGGGCGGCGGAGCTGGATGCCTACGCGGAGATCGTGGGGGCGGTGGACCCGGCGGCCGGGGAGCGGGTGCGGGCCGAGGCGGCGGCGGCCCGGGCCTTGCTGAACTGAGGGTGCGGCTGATCGCCGTAGGGGGCGCGGGGTGCTGCGGGTGCGGGTCGTCCGTGGTCGCTCGCGCAGTTCCCCGCGCCCCCTACGGGGCGCTCAGCTGGGGTTGGTGTCGATGACCGCGACGCGGTCGGTCTCGCTCAGCAGGGCCTGGCGCAGGGCGCCGTAGACGTCCTCGGGGGTGACCGGGGTCTTCTCGCCGTTGGCGCGGGAGATGAGGACGCCGTCGAAGGTCTGGCCGTAGAGCTCTTCGAGCGCGTCGAGGTCGGGCTTGTCGACCAGCTTGCCGTTGACGGCCGTGACCCGGAGGAACTTCCACAGCGAGTTCTGCGGGCTCATCTCGATGGTGTGCGCCGCGTCGGTCTGCACGACCACGTTGGCCGACATGGCCGGCTCGGCGAACTCCTTCATCTCCCGGTCGACCTCGGCCTTGGTGACCTCGGGCTGCTTGGCGGTGGTGGCGACCTTCACAGCGGCGGAGGAGCCGGTCTCGACCTGGGTGCGGTACGCCTGTGTGACCGCGTCGGCCGACTTCTCCGCGTCGATGCCCTGGCCCGCCTTCGGGTACACGGGCACCGCCTCGCCGGACTTGAACTCGATCGTGCCCTCGGTCATGGAGCCGGATCCGCCGGCCGCGTCTTCCAGCGCGGCCTGGAGCTTCTCCTCGTCGACCGGCATCACGGGGTTGACGACCCGGTGGTTGCCGAAGAGCGCGGCGATCACGGTGACCGGGTTGTAGTCGCTCTGCGCGGCGATGTCGACCGTGGCCTGGGTGTCGAACTGGAGCCCCGCCTGGTCCGGCTTGAGCGAGACGGTCTCGCCGTCGACGGTGAGCCTCAGTTCCTTGTTCACCCGCTTGTCGAAGGTGGCGTCGAGCTTCTCGACGGCGTCGTCCCGGGTGCTGTCGCCGATGTCGACGCCGAGCACGGTGGTGCCCTTGGGGACGTCGGAGTGGTTCATCAGCAGTCCGGCGCCGTAGACCAGGCCGCCGACGACGATCACCGCGCCGACGAGCAGGGGGAGCTTCCTGCGGCCCTTCTTCTTGGCCGGCGTCGGCTTCGCGGCGGCGGCCGGCGCTGCCGCGGCGGCGGGCTCCGGACGCGCCGGACTCGCCGGGGGCGTCTGCGCCGACGGTCCGCCGACGGGGGCACCGCCCTGGAACGGTACGGAGGTGTCGCCGGGCACGACCGGGATGCCGCTGGTCACGGTGTTGCCGGAGACGTTGTCCCGGTTGCCGAAGGGGACGCCGCCCGGGGGGTGGGGGGCCGGGGTCTGCGGGGTGAGGATCGCCGTGTCGTCGCTCAGTCCGGCGCCGGGAGTACCGGGGGCGGTGCGGGTGCCGAGGAGGTCGGGGGTCGTGCCGGTGTCCGGGGCCGCGGGCGTGGTCGGGCCGGTCGTCGCGCCCAGGCCGCCCATGATGCCGCCGGGGCCCGCCGGGCGGGGACCGCCACCTGGTGTGCCGGGGGCACGCAGGCCGCCGGGGGTGCCGGGGCCGGCGGGACCGCCGAGGCTGCCGGGTGCGCCGTGGGGGCCCGGTCCGGCCGGGTCCGTCGGCGACGTCAGGAGTCCGTCGCCGGTCACCGGTCCGCCCGTCGGGCCCGCGGGACCGCTCGACGCGTCGGAGCCACCGGGAACCCGGTCACCGGAACCGGGCTCGGAGAAGAACGGCAGGTCGTCGCGGCGCGGCTCCGGTCCGGCGCCCGGGCGGGAGCCGTCGCCCAGGGGGCCGGCGGCCAGCGCCTCGGTCACGTCGAAGGAACCGGTACCGCCACCGTGTCCGGGCGCGACGGGTCCGCCGGTCGCCCCGGCGCCGCCCGTGGCGGACGACCGGGAGCCGCCCGGCGCGCTCATCGAACCGACCACACCGCCGGGCCGTCCGGCACCGGCACCCGGAGCCGCGGCGCCCGCGCCCGAACCCCCGGGCGCACCCGCTCCCTTGCCGGCCCCGCCGCCCTGGCCGCCCTTGGCCGCCGGGGACTTGCGGGGCGCGAACCAGTCGCTGGTCGGCTTCTCCCGACCCGACCCACCGGAACCGCCGGACCCACCAGCCCCACCGGCCCCACTGGACCCGGCAGAACCCGCAGCCCCAGCAGTCCCGGCAGCCCCAGCGGTGCCGCCGAACCCGACGGAACCGGACGGCCCGGACGGCCCGGAACGCCCGCTGAGCCGCGCGGGCGCGGCGGGAGCCTCGACGGTCCCCGTGGGCGCGTCCAGCACCGGAGCCTCGGCCTCCGGCTCGCCCGCGCCGTCCTCGGCGCCGGCGACCGGCTTGCGCATCACCACGGGCGGGATCGGCCGCGACCCGGGGATGTTGATCCGGATCCGGGTGGTCAGCGTCGTCTCGGTCTTGCGCTCGTCCGGCCGCGAGGCCGAACGTCCCGCGTCCGCACCGGCGTCGGGCCCCGTCGGCGTCCCGTAGGACGGCGTGCCCGACGGATACGCGGCCGAGCCGCGCCCGTGGGGTCCGGAGGACGGAGTGTCAGTTTCACGACTCAAGGCAGGTTCTCCCGGTTGGCTCCGCCGCCCGGCGCGCCTTCACAGCGGGCGGCTCGGCGGCGCGCACCACCATACTGGCCGCTGTTCACGCGCATCCCGAGACCGCCGGGGAAACCCACACCGGACCCGCACCCGCGCGCGGCGGCGAAGTAGTACGTCACTTGCCAAGTCGGACGGCGCCGCCGTCCGGTTGCCGCACAGGGGCGAGGGTGGCACAGATCACAGCCACGGCGATGCCCCCGAGCAGGAAGAGGTACGAACCGCTTCCCGCGGCGAAGACGAAGTCGCCCTCCGGCCTGCTGGCCGTGAGGAACATGACCGCGGCCGCCCAGCCGACGGCGGGCGCGACGGCCCCGCCCCGGCGGCCCACGGCACGGGCGGCGCCCACGCAGAGCCCGGCCTCGGCGACGAGGGCGAGCAGCAGCCCGCCCGGGAACCACGCGGGCTGCACCAGCGCCCCGGCCGCCCCGGTCAGCGCGCCGAGCACGAGAAGTCCCAGGTAGAGGGCGGCGGTCCCGAAGGACGGCGGGCGCAGCGGCTGGGCGAGCAGGGAGGTCTGCCCGGTCTGCGCGTTCCGGTCGCTCACGACGTCTCCTCGGTCCCCGCGAACAGGTCGGTCGCGCGCCCGCCCGGCGCGGCGGCGCCCACCGGCTCGTAGTACTCGGTGGTGAACAGCGGCTGGGCCAGCGCGTTGGAGAGCGCGAAGTACGGTCCGGCGACCTCGATCTGCGTGGCGTGCGCCCGCATGGCCGCGGCCTTGGCGGCGGCGTACGGGGTGCCGTCGGCGATGATCTCGACGCCGATCCGCTCGTCCTCGACGACGCCCGGTACGTCGTCGATGCCGGCGGCCTTGTCGAAGGGGAGGCCGGGCAGCTCCTCGCCCAGCCGTGCGAAGGCGTCCTCGGCGGCCGGGCGCGGGACGCGGTTCCAGTAGGTTCTGGCGATGCCGTGGCCGGCCTCGGCGGCCAGTTCGGCGGCGCGCATGGCGACGCGGTGGGCCTGGATGTGGTCGGGGTGCCCGTAGCCGCCGTCGGGGTCGTAGGTGACGAGGACCTGGGGCCGTACCTCCCGGATGACCTCGGCCAGCAGCGCGGCGGCCTCGTCGACGTCCGCCTGCCAGAAACAGCCGGGGTCGTCGTTGTCGGGCAGCCCCATCATCCCGGAGTCCGCGAACCGGCCCGGCCCGCCGAGCAGCCGGAAGTCCGTCACGCCGAGCGCGCCCATCGCGGCCCGCAGCTCACCGAGCCGGTGCTGCCCGAGGGCGGCCCCGCTCAGGTGCGCCAGCTCGGGCGGGATGACCTCGCCCCGCTCCCCGAGCGTGCAGGTCACCAACGTCACGTGGGCGCCCTCGGCCGCGTACTTGGCCATGGTGGCGCCGTTGTTGATCGACTCGTCGTCCGGGTGCGCGTGCACCAGCAGCAGACGCCGGGAGGGCAGTTCCGTCATGGGCTCCACCCTACGAGGGGTTTTCCACAGGCCGGGACACGGCGCGGGCTTCCCCCTCTACCTTGATGCGTGACAGATCCGACACGCACGGTGACCGGAGGGGTGGATGTCGGAGGACGACGAGGCGAGCTGGGCGGTGGACCCGGACGACGAGTGGGGCATGGCCGTCATCGCGACGGTCGGACGCCAGCTGAAGCTGCGGCGCGAGGCGGCGGGGATGCGGGCGTGCGACTTCGCGGCGGAGATGGGGTACGGGGAGGACCTGGTCTACAAGGTGGAGGGAGGGAAACGGATCCCTCGGCCCGGCTACCTGGAGAAGGCGGACCGGGTACTGGACGCGGCCGGACTGGTCGCCGCGATGCGGCAGGACGTGGCCAAGGTCCGGTACCCGAAGAACGTACGGGACTTGGCCAAGCGGGAGGAGAAGGCGGTCGAGCTTCTGCTCTACGACCGTTGAACATCCATGGGTTGTTGCAGACCCCGGATTACGCACGCGCCCTGCTCCAGATGCGCCGTCCCGCGTACACGGAGGAGGAGGTGGAGCGGTTCATCGCCGCGCGTGTGGCCCGCAAGGCCCTCTTCGAACGGGACCCGGCGCCGGAGGTCAGCTTCGTCCTGGAGGAAGGGACGCTGCGACGCCCGCTGGGCGGGAGCGCCGTCCTGCGGCAGCAGTTGGCACACCTGTTGGAGGCGGCGCAGCTGCGGACCGTGGAGCTTCAGGTCATGCCGTTGGACCGTGAGGAGCACGCGGGACTGGCCGGCGGCATCGAGGTCATGAAGTTCAGTGACGGCACGGCAGCGGGACGCTCACCAGCAGTGGCCAACGGCCGACCGGTTTCCGAAGCGAAGCAGCTCCATATCCTTGAACTCCGGTATGGCATCATCCGGGCCCAGGCTCTCAGCCCACGTGAGTCGACGGCCTTCATCGAGCAGTTGCTGGGGGAAACATGATCCGCGACATCTCCGAGCCCGAGTGGTTCAAGAGCAGCTACAGCAGCGGCAGCGAGGGCGACTCCTGCGTCGAGATAGCCACAACCCCCGGCACGGTCCACGTACGCGACTCGAAGCACCGGGACGCCATCGGCCCGTGCCTCGCCATCGCGCCGCAGGCATGGGCGGCGTTCGTCACCGCCCAAGCCTCCTGAGGCAGCGGCCGGTCAGAAGCTGATGCTGCCGATCATGCCGGCGATGTTCGACGTCAATTCGCTGATCGTGGGGGCGATCGTGGAGGAGGCGAGGTAGAAACCCAAGAGCATGCAGACAACCGCATGCCCCGCCTTCAGTCCGGACTTCCTGATCAGCAGGAAGACGATGATCGCCAGCAGCACCACCGCCGAAATCGAGAGTGCCACGGCGGCTCACCTCCAAAGAACCCAGGGACATGGGGGGATCGAACAGTCGGGACGTCGGCACGGAACCATGGGGGCAGATAAATCCACACAGCGGGCAGCAGGTTGATACCCACTGTGCGCTAGTGATCATAACTATCCGTACGCGCGCATCGAGTGGCGCACAGCCGCACAAGGGGGCGCATGGCCAATATGGTCAGGGCATGACGACCGAGCCCGAGTCCTTCCCCAGACGGCACGCCCGCACCCAGCGATTCACCCTCGGCGCGCCGCGTTCGTTCACCGTGGCACCCGACGGTTCGCGTGTCGCGTTCCTCCGCTCCGCGTCCGGCACGGACCGGGCCAACGCGCTGTGGGTGCTCGACCCCACGAGCGGCGAGGAGCGCCTCGCGGCCGACCCGCACACCCTGCTGGGCGGTGCGGAGGAACACCTCCCGCCCGAGGAACGCGCCCGCCGCGAACGCAGTCGCGAAGGCGGCTCCGGCATCGTCGGCTACGCCACCGACGCCGCCGTCGAGTTGGCCTCTTTTGCCTTGTCAGGGCGGCTTTTCACGGCCGAGCTGCGGGCCGGCACGGCACGTGAACTCCCCGTCGCCGCACCGGTGATCGACCCCCGCCCCGCCCCCGACGGACGGCACGTAGCCTACGTCGCGCGCGGCACGTTGCGGGTCACGGGGGCCGAGGGCGGCGACGACCGGGCGCTGGCCGAGCCGGAGGCGGAGGGCGTCTCCTACGGTCTCGCGGAGTTCATCGCGGCCGAGGAGATGGGCCGGACCAGGGGTTTCTGGTGGGGTCCGGACTCGGACCGGCTGCTGGTCGCGCGCGTGGACGACACGCCGGTACAGCGCTGGTGGATCTCCGACCCGGCCCACCCGGACCGTGATCCACACCACGTCCCGTACCCGGCGGCCGGCACCCCCAACGCGGACGTCCGGCTCTTCGTGATCGGCCTCGACGCCACCCGCACGGAGGTCGGCTGGGACCGTCGGCGCTATCCGTATCTGGCGCGAGTGCACTGGTCAGCGGCGGGTGCGCCGCTGCTGCTCGCACAAGCGCGCGACCAGCGCAGTCAGGTCTATCTGGCCGTGGACCCGGAGTCGGGCCGGACCCGGATGGTGCACGCCGATGAAGATCGAACTTGGCTGGAACTTTTCCCCGGAACGCCGTGCTGGAGCCCGTCCGGACAACTGGTCCGGATCGCCGACGAGGGCGGCGCCCGGGTCCTGGCGGTGGGGGAACGTCCGCTGACGGGAGCCCAGTTGCACGTACGGGCCGTACTGGACGTGTCCGACGAGGACGTACTGGTCTCGGCGTCGGCCGGGGCCGAGGCGGCCGAGCCGGAGACCGGTGAGGTGCACGTCTACCGGGTGAACGAACTGGGCGTGGAGCGCGTCTCCGCCGTCCCCGGAGTGCACTCGGCCGTGCGCGCCGGCGACACGACCGTCCTGGTCTCCGCCACCCTCGACCGGCCGGGGAGCCGGGCCCAGGTCCTGCGGGACGGGAAGCCGACGGCCACCGTCACCTCGTACGCGGAAGATCCCGGTCTGTCCCCGCGCGTGACGCTCACTCTGGGGGGCGCACGCCGCGTACCGTGCGCCGTGCTTATGCCAACGGACTACCACGGTGACACCTCCCTCCCGGTGCTCCTCGACCCCTACGGTGGTCCGCACGGTCAGCGGGTGGTGGCCGCCCACAACGCCCACCTCACATCGCAGTGGTTCGCGGACCAGGGCTTCGCGGTGATCGTCGCCGACGGGCGCGGCACCCCGGGGCACTCGCCCGCCTGGGAGAAGTCCGTCAAGGACGACCTCGCCGCCGTAGTCCTCCAGGACCAGGTCGACGCGCTGCACGCCCTCGCCGCCGACTTCCCCCTCGACCTCGGCCGGGTCGCCATCCGCGGCTGGTCCTTCGGCGGCTACCTCGCCGCCCTCGCCGCCCTGCGCCGCCCGGACGTCTTCCACGCGGCGGTGGTCGGCGCCCCGGTCACCGACCTGCGCCTCTACGACACCCACTACCAGGAGCGCTACCTCGGGGACCCGAACGAGCGGCCGGAGGTCTACCGGCGCAACTCGCTGATCGACGACGCGGGCCTGGTCGACGCGGCCGAGCCGCACCGCCCGATGATGATCATCCACGGGCTGGCGGACGACAACGTGGTGGTCGCCCACTCCCTGCGCCTGTCCTCGGCCCTGCTGTCGGCCGGCCGCCCGCACGAGGTGCTGCCCCTGTCCGGCGTCACGCACATGACCCCGCAGGAGTCGGTCGCGGAGAACCTGCTGCTGCTCCAGGTGAACTTCCTGCGCCGCTCCCTGGGACTGACCTGACAGGCAACGGGCCGGGGCGACATGGCGCGCCCCGGCCCGTTTACGGCACCCGCACGGCCGTACGCTGAAGAGCTTCCCCCGTCCGTATATCGATACGGATTCCGTGAAGTTGCCTGCGTGTTAACGGAGTTGGCCCCGCTTTGTACGTCTATGTCTCCGGTGGCACGACCACCTTCTCCTCCGCGAAGTGACACGCCGAGTCGTGCGCCGCGGGCCCGCCGGCCCCCCGGAACTCCGCCGGGACCGCCAGCTCCGGCACCTCCAGGGCGCACCGCTCCCGGGCCTTGAAGCAGCGGGTGCGGAAGCGGCAGCCGGAGGGGATGCTGGTCGGGGACGGCACGTCACCGGCGAGGATGATCCGCTCGCGGTGTTCGCGGGCCTCGGGGTCGGGCACCGGCACGGCGGAGAGCAGCGCCTGTGTGTAGGGGTGGGTGGGGTGCTCGTAGATCTCGGCGTCCCGTCCCGTCTCCACGATCCGGCCCAGGTACATCACGGCGACCCGGTCGGAGATGTGCCGGACGATGGAGAGGTCGTGGGCGATGAAGATGTAGGAGAGGTCGAACTCGTCCTGCAGCCGGCCCATCAGATTGATGACCTGCGCCTGGACCGAGACGTCCAGCGCCGAGACCGGCTCGTCGGCGACGATGATCTCCGGGCGCAGGGCGAGGCCCCGCGCGATGCCGATGCGCTGGCGCTGGCCGCCCGAGAACTGGTGGGGGTAGCGGTTGATGTACTCCGGGTTGAGGCCGACGACGTCCAGCAGGTGCCGCACCCTGCGCCGCCGGTCGCCCTTGGGCGCGACCTCGGGATGGATGTCGTACGCCTCCCCGATGATGTCGCCGACCGTCATGCGGGGGTTGAGGGAGGTGTAGGGGTCCTGGAAGACCATCTGGATGTTGCGGCGTACGGCGCGCAGGGCGCGGCCGGTGAGGCGGGTGATGTCCTCGCCCTTGTAGCGGATCGACCCGGCCGTCGGCTGCTCCAGGCTGACCAGCATCTTGGCGACCGTGGACTTGCCGCAGCCGGACTCCCCGACGATGCCGAGGGTTTCCCCGGCGTCCAGGCGGAAGTCGACGCCGTCGACGGCCTTGACCGCGCCGACCCGTTTCTTGAAGAGGATGCCGCTGGTGAGCGGGTAGTGCTTGACCAGCCCCGTCACTTCGAGGATCGGTTCAGCCGTCGAGGCCATCGAGGCACTCCCTCCAGAAGTGGCAGGCGCTGCCCCGGGTGCCGCTCACCTCGTAGAGCGGGGGGACGTCGGTGCGGCAGACGTCCTGGGCCATCGGGCAGCGCGGGTGGAAGGCGCAGCCGGGCGGGATGCGGGTGAGGCTGGGCGGCAGGCCCTTGATGGCGTACAGCTCCCGGCCCTTCTGGTCGAGGCGGGGGATGGATTCCAGCAGGCCGCGCGTGTAGGGGTGGGCGGGGTTCTTGTAGATCTCGTGGACGGGGGCGCTCTCCACGATCCGGCCCGCGTACATCACGGCGATCTCGTCGGCGACGTCGGCGACCACGCCGAGGTCGTGGGTGATCAGGATCAGGCCCATGTCGTACTCGCGCTGGAGGTCCGCGAGCAGGTCCATGACCTGGGCCTGGACGGTGACGTCGAGGGCGGTGGTCGGCTCGTCGGCGATGATGAGCCTGGGTTCCAGGGCCAGCGCCATGGCGATCATGATGCGCTGGCGCATGCCGCCGGAGAACTGGTGCGGGTACTGCCGTACGCGCTCCTGCGCGGCCGGGATGCGGACCCGGTCCATCAGCTCGACGGCCTGGGCGCGGGCGTCCTTGCGGGACATCCCCCGGTGCACGGTGAACATCTCGCCGAGCTGGTCGCCGACCGTCAGCACCGGGTTCAGCGACGACAGCGCGTCCTGGAAGATCATCGCCATCTCGGCGCCGCGCACCGCGCGGCGTTCCTCCTCCTTCAGTCTCAGCAGGTCCCGGCCCTCGAAGAGGACCTCGCCGCCGGTGATCCGGCCGGGCGGGACGTCGAGGATGCCCATCACGGTCTGGGCGGTGACGGACTTGCCGGAGCCGGACTCGCCGAGCACGGCGAGGGTGCGGCCGGCGTCGACGCCGTAGGAGACGCCGTTGACGGCCTTGGCGACGCCGTCCCGGGTGCGGAACTCCACGCGCAGGTCACGCACTTCGAGCAGCATGGCGGCCGTTCACCTCAGCTTCGGGTCGAGGGCGTCGCGGACCGCGTCGCCGAGCATGATGAACGCCAGGACGGTGATCGCGAGGGCTCCGGAGGGCCAGAGCAGCGCGTGCGGGGCGTTGCGTACGTAGGGGGCGGCGGCGGAGATGTCGATGCCCCAGGAGACGCTGGGCGGTTTGAGGCCGACGCCGAGGAAGGACAGGGTCGCCTCCAGCGAGATGTAGGTGCCGAGCGCGATGGTGGCGACCACGATGACGGGGGCCACGGCGTTGGGCGCGATGTGGCGGAGCAGCAGGCGGGAGTTGGTGGCGCCGAGGGCGCGGGCGGCCTGCACGTAGTCGTTCTGCTTGGCGGTGATGACCGAGCCGCGGGCGATGCGGGAGATCTGCGGCCAGCCGAGCAGCACGATGAAGCCGATGACCGGCCAGACCGTGTTGCTGGTGATGACCGACAGCAGCACCAGGCCGCCCAGGACGACCGGGATGGCGAAGAAGATGTCCGTGACGCGGGAGAGGACCGCGTCCCAGACCCCGCCGAAGAAGCCCGCGAGCCCGCCGAGCACGCTGCCGAGGACGGCGACGCCGAGCGTGGACAGGACGCCGACCAGGACGGACGTACGGGCGCCGTGGACAGTGCGGGTGTAGACGTCGCAGCCCTGGCCGTTGAAGCCGAAGGGGTGGCCGGAGCGGGAGCCCTCCTGGGCCAGGGCGAGGTCGCAGTGGAGCGGGTTGCCGGAGGCGATCAGGGACGGCCGGACCGAGATCACGACGAGGAAGAGGATCACCAGGGCGGAGAGGAGGAAGACGGGGTTGCGGCGCAGGTCGTGCCAGGCGTCGGACCAGAGGCTGCGGGCCTTCTCCTGGGGGCCCGTACCGTCCGGTCCCCTGGGAGTCTTCTCCAGGGTGACGGCCTCGCTCGCGCCCAGGTCCATCTGCCCGCCCATGCCGGTGCCGGCGATGACGCGTTCGGGCTCGTAGGGCTCCTGTTCAGGCATAGCGGATCCTCGGGTCGAGTACGGCGTACAGGAGGTCGACGAGGAGGTTGGCGACGAGGAAGACGAGGACCAGGACGGTGACGAAGCCGACGACGGTCTGGGTGTTCTGGCGCAGGATGCCCTGGTAGAGCTGGTAGCCGACGCCGTGGATGTTGAAGATCCGCTCGGTGACGATCGCGCCGCCCATCAGGGCGCCCACGTCCGTGCCGATGAAGGTGACGACCGGGATGAGGGAGTTGCGCAGCAGGTGCCGGGTGATGACCCGGCGGCGCGGCAGGCCCTTGGCGATCGCGGTGCGGACGTAGTCCGCGCGCCGGTTCTCCGCGATGGAGGTACGGGTGAGCCGGGTGACGTACGCCAGCGAGACCGAGGCGAGGACCAGGCCGGGCAGGATCAGCTCGTCGACGCGGGCCTCGGAGGAGACGGACGGGGCGATCCACCCCCACTTGACGCCGAGCAGGAGCTGGAGGAGCAGGCCGGTGACGAAGGTGGGGACGGAGATGACGACGAGGGTGACGAGGAGGACCACCGTGTCGACGGGGCGGCCCCGGCGCAGACCGGTGATGACGCCCAGCGTGATGCCGATGACGACCTCGAAGACGACCGCGATGACCGTCAGCCGGATGGTGACCGGGAAGGCGGTGCCCATCAGCTCGGTGACCGGCTGGCCGTTGAAGGCGGTGCCGAAGTCGCCGGTGAAGACGTTGCCCATGTAGGTCGCGTACTGCTGCCAGACCGGCTTGTCGAGGCCGAACTCCCTTCTGAGCTGGGCGGCGGTCGCCGGGTCGCACTCCCGGTCGCCGCACAGCCCGGCGATGGGGTCGCCCATGACGTTGACCATGAGGAAGATCAGCAGGGTGGCCCCGACGAAGACGGGGATCATCTGGAGCAGCCGTCGGATCACATAGCGGCCCACGGCGGCTCAGCTCACCTTGATCTCGTCGTACACCGGGACGCTGAACGGATTGAGCTTCACGCCGGAGAGCCGGTCGGAGTAGCCGGCGCTGCCGTTCTGGTACCAGAGCGGGATGGCGGCCATGGTGTCCCGGACGACCTCCTCGGCCCGCTGGAAGTCCTTGATGGCCGTGGCGGTGTCGGTCTCGCCGTTGGCCTTGTCGATGCGGGAGTCGAACTCGTCGTTCGACCACTTGCCGTCGTTGGAGGAGCCGTTGGTGTAGTAGAGCGGCTGGAGGAAGTTCTGGATGAGCGGGTAGTCCATCTGCCAGCCCGCCCGGAAGGGGCCGCTCATCTTCTTGCCGGTGATCTGGTTGCGGAAGTCGGCGAAGGTGCCGACCGGGTTGCCGACGCACGCCTTGTCGTCGCCGAGGGCGTTGTTGACGGAGTTGCAGACGGCGTCGACCCACTGCTTGTGGGAGCCGGTGTCCGAGTTGTACGTGATCTTGACCTGCCCGCCGGGCAGCCCGCCGCCCTCCTCGACCAGCTTCTTGGCCTCGTCCGGCCTGTACTCGCACGCCTCGCCGCACAGGCCCTTCTTGTAGCCGCCGTCCGCGCCGAGCACGGGCGAGGTCCAGTCGGTGGCCGGGGTGCGGGTGCCGTGGAAGATCGTCTTGGTGATCTGGGCGCGGTCGATCGCCATGGACAGGCCCCTGCGGACCTTGTCCGAGCCGCTCTTGTTCCAGTCCTTGTCGTAGTACGGGAAGGCGAGGGTCTGGATGATGCCGGCCGGGGTGTTGATGTACCGGTCGCCGAGGTCGCTCCCGACGTTCTTCAGCTGGGCGGCGGGGACGTCGTCGACGAGGTCGAGGTTGCCGGCCATCAGGTCGGTGTAGGCGGTGTTGTTGTCGGTGTAGACCTTGAGGTCGACGCCGCCGTTGGCCGCCTTGTCGTCGCCGGGGTAGCCGTCCCACTTCCGCAGGGACATCTGCGAGCCCCGGGTGTAGTTGTCCACCCGGTACGGGCCGTTGCCGACGGGCTTCTTCAGCCAGCCGGCGTGGTCGTCGAAGAAGGCGCGGGGCAGCGGGGCGTAGGCGGGGTAGCCCAGGGTGTCGGGGAAGGTGGAGAACTTCTGGCTGAGCGCGACGGTGAAGGTGCGCTCGCCGGTGACCTTCAGCCCGGAGAGCGTGTCGGCGCTCTGCTTGCTCCCGTCCTCCGGGTGGACCTTGTCGTAGCCCTCGATGTAGCTGAAGAAGTAGGCGTTGCGCTGGTTGTGCTTCAGGGACGCGCCGTAGTTCCAGGCGTCGACGAACGACCTGGCGGTGACCTTCTCGCCGTTGCTGAAGGTCCAGCCGTCCTTGACGGTGACGGTGAAGTGGCGCGAGTCGGTCGTCTCGATCTTCTCGGCGAGCATGTTCTCGGCCTCGCCGGTCTCCGGGTCGTACCGCTTCAGGCCCCGGAAGATCATGTCGAGGACCTTGCCGCCCTGCACCTCGTTGGTGTTGGCCGGCTCCAGGGGGTTCTGCGGGTCGCCCCAGGAGGAACTGAGCACCGCGTCGGCGCCCCCGCCCCCGCCGCCGCCTCCGCAGGCCGTCGCCGCGAGGACCACCGCCGCCGCGCACGCGGCCCGGGTGGCGTACGTCGCTCCACGCATGGGATGCCTCCTCGTGTGCGCCGCGCGCCCGTCTCAAGACGCGGAACTCGGTTCACCCCACTATCGCCCGGTATGACCGTGATGCCATCTTCACCCCCTCCGTCCGAGCGAACAGGGCACCCCCGACGCGGCGCCGGCCTCGTACCAGCACGGCATCACAGGTCTGGACCACTGGCACGCGAAGAAGCCACGCGAAGAAACATCAACACCGGTGTTTCCGCTGGCCACACAGGCCCTGAGGGCCCGTTGACGCGTACATACGGCACTGATAGACACTCTCCTCACGCAGGTGGCGCCACTGCCGACCCGTCCGGACGACGACGCGAGGTCACCACCATGAGCACGGAAGAACAGCACGGCCCGGGGCGCTCCCGCCCACGGTCACGGCCCCCTGGGCCGTCCTGGCTCCGCGCGCTGCGGCGGGCGGCCGGTGCCGGGGCCGCGGCCCTGCTCCTCACGGCCGGCCTCGCGACCCCGCTCGACCCGGCGCCCCGGCGGGCCGCGGCGGCCGACGACGGCGAGCGGGTGCTGACGGCGGCCGTCGCGCAGAGCGTCGACTCGCTCAACCCGTTCCTGGCCACCCGCCTGGTCAGCACCAGCGTGCTGCGGCTGATGTACGAGTACCTGACCGACTACGACCCCGGCGACGGGCACACCGTCCCCGGACTGGCGACGAAGTGGACGCCGTCCGCCGACAAGCTCACCTGGACCTACACCATCCGCTCCGACGCCACCTGGTCGGACGGACGGAAGATCACCGCCGAGGACGCCGCCTGGACGTTCCGGACGATGATGACCGACGAGGCGGCGGCCACCGCCAACGGCAGCTTCGTCGGCAACTTCCGCGAGGTGTCGGCGCCGGACCCCACCACGCTGGTCGTCGAGCTGGAGAAACCGCAGGCCACCATGGTCGCGCTGGACGTGCCGATCGTGCCCAGGCACGTGTGGGAGAAGGTCGGCGACATCGGGAAGTTCACCAACGACAAGGCGTTCCCGGTCGTCGGCAGCGGCCCGTACGTCCTCACCGGCTACCGGGCCGACAGCTACGTACGGCTGAAGGCGAACCCCCGGTTCTGGCGCGGGGCACCCGAGTTCGACGAGCTGGTCTTCAAGTACTACAAGGACGGTGACGCGGCCGTCGCCGCGCTGCGCAAGGGCGAGGTGTCGTTCGTCAGCAATCTGACGCCCGCGCAGGCCGACGCCCTGGAGGGCCAGGAGGACATCAAGGTCAACGACGCGCCGGGCCGCCGCTTCTACGCCCTCGCCACCAACCCGGGCGCCCGCGCCAAGGACGGCACGCGTTTCGGCGACGGCGACCCCTCGCTGCGCGACCTGCGGGTCCGGCAGGCCCTCTTCCTCGCCGTGGACCGCGAGACCCTCGTCGACCGGGTCTTCCAGGGCCACGCCGTCGAGGGCGCCGGCTACATCCCGCCCCGCTTCGACACGTACTTCTGGAAACCCTCCGCCGAGCAGGAACTCGCCCACGACCCCGACCGCGCGGCCCGCCTCCTCGACCAGGCCGGCTACCGGAAGAACGCCGACGGCGAGCGGACCGGCAAGGACGGCGAGCCGCTCAGCTACCGCCTGCTGTGCCACGCCACCGACCCCAACGACAAGGCGGTCGGGCAGTACCTCGCCGAGTGGTGGGGCGACCTCGGCATCGGTGTGGAGCTGCGGTGCCTGGACAACGTGTCCGACCCGTGGCTGGCCGGCACCTACGACCTCGCCATCGACGGCTGGTCGGTCAATCCCGACCCCGACTTCGTCCTCTCCATCCACACCTGCGACGCGCTGCCCGCCACCGAGCACGACACCGGCGCCACCGACAACTTCATCTGCGACCGGCGCTACGACGACCTGTACGCCCGCCAGCTCGCCGAGTACGACCCGGCCAAGCGCGCCGAGCTGGTCAGACAGCTCCAGTCCCGGCTGTACGACCTGGGCTACATGAACGTCATGGCGTACCCGAACGCCCTGGAGGCCTACCGCACCGACCAGGTGGCCTCGCTGCGGACGATGCCCGAGGACGGCGGCAACATCTACGGCCAGGACGGCTATTGGAGCTGGTGGTCGGCGGTACCGGCCGGCTCCGGGGGCGACACGGGGGGCGGCGGCTCCACCGGGGTCGTCGTCGGGATCGCCGCGGGGGCCGTCGTACTCGCCGGGGCCGGGGTCCTCCTCGCCCTGCGGCGCCGCTCGACCGCCGACGACCGCGAGTAGCCGATGCGTGCCGAGCCGACCCGTCCGGCGCAGGGCGGGCGCCGATGACCACGGACGCCGTGTCCCGGACCGCCCCGGCGCCCACCGCCACCGGCCGCCACCGCGCCGCCTACGTCCGCTACGGCCTGGGGAAGACCGGCGGCGCGGCCGTCTCGCTCCTCGCCGTCCTCGTCACCGGGTTCTTCCTGTTCCGGCTCATACCCGGCGACCCGGTGAAGACCATGACCGGCGGCCGCCCGGTCTCCGCCGAGCAACTGGCCGCCTACCGGGAGGAGTTCGGCCTCGACCTGCCGCTGTGGCAGCAGTTCACGGACTACTGCGGCAAGGCGCTCACCGGGGACCTGGGGACCTCGTACCAGTTCCGTACGCCGGTCACCGAGAAGATCGCCGAGGCGCTGGGGCCCACCCTGCTGCTGACCGGCACGGCCTTCGTCCTCTCCACCGCGCTGGGGATCTTCCTCGGCACCCGGTCGGCCTGGCGGCACGGACGCCTCGCCGACCGGCTGCACACGGGGCTGGCGCTGACCCTGTACTCCCTGCCGTCGTTCTGGCTGGGACTGCTGCTCATCGTCGTCCTCTCCGTCGGTGTCGGCCCGGTGCCCGGCCTGTTCCCGACCGGCGGCATGGAGTCCGGCGGGGAGGAGGGGGCCGGGTACGTCCTCGACGTCGCCCACCACCTGGTGCTGCCGGTGGTCACCCTGGTCGCCGTCGAGTACGGGCAGACGCTGCTGGTGACGCGGTCGGCGCTGCTCGACGAGACGGGCAGCGACTATCTGACCACCGCGCGGGCCAAGGGGCTCCGGGACGACCTGGTGCGCCGCCGGCACGCCGTGCCCAACGCCCTGCTGCCCACCGTCACCCTGGTCTTCGTCAACCTCGGCCGGACGGTCGCCGGGGTGGTGCTGGTGGAGACCGTCTTCTCCTGGCCCGGCCTGGGCGGCCTCTTCTACCAGGCGCTCAGCGTGCCCGATCTGCCCCTGGTGCAGGGGCTGTTCCTCTTCTTCGCCTCGGCGGTGATCATCCTGAACACGGTGGCCGACCTGCTCCATCCACTGCTCGATCCCCGGGTGGGGCGATGACCGCGCCGTCCGCCTCCCCGGCCCCCGAGGTGCCCGCCGGACCCCGGTCGCCGGCGTGGCGGCGGCGGCGCCGGGCGGCGGCCCGCTTCTGGCGGGAGTACCGCGCCCACCGCGCCGGACTGGCGGGCCTGGTCGTCCTGGCGCTGCTGGCGCTGGCCGCGCTGACCGCGCCGCTGACCGTGGGCGGTGACGTGGCCAGTGTGACCGGGGCACCGGGCCGGCCGTTGCGGGGCCCGAGCGGGGAGTTCCCGCTGGGCACCGACCGGTTCGGCCGCGACCTGCTCGGCCTGCTGGTCTGGGGCACGCGCGTCTCCCTGCTGGTGGGGCTGCTCGCCGCGGTGCTGTCGGTGGCGATCGGCGCGGTGGCCGGCATCACCGCCGGTCACTTCCGGGGGGCGTACGCGACGGTGGTGATGCGGGTCACCGACTGGTTCCTGGTGATGCCGGCCCTGGTGCTGGCCATCGCGCTGGCGACGGTCATGTCCCGTTCGCTGGGTACGGTGATCCTGGCGATCGCCGTCACCTCGTGGCCGACCACGGCCCGGCTGGTGCGCGCCCAGACACTGGCGGTGGAGGCCCGGCCGTACATCGAGCGGGCCAAGGCGCTCGGCGGCGGCCACCGGCACGTCATGGTCCGGCACGTGCTGCCCAACGTGATGCCGCTGGTGCTGGCCCAGACCACCCTGATGGTCTCCGCCTCCGTCCTCGCCGAGGCCACCCTCGCCTTCCTCGGGCTCGGCGACCCGACGGTGGTGTCCTGGGGCGGCCTGCTCCAGGACGCGCGGGAGTCGGGGGCGGTCAGCTCCGGGGACTGGTGGTACCTGGTGCCGCCGGGGCTCGCCATCGCCGTCGTGGCGCTGGCGTTCACCCTGTGCGGGCGGGCCGCGGAGTCGGTGCTCGACCCCCGGCTGGGGGTGGGGCGGTGACGCTCCTTGAGGTACGGGGCCTGCGGGTGACCTATCCGGGCGGGGCGGAAGCGGTGCGGGGCGTCGACCTCACCCTGCTGGCCGGGCGGAAGCTGGGCATCGCCGGGGAGTCGGGATGCGGCAAGTCGACGCTGGCGCTCGCGCTGCTGCGGCTGCTGCCGGGCGGCACCGAGGTGAGCGGGCGGGTCCTGCTGGACGGGGAGGACGTGCTCACCATGCGGTGGGGCCGGGTACGGGCGGTGCGCTGGGCCGGGGCGTCGATCGTGTTCCAGGGGGCGATGCACTCCCTCAACCCCGTGCACCGGGTGGGCGATCAGATCGCCGAGCCGGTCCTGCTGCACCAGCGGGCCTCCCGGGCCGCGGCCCGCGCCCGCGCCGGTGAGCTGCTGGAACAGGTCGGCCTGTCGGCGGCGCGGGCGGCGGCGTACCCGCACCAGCTCTCCGGCGGACAGCGGCAGCGCGTGATGATCGCCATGGCGCTGGCCTGCGCGCCCCGGCTGATCATCGCCGACGAACCGACCACCGCGCTGGACGTGATGGTGCAGGCGCAGATCCTCCGGCTGATCGAGCGGTCCGTCACCGAACGCGGCCTGGGCCTGATCATGATCAGTCACGATCTGTCCGTACTGGCGCGGACCTGCGACCGGCTGGCGGTGATGTACGCGGGCCGGGTGGTCGAGGAGGGGCCCGCCGGAGCCGTCCACGAGCGGGCCCTGCACCCGTACGCCGAGGCGCTGTCCGCCGCGTTCCCGCGCGTCGGCGACCCCGCCTCCCGGTTCGCGCCCCGCGGCCTGCCCGGCGACCCGCCCGACCCGGCCGCCGTACCCGCCGGCTGCGCCTTCCGCCCGCGCTGCCCGGTCGCGCTGGACGAGTGCGCCGCCCACGACGTCGCCCTGCGGGAGGCGGCCGGGGACCGGCGGGCCGCGTGCGTCCACGTACAGCCGTCAGCCGCCGACGAGGATCAGGCGGCCCCGCCCGAGTTACCGCCCCCCGGTGCCGGCCGGACCGCTCCGGGCGGAGCGCCGGCCGGCCCCAGCGGAAGGACCCCATGACGACCGCGCCCCCTCCTCCGCTGCTCGGCGTGCGCGACCTGCGCGTCACCTTCCCCGGGCGGCACGGCGCTCCGCCGGCCAGAGCCGTGGACGGGGTCGGCCTCACCGTGCGGGCCGGCGAGATCGTGGCGCTGGTCGGTGAGTCGGGCTGCGGCAAGACCACCCTCGCCCGTGCCCTGCTCGGGCTGGTCAGACCGGTCTCGGGGCGGATCGAGTTCGCCGGACGCCCGTTGGAGTACGGCGCACGTGCCCTCAAGGCCCACCGCAAGCGCGTCCAGCTGGTGCTCCAGGACCCCGGCGGCTCGCTCAACCCCCGGCACACGGTGTACGAGGCGGTCGCCGAAGGGCTGCGCGTCCACGGGTACGCCGGTGACGAGCAGGAGGCCGTCACCGGGGC
This sequence comes from Streptomyces sp. NPDC016677, assembly GCF_055562815.1. Taxonomy (NCBI): domain Bacteria; kingdom Bacillati; phylum Actinomycetota; class Actinomycetes; order Kitasatosporales; family Streptomycetaceae; genus Streptomyces; species Streptomyces sp. NPDC016677. Next base: position 437,240 of record NZ_JBVHEO010000003.1, on the reverse strand, counting down.
GCTGGCGCGGGCGGGACTGCGCCCGCCGGAACGCTTCCTGCCGCGCCACCCGCACGAACTCTCCGGCGGCCAGCGCCAGCGCGTGGTGATCGCGGGCGCGCTGGTCCTCGCGCCCGAACTGCTGGTCGCCGACGAGCCGGTGGCCTCGCTGGACGCGTCGGTGCGCGGCGAGATCCTGGCACTGCTGCTGCGCCTGCGCGCGGAGTTGGGGCTGGCCGCGCTGATCGTCACCCATGATCTGGGGCTGGCCTGGAACGTCGCCGACCGGGTGGCGGTGATGTACCTGGGCCGGATCGTGGAGACGGGCGAGGTCGAGCAGGTGCTGACGGCGCCCCGGCACCCCTACACCCGGGCCCTGTTGTCGGTGCTGCCGGACACCCCCGGGGACCCGGTGGTGCTGTCCGGTGAGCCGCCCGACCCGTCCCGGGTTCCCTCCGGGTGCCGTTTCCGGGTCCGGTGCCCGGTCCTCGCGGACGGGGAGGCCGAGCGGGCGGGGGTCGCGGAGCGCTGCCTCGGCGAGGACCCGTCCCTCACGGGCGACGGCGGGCCGAGCCGGGCCGCGTGCCACTGGGCCGCCGCCCGGGCCTGACGGGCGACGGGCGACGGGCGACGGACGACCGGCGACGGTCGGCGGCAGACGGGCGACGGGCGGTCGACGGCTGACGGGCGACGGGCGGCGGCAGACGGGCCACGGGCGACCGGCGACGGCAGACGGGCGACCGGCGACCGGCGACCGGCGACCGGCGACCGGCGGCGGCAGACGCGCGGCAGGCCCCGCCTGACCTGCGGCGGTCCGCGAAAACGGCGGTTCCCGGCACCTGGGGCAGGTGCCGGGAACCGGCGGGAAGGACAGGATCAGGCCGCGTGCACGACGTCCTTCTCCTCGGCGAAGTGGCACGCCGACTCGTGCGCCGCCTGCGACTTCTCGCCCTTGAACCGCTCGGGGACCGCCAGCAGCGGAGTCTCCTGCGCGCACTTGTCCTGCGCCTTCCAGCAGCGGGTGCGGAAGGAGCAGCCCGACGGCGGGTCGGCGGGCGAGGGCACGTCACCGGTGAGGATGATGCGCTCCCGGTGGTCGCGCGCGTCTGGGTCGGGCACGGGCACCGCGGAGAGCAGCGCCTGGGTGTACGGGTGCGTCGGGTGGTCGTAGATCTGCACGTCGGTGCCGATCTCCGCGATCTTGCCGAGGTACATGACGCCGACCCGGTCCGAGATGTGCCGGACGATGGACAGGTCGTGCGCGATGAAGATGTAGGAGAGGTCGAACTCGTCCTGGAGCTTCTCCATCAGGTTGATGACCTGCGCCTGGACGGACACGTCCAGCGCCGACACCGGCTCGTCGCAGATGATGATCTCCGGGTTGAGCGCGAGGCCGCGGGCGATGCCGATGCGCTGGCGCTGACCGCCGGAGAACTGGTGCGGATAGCGGTTGATGTACTCCGGGTTCAGGCCCACGACGTCCAGCAGCTCCTGCACCTTGCGCCGCCGGTCGCCCTTCGGAGCCGCCTCGGGGTGGATGTCGAAGGTCTCGCCGATGATGTCGGCGACCGTCATGCGCGGGTTCAGCGAGGTGTACGGGTCCTGGAACACCATCTGGATGTTGCGGCGGACGGCCTTCAGCGCGCGCCCGGACAGCTTGGTGATGTCCTGGCCCTTGTAGAAGACCTCGCCCGCGGTGGCCCGCTCCAGGTTCATCAGGAGCTTGGCGACCGTGGACTTGCCACAGCCGGACTCGCCGACGATGCCGAGGGTCTCGCCCTGGTAGAGGTCGAAGGAGACGCCGTCGACGGCCTTGACCGCGCCGACCTGCCGCTTGAACAGGACGCCCTGGGTCAGCGGGAAGTGCTTCTTGAGGTTGCGGACCTGGAGGATCGGCTCGCCCCGGTCCACCGGCTTGTCCAGCGCGACGACCGACGCCTCCTCGGTGGCCGCGTCGACGACCTCGACGTCCGTGACGTTCGGCGTGGCGTCCACGGCCTCGTCCTTCTTGATCTCAGCCATGGATCGTCTCCTTCCAGAAATGGCAGGCGCTGCGCCGGCCCGGCAGGGCGGAGCCGTCCCGCTCCGTCACCTCGAACAGGGCCGGGGTGTCGGTGCGGCAGATGTCCTGCGCCTTGGGGCAGCGCGGGTTGAACGCGCAGCCCGACGGCGTCCTGAGCAGGTTGGGCGGCAGCCCCTTGATCGCGTACAGCTCCTGGCCCTTCTGGTCCAGGCGCGGGATCGAGTCCAGCAGCCCCCGGGTGTAGGGGTGCGCGGGGCGCTTGTACAGCTCGCGCACCGGGGCCTGCTCCACGATGCGGCCCGCGTACATCACGGCGATCTTGTCCGCCACGTCGGCGACGACGCCGAGGTCGTGGGTGATCAGGATCAGACCCATGTGGTACTCGCGCTGCAACTCGGCGAGCAGGTCCATGACCTGGGCCTGGACCGTCACGTCGAGGGCCGTGGTCGGCTCGTCGGCGATGATCAGGTCCGGCTCCAGGGCCAGCGCCATGGCGATCATGATGCGCTGGCGCATACCGCCGGAGAACTGGTGCGGGTAGTCGTCGACGCGGGCCGCGGCGGCCGGGATCTTCACCCGGTCCATCAGCTCGACGGCCTTGGCCTTGGCCTCCTTCTTGCCCAGGCCCTGGTGGACCCGGAACATCTCGCCGAGCTGGTAGCCGACGGAGAGGACCGGGTTGAGGGACGACAGCGCGTCCTGGAAGATCATCGCGATCTTCGCGCCGCGCAGCCGGCGCCGCTCCTCGGCGTCCATCCGCAGCATGTCCTGGCCGCGGAAGCGGATCTCGCCCTGCGGGATCTTCGCCGGGGGCATGTCCAGGATGCCCATGATGGCCTGCGCGGTGACGGACTTGCCGGACCCGGACTCGCCGAGCACGGCGAGGGTCTCCCCCGCGGACACGCTGTAGTTGACGCCGTTGACGGCACGGACGACGCCGTCCCGGGTGTGGAACTCGACGTGCAGGTCGCGCACTTCGAGCAGCGGCGCGTCGTCGGCGCCGCCGTCGGCCGGTCCCGGTACGGAAGCGGTCTGGTCGATGATGGTCACGTACGCCTCCCTCAGCGCTGCTTCGGGTCGAGGGCGTTGCGGACGGCCTCACCGAGCATGATGAACGCCAGCACCGTGATGCTGAGCATGATCGACGGGTAGAGCATGATGTACGCCGCGACCCGGATCTGGTTCTGGCCGTCGGAGATGTCGTTGCCCCACGAGGCGCCCTCCAGGCCGAGACCGAGGTACGACAGCGTGGCCTCGGCGCCGATGTAGACACCGAGCGCGATGGTGGCGACGACGATCACCGGGGCGATCGCGTTGGGCAGCACGTGCCGGAAGAGGATGCGCGAGGTGCTCGCGCCCAGCGCCTTGGCGGCCTGCACGTAGTCCTGCGACTTGACCGTGATCACCGAACCGCGCATGACACGCGCGGTCTGCGTCCAGCCCAGGAAGGTCAGCGCGAGGATGACGATCGGGATGGACCGCTCGGTGAACGAGTTCAGCATCACCATCGTGCCGAGCAGGAACGGGATGCCGAAGAACATGTCGGTGATGCGGGAGAGCACCGCGTCGATCCAGCCGCCGAAGTAGCCGGCCAGCATGCCCACCAGACCGCCGAAGACCGTGACGGCCAGGGTGGTGCCGCCGCCGACCAGCAGCGAGGCGCGGGTGCCGTAGATGGCACGGGCGTACACGCTGCGGCCCTGGGCGTCGTAACCGAGCCAGTCGGCGCCGAATATGTGCCCGTAGTTGGGCTTCTGGAGATAGTGCGCCGCGAGGTCCTTGGTGTCCGGGCTGGCGCTGGTGAACAGACCGGGGAACAGCGCGATCACGAGCAGCAGCAGGATCAGCACCGAGGAGACGATGAAGATCCAGTTGGTGCGCAGGTCGCGCCAGGCGTCGCCCCACAGACTGCGAGCCTTCTCCTGGCCGGCCTCCGGCAGGCTCTGGCCGTCCGGGGCGGCGGACGTGGCGGAGTTCTCCGCGGAGGTCTTGGTCAGCTCAGGCATAACGGATCCTCGGGTCCAGGACCGCGTACAGCAGGTCGACGATGAGGCTGGTGACGAGGTAGACGAGGACCAGGACCGTGACCAGGCCGACCAGTGTCGTTCCCTCGCGGCGGGTGATGGCCTCCGCGATCGTGCCGCCGACGCCCTTGATGTTGAAGATGCGCTCGGTGACGATCGCGCCGCCCATCAGGGCACCGAGGTCGGTGCCGAGGAAGGTGACGACCGGGATGAGCGAGTTCCGCATCAGGTGGACGCCGACGACCCGGCGCCGGGGCAGTCCCTTGGCGATGGCGGTGCGCATGTAGTCGGACCGCATGTTCTCGGCGACCGAGGTCCGCGTCAGCCGCGCCACATAGGCCAGGGAGGCGCTGGCCAGCACGATGGCCGGCATCAGCATCTGCCCGATGTCGGTGTCGTCGTTCACCGAGGGGGCGCCGCCCGCGTTGGTGACCACCGTCTGCAGGATCAGGCCGAGCACGAAGACCGGCACCGAGATGAGCAGCAGGGTCAGGATGAGGATCAGCGTGTCGGCCGTCTTGCCGGCGCGCATGCCGGAGATCAGGCCGAGGATGATGCCGAGGGCGGCCTCGATGGCGAAGGCCAGGCCGGCCAGACGCAGCGTCACGGGGAAGGCGTCACCGAGGATCTCGGTGACCGGCCGGCCGCTGGCGATCTGGTTGCCGAAGTCGAAGTGAAGGACGATGCCCTTCATGTAGTCCAGGTACTGGACCATGATGGGCTTGTCCAGCCCGTACTCGTGCCGCAGGGCCTGCAGCACTTCGGGGCTCGCGCTCTTGTCTCCGAAGAGTCCGCGCACGGGGTCGCCGGGCAGCGCGTAGACCATCAGGAAAATCAGCAGAGTCGTCCCGATGAACACCGGGATCATCTGGAGCAGTCGTCGTATGACGTAGCGCCCCATGGTGCCTCCATGTCAGTTACAGCGGCAGGCCCTTTTCACCGCGCACGCCTGACGGTCCTCGCGGATGTCCGTACGTACCCGGTGAAAAGGGCCCCCCGGCCGACCGGCCGACACCGTGCCGCACCTGCTGAGGTGCGGCACGGCACACGCTGTGATCAGCGGTTACTTCGTGACCTGAACGCCGGTCAGGATCGGGTCGCCGTCCTGGGCGTACTTGACGCCGGAGACCTTCTCCGAGTAGCCCGCGTTGACCTTGTAGTACCAGAGCGGGATGCTCGGCATGTACTCGGGAAGCTTCTTCTCGATCTCCTGGTAGAGCTTCTCCGACTCCTCCAGGGTGGCGGCGCTGTCGGCCTGCCCGATGAGCTTGTCGATCTCCGCGTTGGAGAAGCCGCCCTGGTTGCCGTCCGACTTGGTGCCGAACAGGTCCCGGATGAAGTTGGCGATGAAGGGGTAGTCGAGCACCCAGCCGGAGCGGTACAGCGACTTGACCTGCTTGGCGTCACGGGCGTTGGTGTCGGCCTGGAAGTCGGCCTTGGAGTCGCCGGTGCAGGCCACGCCGGTGGCGTTGGTGATGGAGCCGCAGACGGCCTCCACCCACTCCTTGTGACCGCCGTCCGCGTTGTACTGGATGGAGATCTTGTTGCCCGGGACGCCGCCACCCTCCTTGATGAGGGCCTTGGCCTTCGCCGGGTCGTACGTGGTGATGTCCCCGGCGGCGTTGTCCGTGTAACCGAGCACGCCCTTGGCGACCCAGCCGGTGGCCGGCTCACGGGTGCCCTGGAGGACGGTCTTGGTGATGGTGTCGCGGTCGATCGCCATCGACAGGCCCTGGAGGACCTTCGGGTCGATGTCCTTCCACTGCTTGGTGTAGAAGGCGACGGCGATGGACTGGATCGAGGACTGCGCCTGGTCCACGGCGCGGTCGCCGAGGTCCTGCTTGTACACCGGCAGGTCGCGCGGGGCGATCTGGCGCATCACGTCGAGGTTGCCGGACTTGAGGTCCTGGTAGGCCGTCTCCAGCTGGGCGTAGTTCTTGAAGACCACGCCGCCGTTCTTGGCCTTGTCCTCACCCTTGTAGTCGTCGTTGCGCTCGACCACGATCTGCTTCTTGTGGTCCCAGCTGACGAACTTGTAGGGGCCGTTGCCGACCGGCTTCTCACCGGCGGCGTCCGGGTCCTTGTAGAAGGACTCCGGCAGCGGGGAGAAGACCTCGTAGCCCAGCTTGTAGACGAAGTAGGGCAGCGCCTTGCTCAGCTCGATCGTGAAGGTGGTGTCGTCGACGGCCTTCAGACCGGACAGCTCGTCGGCCTTGCCGCCGGCGATGTCGTCGTAGCCCTTGATGTCGGAGAACCAGAAGCTGTTGGTCTGCTTGTTGTCCGGGTTCGCGGCCCAGTTCCAGGCCTTGATGTAGGACTCGGAGGTGACCGGGGTTCCGTCGTGGAACTTCCAGCCCGCCTTCAGCTTGACCGTGAAGGTCTTGTTGTCCTTGGTGTCCACCGACTCGGCGTTCACCATGGTGATGTTGCCCTCGGCGTCGTAGTCGACCAGGCCCGAGAACAGCGAGTTGATGACGATGCTGCCGTTGGACTCCATGGTGTTGGCCGGCTGCAGCGGGTTCTGCGGCTCACCCACCTCGACGGAGAACGTGCCGTCCGGGTCGATCGCGGCCTTGCTGTCGCCGTCGTCGCCGCTGCCGCCACCACAAGCGGTCGCGCTCAGCGCCACAACCGCGGCTATCGCGACCCACTTGGCGCTCTTCGCACCGCGCATGGATTCCTCCTAGGAGACCAATGGTTCATCGCACGGGCAGGCCCGCGACACGACACCGTCACCGGTGCCTGAAAAGGTTGGGTGCCCGTGACTCGTGAGTCGGCGCCGCGGCTGCGGACGCCCCGCTCGATCGAGTTCTACGCGCCTAACTATCTGCCATCCCCCCACAGCCGAACCACACCCCAAAGGTCTCGGTTCGATCACACCTGGCGCTAACTTCTTCCAAAATCCGGACAAACCCTTTGCAGAAAGATCCCTGCGAAACGGACTTGTTACACATCTATCGAGGGAAGGTGTCCGCATTGCGGACACTCGGGTGCGGAAATCCGCTTGCCCGAACGCGCGGAACATGCCGTGTGCGAACCGTCGGTGACCGGACGCGTGCGCAACGGGGTGTGGGGCACCTCTCGTTCCCGTCCTGTCCCCCCCGTACGCGGCTTCGCGGGAGCCGTGAAACGGGGCCGGGCACCCCTGTCCGTGACAGGGGTGCCCGACGCTCGTCCGTGGTCCGGCGGCCGAGGCCGCCGGAGCGGGATCAGCCGTGCTTGGCGCGGCTCGCGGCGCGGGCGCGCTCGCGGGCGTCCAGGTTCACCTTGCGGATGCGTACGGCCTCCGGGGTGACCTCGACGCACTCGTCGTCGCGGCAGAACTCCAGCGACTGCTCCAGGGAGAGCTTGCGCGGCGGGACGATCGCCTCGAACGAGTCGGCCGAGGACGACCGCATGTTGGTGAGCTTCTTCTCCTTGGTGATGTTGACGTCCATGTCGTCGGCGCGGGAGTTCTCGCCGACGATCATGCCCTCGTACACCTCGGTGCCGGGCTCGGTGAAGAGCACGCCGCGCTCCTGGAGGTTCGTCATGGCGAACGCGGTGACCGCGCCGGAGCGGTCGGCGACCAGCGAGCCGTTGTTGCGCGTGGTGAGCTGGCCGAACCAGGGCTCGTGGCCCTCGTGGATGGAGTGCGCGATGCCGGTGCCGCGGGTCTGGGTGAGGAACTCGGTACGGAAGCCGATCAGACCGCGCGAGGGGACGACGAACTCCATGCGGACCCAGCCGGAGCCGTGGTTGGACATGTTGTCCATGCGGCCCTTGCGGACGCCCATGAGCTGCGTGACCGCGCCCATGTGCTCCTCGGGCACGTCGATGGTCATCCGCTCGACGGGCTCGTAGGTCTTGCCGTCGACCTCCTTGGTGACGACCTGCGGCTTGCCGATGGTCAGCTCGAAGCCCTCGCGGCGCATCTGCTCGACCAGGATGGCCAGCGCCAGCTCACCGCGGCCCTGCACCTCCCAGGCGTCCGGGCGCTCGGTGTCCAGGACGCGGAGCGAGACGTTGCCGATCAGCTCGCGGTCGAGGCGGTCCTTGACCTGGCGGGCGGTGACCTTGCGGTCCTTGACGACCGCCTTGTTGTCCGCGCCCTTGCCGGTGGCGCCGCGGCCGACCAGCGGGGAGGTGTTGGTGCCGATGGTCATGGAGATCGCGGGCTCGTCCACCGTGATCAGCGGCAGCGGGACCGGGTTCTCCGGGTCGGCCAGGGTCTCGCCGATCATGATGTCCGGGATACCGGCGACGGCGCAGATGTCACCGGGGCCGGCCTTCTCGGCGGGCTTGCGGGTGAGCGCCTCGGTCATCATCAGCTCGGAGATCCGCACGTTCTGCGTGGACCCGTCGCGCTTGAGCCAGGCGACCGTCTGGCCCTTCTTCAGCTCGCCCTGGTGGACGCGGAGCAGCGCGATACGGCCGAGGAAGTTGTCGGCGTCCAGGTTGGTCACGTGGGCCTGGAGCGGCGCGTCCTCCTCGTAGGTGGGCGCGGGGATGTGCTGGAGGATCGTGGAGAAGAACGGCTCCAGGCTGTCGGAGTCGGCCGGGACCGTGCCGTCCTCCGGCTTGGTCAGCGAGGCGACGCCGTCACGGCCGCAGGCGTAGACGATCGGGAACTCGATCTGCTCCTCGTCGGCGTCCAGGTCCAGGAAGAGGTCGTAGGTCTCGTTGACGACCTCGTCGATGCGGGCGTCGGGCCGGTCCGTCTTGTTGATGCACAGGATGATCGGCAGCCGCTGGGCGAGCGCCTTGCGCAGCACGAAGCGGGTCTGCGGCAGCGGGCCCTCGGAGGCGTCGACCAGCAGGACCACACCGTCCACCATGGACAGGCCTCGCTCGACCTCGCCGCCGAAGTCGGCGTGGCCCGGGGTGTCGATGATGTTGATGGTGATGACGTCGCCGCCATCCTTCGGGTGGTACTTGACCGCCGTGTTCTTGGCCAGGATCGTGATGCCCTTCTCACGCTCCAGGTCGTTCGAGTCCATCATGCGGTCGTCGACGGAGTCGAGCTGGTGGGCGGCGAAGGCACCGGCCTGCTTCAGCATGCCGTCGACGATCGTGGTCTTGCCGTGGTCGACGTGGGCGACGATGGCGACGTTGCGGATGTCGTGACGCGTTACGGACACAGCCATGTGCGGCGTACTCCCGGAGTGGTGAGGACGGCCAGGTCTGCTGCGCTGGCCTCGCCGGGCTGGTGACGCCTCGGCCTTTTCCCTTCCATGGTACGGGGCTGACGGCAGTGGCCTTGTTCGACCCTGTGAGGACCGTTACCAGGACGGTCACGCGGACAGTCACGCGGACAGTCACGCGGACAGTCACGCGGACGGGGTCGCGGAGCGCTGCCCGCCCTGCGCGCCCTTCTTCAGGAAGCCCATGTCCTCGTAGACCGGGGTGGCGAAGCCGAAGGCGCCCGCGTTGGCGAGGTTCTCGCGGGCCACGGTGAGCTGGGGGCGCTGGTAGAGGGGGAGGGAGCCGGCCGCCGCCCAGATCCGGGAGTCGGCCTTGCGGAGCAGGGACCGGGCCTCCTTCTCGTCCAGGGTGCCGATGGCCTGCTCGAAGAGCTGGTCGACCTGGTCGGTGCCGACCCGGGTGTAGTTCTGTTCGACGTTGAGGGAGCCGTCGGCGGCGGGGACGGGCTTGGCGTAGACGGGGCGGGCGTCAGTGGCCGGGAAGGCGGTGCCGGGCCAGGAGTAGAGCGCCAGGTCGTAGTCACCGCTCGCGATGTGGTCCCGGAAGTAGCTCTCGTCGGGGACCTTGGTGATGTCGGTGCGGATGCCGATCCGGTCCAGCATGCGGCTGATCCGGTCGGCGACGGTGCGCAGTGTGCCGGAGCCGGGGCCGGAGGGGAGCACGAAGCGCAGGGTGAGCGGCTTGCCGTTCCTGGCCAGCGGGGCCGCGGCGCCGGCCGGGGCGGCGGTGCCCTTGGGGGCGTAGGCTCCGGGAGCGCCGCCGTTGGCCTTGTTCTTCTCGCCGTCGCCGTTTCCGTCGGCTTCGCGCTCGCCCTTGCCGTCCTCCCCCACGATGTACGTGCCGTCGTCGCCGCCCGGGGAGTCGCTCTCGGCGGAGCTGCCCCCGCCCTCCTCTGCGCCGGCCGCCTCCTCCGCCTCCCCTTCCTTCTCCTTCTCCTTGCCCTTCTTCACGGGCCCCCCGGGTACCCACCCCGCGTCCGCGAGCAGCGCCCGCGCCTCCTTGGCGTCCGGTTCGCCGAGCGCGCCGCTGCCGTCGGCGTAGGCGTCCTGGCCGGCCAGCGCGAGGTGGCTGCCGAGGGGCTCCGCCGGGAGGCCGAGGGGCTTCAGCACCGCCTCGGCCAGTTCCTCGCGGTCGACGGCGCGGGCGACGGCCCGGCGCACCCGTTCGTCGGCGAGGGGGCCGTCCGCCCCGTTGAGGGCGAGCTGGGTGTAGGCGGGCTCCAGCGACTTGCGGACCTCGAAGCCGCGCAGGGCGGCCCGCCGGCGTTCGGTCCGGGCGAGGGCCGCGCGCCGCTCCTCGCGGGCGAGCGTCTCCTCGTAGGCGGCCTCCTCGTCGGAGCCGTGGGCGACGGCCCAGGAGCGCAGGGCGTCGGCGGCGGACCGCCCCTGGCCGCGCTCCGGGCCGGAGAGGGGTGCCGCGTCCTCGGCGGCGGAGCCGAGCGGGTTGCCGGTGCCGGGCGGGGCGCCGGCCCGGCCGACCTCCCGGGCGGTGGCCGGGTCGACCTCGGCGAGGTCGAGCCTGCCCGCGGTCAGGGCCGCGGTCCGCTCCCCGCGCTCCACGGCGCGCAGCACGATCCGCGACAGCTTGGCCGGCTCGCCCCACCAGCGCGGATTGCGCCCGAGGACGACCTCCTCGGCCTCACGGTCCACCTTCTGGACGGCGAACGGCCCGGCGGTCATCTTGAGCTTGCGCCGCGCCCCGTCGTTGAAGGCGTCCGGGGTGCCCATGACCTCCCTCGGGTACAGCGGCGTGAACAGGGAGCGCCAGTCGGCGTAGGGGCGGCGGAAGGTGACCTTGACCTCCAGGTCGTTCTTGCCCCGCTCGATCTTCTCGACGCGGTCGTAGCCGGCGTTGCGGGCGGTCCAGTAGGCGCTGTCCTTGCCGGACAGGGCACGCCACTGGGCGGCGAAGTCGGCGGCGCCGATCTCCCGGCCGTCGCTCCAGACGGCCTGCTGGTTGAGCTTGTAGAGGACGACCTGCCGGGGCTCGGTGGCGACCACCTCGGCGGATTCCAGGTAGTCCGGGTTGCGCACCGGGCGGCCGGTGGCGTCCATGCGGAACATCGAGGGCAGTACGGCCTGGGCGACCCGGGTGGTGGTGGCGTCGGCGTCGGACTGGAAGACGTTCAGCGTGTCCGGCACGGAGTCCGCCGCCCAGCGCAGGGTGCCGCCGTCGGCGATCCGGGCGCGGGCCGCGACGGCGGTGTCCGGACCGGCGAGCGGCTCGCCCGCGGGGTCCTCGGAGGTGCACCCGGCGAGAACGGGGACCGCGAGCGCGCCCGCGGTGAGGAAGGCGACCGAGCGCGTGCGGGCGCGTGGTCCGACGCCGACGTGGGACATCTGTCTACCTCCGGAGAGCCGCGGGCGTTGTGTTCACTTCTGGCGGTATATGGATGTGATCATTTGTATTCAGACGTATGCGGCCACTGAAGAGGAATCGGTTCGGCAACGACCGGCGACACGTCGGCCCCGCTCCGTAAGGCCACCCGTCCGGGGGAACGCGCGCCCCGGGGTGCGCCCGCGCGCCTCGGCCAATCGCCGCACGTCCCTTCACAGGGACAGGTGTGACGCGCGACACTCTCAGGCGCATGAACGTCGCCACCCCAGGCCGGCCGCTGCGGCCGTGTCCGACGGAAGTGAGGTCACGTCATGTCCGTGCACGACGAACTGACGACGATCCGGCGCTGCCTCGACGATCTGTCGCGGGCCGTGGGCCGGCTGGAACAGCGGATCGGCCGCGACGGTCTGGAGGTCCGGCGGGTCCGCACCGACGCCGGTCATCTGCGGGAGAGCGTCGCGCTGCTGCACGCCGCCACCGCCACGGGGGACGCGCCGATACCGCGGCCGGACCTCGTCACCATCTCCGACGCCCCGTACGACCTCACCCTGTGGACGGACTCGGACGACGAGGGACTGGGCGCCCGCGACCGGCGCGCCCCCTGACCCGACCGCATCCGACCGGACCCCACCGGAGTCGCCCCGTGGCCACTGGAACGGAACCACCCCCCACCGACCCCCGTCCCCGGCGCGGCGGCGTCCACGCCCCGGCGCGCGCCGCGATCAGCGCCCCGCACCTGCGCACCGACCGCTGGTGGCTGGCTCCCGCCGGCACCGCCGCCGGGCTGCTCGCGTTCATCGTGTACTCGACGTGGCGGGCGTTCGCCGACACCGACTACTACGCGGCCCCCTACGTCTCGCCGTTCTACTCCCCGTGTCTGGCCGAGCGCTGCGCGCCGATGCGCTCCGGGCCCAACTGGGAGATCTTCGGCTCCTGGTGGGGCATCTCCCCCGCGGTCATCATCCTGGTCTTCCCGCTCGGCTTCCGGCTGACCTGCTACTACTACCGCAAGGCGTACTACCGCGGCTTCTGGGCCTCGCCGCCCGCCTGCGCGGTGGCCGAGCCGCACAAGAAGTACACCGGCGAGTCCCGCTTCCCGCTGATCCTGCAGAACCTCCACCGCTACTTCTTCTACGCGGCGCTCCTGGTGGCGGGCATCCTCACCTACGACACGGTGCTCGCCTTCCGCGACGAGCACTACGCGTGGGGCCACATGGGGCTGGGCACCCTGGTCTTCCTGATCAACATCGTGCTGATCTGGGCGTACACCCTCTCCTGCCACTCCTGCCGGCACATCGTCGGCGGCAAGCTCAAGCACTTCTCCCGGCATCCCGTGCGCTACCGCGCCTGGCGGTGGGTGGGCCGGCTCAACGCCCGGCACACGCAGCTCGCCTGGGCCTCCCTGGTGAGCGTGGCGCTCGCCGACTTCTACGTGTACCTGGTCGCGTCCGGCGCCTTCGACGATCCGACCCTCTTCTAGCGAAAACAAAGGTGCTTCCGATGTCCGTGGTGGACCGGCAGGAGTGGGACGTCGTCGTGGTCGGCGCGGGCGGCGCCGGACTGCGCGCCGCGATCGAGGCGCGCGAGCGGGGCGCCCGTACGGCGGTGATCTGCAAGTCGCTGTTCGGCAAGGCGCACACGGTGATGGCCGAGGGCGGCATCGCGGCGGCGATGGGCAACGCCAACGAACGCGACAGCTGGCAGGTCCACTTCCGGGACACCCTGCGCGGCGGGAAGTTCCTCAACCAGTGGCGGATGGCCGAACTGCACGCCAAGGAGGCCCCGGACCGGGTCTGGGAGCTGGAGACCTGGGGCGCCCTGTTCGACCGTACGAAGGACGGCCGGATCTCGCAGCGCAACTTCGGCGGCCACGAGTACCCGCGCCTGGCCCACGTCGGCGACCGCACCGGCCTGGAGCTGATCCGCACCCTCCAGCAGAAGGTCGTCGCCCTCCAGCAGGAGGACCACCGCGAGACCGGCGACTACGAGTCCCGGCTGAAGGTCTTCCAGGAGTGCACGGTCACCCGCGTCCTGAAGGACGGCTCACGGGTCTCGGGCGTCTTCGCCTACGAGCGCGAGACCGGCCGTTTCCTCGTCCTGGAGGCCCCCGCCGTGGTGATCGCCACCGGCGGCATCGGCAAGTCCTTCAAGGTCACCTCGAACTCCTGGGAGTACACCGGCGACGGACACGCGCTGGCCCTGCTCGCGGGCGCCCCGCTGCTGAACATGGAGTTCGTGCAGTTCCACCCGACGGGCATGGTCTGGCCCCCGTCCGTGAAGGGCATCCTGGTCACCGAGTCGGTGCGCGGGGACGGCGGGGTGCTCAGGAACTCCGAGGGCAAGCGGTTCATGTTCGACTACGTCCCGGACGTCTTCAAGGAGAAGTACGCCGAGTCCGAGGCCGAGGCCGACCGCTGGTACGAGGACCCGGACCGCAACCGGCGGCCCCCCGAACTGCTCCCCCGCGACGAGGTCGCCCGCGCCATCAACAGCGAGGTGAAGGAGGGCCGGGGCTCCCCGCACGGCGGTGTCTTCCTCGACGTGTCGACGCGGATGCCCCCCGAGGTCGTCAAGCGGCGGCTGCCGTCGATGTACCACCAGTTCAAGGAGCTGGCCGACGTCGACATCACGGCGGAGGCGATGGAGGTCGGGCCCACCTGCCACTACGTGATGGGCGGCATCGCCGTCGACTCCGACACCGCCGCCGCGCGCGGGGTGCCGGGGCTGTACGCGGCCGGTGAGGTGGCCGGCGGGATGCACGGCTCCAACCGGCTCGGCGGCAACTCCCTCTCCGACCTGCTGGTGTTCGGGCGGCGGGCGGGGTGGCACGCCGCCGAGTACGCGCTCGGCGGGGAGCGGCCCCGCACGGCCGAGGAGGACATCGGCTCGGCCGCCGCCGAGGCGCTGCGCCCGTTCTCGGCGGAGGCGGAGACGGCGGAACCGGCCGGCGGGCCCCCGGAGAACCCGTACGCCCTCCACCAGGAACTCCAGCAGACCATGAACGACCTGGTCGGCATCATCCGGCGGGAGGCCGAGATGGAGCGGGCCCTGGAGAAACTGGCCGAGCTGCGGGTACGGGCCCGGCGGGCCGGCGTCGAGGGGCACCGGCAGTTCAACCCGGGCTGGCACCTCGCCCTGGACCTGCGCAACATGCTGCTGGTCAGCGAGTGCGTGGCGCGGGCCGCGCTGGAGCGCACCGAGTCGCGCGGCGGCCACACCCGTGAGGACCACGCCGCGATGGACCGCCGGTGGCGCAACGTCAACCTGCTCTGCCGGCTGACCGACCCGACGGGCGGCCTGGCGGCGACGGACCCGGTGCGCGGACAGATCACCCTGCACCGGGAGACCACCGAGCCGGTCCGTCCCGACCTGCTCGCCCTGTTCGAGAAGGAAGAGCTGGCCAAGTACCTCGCCGACGAGGAGCTGTACCGATGAGCGACAACGGTGGCTACACGGCCCGGTTCCGGGTGTGGCGGGGCGACACCGGCGGCGGCGCGCTGGAGGACTTCGCCGTCGAGGTGAACGAGGGGGAGGTGGTCCTCGACATCATCCACCGCCTCCAGGCCACCCAGGCCCCCGACCTGGCCGTCCGCTGGAACTGCAAGGCCGGCAAGTGCGGCTCGTGCTCCGCCGAGATCAACGGGCGGCCCCGGCTGCTGTGCATGACCCGGATGTCGGTCTTCGCCCGCGAGGAGACGGTCACCGTCACCCCGCTGCGCGCCTTCCCGGTCGTACGGGACCTGGTGACGGACGTCGGCTTCAACTACGCCAAGGCCCGCGAGGTCCCGGCCTTCGTGCCGCCCGCCGGGGTCGGGCCGGGCGAGTACCGGATGACGCAGGAGGACGTGGACCGGCCGCAGGAGTTCCGCAAGTGCATCGAGTGCTTCCTGTGCCAGGACACCTGCCATGTGGTCCGGGACCACGAGGAGAACAAACCGGCGTTCGCGGGTCCGCGCTTCCTGATGCGGGTCGCCGAGCTGGACATGCACCCGCTGGACGCGGCGGAGGCGGGCGGCCTGGACCGCAAGAGGACCGCCCAGGACGAGCACGGCCTCGGGTACTGCAACATCACCAAGTGCTGCACGGAGGTCTGTCCCGAGGGCATCAGGATCACGGACAACGCCCTGATCCCCCTGAAGGAACGGGCCGTCGACCGCAAGTACGACCCGCTGGTCTGGCTCGGCTCGAAGATCAGGAGGCGTCGGGAGCCCTGACCCGGCCCTCGCGGTCCGGGTCACGGTCCGGATCGCGGTCCGGGTCGCGGTCCCGGCGGGGCGCGCGCACCGGGTCAGAACAGGCTGAGCAGGGCCTCCGCCGGGTCCGGCAGGCCGGAGTCACCGCCCGGCAGCGGGAGTTCGAACCACACCGTCTTGCCGCGCGGCGTACGCCGTGACCCCCACGCGGCGCTGAGCAGCCCGACCAGTTGCAGGCCCCGGCCGCCCTCGTCGGTGTCGCGGGCACGGCGGCGGCGCGGCTGGACCAGACCCGAGTCCCAGACCTCGCAGACCAGGGTGCGGTCGAGCAGGAGACGGAGCCTGATCTCGCCCTCGCCGTACCGCAGGGCGTTGGTGACCAACTCGCTCACCAGCAGTTCCGTGGTGTCGACGAGCGGTTCCAGGTCCCACTCGGTCAGCTGGGCGCGGGCGTACTCCCGGGCCCGGCCCACGCTGCGCGGCTCGCGCGGCAGCGCCCAGTCGCCGACGGACTCGGCGGGCAGCCCCTGCACCCGGGCCATGAGCAGCGCGATGTCGTCCTCGCCGTGGTGCGAGTCGAGGGTGTGCAGGACGTGGTCGCAGACGTCCTCCAGGTCCCGGTGGGTGTCGGCGCGGGGCGGCGCGGCCGAGGGGCGGGCCGGGCCGGTCAGCGCGCCGACGAACGCCTGGAGCCCTTCGTCCAGCGGATGGTCGCGGCTCTCGACGAGTCCGTCGGTGTAGAGGGCGAGCAGGGCGCCCTCGGGGAGTTCGACCTCCACCTCCTCGAAGGGCTCCCCGCCGACGCCGAGCGGCAGGCCGGGCGGTACGTCCAGCATCAGGGCGGGCTCGCCCGGCTCGACCAGGACGGGCGGCAGGTGGCCGGCGTTGGCGAAGGTGCAGCGCCGGGTGACGGAGTCGTAGACGGCGTAGACGCAGGTCGCGAGGTACACCTCGGAGAGGTCGGCCTCGCGGGGGCGGCGGGCGGACCGGGTGGCCTGCCGGACACCGCCCGCGAACGCCTGCGAGGGGCCGCCGGGTGCGCCGAGGCCCCGGGCGATCTCGTCCAACTGGGAGAGGACCTCGGCCGGTTCGAGGTCGAGCTGGGCCAGCGTCCGCACGGCGGTGCGCAGTTCGCCCATCGCGACGGCGGCCCGCAGCCCGCGGCCCATGACGTCGCCGACGACCAGCGCGGTGCGGTGCCCGGGGAGTTCGATCACGTCGAACCAGTCGCCGCCGACCTCGCTGGGCCGGCCGGTGGCCGCGTTGCCGGGCAGATAGCGGCAGGCGATGTCGAGGCCGGACGCCTCCGGGTCGCCGGGCGGCAGCAGGGACCGCTGGAGTATCAGCGCCCGCTCGTGCTCGCGGCGGTAGAGGCGGGCGTTGTCGATGCAGACGGCGGCGCGGGCGGCCAGTTCCACGGCGAGCCCGCGGTCGCGGTCGCCGAACGGCTCGCTGCCCTTGGTCCGGGCGAACTGCGCGAGGCCCACCACCGTGTCGTGGGCGACCATCGGCACGGCCAGCGTGGACTGCACCAGGCCGCCCTCCTCGGCCGGGACGGTACGCGGGCGGCCGGTGCGCAGGGCGTCGGCGCAGGGCGAGGTGAAGGGGTAGTGGTGGACGGCGCCGACCTGGACCTTCTGCCCGGTGCCGAGGAAGGGCACGTCGGCGACGGCGCTGGCGTAGGCGACGCGGCGCAGTTCGGCGCTGCCGTCGGCGAGGCCGGGCGGTGTCTCGTCGCCGGTCAGCAGGCCCTGGTAGAGGTCGACGGTGGCCAGGTCGCAGAAGCCGGGGACGACGACGTCGAGGAGTTCGCGGGCGGTGGTCTCCAGGTCGAGGGAGGTGCCGATGCGGGCGCCGGCGTCGTTGAGGAGGGCGAGGTTGCGGCGGGCGGCGGCGGCCTCGCGGGCGGCGGCGCGGCGGGCGGTGATGTCCGTGCCGAGCCAGGCGACCCCGATGGGGCGGCCCGAACCGCTGTGCACCCGGTACAGGTTGACCGACCAGTGGCGGCGCTCGTCGGAGCCCGGCCGGAAGCCGGTGACGTGCATGTCGGTGATGGACTCGCCGGTCTCCAGCACCCGGCGCAGGGTCGCGGTGACCCGGTCGCCCTCGCCGCGCGGCAGGTAGTCGTGGACGCCCCGGCCGCGGTGGTCCTCGGGGGTGCCGCCGAAGACGGAGGCGAACCGCTGGTTGGCCCGGCGCACCTTCAGTTCGGGATCGATCAGCAGGAACCCGAACGGAGATTGACCGAAAATGGACTGCGAGGCGGCGAGGTCGGTCTCGATGCTGCGCAGGATGCGGACGTCGACGACGATGCAGACGGCGGCCTTCTCGCCGTCCCGCGTCCGGGTCGGCATGACGTAGACCTCGGCGATGCCGCGCTTGCCGCACTCCCCGCCCTCGCCGTGCGGGATGCGGAAGGGGACGACGCCGGTCCACTCGCGTCCGTCGAGGATCTCGGCCATCTTGCGCTGGCCGCGCTCGCGCAGGTCGGGGTCGATGAAGACGTCGATGGGGTCGGTGCCGAGGGCCCGTTGCGCGGGGATGCCGAAGATCTGCTCGGCGCGCAGACTCCACTGGTCCACCAGCCCGTCGGGCCCGATGGAGAAGGAGGCGACCTTGATGTAGTCGTAGATGGAGCCGGGCGGACTGCTCTGCCACATGGTGTCGCCGGGCAGGACCTCTTCCCGTCCCGCGGACACCCGCGCCTCGGGCACCAAGGCCTCACCCGCGGCGCCGGACCGCACGCCGCCCGACGCGCCCTCGGTCACCCTGGACCCCTTGGACCCCTCGGGCCCCTCGGGCCCGTTGGACCCTGTGGACCCGTTGGACCCCGTGGACCCCGTGGCCCTCGCTGGTATCTCGCTCACGCGAACCGTCCCCTCCAGCTCACCGCGTCCGGCACCGGTCACCGGGGGCGGCTGTCCGCAGTATCCAGCACTACGGCGCCGCACAACACGGTGTTCACGATCACAGCACGGTCCCTGTGCTTTCCGGACCGGACCGTGACAACACTTCCAGTCTTCTAACCAGCGGTCACGTCATCGAACCACGTACTTCGGCAACGGTGGGTGTCACGGAGGCACCGATACGGAGCGTGACGGGCGCTCACCCGGTCGGGGCGAGTTCGAACCACACCGTCTTGCCCACCGCCCCCGGCCGCGTTCCCCAGCGGCGGGCGGCGGTGGCGACCATGTGCAGGCCCCGGCCGCTCTCGTCCTCGGGGCGGACGGGCCGCTCGTGGGGCAGGTCGGGAAGCGGGTCGGAGACCTCCACGCGCAGCACGCCGTCCGGTCCACCCGGCGCCACCAGCCGGACTCCGATGGGGCCGGTGGCGTGCCGCAGGGCGTTGGTGACCAGTTCGCTGACGAGCAGGACGGTGATGTCGCCGACGCCGTCGAGGCCCCAGTCGCTCAGCCGGCCGCGCACCAGCGAACGAGCGGCACCCACGGCGTCCGGTTCCGCGGGGAAGACCCACTCGGCGCACTCGCCTTCGGTGCCGATCACTCCGCTCACTCCCCGGCCGCTGGAGACCCACTCACGTCGGTCCGTTTTCGTGGGGCCAATGGGCACATACCCGATTTGTCGCTTCGAGTACCGCCCGGAGGGGCGCACTGTGGCACGCACGGCGTACGGGAGCACGCCCCGGATCACACGGGGAGGCGCGGCCCGGGTCAATGAGGAGGTACATGAGGGCGTACACGCGGAGGTACACGAGGGCGTGCGCGCCGGATCACGCCGCGCCGGGCTCCCCCGGCGTCCCGAGGTGGGCGAGCACCCGGCGGACGGCCGGCACGTCCTGGTCGAGCCAGGGCACGTCCCAGATCTCGGCGGGGGTCAGCCAGCGCAGTTCGTCGTGGTCCTGGAGCGGCTCGGGGGCGGCGGAGCCGGGGAGCAGGTGGGCGGTCCACACCTCAAGGACGTAAGGGGATCTCAGCGGCCACCGTCCCGGAACCCGGTCACCGGTCCGGACGTCCACACCGAGTTCCTCGCGCAGTTCGCGCACGAGCGCGGCCTCGGGCGTCTCGCCCTCCTCCACCTTGCCGCCGGGCAGTTCCCACCGTCCGGCCAGTTCGGCCGGCGCGCTGCGGCGCGCGGCGAGCAGGCGCCCGCCGTCGAACAGGGCGGCCCCGACCACGATCCGTTCCGTCATGCGCCGGAGCCTACGGGAGGGCACGCGCCCCTCGTGCGGCCCGCGGCGCGAGGCCACGCCCGGCCGACGGCGCCACCGGGCAGGACCGGCCGGCACCTCGGCGCCCGGCCGACTTGCACCGTGGGCCCGTGGGCCCGCCGGCCGGCCCCGTCGGCTGGCCGTCGTCGGCCGGCCGTCGTCAGTCGGCCGTCGTCAGTCGGCCGCGGTGCCGTTCTGTCCGATCCGCTCGACCCAGTACATCTGCTGGGCGCCGCGGCCCCCGAGGCTCTCCGCGATCTCCTGGGCCTCGGCCCGGGTCGCGTACCTGCCCACCCGGTAGCGATGGCCGTTGTCATCCTGCCGCACGACAAGCCAGGGCAGAGTGACCGTGCCGTCATTCATCGTGCCCCTCCACTTCGCGCCCATGGCTGTGCCGCACCCCACCCGCCAAGGAAACCGCAGTCCGCATATGCCCGACCTTACGCCCTACCTTCACGCACCGAATACGGCTTTTTACAAAGAGGTACGCGACCGGCCAGAGCGCGGGGGCGTGCGGCGCCGAACGCGCCGTGGCCGGGCGTCGGCGTATCGGATCGAGGTGTCCGCCGGACCCCGTCGGGCCCACCTGCGGGAACGGCCGGACCACCCCGTCGGCGCGGGGAACGGCGGGCCTCAGCGAGGCGAGGGCCGCGCGCCTCGAAGGGGCGCGAGAGACACGGGCGGCGTGCGCCATCTCACACCGGCGCCCTGGACGCCGTACGTCCGGTACGTCCGCCCCCCCCAGGGCGGGGTTACTTCACCGGCAGGTGATAGGCCACCCTGAACCGGTCCGCCAGGACCACCACGTCGGCCGTCTCGACGGCCAGGCCGGAGGCGTAGAACGTGCGCTGGACGACCAGGACGACGTGGCCGGGGACACCGCCCAGGGTGAGCAGTTCCTCCGCGAGGCCGGGGCGGGCGCCGACCTCCTCGGTGACGTTGTCCACGACGACGTCGATGGCGGCCATGCGCTCGACGACGCCCATCCCGCCGAGGGGGCCCTCCTCGGGCAGCATCACCGGCGTGCGGCCGGTGACGGCGAGCGGCTCCCAGGAAGTGGAGAGCATGACCGCGTCGCCGCCCTCGCGGAAGACGTACTTGGTGCGCATCACGCGCTCGCCGGGCTTGATGCCGAGCCGCTCGGCGACGGCGACGCCCGCCTCGGTCTGCTCGCTGCTGGACTCCCAGGTGCCGCGCGCCTCGGCGTCGGACTGCTCCTGCCGGTAGGGCGTGGCCCCGCCGGCCGGCCGGTAACCGGAGCGGGCGATGCGCCGGGGCACCGGACGCTCGCGCACATACGTCCCCGAGCCGGAGCGGCCCTCGACCAGGCCCTCGGCCATGAGCACCTTGCGGGCCTCCAGCGCGACGGTGTCCGAGACGCCGTACTCCTCGCGGATCCTGGCCTGGGAGGGCAGGCGGGTGTGGGGCGGCAGCAGGCCGTCGACGATCTTCTTGCGCAGATCCCCCGCGACACGCAGATACGCCGGCTGCTCACCGAATGTCACTGGCCGCTCTCCCATCAGGTTGTACAGACAGCAACAGCGTGGCAACCGTAGGTTGTACCAGGCAAGCGAAGGCCAGAGAATCACTCGATGTGATGACTTACGGCGGCGACGGGTTTTGCCCAGGAGTTTCCCGGGGGCCTCGCCCGTCCCCCCGCCCGTCGCCCCTCCTCGTCTCACACCTCCGTCCCACACCTTGGCCCCACACCTTCGTCTCACACCTCCGTCTCACACCTCGAAGCCGGGGTCGTCCCCGTCCGTCCCCTCCCCCGCGTCGCCCTCCTGGTACGCCGGCGGCGTGGAGGCCAGCCCCAGGGCCTTGCGCGCGGCGACCGAGGCGGCGGGGGCGATCAGGTCGTACCCCGTGTCGTAGTGCTCGTAGAAGGTGTCCGCGTCGGCGGCCTTCGCGGCCGCGGCCCACTCCTCGCGGGCCGCGTCCAGGTCCTCGGCCAGACCGGCGACCGGCCGCTCGGCGCCGGCCGGCCAGGTGTGGCCGCGCAGCCGCCGGCTCTGTTCGCCGAGCGCGCTCTCCATCCGGCCCGCCCACTCCCGGTGAGCGGGCAGGTCGTCCTCGATGTACGCGGTCGCGGGCTCGGACTCCAGCGCCTCGTCGAGGAGTCCGGCCGCCTTCAGGAAGGTGACCTGGTCGGCGTCGAGCGTCGTCTCGTCGTTGCGCAGCGAGCCGGTCAGGACGTCGCCCTCCTCCGCGCCGCCGAACAGACAGGTGACCTCCCGGTCGCCCGCCCG
The DNA here is from genome assembly GCF_055562815.1 of Streptomyces sp. NPDC016677. NCBI lineage: Bacteria > Bacillati > Actinomycetota > Actinomycetes > Kitasatosporales > Streptomycetaceae > Streptomyces > Streptomyces sp. NPDC016677. The sequence goes on along the minus strand of NZ_JBVHEO010000003.1, from coordinate 415,083 downwards.
CCAGCTCTGCCGGGTCGGCGTGAGGTAGTAGATGTCGACGTTCGCGGGCACCGCCCAGGTGTCCATGGCGTAACCGGTGCGCAGCGCGTAGCACTTGTCGTCAGCCGTGCGCGCGACCGAGTCGTCCCCGGGGAAGGGCCCGTCGGCCAGGTCGAAGGCGGCGAACACCTCACCGTCGTGCGCACCGGCGCAGGGCACCTCGTCGATGTCGTACGTCACGCCGCCCAGGGAGCCGTCGGGGGTGTCGAAGCACTGGCCGGTGTCGAGGGCGTACGCGGTGCCCTCGCCGCTCGCCGCCTCGCGGAAACCCTGCCAGAAGGCGGACGCGCCCCCCGTGGTGAGCGCCACCGCCCACAGCACCAGCCCCACCGAGGACACCACCGCCCCGGCCACGGCGAACCCCGTACCGCGCTCGCCCCGCCGCCTGATCTGACGGAGCGCGATCAGCCCCAGCACCAGCCCGACGGCCGGCAGGAAGCACAGCAGGCCGAGCACGAGGGCGGAGATGGCGATCCCGTTGACGGGCGCCGGGCCGGGCGGCGCGTAGGGCCGGCCCCAGGCCGGGTGCGGGTGGGACGGCGGCGGTATGGACACGAGTACCGTGCTCCTGACTCGGACGGCGGCGCGCAGGCGTCCGCGGACATGCCGTACCGCTGCCTGCCGTACGGCTGGGCGCATCGTAAGCGCCCGGCGGCGGGCACGCGGAGTCGTTCCCCTGGTGAGGGCGGCGGAGCGGGCGCCTCCGGAGCGGAGGCGGGCGGCGTCACCGCGGAGTCCGCAACAGCCCTTCCACTCCTTGCAGGAAGGTCTCGCAGACCAGCTCCGGGTCGAAGAGGCAGCCGGCCGCCATGGCGCCGTCCCGGAGCATGACGAGGTGCCGGCCGGCCGCGTCGGCGGGCCGGTGGCCGTTCTGCGCCAGCAACTCCGTGACCGTGTCCAGGAACCAGGACCGGTGGGCCAGTACGGCCTGGTGGATCGGGTGGGCGGGGTCGGGGTATTCGGCCACCGCGTTGAGGAAGGCGCAGCCGCGGAACCCGGGGGACCGGATGCCTTCGGCGATCGAACGGCTGACGGCCCGGATCCGGTCCTCCGCCGTCCCGCCGCCTGCCCCCGCGGCCTCGACCTGTGCCCGGATTCCCCGGTCGGCCTGGTCGAGGTAGGCGAGGACGAGGTCCTCCTTGCCCGCGAAGTGCCGGTACAGCGTCGCCCGGGTCACCTGCGCCTCCGCGATGATCCGGTCGACGCCGACGGAGTGGATGCCCTCCGCGTAGAAGATCCTCGTCGCCGTACCGAGCAGCCGGGCCCGCGCCTCGGACGTGCTGCCGCCTTCTGTGCCCTGCCGCATGGTCGCGAGGCTATCAAACCGAAGAGGGAGAACGTTCGGTCTTGACAGGGGTGGCGGCGTCCTCTTGAGTAAGAAAAGAGACCGAACGTTCTCCCTCCCGTCGTCCATGCGGGAGGAGCCGGTCCGTCCCGCACCGCTTCCCTGCCACTGGAAGGCATCCGATGAAGACCCTCGTCGACACCACCTCCTCCACCTCCTCCGCCCCCGCCGCCCCCGCGGCCCTGCGGAAGCTGTACCTGCTGCGCTTCGCGTTCGCCGCCGTGTGGGCCGCCCTGCTGTTCGCCACCGCGGACACGCTGGGCCCGCTGAGCGTGCCGCTGCTGGTGCTCTATCCCCTGTTCGACGTGGCGTGCGCCGTCGTCGACGTCCGGTCCGCCCGCGCGGACGACGGTCCGGTCCGCGGCCTGTACGTCAACATCGCGCTCAGCGCCCTCACCGGCGTCGGCCTCGCGGTCGCCGCCACGTCCGGCATCCCGGCGGTCCTGCGCCTCTGGGGCGTCTGGGCCGTCACCGCGGGGCTCGTCCAGCTCGCCGTCGGCGCCGCCCGCCGCCGGCTGGGCGGCCAGTGGCCGATGATCGCCAGCGGCGCCATCTCCGCCCTCGCCGGCGCCTCCTTCTTCGCGCAGGCGGGCAAGGACGGCGCCGGCCTGGGCAGCCTGGCCGGTTACGCCTTCCTCGGCGGCGTCTTCTTCCTCGCCTCCGCCCTCCGGCTGAAGCGCGCCGGCACGGACGCCTGACGCGCCCCGGCCGTGCTCACCGCCTCCTGCGTCCAGGGGAGGGCCGGGCCGTGGACGGTGGCGGGGGCGGCGGCACGAGCCGGTGGGACGCCGCGTACACGGCCGCCTGGGCGCGGTCGCGCAGCCCCAGTTTCGCCAGGACCCGGGAGACGTGCGTCTTGACCGTCTCGTCGCCGATCCCGAGACGGTGCGCGATCTCCGTGTTGCTGTGCGCCCGGCCCAGGAGGAGCAGGACGTCGTACTCACGGACCGTCAGCCGTTCCAGCTCGGTGGACGAGGCGGGCGGTGCGATGCTGCCGGCGAAGCGGGAGATGAGCCGGCGGGTGACGGAGGGGTCGATCAGGGCGTCTCCCCGGGCGGCGACGCGGACGGCCGCGATCGTCTCCTCCGGCGGGGCGCTCTTCAGGAGGAAGCCGCTGGCTCCCATGTGCAGGGCCCGGTAGACGTAGCTGTCGTCGTCGTAGGTGGTGAGCACGATGATCCGCGTGGTGTTCCCCGGCCTGCCCAGGATGCGTTCGGCGGCGCGGAGTCCGTCCATCCGCGGCATGCGGACGTCCAGGACGGCGACGTCGGGTGAGAGTCTGACGGTCTCTTCGACGGCTGCCTGGCCGTCGGCCACTTCGGCGACGCAGCACAGGTCGTCCTGGGTGCCCAGGACCGCCTTGAGTCCCGAGCGGAACATGGCGTGGTCGTCGGCCAGGAGGATACGCAGGCTCATGTGCCGTCCAGGGGGAAGGTGACGGTCGTCTTCCAGTCGGCTCCGCCGGACACGGGCCCGTACTCGGCGTGTCCGTCGAACATACGGGCACGGCTGCTGATGCCGTCGAGACCCCGGTGCGGGGAGTCGGCCGGGGGACGTCCCGGCGCGGCTTTCGGGTTGACCGCCGTGACCGTGAGAGAGGAGGAACCGTAGCTCAGGACCACGTCCACGCGGCCGTCGCCGTGGCGCAGCGCGTTGGTCAGCATCTCCTGCACCACCCGGTAGACGGCGATGTCCAGGGAGTCCTCCAGCTCGCGCGGGTCGCCCTCGACCGTCACGCTCGTGCGCAGGCCGGCGGCGGACACGGTGTGGACCAGTTCGTCGAGGTCGTCCAGACCGGGCTGCCGGGCGCCCTCCGCGGCGCCGGCGTGGAGGAAGTCCAGCATGCGGCGCAGGTCCAGGAGGGCCGCACGGCTGGAGGTCTCCACCGCCACCAGCGCCGTCGACACGGGGGACGCTTCCTTGGCGGCACCGAGCCCCAGGCGGGCGGCTCCGGCATGGACGCCGATGGCGCTCACATGGTGGGCGATGACGTCGTGCAGGTCGCGGGCGATGGCGCTGCGCTCCCCCGCGACGGCGTCCGCGAGGGCCTGCTGGGCCCGTTCCCGCTCCCGTTCGGCCCGCTGCCGCAGTTCGGCGATGTGGGCGCCCCGGGCGGCGGTGTAGCGGCCGACGAGCCAGGCGAGCAGGGCCTCCTTCACCGCGTGCAGCAGCAGGGAACGCCAGTCGGCGGGATCGGTTCCGCCGAGGACGCCGGCCCCGACGGACCCCGCGACCAGGTACAGCAGCGCCAGCACGGCGGGGCGGCCGCGCAGCCAGGCACCGGACCGGTAGGCCGCCACGAGCAGACCGGCGTCGTTCACGTCCGGCAGCGGGCCGCCGGCGGGCAGGATCAGGGCACCGGCCACCGCCAGGACCGCCTGGGCCAGGGCGACGGCGCCCGAGAGCCGGGCCGGGCTCGCCAGTGCCGCGTCCGCCAGGACGATCCCGGCCAGCAGCCACCAGAACGACATGCCGGGATACGCGTACGCACCCTCGTAGAAGAAGGTGAGCACGTCCGCGAGCACGCAGAAGCCCGCCACCATGAGGGACTGCCGGGTCAAGGGCCCGCTCACGTCCCACGTCCGCACGGACACGCCCCTCCTGCCACGAAGTTGATCGGTACGCCCCCTGCGCCCGCGCGGGAGACCCTGTGCGTCGCCCCCGAACGAGGGTCGCGCCGACGCGGGCGCGGCGCCGCCCCGCACCCGGCCGCTCGCCCCCGACGTGCCCATATAGTGCACGACTTCCGCGCCGCGGGACTCCTGCGCCCGAGGGAGGAGTGGTCCCCCGCGCGGGGGACCTGAGGTGCCCCGGCCGCGTGACGACACCGCGCGGGCGCGGTTCCTACGGTCTGTCGCGTGACCGACTCACCCTCCCCCTCCGCCCGCGGCGGGCCCGGCGGCCGATGCTCGCCGCTCCTCGCCCGCGCCGCCCGCACGGTATGGGCCGTCCTCTGCGCGCTGGGCCTGTCCGTCGCGGTGCCGGCCTCCGCGCGGGCCGACTCCTCGGCCGGCGGCGACCTCCACGTCGCGCAGACACTCGGCGACCGCGACCTGACCTTTGTCCTGCGACGCGTCACCGGACTGCCCGGCCCCCTGCACGTGGACGTCATCACCCACAGGGGCACCCCCGCCGGGACCCTGCGCCTCGGCACCGTCCCCACGGGCGTCTCGACGGACCCGGAGGCCGGCGCGTCGACGGGCACCGTCACCAGCGGTGCCCGGGTCCGGCTGGGTGGCGCCCCCGGTTCCTACGGGGCCGCCCTGCACATCGACCGGGCCGGCCCCTGGGAACTCGTGATCGACGACGGCTCCCGTACGGCGCGCGTCCCCTTCGTGGTCCCGGGCCAGGTCACCTCCCCGCCGGAGCGGGTCGTGTTCGGCGGCTTCGTCGCCGCCGGCGGGCTCATCCTGGTGGCCCTGTTCGTCGCCGTCCGGGCCCGGCGCGGGAGCTGGGTGCTGGTGCCGGCCGGAGGCGTCGTGGCGGCGCTCGCGACGGCCGTCACCGCCGCGCTGCTCTCCGCCTCGCTGCCCGCGCCGCCCGAACCGGGCCGGGACGTGGACGCCACCTCGGACAACGTCGCCGATCCCTACGCGGTCGTCCGGCCCGCGACGAACGACCACTCCCGGCCGCCCGCCGCCCTCACCCTGGACCCGTACCCGGCCGGGGCGGCGGAAGCGGGCACGCTCCGGCTGAGCGTGACCGACGGCTCCACCGGCCTGCCCGCGGACGACCTCGTCGTCCATGACGGCGCCCTGATGCACCTGATCGTGATCGGGCCGACCGGCGAACTGTGGCACCTGCATCCCGTCCGCACCGCGCCCGGCGCCTACGAGGTCCGGCTACGGCTGCCCGTGGCCGGCCACTACGCGGTGTCCGCGGAGTTCGCCCGCCGCGGCGGCGGAGTCCAGCAGATCCGCTCGGCGACCGGGCTGACCGTCACCGGCCACGCCCCGCGCGGTCACGCCCCGGCCCTGCCCGCCGCGCTCACCGCGCGGGGGCCGGGAACACGGCGGGTCGACGGCGTACCGGTCCGCCTGACGGCCTCCTCCCCCGTGGCGGGGGCGGCGAGCACCCTGACCGCGCAGGTCGGCGACACCCCGACGCTCCAGCCCTGGCTCGGCATGATCGGCCACATGATCGTGGTCGGCCCGCTCGACGAAACGGACGCGTCCAGCCCGACCCGGCTGGGACGAGCGGCCCAGGACGCACCGCTCTGGGCCCACGCCCACTCCATGGGCGGCGCGATGGACCCGCCCGGGCACGACACGGCCGGCGGCCACTCGGCGCACGGCACGGCGAACCATGACCCGGGCGGCGGGTCGGGTCACGGCGCGCCGGAGGCCGGCGCCGCGGGGGGCGGGGACGAGGCCGCGTCGGGCTCGATGAGCGGGCTGATGCCCCTCAACGGCGACAGCCCCGCGGACGAGACCGTCGCCGCGTACGGGCCGGATGTCTCCTTCGTCTACACCTTCCCCACCGCCGGGTACTACCGCGTGTGGATCCAGGCGGAGCGTGACAACGCCGTCCTCACCGTCCCCTACCTCCTGCATGTGTCACCGGCGGCGGGAGGAGCGGCGTGAGCGACGCCCGTCCTCCCCTCGACCGGTTCCTGTACGCGGGGGCCGCCGCGCTCCTGGCGGTGTGCCTCGCCCTGGCGACGGTGGCGTTCGCGCCGTCCTGGACGGACGACACCGTGTCCCTGACCGGGGGCGGCGCCACCGACGAGGTGACCCTGACCGTGGCCCGGCCCCGCGTCGGCGCGACGGACGTCGGCATCCGTGTGACCCCGCGCCCGGGGCGACGGGACGCACGCCCGGCCACGGTCACGCTGCAGGCCGTCCTGCCCACCACCGGACACGCGACGCCGGCGGCGACCCCGCGCCCGCGGGGCCGGGGCGCCTACTCCACGGCCGTCCACCTGATGATGCCGGGCCGCTGGGTCTTCCACGTCAGCGTCGACCACGGCACCCGGACCGACCGGTTCGACTTCCCCCTGGTGATCACCGGCTGACCGACCCACCCCACCGTGCCGCCCCGCTGCCCGGCACGACCACGAGAAAGGCATGTACATGAACACAGCCCTGCCCCTCACCGGGACCGGCGCGTCCCGGCCGACGCAGTCGTCACCCGTCGTCAGGATCTCCCAGAACAGGCGCACCGGCCCCACCGCCGCCGCCCTGGTCCTCGCCGGGACCCTGACGTCCCTGCTCGGCATCAGCTGGGACGTCCAGTGGCACGTCGACGTCGGCCCGGACACGTTCTTCACGCTCTCCCACCTGATGCTGTACTCCGGCAGCGCCATCGCCGGCATCACCAGCCTGGCCATGGTCCTGATCGCCACCGCCGCCCAGCGCGCCGGCCGGCCCGTCGACCCCGCCACCGGCAAGCTCGTACGGGTCCTCGGCGGCACCTTCCGCGCTCCGCTGGGCCATCTCATCTCCGGTATCGGAGCCGCCCTCTTCCTGCTCTTCGGCCTCCTGGACCTGTGGTGGCACTCCCTGTACGGCTTCGACGCCGTACTGGACTCGCCGCCCCACATCGGGCTGTTCCTGTCGATCTCCTTCTCCATGGTGGGAAGCGTCATCGTCTTCGCCGCCGCCCGCGACACCCGGTGGGGCAGGGCGGGCCTGGTCCTCAGCGTCCCCGTGCTCATCGTCTTCAGCCCCATCACGGCGAACGCCTTCAGCGCCCTGCCCCTGCCCGTCGAACCCGACGTCATCGGCAACATCTTCTTCGCCACGCTGCTGCTGATCACGGGGGCGTTCACCCTCGGCCGACGGGGCTCCGCGCTGACCATCGCGGCGGCCCTCGGCACCCTGCAGGCCGTCCTGTGGTGGTTCTCCCCGTGGGCGGCCCGCGTCTACGCGGACGCGAGCGGTCTGCCGCTGCGCGACAACCTCGGCGACAACCCGCCCGAACTGCCCGCGGAGATCCCGCTGTTCATGCTCCTGGGCGCGGCAGCCGTCACCGCGCTGCTGTGGCTGAGCCGGAAGCGGGGCTGGTCGGGCCGCGTCGCGCCGCAGATCATGGGGGCCGGCGGCGGACTCGTGGTCGGCGTGTCACTGCCCTTCCAGGACGCCCTGCTCGGAGTCTCGACCCCGACCGCGTCCGACCTGCTGGTGATGGCGGCCTGCGGCCTGACGGCGGGTGCCCTCGCCGGCTTCCTCGCCGCACGACTCGCGGTCCTGCTGCGCGAGCACTCCACCGAACCCGTCGCGAAGGGCCGATGACCCCCATGCGCATGTCCCGTTCCAGCCGCACCGCCACCGCCTTCCGGTGGGCCCGCCACCACGCGCGCCGGCTGACCCTCGCCCTGACCGCCGCCCTCGCCCTGGCCCTGGTGTCGACCGCGCCGGCCGCGGCGTACGCCCCGGTCGGCATCGTGCACACCGAACAGGTGAAGGCCGGGCCCTACACCGTCACCGTCGGCTTCTCCGAGTGGCCCCTGCGCGCCATGCAGTCACTCGACTTCACCTTCGCGCCCGACGGCGGCATCACCCACAAGGCCGGCACGCTCACCATGGACGGCCCCGGCATCGATGACGAGGACCGGACGTCCGAACTGGCCAGACACCCCCGCAAGCTGGACGTCTGGGGGCTGGACGTCCAGGCGCTGCCGGAAGCGGGGACGGTGGACCTCACCTTCGACATCGACGGCCACGCCGGCCACGGCCGCGGAACCCTGCACGACGTCGGCGTGCTCGACCAGCCGGGCCCGCCGTTGGCCGTCAGCTGGACCGTATGCGCACTCCCGCCCATCGGGATGCTGGCGTACCTCGCCATGGGCTGGCGCCGCAACCGGCCCGCCGACCAGGTGGGATCACTGATCGGCTGAGCCCACCCGACGGCCGGCGCGGCGGAGGCGACACCGCTCCTCCGGCCCGCGTCAGCCGTCCCCTCAGGTCAGCGGCCGGACCCTCGCATCCGCCGGGGGCCCGGCCGCTGACCTGGTCCGGCACCGTCGCGGTTCACCCCGTGCCCCGGAACGGCGACGAGACGGGCCGCGAACCGGCCGCCGTCACCGAGGAGGGTCGGACTGCCGACGTGCGCTGCGCCGCTGCTCAGACGGTGAAGCGGAATGTCTGCGGGTCGATCCTGACCTGCGGTGGAGCCTCGTCCAGGGCTTCGACCTGGGAATTTCCGGTTGGCACGCGGTGGCTCACGACGGCCGTTCACGGGTGTCCCGCCACTGGCGGGGGCCAGGTGGCGAATGCCCTGGCACACCGACGGGTCCTGCAAGGAGAGTGCGCAGGTGAGCAACTCCTACCCCTGCCCGTGCTGCGGGCACCGCGTGCTGGAGGCGATGCCCGGCTCGTACGAGCTCTGCCCGTGTGCCTCTGGGAGGACGACGGGGTCCGGTTCCGCTGGCCGACCATGCCCGGCGGCGCGAACAAGGTCTCCCTGATCGAGGCCCAGCGCAACTACCAGGACCTCAGCTCCTGCGACCGGCACGGCCTTCGGTACGTCCGCCCACTGGCCGAGGACGAGCCGCTCGACCCGGCCTGACGCCCCATCGGACCGAGGCGCGATTCCTTCGAGGACTGGGAAGCCGAGGACCGGGCCCCTGGCTGGATGACCGCTCGGCGCTCTGCTGGTGGCCTGCCCACCTTCTGGCGCCGGGACTCTCCGCGTCATGACCTCCCACATCGAGACACTCGTCCGGCAGCGCGACGGCAAGGCCGACGAGTCCTACGACGCCCACGCGGAGCTGATCTCGATCGGCGCCGACGCCATACCCGCCGTCATCAACGGCCTGCCTTCCAGCACGGGAAAAAACCAAGGGCCCGACTCCGAAGAGCCGAGCCCTCTCTGACCTGCATCTTTGCCAGATCAGCGACGTGGTGATATGTCAGCCGCTACACGTTGAACCGGAACTCCACCACATCCCCGTCCCGCATCACATAGTCCTTCCCCTCCATGCGCGCCTTCCCCTTCGCCCGCGCCTCCGCGACCGACCCCGTCTCCACCAGGTCGTCGAAGGAGATGACCTCCGCCTTGATGAAGCCCTTCTGGAAGTCGGTGTGGATGACGCCGGCGGCCTCGGGGGCGGTAGCGCCCTTCTTGATGGTCCAGGCGCGGGATTCCTTGGGGCCGGCCGTCAGGTAGGTCTGGAGGCCGAGGGTGTCGAAGCCGACGTGGGCGAGGGTGGCGAGGCCGGGTTCCTCCTGGCCGACGGACTGGAGGAGTTCCAGGGCCTCGTCCTCGTCCAGCTCGGCGAGGTCCGCCTCCAGCTTGGCGTTGAGGAAGATCGCCTCGGCGGGGGCGACCAGGGCGCGCTGGTCGTTCTTGAAGTCCTCGTCGGTCAGCTCGTCCTCGTCGACGTTGAAGACGTAGAGGAAGGGCTTGGTGGTGAGGAGGTGCAGGTCGTGGAGGAGCTCGGCGCGTTCGGTGTTCTGGACGATGCCGTGGGCGAAGAGGGTGTCGCCCTTCTCCAGGATCTCCTTGGCCTCCTCGACGGCCTTGACCTTGGGAGCGATGTCCTTCTTGATGCGCGACTCCTTCTGGAGGCGCGGCAGGACCTTCTCGATGGTCTGGAGGTCGGCGAGGATCAGCTCGGTGTTGATCGTCTCGATGTCGTCCTTGGGCGAGACCTTGCCGTCGACGTGGACGACGTTCTCGTCCTTGAAGGCGCGGATGACCTGGCAGATCGCGTCGGACTCGCGGATGTTCGCGAGGAACTTGTTGCCCAGGCCCTCGCCCTCGCTGGCGCCCCGCACGATGCCCGCGATGTCGACGAAGTCGACGGTGGCCGGGAGGACCTTCTCCGAGGAGAAGATCTCGGCCAGCTTCGTCAGGCGGGGGTCGGGGACGCCCACGACGCCGACGTTGGGCTCGATCGTGGCGAACGGGTAGTTGGCCGCCAGCACGTCGTTCTTGGTCAGGGCGTTGAACAGGGTCGACTTGCCGACATTCGGCAGACCGACGATTCCGATCGTGAGCGACACGTTGCGACTTCCCGTACGTGAGGAGGATGCGGTGGGAGCGGGGCGGCCCGGGCGGGGCCGATCCACCAGTCTACGGGGTGTGGGGTACGGATCAGGCGGGCAGTCGAACGCATGGCCAGGCCCGGCTCTCGGCGTGTCCGACAGCCGATTCCGCACATAAACCGACCTAAGTTGGACCAGTGGAGCAACACAGGACGCGACCTGCGCACAACGGACCGCGAGACAGCCGGCCGCCGCTGCCCGGGCAGGGCCGGGGAGAGCGGGGCCTGCCGGCGGCACGCGGGGCCGCCGGAGGACCGGTGGGCGACCGCGGCGGGCCGGCGGACGGCCGTGGCAGGCCGGCGGACGACCGCGGCGGGCCGGCGGGCGGCCGTGTCGTCCGGGACGTACGGGGCGCCGGGGACGTACGGGGCGTACCGGCGCGGGGTTCCGCGCGGGTGCCGGGGCCGGGGGGCCGGCGGCCCTCCGGGACCGCCGCGCGCGGACCCGCGCCGGTACGGTCGCCCTGGCCGGCCGCGCCGCGGGCCGCCCGTCTGCTGCCCGACCCCAGGCTGACCGGGCTGGGCGGCGGTCTGTTCTGCGCGGCGGTGATGCTCGTGTTCGGGTTCTTCGACCTGGTGCTGTTCGGGGCGTCGCGGACGGTGTACGGCGTGCTGTTCCTGCCGGTCTGCGTGCTGACCGCCTGCTGGGTGCGCCAGGTCGATCTGCTGACCGCGCCGATCGTGGTGCCGATCGCCTTCGCCGTGGGGCTGACCACCGTGGCGGACGGCGGTGACGGCTTCACCGGCGCGCTGACCGGGTTCGTGACCGCGCTGGCCACGGAGGCCGGGTGGCTGTACGGCGGGACGCTGATCGCCGGATCGATCGTGCTCGTGCGCCGGATCCGGCTGGTGCGGCGCCGGGTCGCCGCCCGGGGCGGCCGGGTACCGGCCGCGGGCTGAGCCACCGCAGAGCCACCGGAGCCCACGGAGCCCACCACTGAACCACCCCTGACGGCCCCGCCCCGCCCCGTCGTCCGGCCGTCCTCGACGGCCTCCCCGCGGCCCCCGGCCCCGCGCCGCTCAGCCCGCGGCCGGCCGCCCCTCCGCCGCCCGCATCGCCGCGCCGACGATCCCCGCGTTGTTCTGCAACTCGGCCGGGACGATCTCCGCGCGGATGCCGTCGAGGTACGGCAGGAACTTGTGCGCCTTGCGGCTGACCCCGCCGCCGATGATGAACAGCTCGGGCGAGAACAGCATCTCGACGTGCGCCAGGTACGTCCGCACCCGGTGCCCCCAGTGCTCCCAGGACATGTCGTGGTCCTCCTTGACCTTGCTGGAGGCCCGCTTCTCGGCCTCGTGGCCGTCCAGCTCCAGGTGGCCCAGTTCGGTGTTGGGGACGAGGACGCCGTCGGTGAAGACGGCGCTGCCGATGCCGGTGCCGAAGGTGAGCAGGACGACCGTGCCCGTGCGGCCGCGTCCGGCGCCGAAGTGCATCTCGGCGACGCCCGCCGCGTCCGCGTCGTTGACGACGGTCACCGGCAGGCCGCCCAGGCGGTCGCTGAACAACGCGCGCGCGTCCCGGTCGACCCAGCTCTTGTCGACGTTGGCCGCCGTACGGACGGTGGCGCCCCCGGTGACCACGCCCGGGAAGGTCAGCCCGACCGGGCCGGTCCAGCCGAAGTGCTCGACGACTTCCCGTACCCCGTCGGCCACCCCGTCCGGCGTCGCCGGGTGCGGGGTGAGCACCTTGCAGCGTTCCTGGGCCAGGTCGCCCCTGTCGAGGTCCACAGGGGCGCCCTTGATGCCCGAGCCGCCGATGTCCACGCCGAAGATCTGCATGGCACCACGTTACGGCCTGCGACGGACAGTCACTCCTCCGAGGTACCCGAACCGCCGCGCTCCGCGACCAGCGCCGCCGCCTCCTCGCGCAGGTCCCGGCGCAGCTCCTTGGGGAGGGAGAAGGTGATGGACTCCTCGGCCGCCTTGACGATCTCCACGTCCGCGTAGCCGCGCGCGGAGAGGTACTCCAGGACCTGCTCGACCAGGATCTCCGGGACGGAGGCGCCGGAGGTGACGCCGACCGTGGTCACGCCCTCCAGCCAGGTCTCGTCGATCTCGTCGGCGAAGTCGACCAGGTACGCGTCGCGGGCGCCGGCCTGCTTGGCGACCTCGACCAGCCGCTTGGAGTTGGAGGAGTTGCGGGAGCCGACGACGATGACGAGGTCGGCCTCGGCGCCCATCTGCTTCACCGCGAGCTGGCGGTTCTGCGTGGCGTAGCAGATGTCGTCGCTGGGCGGGGAGATGAGCTGGGGGAACTTCTCCTTCAGCGCGTCGACGGTCTCCATGGTCTCGTCGACGGAGAGCGTGGTCTGGGAGAGCCAGACCACCTTGGACTCGTCCCGGACCTCGACCTTGGCGACGTCGCCGGGGCCGTCGACGAGCTGGATGTGCTCGGGGGCCTCGCCGGAGGTGCCGATGACCTCCTCGTGGCCCTCGTGGCCGATCAGGAGGATGTCGTAGTCGTCGTTGGCGAAGCGGACCGCTTCCTTGTGGACCTTGGTGACCAGGGGGCAGGTCGCGTCGATGGTGGCGAGCCGGCCGCGCTCGGCCTCCTCGTGGACGACGGGGGCCACGCCGTGCGCGGAGAACATGACGATGTTGCCCGGCGGAACCTCCTCCGTGCGCTCGACGAAGACGGCGCCCTTCTTCTCCAGGGTCTGCACGACGTACTTGTTGTGGACGATCTCGTGCCGGACGTAGACGGGAGCGCCGTACTGTTCCAGCGCTTTCTCGACGGCGATCACGGCGCGGTCCACACCCGCGCAGTAGCCACGGGGGGCGGCGAGCAGGACACGGCGGCCAGGCGAAGCAGTCATGCGGTCCATCGTACGGGCGCGTTCGGCGGGTCGGAGATCGCGTGGGGGGCGCATCGGCGGGGAGACTGGCGGGACGGTGTACGAGTACGGGCGGAGGCGCGATGTCCGAGACCGGCACGACGGCCCCGGGGACCGGGGAACGGCGGGAGCTGCGGCGCACCCTGGGCTTCCGCGACCTGGTGGTCTACGGGCTGCTGTTCATCGCGCCGATGGCGCCCGTCGGCGTCTTCGGCACGCTGGACGCCAAGTCGCACGGCGCGGTGGCGCTGGTGTACGTCGTCGCCACGGTGGCGATGGCGTTCACCGCGTTCAGCTACGCCCAGATGGTGCGGGTGGTGCCGCAGGCGGGGTCGGTGTTCGCGTACGCGCGGGCGGGGCTCGGCGAGGGGGCCGGGTTCGTGGCCGGCTGGATGGCGATGCTGGACTACGTCCTCATCCCGGCGGTGGCCTACCTGTTCTCCGGCATCGCGATGAACGAGCTGGTCCCGGAGGTGTCGCGGTGGGTGTGGACGGCGCTGGCCGTCCTCGTCACCACGCTGCTGAACCTGTGGGGGGTGCGGGCGGCGGCCCGGGTGGGGTTCGCGGTGCTGGTGATGGAGATCGTGGTGCTGCTGGTGTTCGTGGCGGCGGCGGTCGTGGTGCTGGTACGGGACGGGGCGGAGCGGGGCTGGCTGTCGCCGCTGTCGGGGGACGGGACGCAGGGGGCGTTCGCGCTGTCGGCGGTGGTCGGGGCGGTGTCGGTGGCGGTGCTGTCGTACCTGGGCTTCGACGCGATCGCGACGTTCGCGGAGGAGGTGACCGGCGGGTCGGCGAAGGTGGCGCGGGCGCTGCTGTTCTGCCTGGCGCTGGCCGGGGTGCTGTTCGTGGCGCAGACGTATCTGGCGGGGCTGCTGGCGCCGATGTCGTCGGCGGAGCTGGCGGCCGGGCCGGGCGGGCAGGGGTCGGCGTTCTACGACACGGTCGACGCGTCGGTGGGCACGTGGCTGCACGATCTGGTGGCGGTGAGCAAGGCGGTCGGCGCGGCGTTCGCGGCGCTGGCCGGGCAGGCGGCGGCCGGGCGGCTGCTGTTCGCGATGGGCCGGGACCGACGGCTGCCGGGGGTGCTGTCCCGTACGTACTCCGGTGTGCCGCGGGTGGCGCTGCTGGTGGCGGCGGTGATCACGCTGGTCGCGGCGGTGTGGGCGGCCCGGCGGGACGACGGCCTCGACCATCTGACGACGGTGGTGAACCTGGGCGCGCTGTCCGCGTTCACGTTGCTGCACGCGAGCGTGGTGGGCTGGTTCGCGGTGCGCCGCCGGGGCGGCCCGGTGAGCTGGTGGCGGCATGTGCTGGTGCCGGTGGCCGGGGCCGCGATCACGGTGGCGGTGATCGTGGAGGCGTCGGGGACGGCGCAGGTGGTGGGGGCGGTCTGGCTGGTGATCGGGCTGGTGGTGCTGGTGGCGCAGCGGGGGCGGCCGTCGCCGTGAGGGGTGGCGGTGGTCGGCGGGTGCGCGTAGTACGCGGTTGATCGCGCGGGTCCCCGCACCCCTTGAGGAGGTCGCTCGTCCCCGGCGTTGTCAGTGGAGCCCGTTACCCTCGCGGCATGGCTGTGAACACGAGTCCGGAGTCCCCGTTGCCCGTGGGTGAGGTGTCGCGGCTCATCGGGAGCTGGATCGACCGGCTCGGCGCGATCTGGGTCGAGGGGCAGATCACCCAGTTGTCGCGGCGGCCGGGCGCGGGGGTGGTGTTCCTGACCCTGCGCGACCCCTCGCACGACATCTCGGTGAGCGTCACCTGCTACCGGCAGGTCTTCGACGCGGTCGCCGACGTGATCGGCGAGGGCGCCCGGGTGGTGGTCCGCGCCAAACCCGAGTGGTACGCGCCGCGCGGGCAGCTGTCGCTGCGGGCCGCCGAGATCAAGCCGGTGGGGGTGGGCGAGCTGCTGGCGCGGCTCGAACAGCTCAAGAAGACGCTGGCGCGCGAGGGGCTGTTCGCGCCGGAGCGCAAGAGGCCGCTGCCGTTCCTGCCGCACCTCGTCGGCCTGGTGTGCGGGCGCGCCTCGGCCGCCGAACGGGACGTGCTGGAGAACGCCCGGCACCGCTGGCCCGCCGTCCGCTTCGAGGTGCGCAACGTCGCCGTGCAGGGCGTGCACGCGGTGCCGCAGGTCGTCCAGGCCGTGAAGGAGCTGGACGCGAGGGACGACGTGGACGTGATCGTCGTGGCGCGCGGCGGCGGCAGCGTGGAGGATCTGCTGCCGTTCTCCGACGAGCAGCTGGTGCGGGCGGTCGCCCAGTGCCGTACGCCGGTCGTCTCGGCGATCGGGCACGAGCCGGACAGCCCCCTGCTGGACCTGGTCGCCGACCTGCGCGCGTCCACGCCGACCGACGCCGCGAAGAAGGTGGTGCCGGACGTCGGGGAGGAGTACGAGCGGGTACGGCTGCTGCGGGACCGGGCGCGGCGCTGTGTGGCGGCCTTCGTCGACCGGGAGGAGCGGGGGCTGGCCCACGCGCTCACCCGGCCGTCGGTACAGGACCCGCACCGCATGATCGACGAGCGCGCGGAGCAGGTGACGGCCCTGCTGGAGCGGGGCCGCCGTACGCTGCGGCACCAGTTGGACCGGGCCGACTCGGAGCTGACGCACACGCACGCGCGCGTGGTGGCCCTCTCCCCCGCCGCGACCCTGAAGCGCGGGTACGCCGTGCTCCAGCGGGCCGACGGCCACGCCGTCCGCGACCCGGGCGAGGTGGAGCCGGGCGAGACGCTGCGGGCCCGCGTCTCCGAGGGCGATTTCTCCGTACGAGTCGATGCGTAAGGTGGGTGGATGACCAGCGAGGTGGAGCAGCCGACGGCCGTGTCCGAGGCGCTCGGGTACGAGCAGGCGCGGGACGAGCTGATCGAGGTCGTACGGCGGCTGGAGGCGGGCGGTACGACGCTGGAGGAGTCCCTCGCCCTGTGGGAGCGGGGCGAGGAGCTGGCGAAGGTCTGCCGTCGCCGACTGGACGGCGCCCGGGCCCGCCTCGACGCGGCACTGGCCGAGGAGGCCGGGGCGGAGGAGGACGAGGGCCGGTAGGGCCTGTCTGACAGGCCCTGGCGGGGCCTACTTCCCGGTGTCCTCGGCCAGCGTGTGCGCGACGAGCGCGTTGGCGTGGCCGTGGCCCAGGCCGTGGTCGGTCTTGAGCCAGGTGACGAGTTCCATGTGCCGGGTGAGCGGGGAGGAGCGGATCAGCTCCTTCCACTCCGCGACCGGGCGGCCGTACTTCTTCTCGATCGACGGGAAGTAGGAGGCGGGGCCCTTCGTGCTGCTGGTCGTCATGTCGGTGCGCTCCTCTACGCGGATGATGGCGTCGCACCCTTCATGACCGCGGGCGGCGGACCGAGTGATCGCCCGCCGCCTGTGATCCGCGTCACTGCACCGTGAGGGAGGTGAAGCGGGGCCACTGCTCGTCCGTCCCGCTGTTGCGCACGCCGAGCACGAAGCCTCCCGCGCCCTCGGCGGCTCGCCGCCCGTCGGCCCGGACCGTCACGCAGGGCTCGCCGTCGACACTCACCCGCACCCGCTCGGGCGAGACCGAGACGGTGACCTCGTGCCGGTCGGCGGGGTCGAGCCGGCAGGAGCGCCTCTCGCCCGTGCCGCCGGGCCCGCGCGTGGTGAGGCTCGCGGTGTTGCGGCCGACGGAGACGGCCACCGGGTGTTCGCTGCCGGACCGTACGGTGATGCCGACGCCGTTCGTGGTGCCGTGCAGTCCGTCGGCGGTGGCCCGCACGCGGTAGGTGGTCCAGTCGGCGGTGGCGACGGGACGATAGGCGGCCGAGACGTGGTCCGTGCCGCGCGGGTGGGGGCCCTCGCCGGTGAGCGCGCCCGGACCGGCCCGCTCGGCGTCACCCGCCACCTCCCAGTGTTCCGGGTGGGCCAACGGCCGGTCGGCGTCGGACGGTGCCACCGGGGCCCGGCGGGCGAGTTCGCGCAGCAGGGCCGCCGGTGTGGTGTCCCGGGTGACCTCCAGGCGCTGCACCAGGCCGGCGGCGGCCGCTCGCGGACCGGCGGGCAGCGGCCGCCGCGCGTTGTTGGTGAGGGCGGCCGTGAAGCGCTCCCGCAGCAGCGACCGCAGCATGCCGGCGCCGCGCGGCCCGAGGTTGGAGTCGTCCAGCCGCTCCGAGAAGGGGTAGGCGAACAGCCGCGGCTCGGGCAGGCCGTGCGCGGTCAGGTCACGGACCGAACGGTCGAGGTCGGCCGCGACACGGCGCAGGTACTCGTCCCGCGTCTCGACGCGCCCCTCCTCCGCCAGCCAGATCCGGTTGGTGAACGCCGACCGCTCGTGTCCGGCGGCGTCCACGGCGGCACGGTCGTGGCTGAGGTGGGTGTGGGCCTGGAAGTCCCAGCGCCCGGACTCCGCCATCCGTTCGACCTCGTGCCATGAGAGGTAGTACGGCCGGTGGGTGTCCACCTGTCCGGTGATCAGGTAGGCGGCCGCTTTCATCCGGTGCCTGGCCAGGATCGGGTCGGCGTGCACCCACAGTCCGTGTGTGCCGTCGTCGAAGGTGAGGTAGACGCTGCGGGGCCCGGGTGAGCGGCCGGTCCGCAGGAAGTCGGTGAACTCCCGCGTGGACAGGGTGCGGTACCCGGCGGCGTCGAGGGCGCGCAGCTGTGCGTCGAACCGCTCCGGGGCGACGGTGTACCGGCTGCGCCCGGCCGGGCCGATGTCGTGGTACGCGAGGACGGCCGGCGCCCCGCCGGCCGGCACGGCCGCGCCGCTCCCCATGGCTCCACCGCGTGCGTCCGCCCCGGGCGCGGGCGCCTGCTGCGCCACCGTGCGCCGGAAGGTGTCGTACTGCCACGCGACGGTGAAGGGCAGGGCGAGCACGGCCAGCGCGAGCACTCCGAGGGCGGCGCGCAGCAGCGGCCGTCGCGCCCCCTGGTCCGGTGGGGAACCATGGTGTCTCACAGCGGGCGTCCTCGGGTGATGACGAACAGGTAGACCAGCCCGATCGCGGCGAGCGTGGCAGCGACGGCGAGCGCGCGGCCCAGCCCGTGCAGCAGGCTCACGGCTCTCCTCGGACGTCTCATGCGGCACTCCTCGACCAGACGTCGCGGCGCAGGGTGAGCAGGGCGTACGGCAACAGCCAGGCCAGTACGCAGCAGGACAGCAGGCTCATCAGGGGCCGGCACCGCCAGGCCCGGTCCCCGGGGTGGTCGAGCCGGTAGGCGATGCCCCACACACAGCCCTTGAGGACCACCCCGCCCAGGTAGAGCAGGGTCAGCACACCGGCCAGCCGGAGCGGGGCCCACACCAGGTGCCGCAGGACCAGGGCCGGCGCGGCGATCACCCACAGGGCGTGTCCGTAGTACAGCGCGGCGGCGGCCGGGCCCCGGCGCCACATGAAGCGGCCGGTGAAGAAGAGGTTCCTGATGAAGCTCTTCTTCCAGCGGATCTGCTGGCGCAGGAAGGACGAGGGTCTCGACGGCACCCGCGTCCACACCCGGGCGGCGCGGGTGTAGCCGACCTCCCAGCGCCGCTCGGGGTAGTCGTGCCCGGTCACGAACGGGGAGTCGGCGTGCCGGTCCTTGAGCGCCCGGCCGTGCCATGCCTGGCCGAGGACGTAGCCGGTGAGCTGGCGGTCGGTGGCGAAGCGGAAGGGGGCGCCGAGGAAGCGGTCCTCGGCCCAGGCGGGCAGGTAGTTCCAGATCGCCTCGCGGCGGAACGCGGCGAGCGGACCGGAGACGCAGGTCACCGAGCCGAAGGCGGCCTCGGCGGCCTTGGTGATCCGGAACTGGCCCTCGTACCAGACGTCCTGGACGCGGGCCAGCAGTCCGGCGTCGGTGTTCAGCGCCCGGCAGTGGCCGCTGACCGCGCCGAGTTCCGGGTGGCGCACCAGGGCATCGACACAGCGCCGAACCGCGTCCGGTGCGACGACGCAGTCGGAGTCCGTGAACAGCAGGACGTCCCCGTCGGCGAGGGAGCAGGCGCGGACCAGGGCGCCCTTCTTGCCGAGGTTCTCGTCCAGCCGGACGAGGGTGAGCGGCAGTTCGGCGGCGAGCCGGCCGAGGACGTCCGCCGTGCCGTCGTCGGAGGCGTCGTCGACCACGACGAGCTGGAGGTCCGGGTAGTCGACGGCGGCCATGGAGCGCACGCAGGCCTCGATGTGGTCGCGTTCGTTGCGCACGGCCAGCAGGAAGCTCACCCGGGGCCGCGCGGGCAGGGCCGGGAACGCCGCCGCGTGCCGCGGGCGCCTGCGCAGGGGGCGCAGGGCGGGGTCGTCGTAGCGGCTGTAGGCGACGTGGAGGAGGCAGACGGTGCCGGCCAGGACGAGGAGGCCGTAGAGGGCGAGCGGGTCGAAGACGTGGGGCAGGCGGACGGCGCGCAGGGCCAGGAGCAGCAGGAGGGGCAGCAGCGCCAGGAGGGTGAGCAGGCGTACGACGCCGCGGCGGACGCCCGGGTCCAGGGCGTCCAGGCGGGCGCCGAGCCGGTGGCGGACACCGGTGCGGGCCACGGGGGCGGCCGGGCCCGGGACGGGGGTGCCGGACCCGGCGGGGGTGGCCGGTGCGCGGCCGGGACGGGGCGCGGTCATGCCGTGACCTCGGCCTCGGCGGTGGCGCCGGCCGGGGTGCCGGTCGCCAGGGCTCCGCGCTGCCGGGGGTCCAGGACGGGCGGGGCGTCGCCGGTGCGCAGCCAGGTCAGGTCGTGCACGGGGTGGACGGTGTGCAGGACGACCAGGTCCCAGGGGCGGGTGTGCGGGTCGGGCACGTGGTGCAGGGTGCCCGCGCCGACGCCGACCGAGGGCACCAGGGGGTCGCAGTAGGCGACGTCGGCGCCGGCCGCGGTGAGCCGGTCGATGATCTCCAGCGCGGGGCTCTCCCGGACGTCGGCCACGCCCTCCTTGTAGGCGACGCCGACCAGCAGCACCCGTGCGCCCGGTACGGGGACGCCGGTCCGTGCCAGCAGTTCCAGGGCGCGTTCGGTGATCCGCGCGGGCCGGCCGGTGTTGGCGGCGAGCGCGGTCGCCACCACGGGGGCCTGCTGGCGGATCTTGTCCAGCTGCCACAGCAGGTAGTGGGGGTCGCAGGGGATGCAGTGGCCGCCCACGCCGGGCCCCGGGTAGAAGGGCTGGAAGCCGTACGGCTTGGTCGCCGCCGCCTCGATGACCGGGACCGGCGCGAGGCCCAGCGCGTGGCAGGCGTCCGCCAGTTCGTTGGCGAGCGCGATGTTGACGGCGCGGTACGTGTTCTCCCACAGCTTCGCCATCTCGGCGGTCTCGGGATCGGCGACGGTGCGGACGGCGGAGGCGGTCGGTGCGAGCAGGGCGGCGGCCGCCCGGGTGCTGCGCGGTCCCGCGCCGCCGACCAGGCGCGGGGTGCGTTCGGGGGTGTGGCGCTCGTTGCCGGGGTCGATCCGCTCGGGGGCGAAGGCCACGTACACGTCCTCGTCGACGACGAGTCCGCGGGCCCGCAGGGGTTCGACGAGGAGGTCCCTCGTGGTGCCGACGTAGCTGGTGGAGGTGAGCACGATCAGCTGTCCGGGCACGGCGTGCTCCACCGCACAGGCGCAGGCGGCGGACAGCGCCGTGAGGTCGGGTTCGCGGCGGGCGTCGACGGGGGTCGGCACGCAGATGACCACGGCGTCCGCGGCGCCCACGGCCGAGGGCTCCGTGGTGAGGCGGAAGCCGTCGCCCGCGACGGCGCAGGCGAGCTGGGCGTGGTGCAGGGGGAGCAGGTCCACCGCTCCCCGGGCGATCGCGTGCAGCCGGGCGGGACTGGTGTCGACGCCGATGACCGTCGCGCCCGCGTCCGAGAGGGCGAGGGCGGTGGGCAGTCCCACGTAGCCGAGGCCGACAACCGCGACGGTGTGTCCGGATACATCACCATTCGACATAGGTTTCACATCGTCATATAGACGCACCCCCTCGACGCGGCCCCCGGCCGACACGCCTGACCGCCCGACTCGCCACAGCCCCTTCACCCCGGCAGCGGTGTGAAGCGGATCACCACGCTCCAACTTTTGTTGAACATTGAACTTCTTTGGCGTAGTGTCGTCCCCGTCAACGGCACCCCGCCGACCAGGCGGAGCCGACGCACACCCCCGAGGAAGGCACGCATGTCTCTCGTTCTTGACCCCGCCGCCCAGGACCTGCTGTTCCGCGAGGCCCGCACCGCGAACACCTTCACCGACGAGCCGGTGACCGAGGAGCAGGTACAGGCGATCTACGACCTGGTCAAGTTCGGTCCGACCGCCTTCAACCAGTCCCCGCTGCGGGTCACCCTGGTCCGCTCCCCCGAGGCCCGCGAGCGCCTGGTACGGCACATGTCCGAGGGCAACGCCGCCAAGACCGCGTCCGCCCCGCTGGTCGCCATCCTGTCCGCGGACAACGAGTTCCACGAGGAACTGCCGGCACTCTTCCCGCACTTCCCGCAGGCCAAGGACGCCTTCTTCTCCGAGCGCGCCGCCCGCGAGAACGCCGCCGCGCTGAACGCCGCCCTCCAGGCCGGGTACTTCATCGTCGGCGTCCGCGCCGCCGGCCTGGCCGCCGGCCCGATGACCGGCTTCGACTTCGAGGGCGTCCGCAAGGAGTTCCTTGACGACGACCACACCCCGCTGATGATCGTCAACATCGGCAAGCCGGGCCCCGACGCCTGGTACCCGCGCTCCCCGCGGCTGGCGTACGACGAGGTCGTCACCACCGTCTGAGCAACCGTCCGAGCAGGAACGGGCGTGGCCCCGGGAACCCGATCGGGTTCCCCGGGGCCAGCCCCGGCCCGCAAAACAATGAGCCCCCGACCCACAAGGCCCACAAACCAACCAGACACCGACGGCGCAACTGAAAG
>NZ_JBVHEO010000003.1:0-393087 GCF_055562815.1 Streptomyces sp. NPDC016677 | reverse complement strand
CGCCCCCCGCGCCCCCCGCGGGGGCCCCCGCCGCGGGCCGACACCACCTTACTCCCACCCCGCGCTGCTGCCCGGGGGTCGCCCCGGCTAACGGTGGGGGTTCCCGGGGCCCACGCCCGTTCAGGAGAACCTGTCCGCTCAGGACACCCTGTCCGCTCAGGACACCCTGTCCGCTCAGGACATCTTCAGCGCCGCCGCCATCTTCGTCAGCTGGCCGAAGGAACCGGTGCCGGCCACGATCGTCGTCGCGCCCTTCACGCCCTCGGTGTCCTTCAGTACCAGGGCCTTGTACCGGCCGCCCGTGTAGCGCGTCCAGGACCGGCCGTCGATCTCCTCGGTGACGTCGGTCGCCGTCGCGCCCTGGCTCGCCTCCTCGATGAAGGCGGACACCTTCCCCGTCGACTGCTCGACCTGTACGTACTGGCCGTCCGGGAGGTGGAAGCCCAGGTGCCAGGTGTCGGACTGGGTGCCCTGATAGCGGACCGAGGTCGCCTTCCACTCGGCGGGAAGCCCCTGGGGCGCGGCCACCGGATACGGCGCGGCACGGCGGGCGGTGAGCAGCTCCACCCGGTAGTCGACCCGCTGGAGGTCGGGCTCTTTGTCGTCGTGCGGGACGAAGGCCCACATGACCAGCCCCGCCAGGACGGTGACGCCCAGCGAGTAGATCATGTTGCGAGCGGTCTTCTGCTTGCCGTTTCTACCTGCCACGCCCCCTATCGTCGCAGGTACCCGGGGCGCTCATCCGTGGGGTCCCCTGCTCATTCAGACAGACTGGCGATAGAGTCATGGTCATACCCTCATCCGGCCGTCGTCGTACAGAAAGGTGCGTTTCGATGACCGAACATCATCATCTTCCCTCCGAACTGGACGTGCCCGCCGAGGCTCCCGACCGCAACCTCGCGATGGAACTGGTCCGCGTGACCGAGGCGGCGGCGATGGCCGCGGGCCGCTGGGTCGGGCGCGGCGACAAGAACGGCGCCGACGGTGCCGCCGTGCGCGCCATGCGGACCCTCGTCCAGACCGTGTCGATGAACGGCGTCGTCGTCATCGGCGAGGGGGAGAAGGACGAGGCCCCGATGCTCTTCAACGGGGAGCGGGTCGGCGACGGCACCGGCGCCGAGGTCGACATCGCGGTCGACCCGATCGACGGCACCACCCTGACCGCGAACGGCATGACCAACGCGATCGCCGTGCTGGCCGCCGCCGAGCGGGGCTCCATGTTCGACCCGTCGGCCGTCTTCTACATGGACAAGCTGGTCACCGGCCCCGAGGCCGCCGACTTCGTCGACATCAACGCACCGGTCTCCGTGAACATCCGCCGGGTCGCCAAGGCCAAGCGGGTCACGCCCGAGGACGTCACGGTCGTCATCCTGGACCGGCCCCGGCACACGGACCTCATCCAGCAGGTCCGGGAGACCGGCGCGCGCATCAAGCTGATCTCCGACGGCGATGTGGCCGGCTCCATCCTGGCGCTGCGCGAGGGCACCGGCATCGACCTGCTGCTCGGCGTCGGCGGCACCCCCGAGGGCATCATCTCGGCCTGCGCGGTCAAGTGCCTGGGCGGCACGATCCAGGGCAAGCTGTGGCCGAAGGACGACGCGGAGCGGCAGCGGGCGCTGGAGGCGGGGCACGATCTGGACCGGGTGCTGACCACCGAGGACCTCGTCACCGGCGAGAACGTCTTCTTCGTCGCCACCGGCATCACCGACGGCGAGCTGCTGCGGGGGGTCCGGTACCGGTCGGAGACGGCCACGACGGACTCGATCGTGATGCGGTCCAAGTCGGGGACGGTGCGGCGGATCGACTCCGAGCACCGGCTGAGCAAGCTGCGGGCGTACAGCGCGGTCAATTTCGACCAGGCGAAGTGACGCCGTCTCCGTCGGTGAAGTGACGCCGTCTCCGTCGGTGAAGTGACCCCGTCTCCGTCGGTGAGGTCGGACACCCCTGGGAGCCGGCATCGAAAAGGCACCCTCTGTGCGGAGAGGGTGCCTTTTCCTCCGCGTTCCTCCGCGTCCGGGTCAGCCGGCCGCCGCTATCTGGCCCGTCGCGCGGGCCGCCTTCTTCAGTTCCAGGTCGCGGCGGCGCCTGCGGGCCAGGACCACGCGGCGCTCGGCGGCGGTGAGGCCGCCCCAGACGCCGTAGGGCTCGGGCTGGAGCAGGGCGTGCTCGCGGCACTCGACCATGACGGGACAGCGCGCGCAGACACGCTTGGCCGCCTCCTCGCGGGAGAGCCGGGCGGCGGTCGGCTCCTTGGAGGGTGCGAAGAACAGGCCCGCCTCGTCGCGGCGGCACACCGCCTCGGTGTGCCAGGGGGCGTCCTGGTCCCGGTCTCGCGTCGGCACCCGCTGGGCCGGAACGGCGGCTACCTGCAGGGACGAAGGCGGCGGTTGCAGCACGGTCTACTCCTGACGACGGCTTCGCGAGCGAGAGACGATGCAGCAAGCCTTACCCGCTGTACGCGCGCCTATGCACTGGGTCCCGAACCGCCGGGTCCGCTCCCGGACTTCGCGGGGGCAACGTCAGTGCCCCAGATGCTTGCGCACATGCCGGTCGACCTTGCGCTGCACCCGGTCGAGGATGTCCACCACCCGGCTGCCCCGCTTCGGGCGGGCCTCGACACTGCCCAGCACGGCCCAGCCGTCCACGTGGACCACGGGGGCCTCGGGGTCCGTCGCGTCGGCCGTGTCCACCTCGAAGCTGCCGAGCACGGCGCCGCCCGCGCCGCGCAGCGTCACGTTCTCCGGCACACGGACCTCGACGCTGCCGAAGACCGAGACCGCCTTGACCACCACCTGCTGGTACTCGAAGACCGCCTCGCCGAGGTCTATCTCGACGCTGCCGAAGACCGAGTACGCGTGGATACGGCGGCCCGCCCGCCAGCGGCCCTTGCGGACGGCGGCGCTGAACACCGCGACGACCCGGTCGTCCGGGTCGGCCGGCAGCACGCCGGGCACGGGCGGGCGCGACGGAGCGGCGGCGGACGCCCGCCGCTCGTGGCCGGCGGGCAGGTCCCGTACGAACACGTCCAGTTCGCCCACCGTCTTGGCGGTCAGCACGCCCTCGACGCGCTCGGCGTGCTCGTCGGCGGTGAGGCGCCCCTCGGCGAGCGCCTCGCGGAGCATGTCGGCGATGCGGTCCCGGTCGGCGTCCGAGGCGCGCAGCTCGGAGACGGGGGTCGGGACGTCCTGCTGCGGGGCGTGCTTGTGAAGGTCCACGGCAGCAGCGTACCGAAACGCGATAGATCGCGACTACCCCTTGCCCGGGTTTACTGAGGACAACCTCACAAGTTCGCCGTTCCCGGCAGGTTCTACGCTGGTGGACGCTGCCAATGGAGGCCAGCGGCCGTCTGTCGAGTGAGGAATGGGCGACATGCCTGAGTTCGTGTACACCGATCTGCTCCCCCAGGGAGAGGACACCACCCCGTACCGGCTGGTGACCTCCGAGGGTGTCTCCACCTTCGAGGCCGACGGGCGTACGTTCCTCAAGGTGGAGCCGGAGGCGCTGCGCAAGCTGGCCGAAGAGGCGATCCACGACATCCAGCACTATCTGCGCCCCGCCCACCTGGCCCAGCTCCGCCGCATCATCGACGACCCCGAGGCGTCGTCCAACGACAAGTTCGTCGCGCTGGACCTGCTGAAGAACGCCAACATCGCGGCGGCGGGCGTGCTGCCCATGTGCCAGGACACCGGCACGGCGATCGTGATGGGCAAGCGCGGCCAGAACGTGCTGACGGCCGGCGGCGACGAGGAGGCCCTGAGCCGGGGCATCTACGACGCCTACAAGAACCTGAACCTGCGCTACTCCCAGATGGCCCCGCTCACCATGTGGGAGGAGAAGAACACCGGCTCCAACCTCCCCGCGCAGATCGAGCTGTACGCGACCGACGGCGGCGCCTACAAGTTCCTGTTCATGGCGAAGGGCGGCGGCTCGGCCAACAAGTCGTTCCTCTACCAGGAGACGAAGGCCGTCCTGAACGAGTCCTCCATGATGAAGTTCCTGGAGGAGAAGATCCGTTCGCTCGGTACGGCCGCCTGCCCGCCGTACCACCTGGCGATCGTCGTCGGCGGCACGTCGGCCGAGTACGCGCTGAAGACCGCGAAGTACGCCTCCGCGCACTACCTGGACGAGATCCCGGCCGAGGGGTCGGAGCTGGGGCACGGCTTCCGGGACAAGGAGCTGGAGGAGAAGGTCTTCGAGCTGACGCAGAAGATCGGTATCGGCGCGCAGTTCGGCGGCAAGTACTTCTGCCACGACGTGCGGGTGGTGCGGCTGCCGCGGCACGGGGCTTCCTGCCCGGTCGCCATCGCCGTCTCCTGCTCCGCCGACCGGCAGGCCGTCGCGAAGATCACCGCCGAGGGCGTCTTCCTGGAGCAGCTGGAGACCGACCCGGCGCGGTTCCTGCCGGAGACGACGGACGAGCACCTCGCCGCCGACGGCGACGTCGTCCAGATCGACCTCAACCAGCCGATGGACGCGATCCTCGCCGAGCTGACCAAGTACCCGGTCAAGACCCGGCTCTCGCTGACCGGCCCGCTGGTCGTGGCCCGCGACATCGCGCACGCCAAGATCAAGGAGCGGCTGGACGCGGGTGAGGAGATGCCGCAGTACCTGAAGGACCACCCGGTGTACTACGCGGGTCCGGCCAAGACGCCCGAGGGGTACGCGTCCGGGTCCTTCGGTCCGACGACCGCCGGGCGCATGGACTCCTACGTCGAGCAGTTCCAGGCGGCGGGCGGCTCCAAGGTGATGCTCGCCAAGGGCAACCGGAGCAAACAGGTCACCGACGCGTGCGGTGCGCACGGCGGCTTCTACCTCGGGTCGATCGGCGGGCCGGCGGCGCGGCTGGCGCAGGACTGCATCAAGAAGGTCGAGGTCGTCGAGTACGAGGAGCTGGGCATGGAGGCGGTCTGGAAGATCGAGGTCGAGGACTTCCCGGCGTTCATCGTCGTGGACGACAAGGGCAACGACTTCTTCCAGGACCCGGCGCCGCAGCCGACGTTCACGTCGATTCCGGTACGGGGGCCGGGGCTGGCCTGACCCGAACGGACCTCGTCCAGGAACAACGGGCCGGTGCCGTTCGCTGTACCGGACATGAGCGACTACCGCATCGAGCACGACTCCATGGGCGAGGTCCGCGTCCCCGTCGACGCCAAGTGGCGCGCGCAGACGCAACGGGCCGTCGAGAACTTCCCCGTCTCCGGGCAGCGGATCGAGCGGGCGCACATCGAGGCGCTCGCCCGGATCAAGGGGGCCGCGGCGAAGGTCAACGCCGAGCTGGGGGTGCTGGACGAGGAGATCGCCGGGGCGATCCAGGAGGCGGCCGGTGAAGTGGCCGAGGGGAAGTGGGACGCGCACTTCCCGGTCGACGTCTTCCAGACCGGCTCCGGCACCTCGTCCAACATGAACACCAACGAGGTCCTCGCCACCCTGGCGACCGAGCGGCTCGGGCGGGACGTCCACCCCAACGACCACGTCAACGCCTCCCAGTCGTCCAACGACGTCTTCCCGTCCTCCATCCACATCGCCGCCACCGCCGCCGTCAGCCGGGACCTGATCCCGGCCCTGGAGCACCTGGCGGCGGCCCTGGAGCGCAAGGCGGAGGAGTTCGCCGACGTGGTGAAGTCGGGGCGTACGCATCTGATGGACGCCACGCCCGTCACCCTGGGCCAGGAGTTCGGCGGGTACGCGGCCCAGGTGCGGTACGGCGTCGAGCGGTTGCACGCCTCGCTGCCGCGGCTGGCCGAACTGCCGCTGGGCGGCACGGCGGTCGGGACCGGGATCAACACGCCGCCCGGGTTCTCCGCCGCCGTCATCGCGGAGGTGGCCCGCGTCACCGGGCTGCCGCTGACCGAGGCGCGGGACCACTTCGAGGCGCAGGGCGCCCGGGACGGGATCGTCGAGACCAGCGGGCAGTTGCGGACCATCGCGGTCGGACTGACGAAGATCGCGAACGATCTGCGGTGGATGGCGTCGGGGCCGCGCACCGGGCTCGCGGAGATCTCGCTGCCCGACCTCCAGCCGGGGTCGTCCATCATGCCGGGCAAGGTGAACCCGGTCATCCCGGAGGCGGTGCTGATGGTCGCCGCCCAGGTGGTCGGCAACGACGCCACCGTGGCGACGGCGGGCGCGGCCGGCAACTTCGAGCTGAACGTGATGCTGCCGGTCATCGCGAAGAACGTGCTGGAGTCGGTGCGGCTGCTCGCCAACGTCTCGCGGCTGCTGGCCGACCGGACCGTGGACGGCATCACCGCCCACCGGGACCGGGCCCGCGAGTACGCCGAGTCCTCGCCGTCCGTGGTCACGCCGCTGAACAAGTACATCGGGTACGAGGAGGCCGCCAAGGTCGCCAAGAAGGCGCTGGCCGAGCGGAAGACGATCCGTCAGGTCGTCGTGGAAAGCGGGTACGTGGAGCGCGGCGACCTGACCGAGGAGCAGCTCGACGAGGCGCTGGACGTGCTGCGGATGACCCGGCCCTGACCTGTCCCGCCGACTCCGGCCGCCGGCACCGCCCGTCCCTGACGTCCCCCGCTCCGGCGCACCCGGCCCGCCCGCGCTCCTCCCGGTGCCCCGGCGTGACGGATGCCGCAGCGCCGGGTGCCCGGGGCACCTAATATCTGTCCATGGCAGACGGTGAGACGGTGAGCGGGGCGACGGGGACGGACGGGCGGGCGGCGTTCTGGACACCCGGCAGCCAGATCCTGTGGCGCTACCGGGAGAACGGCGGACCGCGCCCGCACATCGCCCGCCCCGTCACCGTCGTACGCGACGACGCCGATCTGCTCGCCGTCTGGCTGGCCCCCGGCACCGAGTGCGTCAAGCCCGTACTGGCCGACGGCACCCCGCTGCACCGGGAGCCCCTGTCCACGCGCTACACCAGACCCCGGACCGTGCGGCGCGACCGCTGGTTCGGCACCGGGGTGCTGAAGCTGGCCCGGCCCGGCGAGTCCTGGTCGGTGTGGCTGTTCTGGGAACCGGGCTGGGCGTTCAAGAACTGGTACGTGAACCTGGAGGAGCCGCTGGCCCGCTGGGCTGGCGGGGTCGACTCCGAGGATCATTTTCTGGACATCTCCGTGCACCCGGACCGCACGTGGCACTGGCGGGACGAGGACGAGTTCGCGCAGGCCCAGCGGGACGGCCTGATGGACGCGGCCCTCGCCGAGCGGGTACGGGAGGCCGGGCGGGCGGCGGTGGAGGTGATCCGCGCCTGGGGGCCGCCGTACTCCGCCGGCTGGGAGCACTGGCGGCCGGACCCGGCGTGGCCGGTACCGGCCCTCCCGGCGGACTGGGATCGCACGCCCGCGCACGTGTCCTCGTGAGACCCTTGATACGCCCCCGGGCAACAAACGTAGGATCGTCCTCCGCAAGGGCTCGCGGTGGCAACAGGCGTGGCACACGCAGGGCTTGACCGAACGTCACCGAGGGGCGGCAGGACGTGAGCGAGGGGTACGAGGGCAACGCCGGCACGGATCACGGCAGGCCCGGCGGCAGTCCAGGAACAGCCTTCGACCGCGCGGGAATTCCGTTCCCGGGGCGCGTGTTGCGGGTATCGGGACTTCTGCGGGACGAACCGCGCGCGCGGCGCGCGGTCGCTCACGGATGGATTCGACACGCGTGACGGAGCACCCGATCTCCTTCGAGCGCCCCCAGGCGGGCAGCGACCCCACGGACCCCCGCGGGGCGCTGCTGCACACCCCGGCGCCACCGCGCGCCCCGGAAGGCGCCCTGCCGGCCCAGGGCCATGCCGGGGACGTCCCGCCGCCCGGGACCGCCGCGGTGGGCGGGGACCCCGTCGACGTCTCCGAGCACGCCCAGCCGGGCACCGAGCAGCCGGCCGGACCCGACGCGCACCGCCCGCGGCCGATACCGGTGCCGGAGGGCGTCCCGGCCCCACCCGGCGGTGTCCCGGCCGAGCAGACCGGGGCCGAGCGGCGCAGCGGGCAGCCGCTGCCGCCGGGACGGCCCACGCCGATGCGGCGGGACGGGGACCGGTTGCGCTTCGTGGGCGCCGCCACCCGGCGGATCGCCCGGGGCATGGACCTGGACGAGATCGTGATGGGGCTGTGCCGGGCGACCGTGCCGACGTTCGCCGACGCCATCCTGGTCTATCTGCGCGAGCCGCTGCCGGTCGGCGACGAGCGGCCCACCGGTCCGCTGGTGCTGCGGCTGCGCCGCACCGACCGCATCCCCGCCGAGCGGGACACCGAGGGCGGGTTCATGCCGCCGGTCCAGCCCGAACCGGCCGACCTGGACACGGTCGGAGCGGAGCTGTGCGAGGTGCGGCCGGGCAGCGCGCTGGCCGAGGTGCTGCGCGGGGTGCGCCCGGTCTTCACGGACGCGCCCGCGGCCCGCGCCGCCCTGCCCGAACTCCTCGGCGACCTCAGCGACCTCCCGCTGCCCGACGGACGGCGTGCCGTCCTGGCTCCGCTGCGCGGCCGGCGCCGGGTGATCGGCGCCGCGCTGTTCCTGCGCCGTCCGGAGCGGGCCGCCTTCGAGGCCGACGACCTGCTGGTGGCCGCGCAGCTCGCCACGCACAGCGCGCTGGGCATCGACAAGGCGGTGCTGTACGGCCGCGAAGCGTACATCGCCGACGAGTTGCAGCGCACGATGCTGCCGGAGAACCTGCCGCGCTGCACCGGCGTACGGCTGGCCTCGCGTTACCTGCCGGCCGCCGAGACGGCCCGGGTGGGCGGCGACTGGTACGACGCGATCCCGCTGCCCGGCAGCCGGGTCGCGCTGGTCGTCGGGGACGTGATGGGCCACTCCATGACGTCGGCGGCCATCATGGGCCAGCTGCGCACCACCGCGCAGACCCTCGCCGGGCTCGACCTGCCGCCGCAGGAGGTGCTGCACCACCTCGACGAGCAGGCCCAGCGCCTGGGCACCGACCGCATGGCGACCTGCCTGTACGCGGTCTACGACCCGGTCTCGCACCGCATCACCATCGCCAACGCCGGCCATCCCCCGCCCGTCCTGCTGCACCTGGGCGGCCGGGCCGAGGTGCTGCGGGTGCCGCCGGGCGCCCCGATCGGCGTCGGCGGCGTGGACTTCGAGGCGGTGGAGCTGGACGCGCCCGCCGGGGCGACGCTGCTGCTCTACACGGACGGCCTGGTCGAGTCCCGCCTGCGCGACGTGTGGACCGGCATAGAGCAGCTGCGGGAGAAGCTCGCCGCGACCGCCCAGCTGACCGGCCCGGACCATCCGCCGCCCCTGGAAGCCCTGTGCGACGAGGTGCTGGACATGCTCGGTCCTGGCGACCGGGACGACGACATCGCACTGCTCGCCGCCCGCTTCGACGGGATCGCGCCGAGCGACGTGGCGTACTGGTACCTGGAGCCGGAGGACGCGGCGCCCGGCCGCGCCCGCCGCCTGGCCCGGCACGCGCTGGCCCGCTGGGGTCTGGAGGAGCTGACCGACTCCGTCGAACTGCTGGTCAGCGAGGTCGTCACCAACGCGGTGCGGTACGCCTCCCGCCCGGTGACCCTGCGGCTGCTCCGCACCGACGTGCTGCGCTGCGAGGTCGGCGACGACGTGCCGCAGCTGCCGCGCCTCAGGCAGGCCCGCGCCACCGACGAGGGCGGGCGCGGGCTGTACCTGGTGAACCGGCTGGCCCGGCGCTGGGGCGCGACCCGGCTGAGCACCGGCAAGGTGGTCTGGTTCGAGCTGAACCACGGCTGAGCGTACGGCCCCGGGAAAAGGGGGAGGGCGCCCGGTGCACACCGGGCGCCCTCCCCCTTTTCCGTCCGCTTTCCGTCCGCTTTCCGTCGCGTCCGTCCGACGGCTACCAGCCGCCGCCCGGGAAGCCGTCGTCCTCCTCGTCGGTCTCGTCACCGGTCGGCGGGGGCGTGGTGCTCTCCTCGTCGTCCGGCGGAGGCGTCGTGGTCTCGTCGTCCGGGGGCGGCGTGGTGGTCGTCTCCTCGTCGGTGGGCGGCGCCGAGGTCGTCTCCTCGTCCGTGGGCGGGGCCGAGGTCGTCTCCTCCGGGGGCGGCGACGAGGTCGTCTCGGTCGGCGGTGCCGACGTGCTGGGCGCGACCGCGGCGCCCTGCTTGGTGTCCAGGTCGAACTTGCTGGTCTCGTCCATCACGCCGAAGGTGTACGCCGCCCAGATCTGCGCCGGGAACCCGCCGCCGTTGACGCGGTCCTCGCCGCCCGCGCCGTACATCGCGACCTGGCCGTGGGTCTTGGCGTCCTCGCCGAACAGGCCGACGGAGGTGACCAGCTTGGGCGTGAAGCCGGTGAACCAGGCCGACTTGTTGTTGTCGGAGGTACCGGTCTTGCCGGCCACCTGCTGGCCGTCGCGCATCGGGTTGTCCCGTACGGACGTCTTGGCCGTACCGTCGTCGACCACGCCGGTCAGCACGCTGGTCACCGTGTCGGCGGCCTCGCGGCTGATGACCTGCTCGCCGACCGGGTCGGGGAACTCGACCGCGCGGGAGTTGTGCTCGACCGACTTCACGATGGCCGGGGTGACCTTCTTGCCGTGGTTGTCGAGGGTGGCGTAGACGCCGGCCATCTGGAGCGGGCTGGCGCCCATACTGCCCAGGGTCTGGGCCGGTACGGCCTGCAGGTCGTCGTCCATGCCGAGGTCGGCGGCGACGTCCACCACCTGGTCCATGCCGACGTCGACGCCCATCTGCGCGAAGACGGAGTTGACGGACTTGTTCATGGCCGTCTGGACGGAGATGTCGCCGTAGTCGACGTCGTCCTCGTTCTCGGGCGCGAAGCCGACCTTGGTGCCGTTCTGCTCGACCTGGCGCTTGCTGGTGCCGTCGTAGACCGTGTTGGCCGTGATCGGCACGCCGTCCTGGGTCTCGGCGTCCTGGTCCACGGCGGCGGCGAGGATGACCGGCTTGAAGGTGGAGGCGGGCTGGTAGTCCTTGCGGGTGGCGTTGTTGACGTAGTGCTTGAGGTAGTCCACGCCGCCGTACATCGCCACGACCGCGCCGGTCTTCGGGTCGACGGAGACGGCGCCCGCCTGGACGTCGGCGTCGACGTCCCGCTCGTCGGCGTCGAGCTTGCCGGTCAGCTGCTCCTTGACGGACTTCTCCAGCGCCGCCTGCTTCTTCTTGTCGATGTTGAGGGTGACGGTCCAGCCGCCGGCCTCGACCATCGCGGCGGCCTGCTCCTTGTCCTCGGCGGTGCCGGCGGCGACGAGCTGGTCCTCCAGCGCGTCGTTGGCCGCGTCCACCAGGTAGCCGTTCTGGCCCTGCATGCCCGCGACGCCCCGGGGTTCCTCGGGGACCGGGAACTTCGCGGCCTGCCGGTCGGAGGTGCTCAGCCAGTCCTGCTCGACCATCTTGTCCAGGACGTAGTTCCAGCGCGCCTTGGCCAGCTTCTTGCCGGTCTCGGTGGCGACCGCCCAGTCGTACTGGCTGGGCGCCTGGAGCAGCGCGGCGAGGTAGGCGCCCTGCTCGACCGTGAGTTCCTCGGCGTCGACGCGGTAGTAGGCCTGGGCGGCGGCCTGGATGCCGTAGGCGCCGCGGCCGTAGTAGCTGGTGTTCAGGTAGCCGGCGAGGATGTAGTCCTTCGACTTCTGCTGGTCCAGCTTGAGGGAGATGACCAGTTCCTTCAGCTTGCGCGTGACGGTCTGGTCCTGGGTGAGGTAGTAGTTCTTGACGTACTGCTGGGTGATGGTCGAGCCGCCCTGCGCGCCCTTGCCGGAGAGGGTGTTGAGCAGGCCGCGGGCGGTGCCCTTGATGTCGACGCCGGAGTCGTCGTAGAAGGTCTTGTTCTCGGCGGCGACGAAGGCGTGCTGGACGTCCTTGGGCACCTTGGAGAGGTCGACGATCTCACGGTTGCGCTCGCCGCTGCGGGTCATGACGGTGCCGTCGCCGTACTTGTAGACGTTGCTCTGCAGCGTCGCGTCGGCGTTGCCCTCGGGTATCTGGATCATCATGTACAGCACGACGAAGGCGCCCATGCCGAGCAGGCAGAGTCCGAAGACGGTCCCGAGGATCTTCTTCCAGGTGAAGAGCCGGCGTATCCGTCCCTTGCCGTTCGCGGCCGGTGGACGGCGGCGCTTGGGCGCCGCGCGGCGTCCGCCACGCTGTCGCGCTCTTCTCTCTTCCGCTCGTCCCATGGGCCCGTTCCGCTCCGCTTCGTTCGTGTGTGCTCACAAGACACACAGGTTCCGTCAGCAGGTCAGCGTAAGAAGCTAGCACCGCCAGGTGTGACAAAGAGTCGCTGATCCAGCCTTTTGGGGACGTGAGAATCAGCACCCCTGTCCCTTGGAACCGACGTACGGGAGGGGCCGAGGGTTGCCACGGCGGAGCGGAATCGACAGGTATGTCACCTATGCGGCCGCCGTCGCGTCCGCGACGCCGAACCCCCGCCGCCACCGCCACGGCCCCGCTCCCGAGCAGCGGCAAGCAGGGCCCCGGGGGCGGTGACAGAACCGTGACAACACCCCGCGACCTGCGCCGCGACGTCCGCCCTCACCAACTGAACACAGGGTGTATACACACCGGGTATACACCCTGTGTAGAGTGCGCGGCATGTCCATCGGTCACACTCTGCTCGGTCTCCTGGAGTCCGGGCCCCGCCACGGTTACGACCTGAAGCGGGCCTTCGACGAGAAGTTCGGTCACGACCGGCCGCTCCACTACGGCCAGGTCTATTCGACGATGTCCCGCCTGCTGAAGAACGGCCTCGTGGAGGTCGACGGCATCGAGGCCGGCGGCGGACCGGAGCGCAAGCGGTACGCGATCACCGACGCCGGCATCACCGACGTGGAGCGGTGGCTGGCGACGCCGGAGAAGCCGGAGCCGTACCTCCAGTCGACGCTGTACACCAAGGTCGTCCTGGCCCTGCTCACGCACCGCGACGCCGCCGACATCCTCGACGAGCAGCGCGCCGAGCACCTGCGCCACATGCGCGTCCTCACCGACCGCAAGCGCAAGGGCGACCTCGCCGACCAGCTCATCTGCGACCACGCCCTCTTCCACCTGGAAGCCGACCTGCGGTGGCTGGAGCTCACCGCGGCGCGCCTCGACAAGCTCCGTACGGCGGTGACCTCGTGACGACCCCTCCCCCCGGTTCCCTGCTCACCGCGCTGGACCTCAGCAAGGCCTACGGCCCGACCCTCGCCCTCGACGGCGCCGGGTTCTCCATCCACCCCGGCGAGGTCGTCGCCGTGATGGGGCCCTCCGGCTCCGGCAAGTCCACGCTGCTGCACTGCCTGGCGGGCATCGTCCCGCCCGACTCCGGCACGATCACCTACGACGGGCGCGAACTGTCCGCCATGAACGACGCCCAGCGCAGCGCCCTGCGGCGCAGCGAGTTCGGGTTCGTGTTCCAGTTCGGCCAGCTCGTGCCGGAGCTGACCTGTGTGGAGAACGTGGCCCTGCCGCTGCGGCTGAACGGCACGTCCCGCAAGGAGGCCGAGCGGACCGCGCTCGGCTGGATGGAGCGCCTGGAGGTCGACGGCCTCGCCAGGAAGCGGCCCGGCGAGGTCTCCGGCGGGCAGGGGCAGCGGGTCGCCGTGGCGCGGTCGCTGGTCACCGGCCCGCGCGTGCTCTTCGCCGACGAGCCCACCGGCGCCCTGGACTCCCTCAACGGCGAGCGCGTGATGGAGCTGCTCACCGAGGCCGCCCGGTCCACCAACGCCGCCGTCGTGCTGGTCACGCACGAGGCACGGGTGGCCGCCTGGTCGGACCGTGAGGTCGTCGTGCGGGACGGGAAGTCCCGGAACATGGAGCGGGTCGTATGAACGTCCGGCAGTGGGGCCGCGACCTGGCCCTGGGTGTCCGGTTCACCCTGACCGGCGGGCGCGAGGGGTGGACCCGGGCGCTGCTGACGGCCGTCGGCGTGGGGCTCGGCGTGGCGCTGCTGCTGCTGACGACGGCGATCCCGAACGCGCTCTCCGCCCGGCACGACCGGGAGGACGCCCGCACCGACATCTCGTGGCTGGAGACCTCCGTCCCGCCGAAGGGGAACGACACCCTGCTGGTCGCGGACCTGGACACGCAGTTCCGGGACCAGGAGATCCGGGGCCGCGCGATGGAGCCCGAGGGGCCCGACGCGCCGGTACCGCCCGGGATGGACGCCGTGCCGGCCGAGGGCGAGATGCTCGTCTCCCCCGCGCTGAAGGAGCTGCTGGAGTCCGACTCCGGGAAGCTGCTGCGCGAGCGGCTGCCGGACCGGATCACCGGCACCATCGCCGAGGAGGGCCTGGTCGGCTCCCAGGAGTTCACCTTCGTCCGGGGCGCCGGGGGACTCGCCGCGCACCTCGACAGCCCCAGCGTCACCAGGATCGACCACTTCGGTCCCGTCGACAGCGCGCCGGACGAGCTGGACCCCGTACTGCTGCTGCTGATCCTCGTCGTCTTCGTGGTGCTGCTGATGCCGGTCGCCGTGTTCATCGCCACGGCCGTGCGGTTCGGCGGCGAGCGGCGCGACCGGCGGCTCGCGGCGCTGCGGCTGGTCGGGTCCGACAGCCAGATGACCCGGCGGATCGCCGCCGGGGAGGCACTGGCGGGCTCGGTGCTCGGCCTGGTCTTCGGCACGGTGTTCTTCCTGCTCGGCCGGCAGCTCGCGGGCCGGGCCGTGGTGTTCGACGTCAGCGTCTTCCCGAGCTACCTGAACCCCTCGCCCTGGCTGGCCCTGCTGGTGGCGGTGGCCGTCCCGGCGGCGGCGGTGCTGGTGACGCTGTTCGCGCTGCGCGGGGTGGTCATCGAGCCGCTCGGCGTGGTCCGCACGGCCCGGCCCGCGCGGCGCCGGCTGTGGTGGCGGCTGCTGCTGCCGCTGGCCGGTCTGGCCATGCTCTACCCGATGCTGGGCCAGGGCCGCGACAACGGCACCTTCAACGAGTACCTGGTGGTCGGCGGAGTCGTCCTGCTGCTGGTCGGCGTGACGGCGCTGCTGCCGTGGATCGTGGAGCGGTTCGTCGCCCGGCTGGGCGCGGGCAGTGTCTCCTGGCAGCTGGCGGTCCGGCGCCTCCAGGTGAACAGCGGCACCGCGGCCCGCATGGTCAACGGCGTGGCGGTGGCGGTCGCCGGGGCGATCGCCCTGCAGATGCTGTTCGCCGGGGTGGACGACGACTACACCAAGAGCACCGGCCAGGACGTCACGCGGGCTCAGATGCAGGTGACTCTGTCGGACGGCGCGAAGCACTCCGCGGCCGCGGAGTTCGGCTCCACCCGGGGCGTCGAGGACGTCTACGCCTACTCCGAGGGCTCCATCGGCGACCGGCCCATGAACCCGGAGGACTCGGAGCAGGTGACGGTCGGGGACTGCACGGCGCTGCGGCAGGTCGTCCGGCTGGACTCCTGCGCGGACGGCGACGTCTTCGCCGTCCTCCACCCCTCGTACGACTCGGCCATCGGCACGCTGGCCGAGCCGGGGCGGCGGCTGTACTTCGAACCGTCGTACGACGGCTTCCCGGACGCGCGGGTCGCCTGGACGGTCCCTGCGGGCGTCAAGGAGGCCCATGAACGCGTCGGCCTGACCAACAGCACGACGACGGGGTTCCTGTTCACCCCCGGGGCCCTCGACGACAAGGCCCTGTCGAGTCTGCGCACGGAGGTCTACCTGGGGCTCGACCAGTCGGTGCCGGACGTCCAGGAGCGGGTGCGCAACACCGCCGCGGCCGTCGATCCGCTGGCGCGCGCCGAGGTCTGGTCGGCCGTCACGCGCAGCGAGAGGTTCACGGCCATCCGCACCGGCCTGTTCGTCGGCGCCGCCTGTGTGCTGGCGCTGATCGGCGCGAGCCTGCTGGTGACCCAGCTGGAGCAGTTGCGCGAGCGCCGCAAGCTGCTGT
Source organism: Streptomyces sp. NPDC016677 (assembly GCF_055562815.1). NCBI lineage: Bacteria > Bacillati > Actinomycetota > Actinomycetes > Kitasatosporales > Streptomycetaceae > Streptomyces > Streptomyces sp. NPDC016677. The sequence goes on along the minus strand of NZ_JBVHEO010000003.1, from coordinate 377,333 downwards.
CGTCCCTGGTCGCCTTCGGCACCCGGCGCCGCACGCTGGGGCTGTCGGTGCTGTGGCAGACGGCGGTCCCGATCGCGGTGGGCCTGCTGCTCTCCGCGGTGGTGGGGCTGACGCTCGGCACGGTCCTGCTGAAGATGACCGGCACCACGGTCCGGATCGACTGGCCGAGCCTGCTGTCGATGACCGGCGTCGGCGCGGCGGTGGTCCTGGCCGTGACGCTGCTCAGCCTGCCACCGCTGCTGCGGATGCTGCGCCCGGACGGCCTGCGCACGGAGTAGCCGGCCCGAGCGGCGGGTACCGGACGGGCCGAAACCCCGAGGCCCGTCCAGGGAGCAGGCGGGACAGCCGGGCCCCGAACGGCCACGGCCCGGAGACCTGCCCACGCGGCGAACCGCACGGCCGGAACCGGACCGGCCGAAACCCCGGGACCCGCGTACGGAACAGGCCGGCACGGCCGGAACCGGACCGGCCGGAACCCCCAGGCCCGCGCGGGGAGCAGGCGGGACAGCCGGGCCCCGAACGGCCACGGCCCGGAGACCTGCCCAGGCGGCGAACCGCACGGCCGGAACCGGACCGGCCGAAACCCCGGGACCCGCGTACGGAACAGGCCGGCACGGCCGGAACCGGACCGGCGGGAACCCCGGGGCCCGTCCAGGGAGCGGACCGGCACCACCGCGACCGCACCAGCCAGGGCCCGCGGGCCCGTGCGAGGAGTAAGCCGGAGCCGTCGGTCCCGGACCGGTCAGGGCTCCGGGTTCACGACCCGGACCGGCAGGGTGCGTATCGCCTCCCGCAGGGAGGCCGCCAGTTCCTCGTACTCCGCGGTCCGCGCCGCCCCGCCGCGCATGGCCAGGGCGATCCGGCGGGTGGGCGCGGGGTCGGCGAAGTACGCGGTGAGGAGCCCGGCGGCGCGGGAGGTCTCCACCCGGACCGCCGTGCGCGGCAGCAGGGTGACGCCGAGGCCGCCGGCGACCAGTTGGACCAGCGTGGACAGGCCGGCGGCCGTGGTGGTCGCCGGCACGTCCGCGCGTCCGGCCTCCCGGCAGATGTCCAGGGCCTGATCGCGCAGGCAGTGGCCCTCGTCCAGCAGCAGCAGGTTGAGCGAGCGCAGCGCCTCGCGCGGGATGCCCTCGCGGCCGCCGAGCCAGTGGCCGAGCGGGGTGACCAGGACGAAGTCCTCGTCGAAGAGCGGGAGTTCGACGACGCCGGGCATGCCGAGCGGGACGGCGAGCAGCAGCAGGTCCAGGCGGCCGGAGGTGAGCCCGTCCAGCAGGCTCGCGGTCTGCTCCTCGTGCACCTGGAGGTCGAGGTCCGGGTAGCGCTCGTGCGCCAGGCGCAGCACGGCCGGCAGTACGTACGGCGCGACGGTCGGGATGACGCCCAGGCGCAGCGCCCCGGTGAACGGGGCGCGCAGGGCCGTGGCCTCCTCCGTCAGCGCCCCTATCTCCTCCAGTACCGCCTTGGCCCGGACCAGAAGACGTTCACCCTCCGGAGTGAGCAGCACCCTGCGCGTCGTACGCTCGACGAGGATGACACCGAGTGTCTCCTCCAGGGCGGAGACCGCCCCCGAGAGCGCGGGCTGGCTCATGCCGATCGCCGCGGCGGCATCGCGGAAGTGCAGGTGCTCGGCGACCGCGGCGAACGCGCGGAGCTGGGCGAGGCTGGGCTGTCTGGGCTTATTACCGGCCGTACTGATAACTACCTCCGATCAACCTGACCGAGTGTAGCTATTTCCACAATCAATGCACCCTGTGCCAGCATCGGGACCGTCCAACCCATGGGAAACGCCTGCAAACTGGGCGTTTCCGCGCTGCAAGGAGAGCGTGTGCTCACTGTCGGTGACAAGTTCCCCGAGTTCGAACTGACCGCCTGCGTCTCGCTGGAGAAGGGCAAGGAGTTCGAGCAGATCAACCACAAGACCTACGAGGGCAAGTGGAAGGTCGTCTTCGCCTGGCCCAAGGACTTCACCTTCGTGTGCCCCACCGAGATCGCGGCCTTCGGCAAGCTGAACGAGGAGTTCGCCGACCGGGACGCCCAGATCCTCGGCTTCTCCGGTGACTCCGAGTTCGTCCACCACGCCTGGCGCAAGGACCACCCGGACCTGACCGACCTGCCGTTCCCGATGATGGCCGACTCCAAGCACGAGCTGATGCGCGCGCTCGGCATCGAGGGCGAGGACGGCTTCGCGCAGCGCGCGGTCTTCATCGTGGACCAGAACAACGAGATCCAGTTCACCATGGTGACCGCCGGCTCCGTCGGCCGTAACCCCAAGGAGGTCCTGCGGGTCCTCGACGCCCTCCAGACGGACGAGCTGTGCCCGTGCAACTGGACCAAGGGCGACGAGACCCTCGACCCCGTCGCGCTGCTGTCGGGAGAGTGAGCTGACATGTCCCTCGACACCCTGAAGTCCGCCATACCGGACTACGCCAAGGACCTGAAGCTCAACCTGGGTTCCGTCATCGGCAACTCCGACCTCCCGGCCCAGCGGCTGTGGGGCACCGTGCTGGCGACCGCCATCGCCTCGCGCTCCCCGATCGTGCTGCGCGAGCTGGAGCCGGAGGCGAAGGCGAACCTGACGCCGGAGGCGTACACGGCCGCCAAGTCGGCCGCCGCGATCATGGCGATGAACAACGTCTTCTACCGCACCCGGCACCTGCTGTCGGACCACGAGTACGGCACCCTGCGCGCCGGGCTGCGGATGAACGTCATCGGCAACCCGGGCGTCGACAAGGTCGACTTCGAGCTGTGGTCCTTCGCGGTCTCCGCCATCAACGGCTGCGGCATGTGCCTGGACTCGCACGAGCAGGTGCTCCGCAAGGCGGGCCTGGACCGGGAGACGGTCCAGGAAGCCTTCAAGATCGCGGCCGTGATCCAGGCCGTGGGCGCCACGCTGGACGCCGAGGCGGTCCTCGCCGAGTAGTCCCGCGTACCCCGGTACGGAGCCCTCCGTACCCGGTACGGCGACGGGCCCCGCCCACCTCCCGGTGGGCGGGGCCCGTCGGCACGGCGTCAGACGGAGGCCGGCGGCGGGCCGGCGGCGGAGGGCTCCCCGGCCGCCGGGGCGGCGTCCGTCGACGTGGCCCCGTGCGGCCTGGGCGTGCCCCGCAGCGCCGCCTCCCGGGAGTGCGCCCGCAGATAGCCCACGACGGTGTTGGTCACCGCGACCAGCGGTACGGCGACCACCGCGCCGCCGATGCCGGCCACCAGCCCGCCGGCCGCCACCGACAGCACCACCGCGAGCGGATGGACGCGCACCGCCCGCCCCAGGATGAACGGCTGGAGGATGTGCCCCTCGATCTGCTGCACCGCCAGCACCACGACGAGGACCATCACGGCGGTGAACACGCCCTGCGTCACCAGCCCGACGACGACCGCCAGCGCCCCCGACACCACGGCGCCGACCAGCGGGACGAACGCGCCCAGGAAGATGAACACGGCCAGCGGCACGGCCATCGGCACATCGAGGAAGTAGATGCCGAGGCCGATGAAGACGGCGTCGATCAGGGCCACTATCACCGTGCCGCGCACATACGCGGTCAGCGTCCGCCAGGCCCGCGGACCGGCGCCGGCCACGCCGGGCCGGGCGGCGGCCGGGACCAGCTTCAGCGACCACTCCCAGATCCGCCGGCCGTCGTAGAGCAGGAACAGGGTGGAGAAGACGGCCAGCAGGATGCCGGTCAGCGCCTCGACGACGACCGTCACGCCCTCCAGGCCCGCGGAGGTGATCTGGTCGGTGTTGGCGCCGACGGCGTCCCGCAGGTTCTCGGCGATCTCGTTGATCTGCTTGTCGGTGACGTGGAAGGGGCTGTCGAGCAGCCAGCGGCGCAGCTCGTCGATGCCGTCCTGGACCTGGTCGGAGAGGCTGTCGATGTTCTCCATGACCTGCCAGGTGACGAACCAGCCGATCAGGCCCATCACCACGAACCCGCCGATCGCGGTGAGCGCCGTGGCCACTCCGCGCGGCACCCCGCGCCGCCGCAGCCGCCCCACCGTCGGCTGGAGCAGCGCCGTGATCAGCAGCGCGGCGACGAAGGCCAGCACGACCAGCTGGACGGCGCTGATGATCCGCATCAGCACCCACAGGGTGCCCGCGAGGACCAGCAGCCGCCAGCCCGCCTCGGCCGCGACCCGCACGCCCCACGGCACGGCCTGGGCGGGATCGGGCCGGGCGGCGACGGCGGGCGGGTGGTCCGGCGGCGGCGGTACGTGGTCCTGCGACCGCTGCTCGTACGCCTGCTGTCCGTACGCCTGCTGCTCGTGCGACTGCTGCCCGTAGGACTGCCGGCCGTAGGACCGCAGCTCGTACGGCTGTGTCTCCGCGGCGTCGGCGGCGGAGTCCTCCCGCTCCGCCTCCGCGCGGCGCTGGTCCAGCGTCCGGCTCACCCGGGTCAGCCCGGCGCCGAGCCGGCCGATCCACCCTGGCACTCGCGACATGATCCGTCCTCTTCCCCCGTCTCTCCCCACCACTCCCCCCTGGAGTCGTCGCTCCGACCGTACAGGGCGGGCACGCGAAAGCCCCTCACCGTAGGACGGCGAGGGGCTGCGCGGGGTTGAGCGGCGGCACGGGGGCCGCGGGCGGCTCAGTACCAGTGGTTGGCCTGCCAGAAGGTCCAGGCGTCGCACGGGCTGCCGTAGCGATCGTTCATGTAGTTCAGGCCCCACTTGATCTGCGTGGCCGGGTTGGTCTGCCAGTCGGAGCCGACCGAGGAGTACTTGGAGGCGGGCAGGGCCTGGAAGAGACCGTAGGCGCCGGAGGACGGGTTGACCGCCTGGTAGTTCCAGCTCGACTCGTGGTCGACGATGTTGCTGAAGCACTGGAACTGCGCGCTCGGCACCATCTGACGCGCCATCGACTGGATCTGGGCGACGGTGTAGGAGCTCTGGACGGAGAAGTCGGAGGCGTCGCGGGTGGCGTCGCGGCTGGCCTGCTCGTCGGCGTCCTCGCGCTCCTGCGCGTCCCGCGCGGCCTGCGCGGCCTTCTTGGCCGCCGCGTCGGCTTGCTTCTTCTTGGCGACCGCGGTCTGGGCGGCGGCCTTGCGTGCCGCCTCCTCCGCCTGCTTCCTGGCGCCAGCGTCGGCGGCGATGGCCTGCGCGTCGGCCTGCTGCGTCAGCGACGCGGTCTGGACCTGGGCCTGCTGCCCCGCGGGGATGTCCGCGAGGAGCGTCGTGCCACTGGCCGTCGCCTCGGCGTCGCTGTTGCCCTGCATGGTGGTGCCCGAGGCAACACCGACGACGCTTCCGACAGCGGTGACCGCCGTGGCCGAGGCCACTGCGAATCCCCGGACCGAGATCCGGCTCACACGGTTTCCTTCCAGCATCGCCCGCTTCGGTGACCCTCGCGGACGCAATCGTGCCCCTGGCGCTGGCCTCCCCAACTTCGGGGTCACGGGAGGCGCGGGCCCGGTGGGCAACTCCCGGTACGGGAGCGCCGCGTGATGCTCGGGCGGCATACGACGTGCCTATGGAGTTGACCTGGTACTGCTGTGATTGCGTACCGCTGGGGGTACACGTGTGTCGTATGCGGGGCCTGACAGGAACGAGACTCTGCCGCAACCGCACGGCGTGAGGCAATCTTGAGTTGCGTGTGAAAGCTCACACCTCGTTCGTCCCCGGGGATTTACGGAAACTCCCGCACGCGAAGGCGCCGCCCGGCTAGGCTCTTGGCCTTTTCCGGACGGCGCCCCCGCGCGGGTGTCAAATGCGGCCGTCCTCCAGCATTTCGGTGACGAGCGCAGCGATCTGGGACCTTTCGGACCGGGTCAGCGTGACGTGCGCGAAGAGCGGATGCCCCTTCAGCTTCTCCACCACGGCCACGACACCGTCGTACCGTCCGACGCGGAGGTTGTCCCGCTGCGCCACGTCATGGGTGAGCACGACCCGTGAGTCGGCGCCGATCCGGGACAGCACGGTCAGCAGGACGTTGCGCTCCAGGGACTGGGCCTCGTCCACGATGACGAACGCGTCGTGCAGCGACCGGCCGCGGATGTGGGTGAGCGGCAGCACCTCCAGCATGCCGCGCGCGGTGACCTCCTCGATGACCTCGCGGCTGGTGACCGCCGAGAGGGTGTCGAAGACCGCCTGCGCCCAGGGGCTCATCTTCTCGGCCTCGGTGCCGGGCAGGTAGCCCAGCTCCTGGCCGCCCACCGCGTACAGCGGCCGGAAGACCATCACCTTCTGGTGCTGCCGGCGCTCAAGGACCGCCTCCAGTCCCGCGCACAGCGCCAGCGCCGACTTGCCGGTGCCGGCCCTGCCGCCCATCGACACGATCCCGATGTCCGGGTCGAGCAGCAGGTCGAGCGCGATCCGCTGCTCGGCGCTGCGGCCCTTGATGCCGAACGCCTCCCGGTCGCCGCGTACCAGGCGGACGTTCCCCTCCGGGGTGACCCGGCCGAGTGCCTTGCCCCGCTCCGACTGGATGGTCAGCCCGGTGTGCACGGGCAGGTCGGCGGTCTCGGGCACATGGAGGTGGCCCTCCTCGAAGAGGATGTCCACCTGCTCGCCGGGCAGGGTCAGCTCGGCCATCCCGGTCCAGCCGGAGTCCGTGATGGCCAGTTCGGCCCGGTACTCCTCGGCCAGCAGCCCCACGGAGGACGCCTTGATCCGCAGCGGGAGGTCCTTCGACACGACGGTGACGTCGAATCCCTCGGCCTGGAGGTTGCGGGCGACCGCGAGGATGCGGGAGTCGTTGTCCCCCAGGCGGTAGCCGCTGGGCAGCACGCTGGGGTCCGAGTGGTTCAGCTCGACCCGCAGGGTCCCGCCCAGTTCCCCGATCGGGATCGGGGCGTCCAGGCGGCCGTGCCGCACCCGGCAGTCGTCGAGCAGCCGCAGGGCCTGCCGGGCGAAGTAGCCGAGTTCGGGATGGTTCCGTTTGGCCTCCAGTTCCGTGACCACGACGATCGGAAGCACGACCTCGTGCTCGTCGAAGCGGCTGAGAGCGTTCGGATCGGCCAGCAGGACACTGGTGTCGAGAACGTAGGTGCGCCGGTCTGGCTTGGGGCGCTTTGCGCTGGTCACCACGGAAGGACGTACCCCCTCGGGAGAGGTCGGGGAGCGACGGAGTGGGGCTGGACCGGTCGTCGGCCGCGATGCACACACCGCACGGGCCGGGGACCGGCCCTCCACTGCTTCTCCCGTGCCGAGACCGCACGGTCGGGCTGGTGCAAAGGGCCTCCCGGGCGGGACGGCCCCGCGCCGCCCGCTGAGAACCGACACCCGTGGTTCGGGTGTCGACCTGGTTGCTTTATGCCCGGTCCGCGACGCGGCCATGCCCCGGCATATGACGGCGCGCTGATGAACTGTTCGTTACACGTGAGCCCGCCGGCACACCCGCGGGTCCGGCGGGGACGGGACGGCGCGCGCACGGCCCGGTCCGGCCGCACGTCGGCCGCGCACCGGCTGCGCACCGCCACGCGTCGGCCACGCGTCGGCCACACAGAAAAACGGGCCGGTCCGTGGGGGGGATACGGACCGGCCCGAGGGGGGGTTTCCACCATAACCCTTCGTAAGGGCTACTGGCTGCATCGGCGCGACACAACTACTCTCCGAATTCGCCCGGCGACGCCGCGCTGGCCGACGGGACCCCGATTCACACCGTGATCATGGCCGGAACACAGCGCAACCCCACGGGAGGCGTGTGCCAGGAGAGACGTTCCACAGGGTCCGGCGCACGGCCCCGGCCCGCTCGGTGAGACGCCCCCGGCTTCCCCCGCCGGGCGGCGTCACCGGCGAACGCGCACGTGACCCGGCACCGCGCAGCCCCCTCCGCCGCGCGGTGCCACTCACGTGGATTTGCTCACGCGAATCAACTTGGTCTGAACTTACGCGACATGGCGGGACTCGATCGAGTCGCGGGACACCATGCGGGATAACGATGTGGAAACCCCGTGGAGATCCTCGGTGGAGTTATCGGACATAGGTGCCGCAAACGGTGCAAACGTGATTGGGGGTGTGTCGTCAGGCATCGCGTGAAGCCGCGTGCCGGGCCACGACGAGGTGCCGGGAGCTGTGGGCCACGAAGGGCCGCCCCTCGGCCTCGATCCGCTCGTGCAGGGCGCGCAACCGGGGCTCGTACGCCTCCACGGTGAACCCCGGGACCATCCACACGACCTTGCGCAGGAAGTGGACGACGGCCCCGATGTCGTGGAACTCCATCCGCAGCCGCTCCGCCCGCAGCTCGGTGACCTCCAGCCCGGCGGCCTCGGCGGCGGCCCGCTCGACCTCGGGGTGACGGTCGCGACGGCTCTCCCGGGGGCGGGGCCCGAGGAAGTACTCGACGAGTTCGAAGGCGCTGGCGGGGCCCACGTGCTGGGCGAAGTAGGTGCCGCCGGGGCTCAGCACCCGGGCGATCTCCGTCCACCGCGGCCTGACGGGGTGCCGGCTGACGACCAGGTCGAAGGCACCGTCCGCGAAGGGCAGCGGAGCGTCCTCCGGTGCGGCGACGACCGCGACGCCGCGCGGGCGGAGCAGGGCGGTGGCCCTGGCGACGTTCGGCGGCCAGCCCTCGGTGGCGACGGTGAGCCGGGGCGGTCGCGGGGCCGCGCCGAGCGCGAAGTCCAGTACCTCGCCGCCGCCGGTCTGGATGTCCAGCACGGCGCCGGCGCCGGCCAGCCGTCCGGCCAGCGAGCGGGCGTATCCCCAGGAGGGCCGTTCCTCGGTGGCCCGGCCCTCGAACCAGGAGAAGTCCCAGCCCTCGGTGGGGGCGGCCACGGCTTCGGCGACCAGGTCCTCGTACGTGCGCACAGGGGTGTCCTCAGGTCAGCAAGGGGGCGACGCGTTCCGCCGTGAAGCGGACGAAGCCCTCGGGGTCCGGTTCGTCCGCGGTCGGCTGGAGGATCACCGTGTCGGCGCCGGCCGCGGCCAGCCGGTCGACGGCCTCGGCGACGGCACCCGCGTCGCCGGCCACCCCGAGATCCGGTACGGAGTCCAGGCCCTCGGCGGCCAGTTCGGCGCGGAGCCGGGCGCCGGCGTCGGGGCCGGTGGCGGTGAGGAGGTAGACGACGACCTCGTGCCCGCCGGTCCGGCCGGCCGCGGCCCGGCCCTCGTCGATGAGCCGGCGGGCCGCCCGTACCCCGTCGGGCGGGGTGGCCGAGGTGAGCACCGTGCCGTCCGCGGCCTCGCCGGACAGCCGCAGCGAGCGCGGGCCGGTGGCTCCGGCGAACACCTCGGCGCCGCCGGGCGCGTCCGGCGGCCAGTCCAGGGCCACGTCGTCGAGGCGGACGTACCGGCCCTCGGTGGTGACCCGCTCGCCCGCCAGCAGGGCCCGCAGCGCGGTGAGGTACTCCCGCAGCAGGGTCATCGGGGACTCGGCCCGCGCACCGACCTGGCCCATCCAGTCCTGCACGCCGTGCCCCACGCCGAGGACGGCCCGGCCGGGGAACATCCGGTGCAGGGTGGCGGCCTCCATCGCGGTGAGGGCGACATTGCGCAGCGGTACGGGGAGGAGGCCGACGCCGACCCGTACCCGTTCGGTCCAGGCGAGCGCGGCGGCGGCCGTGGAGATACCGCCCTCCCGGAAGCAGTCCTCCCACAACCACAGTGCGTCGAGTCCCGCCTCGTCGGCGGTCCGGGCCACGGCACGCAGCCGTTCGGGGGCGAGCTGGGGACGGAACACAGCGCCGAGTGTGGTCATGGGATCTTCCTACCGGGGCGGTGGGGCGCCGTACAACGCGATTTCGGCCGGATGATCCGGCGCCGGGAAAAGGGGCGCGGTACGGGGGTGGGCTGTGCCAGGCTGGCGGGTCGGCCGACGCGCCGGACCGCAGGACCGCCCGACCGCCAGACCGCCCGACCGCAGGACCGCCCGATCGTCACAGGAGCGTGCAGCGTGATTCCTCCCCGTCTCACTTCCCTGCTCGACCAGTTCGACTTCGCCCGGGAGCGGCTGGCCGCCCGGCTGTCCGGGCCCGTGATGGACAGCGGGGACGGGTCGGAGACGGCGGTCGGGCCGCTGACCGACGCGGAGTACTTCTGGGAGCCGGTGCCGGGCTGCTGGTCGGTGCGGCGGCGGACGGACGGGCCGGGGGCGCGGGCGGAGTTCCTGGCGGGTGCGGAGCGCGGCGAGTGGGGCCGGGACGCGGCGCCCTACCCCCACCCCTGGCCGCCGCCCTTCACCACCCTCGCGTGGCGGCTGAGCCACCTCGCCGAGATGCTGGCGCTGCGCGCCGACCACACCTCGGGGAGCCGTTCCCTGACCCGGGACGACATCGCGGTCCCCGGCGACGCGGCGGGGGCGGTCGCCGCGTTCGACGCCGGGGCGGCGGCCTGGCGGGAGGCGCTGCTGAGCGCGGACGACGCCGCGCTCGACCGGGTGGGCCACTGCACCTATCCGCACGGCAGCGACGCGGAGGAGCCGTTCCTCGACATCGTGTGGTGGGTCAACCAGGAACTGCTGCACCACGGTGCGGAGATCGCCCTGCTGCGCGACCTGTACCGGGCGTCCGCCGGGAGCGTGCCGCGGTGACCGGGCGGCGGTGGCGGGACGGCCGGGGCACGCTGGTGGTACCGGCGCGGGGGCCCGCCGGGACGGACGTACGGGTTCCGCTGGAGATCGCGGCGTCCTACCGGGCCCGGACCCGGGGGCTGCTGGGGCGGGACGCCGTGGACGGGGCGCTGCTGCTGTCGCCGGCCGGTTCGGTGCACACGTTCCGGATGCGGATGCCGATCGACGTGGCCTATCTGGACCGGAGGCTCACCGTGCTCGCGGTGCGCACGATGCCGCCGGGGCGGCTGGGCCTGCCCCGGGTGCGGTCGCGGCACGTGCTGGAGGCGGCGGCCGGGGTGATGGCCGGGTGGGGGGTGCGGCCGGGGACGCGGGTGGCGGTGGAGGTCATCCCGAGCTGATCCGGACGGTCGCCGTGCCGTCGGGGGCGGTCGTCAGGTGGAGGACCACGGTGCCGGGGGCCGCGCTGGGTGCCGGGGCCGCCGGTCCGCATCCGTTGCTGCTGCTGTCCTCGCCGAGGACGGTGTAGCAGCCCCAGCCCGGGCCGTCGGCGCCGCCACTGGAGCGGCCGTCGCCGGCGGTGACTTCGTAGTGGACCCGGTCGGGGCCGACCTCGGTCACGGACAGCTCGGCGTGGCCCTCCGGGCCCCGGAAGGGGATGGCCACCGGCTCGGACACGGTGACCTCGCAGTCGGCGTCGGCGCAGGCGTCGGTGTTCCGTCCGTCCGCCGCGGTCGTCGTCGGTGACGGGGGCGAGGAGGACGAGGACGGGGGCGGCGAGGACGGTGGGCGGGGCGTGGACGTCCCGTCGGCGGCGCGGTCCGGGCCGCTCCCGCAGCCGGCCAGGGTGAGTACCGCGAGGAGGGTCAGGGCGATCGGCTCACGTACCACTCGGGTCAGTTCTCCGTCCGGGGGAAGGAGACCTCGACCCTGCGGTTCTTCTTGCGGCCCGGTTCCGTGGAGTTGTCGGAGATCGGGTACTGCTCGCCGTAGCCGCGTACCTCGTAGGTGATGCCGGGGTCGTCCAGGGCCTGGGAGAGGAGGTCGTGCACGGCGTTGGCGCGTTCCTTGGACAGGTCGTCTCCGTGGGCGGCGGAGCCGAGGTCGTCGGTGAAGCCGAAGACGCGGATCCTGGTGGCGTTCTGCGCCTTGATCTCCTGGGCGATGCCGGCGATCCGGGACTTGGCCTCGCCGCCGAGCTTCGCGCTGTCCTTCCCGAACAGCACCTCCGCCTGGAGCGCGAACTTCACGTCCGTGTTGGTGTCCTCCCGGCGCTCGTCCCCGCTCTGGTCCTCGACGACCGACTTGATGTCCAGCACCTTGGCCCCGGCGAGCGTGGCCCCTTCGGGGAGCTTCAGGTCGGGGTCGTTGGGGTCCACTTCGACGGGGGCGGACGGGGTGGCTTCGGTTCCCGGCGGGACGCTGGGTGCGTCGTCGGCGTGGGCGAGGGTGCCGCCGGCGAGGAGGAGGACGGTGATGCCGAGGGTGGCGGTGAGTCGGGTGGGGGTCATGGGGGCCTCACCCGGAGATGGAGAGCGTCGCGCTGGCGAAGGTCGGCAGCTGGAAGGTGACCTCCGTGGTGTCCGCCGGCGGAGCGGGGAACTGCATGAAGACGGCGAGGCTGTCGCCGGCCTTGAGGGTCGTGAACCCGGTGGTGGTCAGGGGGCGGCCGTCGGTGTCGCGCAGGACGTAGTACCGCTTCTTGCTCTTCGAGTCCACGAGGGTGGCTCCGCCGAGGGACCGGCCGTTTCTGGTGATCTCCGTTTCGTTGCCGCTGAGTGCCGAGGGAACGGTGACGCCCTTGTCCCCGTCGTTCTTCAGGTCCGCGTTCACCGTGATGAAGCCGCCGGCGTCCCGCTCGGCGGAGGTGATCCGCAGCAGCAGGCCGTTCGACCCCTGCACCTCGGCCAACGGTGCCTCGGCTTTGCCGTCCTGAGTGCTCGGGGCGGGCCCCGTGTCCTTGGATGCGGACGCCGAGGCGTCGGGGCTCTCTTCTTCCCCGCCCCCGCCACCGCCACCGCAGCCGGTCACTCCGAGGGCCACTGCGGCCACAGCGGTCAACGCGACCATCCCTCTGAGGGCCTTCGGTGGGAACCGCATGCTCATGACTCCGCTTCCTTCATCACTCGTCTGTTCTCTCAAGCGTCGGTCAGATGGACGTCGAAGAGGTCGCGCGGCTCCGGGAGCCCGCTGGGATCGTCCGGGTCCAGCTTCCACTCCTCGCCGCCCTCGCAGGTGAGTCCCGGCAGCGTCTCGTCGTCCGCGTCGGGACCGGGAAGCTCGAACGTGCAGCGTGATTCGACGACCGCGGCGGCGACGGCACGCGCGTGCACGTTCTCCGTGCCGGGGACGATGGATTCACCGACGGACTCCTCCGCGGTGACCTCCACCGTGTATTCGAGCGGCCCGACTGGAGAGCAGGCGTCGAGAGCCGCGCCGTTCTGTGCCGCGAGCTGTTCCGCTCGCCAACAGGAGGGCGTGAGCCCTTGACCCAAGCCGTCGAAGATGTCCTGCCAGGACTCCGGGTCGGACACGTTTTCGACCCACTGTCCCGCGAGTTGGTCCCGCCAGTCCTGCGCCGCCGCCAGGGCCGCCGCGTCAGCGGCGGTCTGGGCCCCGTTCCGGTTGGCTCCGGCCTGTCCCACCGCCAGGTACGCGAGCGCGAGAAAGAGCAGGCCGCCCACCACGGTGAGGTAGATGGGAAAGGCCTGCCCTGCGTCGCCGTGCTGACGGAACCGGCTCAGCCGCCGGTGACTTCGCTGATCTTGGTGGTGATCGCGTCGAAGATCGTCTGCCCGATACTCGTCCCCGTAATGGCCAGCACGATCGCCACCACCACCGCGATGATGCCCAGGTACTCCACCGCCGTCTGCCCCTTGTCCCCCCGGGCGGCGCGGGTCTGCAGGTACGCGGCCGTCGTGTGCAGCCAGTTGCCCATGGTGTTCCCCTTCGCGGTGGCCGGTGCCGGTGGCCGCACCGTACGGGGGCCGGGGCCGGCCTCCCGAGGGCCCCAGGGCCCAATTCCGGGCCCAAATCCGGCGCCTCATCGCGGATCACCCCAGTTGCCCAGCCACTTGGCGGTCGCCTCGGCACGGCTGGTGCTGTGCAGCTTGGCGAAGATGCGGTTGATGTGGTTCTTGACCGTCTTCTCGCTGATGAAGCAGGCCGCGGCGATCTGCTGATTGGTCATGCCGGACGCGATGAGGTCCATGATCTCCGCCTCCCTGGCGCTCAGCTGGAACCCCGGCTTGCCACTCGACGACTGTCCCACATCCAGTTGCATTCGCGAAAGGTTTTCCACGAAAGCGGGCGAACTCGCCGTGCCGCTGGCAATATACGGAGGTTGTCGTACCGCATCACCGTATGCATTCGCACTCCTGAGCTGCTCAAGGACGGCTCCCGCAGCCGTCGGTGAGAAGTGCGTGCGGCCCGCCCCGGTGTCCCGTACCGCCGTGATCAGCTGGTCCGCGGTGAACTCGCCGTGGACCAGGTAGCCGCCCGCTCCCCGGCGCAGCGCCTCCCGTACCGTCTCCGACTCCCCGCTGTACGTCAGCATCATCACCGGGGCGATGCGCACCAGGTAGGGCAGGACCGAGAGGCCGTCCACGCCCGGCATGCGGACGTCCAGGAGGACCACGTCGGGGCGGTGCCGGTCGGCGGCCTCGCAGGCCTGGCGGCCGTCGGCGGCCTCGGCGACCACCGTGATGTCCGGGCGGCCGGAGAGCAGGGCGGTGAGGCCGGCGCGGACGACCGGGTTGTCGTCCGCGACGACGACCCGCAGCGCGGCCGGGGGCGGGGGGACCGGCGGGACCGGCGGCAGCGGGGATGTCATCGGGGTTCCTCCTCGGCTGGTCGAGGGGCGGTGGGCAGCGCCGCCAGTGGCAGGTCCAGGCGGACCTCCGTGCCCCGTGCGCGTTCGCCCGGGCCGACGCGGACGCGGGCGCCGATCGACGCGGCCCGCTCGACCATGCCGACGAGGCCGAAGTGGCCGGTGCGGCGGAGCTGTTCGAGGGAGGTGCCCTCGGGGAGGCCCGTCCCGTCGTCCTCGACGGTGACGCGGAGGTGGTCGTCGTGGACGCCCGCCCGGACGTCGACGCGGGTGGCGCCGGCGTGGCGGTGGGCGTTCTCCAGGGCTTCCTCGGCGATCGTCAGCACCTGGCGGGCCACGGCCGGGGCGACCGGGGGGACGGCGTGGCCGCCGGTGGCGTGGTAGACGACCGGCAGACCGGTGCGGGCACCGAAGGCACGGGTGCGGGCGGCGAGTTCGACCAGCACGTCCGTGCCGTGCTCGGGGTCGGACTCGCGCCGCAGGTCGGTGAGGAGTTCCCGGGACTCGGCGGCGGCCCGGCGGGCCGAGCGGGCGACCAGTTCCGCCTGCCGCCGTACCAGGGCCGGGTCCAGCCGGTCGGCGCCGGCCGTGGCGGCCAGGCCGTCCGCGGCGAGGGCGACGCCGTGCAGGGTCTTGGCGACGGAGTCGTGCAGTTCGCGGGCGAGTCGGGCGCGTTCGGCGCTGACCGCCTCCGTCGCCGCCAGCCGGGCCTGTACGGCCGTCAGGGCCCGGGTGGCCGAGCCGAAGCGGAGCACGAGCCCGCGCAGGCTGGAGCCGGCGGCCCCGGCGACGACGCAGAGGCCGGGCAGCAGGAGCGACTCCGCGACGCCCGGGGAGAAGTCGGGGGCCGTCGCGTGGGCCAGCAGCAGGATCAGCGACTGGAGCGAGGCGAAGACGGCGGCGCCGCGCCAGCCGTAGACCAGGCCGGCCAGCAGCGGGGTGCAGACACTGACGTAGGCCAGGGTGGTGTCGGGGCCCGCCGAGACCAGGAGCAGGGCGCCGAAGAGGGTGTCCGCGGCCAGCAGGGTCGGGTGGCGCAGCAGGAGCGGACCGAACCGCTCCCAGTCCCGGAAGAGGACGTAGGAGCCCATGAAGGTGACGACCACGGCGGCGCCGACCAGCCGGACGCCCACGCCGGGGCCGGCGTTGAGGAGCGCGGCGGGGGCGGCCACGGCGATCATCGCCAGCCGGAAGCCGAAGACCTGGCGGCACATCGCCTGGAGGGCGTTGACCTGGAGGCCGATCCCGGGGGTGCGCGGAGCCCGCGCGCGCTGTCCGGGCACCGCCACTTGCCCCGGCGGCACGGAGCCCACCGGCGGGCCGGTGATCTCGGGTGCCCTCGGGCGGCGGCGCGGCGGCCCGGGGCGTCGCCAGGTGGTCCCCATGATCGTCATCCGCCCCGCCTACTCACCGGTGAGGGTGGTGAAGTCGGTGCCGGAGCCGAGGATCAGACCGGCGCCGAGGAGGATCATCGTGGCCGGGACCATGAAGGTGGTGATCATCATGGTGGCCTTGGGGACCGCGCGGGCGGCCTTGCGGCGGGCGTTCTGCGCGTCGGTGCGGCGCATGTCCTTGGCGAGGGCGACGAGGGTGTCGACGATGGGGGCGCCGAGTTCCTCGCCCTGCTGGAGCGCGGTGACGAACATCGCCACCTGTTCGGAGTCGTTGCGCCTCCTCAGTTCCGCGAAGGCCTGGCGGCGGCTCATGCCGAGGTCCATCTGGCGCAGGGTGATGCGCAGTTCGTCGGCCCAGGGTCCCTCGTAGCGGGTCGCCACCCGGTCCAGGGCCTGGCGGAAGCCGAGCCCCGCCGAGACGACGACCGCGAGGACGTCCAGGAAGTCGGGCAGGGTGCGCTCGATGACGTCCTTGCGGACCCGGATCGCCGACCAGATGCCGACCTCCGTCCAGAACGCGCCGAACGCCAGCAGGAGCAGCGCCACCAGGTACTGGCCGCGCAGCAGGAAGACCAGGAAGCCCACGGCGCCCAGGACGCCGTAGACCGCGCGGCGGGCGGCGTAGCGGTCGATGGTCAGGCCGCCGGGGTTGCCGGCGAGGTCGATGCGGCGGCGGTACTTGGCGACCTGCCCCGGTCCCATCAGCCGCAGCACGGCGGGGGCGTACCGCATGCCCATGCGGTCGATCAGGGAGTCGACGGCGCCGGTGCGGGTGGCGCCGATCTCCAGGGCGAGGGCCAGGTCGCCGGGGAGCTTGGCGTCGGCCCGGTACATGCGGATGCCGGCGAAGACGCCCCACACGCTGAGGCCCATGACGGTGGCGAGCAGCAGTCCCATGACATGACCTCCCTAGACGTCGATACGGGACAGGCGGCGGATGAGGACGAAGCCGACGGTGTAGAGGCTGAAGGCGACGAGCACCGCGATCTGTCCGGCCGGGGAGCCCGTCATGCGTTCCAGGGCGCCGTCCTTCACCCCGTTCATCAGGAAGAGCGAGCCGACGCCGAGGACCGGGACGGCGTACGAGGTCATGTTCACCTGGGAGAGCTGGGTGCGGATCTCGCGGCGGGTCTCCTTGCGCTCCTCCAGGGTCTCCGTCAGGTTGCGCAGGGCGCTGACCACCTGGCCGCCCGCCTTGTTGGACAGGACCAGGGTGGTGACGAGGACGACGAGTTCGCGGGAGGGGAGGCGTTGGGCGAGTTCGCCGAGGGCGTCGTCCATGGAGGCGCCGACGGCGAGCTGGTTGGCGACCCTGCCGAGCTCCTCGCCGGCCGGGGCCTCCAGCTCCTCCGCCGCCATGCCGATGGCGGTGCGCAGGGCGAGTCCGGCGTGGGTGGCGTTGGCGAGGATGCGGGCGAGTTCGGGGAGCTGGTTGATGAACTTCTCGATGCGTTTCTGGCGCTGCCAGGTGAGGAACTGGACCGCCGCCCAGATACCCAGCAGCCCGGCGATCGGGCCGAAGAAGGGGGCGAGGGCCGCCTGGCCGATCAGCCAGAGCCCGGCCACGACGGCGAGCAGGTAGACGAAGAACTCGCCGGGGGTGACGTCCAGGCCGGTGGCGGACAGCCGCAGTTCCAGGTTCTTGCCGAGCCGGGTGCGGCGCAGCCGGCGGTCCAGGTTCGGGAAGTGGCGGCGGCGGCCGTTGTAGGAGACCTGACCGGTGGCGGTGAGCCGGTCGACGAGGGCCTGGCGCCGGGCCCGGCCGGAGGCGTAGGAGTGCAGACCGGCGACGGCCAGGACGCAGGTCAGCAGGGTGATGCCGGTGGTGAGCCGGACGAGGGCGGACAGTTCCATCGGGACGGGTCTCCTACCGGGTCTACCGGGTCTACCGGGTCTCTCGGGTGGCGAGCTGCTCAGCGGAGCGGGCGACGCCGAACGCCTGCGGGATGGGCTGGCTGGCCATGTGGAGGCGGTCGGCGGTACGGCGCGGCAGCGGGTAGTGCTCGTAGACGCCGTGCACCCGGCCGTCGGGCGTCATGGGCTGGGCGTGGAAGCGGGCGACCGTGGCCAGCCGGTACGGCTCCCCGCCGTGGCTGGCCAGCAGGGCGACCTCGGTGATGCGGCGGGCGCCGTCGGGGAAGCGGGTGAGCTGGACGAGCACGTCGACGGCGCTGTTGATCTGGTCGTGCAGGGCGACGAAGGGGACCTCCACGTCGGACATGGAGGCCAGGGTCTGGAGCCGCATCAGGGCGTCCTCGGCGCTGTTGGCGTGGACGGTGGCCAGCGAGCCGTCGTGGCCGGTCGACATGGCCTGGAGCATGTCCAGGGACTCGCCGCCGCGGACCTCGCCGACGACGATCCGGTCGGGGCGCATCCGCAGCGAGTTGCGGACCAGGTCGCGGATGGTGATGACGCCCTTGCCCTCGACGTTGGGCGGGCGGGACTCCAGGCGGATGACGTGGGACTGCTGGAGCTGGAGTTCGGCGGAGTCCTCGATGGTGATGATGCGCTCGTGCTCCGGGATCAGCCCGGAGAGGGCGTTGAGGAGGGTGGTCTTGCCGGTGCCGGTGGCGCCCGAGACGATGATGTTGAACCGGGCCCGCACCAGCCCCGCCAGCAGGTACAGCATGTGCTCGTCGAGCGAGCCGAGGCCGATCAGCTCCTGGAGGGTGAAGGAGCGCGGGAAGCGGCGGATCGTCAGGATCGCGCCGGTCAGGGAGAGCGGCGGGATGATGACGTTGACGCGCTCCCCGGACGGGAGGCGGGCGTCGACCATCGGGTTCGACTCGTCCACCCGCCGGTTGACGGTGGAGACGATCCGCTCGATGGTCTGCATCAGCTGGTCGTGGGAGGCGAACCGGATCGGCAGCTGCTCCACCCTGCCCCCGCGCTCCACGAAGATCGCGTCGGGCCCGTTGACCATGATCTCGGTGATGGAGGCGTCTTCGAGCAGCGGTTCCAGGATGCCGAGGCCGAGCGCCTCGTCGACCACCCGCCGGATCAGCTGCGACCGTTCGACGGTCGACAGGACGGGTCCCTCGCGGCTGATGATGTGCCCGAGGACCCGTTCGAGACGGGCCCGGCGCTCGGCGGCGGCGAGGCCGCTCATCTCCGCGAGGTCGATCTCCTCCAGGAGCTTCGACCGGTACGAGGCGACCAGGTGGCCGTCCTCGCCCCGGCTGCCGTGCTCCTCGGGGGAGTGGATGCGCGCGCGCAGGCTCATGCGTCCGGTGCTCCTTGCTCAGTGGTCCAGCGGCATGGTGGCGGTCCGGGTGGCGTCGCCGAAGTCCCAGCCGGGGACGACGGAGGGGATGTCGACGGTGGCGGTGACCGTCACCTCGTCGCCGCCGAAGGAGGCCGGGCAGGCGGTCCCGTCGGCCAGCCAGCCGCTGACCGCCGCCGCGCATCCCCGCTGGGCGCTCTCGTCGAGCGAGGCGGCACGCGCCCCGGCCCGGGCCGCCGTACCGGCCTGCTGGGCGGTGTAGGCGACCAGCCCGAGCTGTACGGCGGCCAGCGCGACCAGGACCAGGACCGGCAGGAACCCGAGGTACTCGATGGCGACCTGACCGCGGTCGCCGTACGTCCGGTGACGGCGTCGGTACGGCATCTCAGTCCGTCTCCTCCTCGACCGCGCCCGCGTGGCCGCGGACCGTGAAGGGCAGCCCGAAGGCGCCCGGGAAGAGGACGGGGACCTGGAGTTCGACGGTCGACGTGACATACCCACCCCCGGTCTCGCAGCCCGCGCTGCCGCTCCACGCGTCCGGCAGCTTGTCGAGGCCGGCCGCCTGGCAGGCCCCCTGCCGCTCCCCCGGTGCCGCCGCCGTCCCCGCCCGTACCGCCTCGTCCGCAGCATTCCCCGCGAGCGTGTAGGTGTACCCCACCAGCACGAGCTGCCACAGCACCACCAGCGTCACCAGGATCACCGGGGTCATGCCGAGGAACTCGACGGTGACCTGGCCCCGGTCCCCGCGCCCGTACCGCCGTAAGCGGTTCATCCCCCGCCTCCCCTGCGCCGCCGCAGGCTCACCGCGCCCCGGTCGCCGCGGAACCGGCCGGCCTTCTGCACCGCGGCCCCGGGGGCCTTGACCAGGCCGGTCTCGGCGGCGAGACCCCACAGGGCCTGCCGTACGGTGGAGCGGGCGTCCAGCTCGTGCAGGCGGCCGGCGTCCACGGCGGCCTGGAGTTCCTTGAAGTGGGCGGGGATCGTGGTGGCGGCGACGGCGGTGCCGGTGATCCGGCCGATCAGCGGGGGCTGGATCTCCGTGGCGCGGGTGTGCCGGTTGACGACCACGGTGGTCTCCTCGGCCTTGCGGATCTGGAGCCGCTCCCACATCCGCACCGCGCGCTTGGCGCCCCGGACGGCGACCACGTCGGGGGTGGTGACCAGCAGCGCGGTGTCGGCGGTCTCGACGGCCGCCGCGCCGGCCCCGCCGAGCTGGGCGCCGCAGTCGATGACGACGACGTCGTAGCGGGAGCGCAGGGCGCCGACGATCTGGCGGGCGGCCCGGTCGGTGACGTCCTCGCCGCGTTCGCCCTCGGCGGGGGCGAGCAGCAGGGCCAGGCCGCTGTCGTGGCGGAAGACGGCGTCGGCCAGGACGCGCGGGGAGATGTCGGTGATCGCCGCCAGGTCCAGCACCGAGCGGCGGAACTGGACGTCCAGGTAGGAGCCGACGTCGCCGGTCTGGAGGTCGAGGTCGAGCAGGGCGGTGGAGCGGCCGGACGCCTGGGCGGCCAGGGCCAGTTGGACGGCGGTGACGGTGGCGCCCACGCCGCCCTTGGCGCCGCTGACGGTGACGACGGTGCCGCCCGCGCCGGTGATCGCGTCGCCGCCGCTGCCCAGGTGGCGGCGTACGCCCACCGCCCACTGGGCGACGACGTGAACGCGCGCGGCCAGTTCCTCGTAGTTGAGCGGGAGGGCGATCAGGCCGCGGGCGCCGTAGTCCATGGCCGCCTGGAAGAGTCCCGGTCCGGCGTCGGAGGTGACGAGGATGACGCCGACGGCCGGGAAGCGCAGGGCGACCTCGCGGATCAGCTCCAGGGCCGGGACGGGGCCGATCCGCTCGTGGACGACGACGACCTCGGGCAGTTCGTCGACCGACTCGGCGGCGAGCCGGGCGAGGGTGTCGACGAGCTGGGTGGAGTCGGTGACGGGGGCGACCGGCTCGGCGTCGGGGAGCTGGCTGAGCAGCGTGGTGATGGACCGGACGGCGTCCGCGTCACCGACCGCCGGGAGGATCCTCGTGGGCATGCGGGCCTCTCACTTGTCCTTCGCGAGTTCGTACGTCCGGTCCTGCTCGGGGACCGTGCTGTCGCCGCCGGGCGCGACCAGCGCGAGCCGGACCCGCTGGGCGAACGACTCGGCGTAGGTGATGCGCTGGGCGTCGAGGGTGGACAGTGCGAAGGTGATGGGGACGGCCTCGGAGGCGTCCCGGCGGCTGCTGTTCTCGTCGGGTTCGAGTGAGGTGAGCTTGCCGACGTCGAGGACCCTGGCGCCGGTCACGATGATCTTCGACTGGTCGGGGTCGCCCTCCCGGGCGCCCTCGAAGGTGGCGTAGACGTTGACGGTGGAACCGGGGGTGATCTTGCCGGCCACCCCGGTCGCCGCGTCGATCATGATGGCGACCTCCTGCTGTCCGGGCTGGAGGGCGGGCTGGTCGACGATCATGTCGCTCTGGAGCAGGGAGCCGCCCTTCAGCGTCGTCACCGCGATCTTGCCGCGGACGGCGGAGAGGTCGGTGACGGCGTTCTCCGACAGCCACCGCTCGGGCATCTCGATCTTCTCGAACTGGTCCGGGCTGAGGGGGGTGTAGGGCTTGATCTCGCCCTTGAGCCGGTACGCGGTGACCTCCGGGCCGACCTTGGACTTCACGTCGCTGATGACGGACAGGACGCCGGCGAAGGCGCCGAAGGCGCACAGGACCGACAGGACGAGCAGGATCACGCCGCGGCGCTGACGGGAGTTCATGTGCCGTGCAACCTCATCGGGGATATCGGTCGGGCGGGGACGGGGGACTCGGGACGCGGGCGGATCACGGCCTCACCCGCCGGGACCGGGGCCGGGGCCGGCGGGAAGGGCGCCCCGTGACGTCCCGTTCGGGACGCCGCCGGACTCGATCTCGTACGGCCACCCGTGCCGGCCGCCGTGTCTCCCGTACGGACCGCTGCTCCGGCCGGTGTGCTGAGGGCCGTCCTGGACGCCGTACCGGCCGCCCCGCTCCTGCCGCGTGCCCGTCGGCAGGGCTCTGCGGCCGTCGCGCCGGCGGGGCTCGTCGGGCGGCGGACCGGCGGAGCAGAAGACGCACCGGTCGCCGATGACGTCGATGCCGCACCAGTGGCAGGTGCTCTGCCGCACCGAGGTCACCAGCTGGTAGAGGACGGACAGGTCGGGCAGGAAGGCGCAGAACTCGGTCATCCGGCCCGTCCCCCACCAGGCCGGGGAGTCGGCGGGGAGCGGCGTCTCGCGCATGCCGAGCACGTTCCAGGAGGGGGCGAGGGTCTGGGTGATCCAGTCGGAGGGGAGCTGGCCCTTGGCGACCAGCATCCAGGTGCCGAAGTCCGGTCCGCCGAGCGCCGCTTCGGGACCGATCCGCACGAGCTGCGGCTCCGGGTGCGCCAGTACGGCGAACTGGCTGCCCGGCACCCACGACTTGGCGTGCGCCTTCAGCCCGACGGGCACCCGGTCGAGCCGGGCGACCGAGCCGAGCAGGGCACCGGCGTGGATGTAGTGGGTGAGCAGCCGCCCCGCCGACGCCAGCACACCTGGGCTGAGGTCGCAGGAGGCGAGCTGCCGCAACTGCCGTACGAGAACCGCGAGTCCCAGGGGCGGCAGGTCCGGCCGGAACAGGGCGATCCGGTCGCTCTCCAGCAGGGAGCGGACGGTGCGCAGCCGCCGCTCGACCGCGGCGGGGGCGGCCGCCGAGCAGACGACGATGACATGGCCGTACTGGTCGACCAGGCCCTGCAGCTCGGTCAGCACCTGCTCCAGGGGCCGTTGCCCGACGTCCTGGAGGACTATGGCGGGCATGGTCCGCTCGTCCTGCGGCGGCAGTGCCAGGTCGGCACTGGTCACGGCAATGGCAGTTGGCACGCGCGGCTCCCCGTCTCCCATGCCCGTCGGTCCACCGGTGTAACTCCGGCACACCCGGATGACTTCACTGCGTGACTTCCCGAGCACTGTATCCACGCGTCTGTGACCGGAGAACAGCGTTTCTGTAGCTGCGGAACAACTTGTGACGCACAAGTTGCGCCAAATCGGGACAGGTTGAGCATTTTCCGATGGCATGTCCGCGCCCATTTCCCCCTCCCCCGCCCGCGCCTACCCCTTGACAGGCCAATTGGTCTGGACCACCTTGTACTCCCAACGGTGGCCACCGTCCCCCTACTTCCCCCCGGAGGCACCAGTGGACCCCGTACGCAGACAGCACGGAAGACGCGTCGGCAGCTGGGCCGGCGCCGCCACCGCCGCGCTCGCCCTGACCGTGACGGCGCTCGGACCCGCGTCCGCCTCGTCCGCCGCGGCCGCCGCGGCCGCCGCGGACGCCGCGGACGCCGCGGACGTCAACAACGCGAGCAACGCGGGCTTCGAGTCCGGCCTGAGCGGCTGGACCTGTTCGGCGGGCAGCGGTACGACCGTGTCCTCGCCGGTCCGCACGGGCGCCGCCGCGCTGAAGGCGACGCCGGGCGGCCAGGACAACGCCCGCTGTACGCAGACGGTCGCGGTGGTCCCCGACTCGACGTACACGCTCGGCGCCTGGGTGCGGGGCGGGTACGCCTACCTGGGCGTCACCGGCACGGGCACGACGGACGTGTCGACCTGGACCCCCGACTCCACGACGTGGAAACAGCTCTCGACGACCTTCAGGACCGGCCCCTCGACGACCTCGGTGACGGTGTACACGCACGGCTGGTACGGCCAGTCCGCCTACTACGCCGACGACATCTCCGTGCAGGGCCCCGACGGGGGCGGCGGCGACGACGGCGAACAGCCCTCCGTCCCCTCCGCCCCGGCCGGCCTGAGCGTCTCCGGCACGACCTCCTCCTCGGTGTCCCTGTCCTGGAACGCGGTGTCCGGCGCGACGGGCTACTCCGTCTACCGCGACGGTACGAAGGTGACGGCGGTGACCGGCACCTCGGCGACCGTGACCGGCCTGTCGGCCGCGACGTCGTACTCCTTCCAGGTCACGGCCACCAACGCGGCCGGGGAGTCGGTGAAGTCCGCGGCGGTGACGGCGCGTACGGCCCAGTCCGGCGACAGCGGCGGCGACCTGCCGAAGCACGCCGTGACCGGCTACTGGCAGAACTTCGACAACGGCGCGACGGTCCAGAAGCTCTCCGACGTCCCGTCCGCGTACGACATCATCGCCGTCGCCTTCGCGGACGCGACATCGACGCCGGGCGCGGTGACCTTCAATCTGGACTCGGCGGGCCTGGACGGCTACACCGTCGACCAGTTCAAGGCCGACATCAAGGCCAAGCAGGCGGCCGGCAAGAAGGTGATCATCTCGGTCGGCGGCGAGAAGGGCACGGTGTCGGTCGCCGACGCCGCCTCCGCGACGAACTTCGCGAACTCGGTCCACTCCCTGATGCAGACGTACGGCTTCGACGGCGTCGACATCGACCTGGAGAACGGCCTCAACGCGACGTACATGACCCAGGCCCTGCGCGCCCTGTCGGCGAAGGCGGGCCCGGAGATGATCCTGACCATGGCGCCGCAGACCATCGACATGCAGTCGACGTCCGGCTCCTACTTCCGGACGGCGCTGAACGTGAAGGACATCCTCACGGTCGTCAACATGCAGTATTACAACAGCGGTTCGATGCTGGGCTGCGACGGCAAGGTCTACAGCCAGGGCTCGGTGGACTTCCTGACCGCGCTGGCCTGCATCCAGCTGGAGGGCGGCCTGTCCCCGTCCCAGGTGGGTATCGGCACCCCGGCCTCGACCCGGGCGGCGGGCGGCGGCTATGTGGCACCGTCCGTGGTGAACAACGCCCTGGACTGCCTGACCAGGCTCACCAACTGCGGTTCCTTCAAGCCGTCGAAGGCGTACCCGGACCTGCGGGGCGCGATGACCTGGTCGACCAACTGGGACGCGACGGCGGGCAACAGCTGGTCGAGCGCGGTGGGCCCGCACGTGGACGCGCTGCCGTAGGGCCTGTCGTCCGGCCCGTGCGGCTGCCCCGCGTACCACGGCGGCCGCACGGGCTCAGTCGCCCCTTCCCGGGTTCCCGCTCGGCAGGAACTTCTGGCGTACCCACAGGCCCAGCAGCACCGTCCCGCCGACCAGCAGCGGCACCGGGTCGTGGGCGGTGGGAGCCAGGACGTGTCCCAGGGTGGTGACCGTGCAGACCGTCAACGGAACGAACGCCGCCGCACCTTCCATCCCCCAGCGCATCGTCGGCGGGGCCATGCCCAGGACGCTCGCCCCGCCGGGCAGCCACGGGCCGACGGCGATCACCAGCAGGCCGGTGGTCTGCCAGGCATCGAGCCACTGCCCGGCCGGCACCCCGGGCCGGGGCGGGCCGGCCGTCCAGAGCTGCAGGGTGTCGCCGATCAGCATGAGGGACAGTCCGGCGATCCCCGCCCACAGGGCGGCTCTCCGGTCACTGCGTACGCGACGGCGCAGGGCCAGCAGAAAGCTGAGGAAGACCAGATCGGCGGCCCACAGAAGGCCCACCATCCCCTCCCCCAGCCGCCAGCCGTCACCGGTCCCGTTCAGCAGTACCCAGCCCGTCATGAACAGGGCTCCCGCCGCGACGCTCCCGTCGAGCACCCGCCGCACCAGCACGGACCGGCCGGTACCGGCGTCGGCCGCGACCACCAGACCGGCCGTGCCCAGGCCGACCGCCAGCGTCGCTCCGACGATCACCACCGACTCCACCAGCGGCCGCTCGCCCGGCCCCGGATCCGGAGGGCGGGCCGACAGCACGCCGGCCACCACCCGGTACACGCCCCCGGTCGCCGCCGACCCCCCGAACAGCAGCAGACGGGTCCGCACCCGTCCGCTCGCCCACCGCGCGCGGAGCACCAGCGAGACCGCCAGCACGCAGCAGCCGACGGCCGGCCCGAAGTCCACCAGCCGCGCCAGCGCGCTCCCCAACCCCGACATCCGGTGGCCTTTCACCGTTCCCCGCCCGCAGGGCCCTTCCTCCGGCCCCGGGGTCCACTGGGAGAACGTAGAAGACCCGTCACCTGCACCGACGTGAACCATGCGGCCATTCACCCGTACCGCGTACGGGAGGGGTCCGCGGGCTGCCGCCGCCGTGGACGGACGCCGTCAACACGCCCGTGACGCCCGCGTACGTCAGTAGGTCAGTAGGTCAGTAGTCCTGGTTCTCGCTCTCCGCGGTCAGCCACCGCATGTGGTCGTGGAACTGCTTCCCCGCCTGTTGGAAGAGCGGGTACTCCCCGGCCTGGAGGCTCTGGACGCCGAACTCCGAGCCGAGGTGCTCGTCAACCACCTTGATGACGGCGAAGGGCCCGGTCAGCACGGGACCGCTCGAGTGGAGTTCTTCGGCGTCCATGGCGCTGATGTCGGGTGCGATCCTGGCGATCAGCTTCTCCATGAAGGCCGAGTTCCGCTGGGCACCGATGAAGTGGTTGCCGTAGCCGCCCGTGTCGAGGAGGTAGCGTGCCGCGGTCCTGACCTGCTCGTCGGTCGCGACGCCCGTGACGGGCGGGGCCCCCGCCTGCGAGAGGGCGGAGCCGAGGCTGAGCTTGTCCCGGATGAGGGGCCCGAGGATCGGGAGGTCGTTCTCGCGGAGCGTCGGCCGGGTCTGCTTGAGGTCGATCGTTCCGGACCCCAGGTCCACGTCGGCGTACACGCCGCCGTGTTTCTTGAGGATGCTGTACCGGGCGATGTCGGAGGCGACCGGGTACGCCTTCTTCGAGCCCTGGGTCGCCGTCTGGTACGTGGCCCTGACCCGCTCGTCGAGGGCGTCCTCGATGTAGTGGAACGAGATCCCCGGGGTCGTCCGCACCCGGACTCTGTCGCCCAGCGACCACTTACTGTGCCGGTCCGTCCAGAGACGGATGCGCCAGTCGGAGTTCCGGGCCTTCGCCGCCCACTCCAGGACGTTGTCGAGCGCGTCCTTGCTGATGTTGCCGCCGATCCAGATGAAATGGACCAGGGACGGGATGCGGGGGCGTTCCGGGGCAGAGACCTCGGACACCGTCTCGCGGAGGCCGGCGAGATAGGCCGGCTGCGGATCGAGGGCTGCGAGACGGTTCATGGCGAGAGAGACCGCGTCGTGGTCGCCCCTGGACAGCGAATCGAAGATGAACGTGCGGACGTCCCGCTCGTTGTCGGAGTCCACGGCCTGCGGGCCCGTGGTCCCGTCCCCTCTGTGCGTGACATGGAGCGGGGCTCGTTGGACGGGCAACCGCTGCACGGTCCTGTCCGTATGCCCACGGCCGGGACCGTGAGCGTGGCGCTGCCCCTCGACCAGCCGGGCGACCACGGCGTTGCCCGCGACCGGCTGGAGCGCCGTCACACCGGCCCGGTCCACCGGCGTCCCGGGCGTCCAGCCCTTCACGCCGACCGCCCGGGACATCGGCTTGGCCTTCGGCTCCCGCTGTGCGGCCGGGTCTCTCGCCAGGTGATCGCGTGTCAAAGGATCTCCTTGATCTCAAGCCGGACGCCACGCCCTGAACCGAAGCGGTCCTCATGGGCACCCTTGACAACCGGCCAGGACACCACAAGGACCGCACGGCCTCACTCACGGGCAGACCTCGGCGCACACACGGCCCGGCCCGTGGTCCCGGGGTCTGATCCTGGTGTGTGAAACATTCCCCCCGTCCCATCGCGTCAAAGAGGTGACGGCGGTACGACAGGGGGAGCGCGCGGATGTGGCAGAAGCGGCAGGGCCGGGAGGACGAGTACGCCGAGTTCGCGACGGCGCGGGCCGGGCACCTCTACCGGTCCGCGTGTCTGCTGACCGCCGGTGACACCCACCTCGCCGAGGATCTGGTGCAGGAGACCCTCGGCCGGCTGTACGTCCGCTGGGGACGGATGGCGCGGGTCGGGAACCCGGCCGGGTACGCGCAGACCGTCCTCGCCCGGGCCTTCCTCACCCATCAGCGGCGGCGCAGCAGCCGGGAGCGGGCCACGGACACGTTCCCCGACCTGCCGGGTGCCGCCGACGGGGACGCGCCGCTGCGGCTCACCCTGCTCGACGCGCTGGCCCGGCTGCCCGCCAAGGACCGGGCCGTCGTCGTCCTGCGCTACTGGGAGGACCGCTCCGTCGAGGAGACCGCCGACGTGCTGAACGTCAGCTCGGCGGCGGTGCGGACGCGCTGCGTGCGGGCGCTGGGCAAGCTGCGCGCGCTGCTCGGCGAGGACCTCGCGGAGTACGCCAGACCCTGACCCGCCCCGTCAGAAGACCTTCTCACCTCTCACCCCTCACCCCTCACTTCTCACCTCTCACTTCTCACCTCTCACCTTGCGGAAAGGGTGTTCGCCATGCCCGAGAACCAGCAGGACGCGCCGGATCGCTTCGAGGACCGGCTCACCGCCGCCCTGCGTGACACCGGTGACGGTTTCCAGGCCGACCGGACGGCCCTCGTCGCCGGCGGACAGCTGCGCGGGCGCCGGGCCCGGGTACGGCGCCGGGCCGGCGTGCTCGGCGGGGCGGCCGGGATCGCGCTGATCGGGGTGGGCGGGGCGGTGCTGCTGCCGCAGGGGGCCGACCCCGGCACCCGGCGCTCCGTCGCGGCCTCCCCGGACAGCGGGCAGCCGTCCCCCTCGGCCACCCCGTCCGGCTTCTCCGCCAGGGAGCTTTTCGACACGCTGGAGGGCCTGCTCCCGCCGGGTGAGGTCAGTCAGGGAGTGGTGCGCGGCTCGGACGCGGAAGAGGGCCCGTACGTGCAGGTCGTGTACGACGACGGGGACGGCGCCGCCGCGATCGGGGTGGGCTTCGCCCGGGTCGAGCCGGGCGGCGAGCAGGCGGGTCAGCTCACCGAGTGCCCGGACTCGGCCTTCGCCCCGCACGACGACTGCGCCACCGGCCGGTCGGCCGACGGCTCCCTGCTCAGGGTGGTCAAGGGCTACGAGTATCCGGACCGGCGGGTCGACACCAAGCTCTGGACCGCCGACCTCGTCACGGCCGAGGGGCAGCACATCAGCGTGAGCGAGTGGAACTCGCCCGCGGAGAAGGACCGGCCGGTCAGCCGTGAGGAGCCTCCGCTGTCGGCGGCCGAACTGAGGGAACTGGTCTCGGCCGAGGTGTGGCGCCGGGTCGCGGACGCGCTGCCGGAGAACGGAAAGCTCGTGGAGGACGGCGGGACGGGCGCCACGCCGTCGTCCGTCTCCGGCGAGGCCGTCGGCGACACCCTCGCCGGGCTGCTCCCCGACGGTCTGGAGGTGGTCCGGCGGGGCGGCGAGGGCGAGTTCGCCTATGCCGTCGTCGACGACGGCGAGGGCGAGAGCCTGGTCCAGGTCAACGTCCAGCACGGCATGAACGACGTCGCCGGTCAGCTCTACGGCTCCGCCGAGACCCTCGCCGACGGCACCCGCGTCACCACCCGGCAGGGGACCGGTGACAACCGGGTCGCCGGGGTCGTGATGTGGACCGCCGACACCCTGCGCGCCGGCGAGGACGGGTTCCGGGTCGTGGTCAGTGCCTTCAACAACAGCGCCGGGAACGCCGAGCCGAGCCGCGACGAGCCGGCGCTCAGCCTGGAACAGTTGCGGAAGATCGCCCTCAGCGCGGAGTGGGACGCGCTGCGCTGAGACACTGACCGACGCCGAGGGCAGTGGTTCCGGAAACCGTGAGCACTGAGGCCGAAGTGTCATCCGTTTTCGAGGTGCCACTGGGACGTGAGACCGAGGATCAGGCGGAGGGCGGCGCAGCGGTGCCGCGGGCTCGGGCAGAAGTAGTCGGCCTCCGCGGACCGGCGGGCCGCAAGGGGCAACGCGCCTGGCCGAACACCCCTTGCGG
Organism: Streptomyces sp. NPDC016677; assembly: GCF_055562815.1. NCBI lineage: Bacteria > Bacillati > Actinomycetota > Actinomycetes > Kitasatosporales > Streptomycetaceae > Streptomyces > Streptomyces sp. NPDC016677. The sequence continues at coordinate 347,737 of NZ_JBVHEO010000003.1, read as the reverse complement.
CCAAGTCCCCAAGAGCGGCGAGCCGTGCCCTTCTCGCCCTTCCGGTCGGGCACGCTCGCGGCGTAGACCTGCAGGGCAGCCCACATACGCCCGCTGGAAGGTTTCGTCGCATGCACGCGCAGGATTCGGGCAAGGCGCCGGACAGGACGGAACCGCGGCTTCCCGCGGCCCCTACCCCCTTGGCCACGCTGAATCCGCCCGAACTGTCCGAAGCGGCCGCTCTCACGCCGCACACCGTGACGGCGCTTCAGCGGAGCGTGGGAAACGCGGCCGTCTCGCGCGCCCTGCGACAGGTCCGGCGTCACCCCGTGCAGCGTGCCTTCGGCTCCCCAGCGTCGGAAGGCAAGTCCGTCCCGGAGTACACCCATGTCGCCGTCGACAAGAACGGCGTCGGCCTCGACCAGCTCTTCCTCATGCTCAACGCGAACGGCCTCAAGACAGCCGAGAGTCTCAACATCAAACTCTCTGGCGGCAGCGAAAAGCTGGGGCACCACCAGCACGTCTTCATGTGGGACGCAAGGCCCAAGGGACTCAACGGCGCTGCGGGGATCATCAACGGCGTCGGACAGGACAGCAGCATCCGGGTGAAGATCCGCATGGCGGGTCTGAGGGAGCCCGGAGTGTTCTCGAAGGGCAACTTGAAGGGTGACCATCCCAAGAAACTGGGCGGCACGTCGGACAACGGCGCGTGGGCGTACCAGGGCAACATCCCCCGCAAGTACCTGTTCATCGAGGGGCTCGATCAAGTGAGCCACGCCGGTTTCGAGCAGTGGTACGCCGGCGAAGGGTGGCCCGACGACCACGCCCAGATGTTCGTACCCGCGTCCGGTCGTGAGCAGCTCGCCTGAAGGCGGCGCGGCTCCGGCAGGCGCTAGAAGAACTCCGACCACGGCTGGTCCCAGATCTGCTTCACGCACAGCACCAGGAACAGCAGGCCCGCGATGCCCAGCATGCCGTTGCTCAGCCAGCCGTTGCGCCACTCGGCGGGGGTGCGGGAGGAGTTGAGGAGCCACACCAGGGTCAGGGCGAGGAAGGGCATGAAGGCGGCGCCCAGCACGCCGTAGATGATGACCAGGCGGAAGGGCTGGCCTTGGAAGAGCAGGACGATCGGGGGGAAGGTCAGCCAGAGGAGGTAGAGGCGGAACGGCCAGGAGCGTTCGCGTTCGCCGGCGGCGATCTTCTCGCCCGTCGCCTCCGCCGTGCCGGCCCGCAGCCGGGCCACGAAGTCGGCGAACATCAGGCTGACGCCGTGCCAGACGCCGATCAGCGAGGTGAAGGACGTGGCGAAGAAGCCGATCAGGAAGAACTTCGCCGTGGCCGTGCCGTACCGGTCCTCCAGGATGTCGCTGAGCTGGACCAGGCCCTTGTCGCCGCTGGCGATGGCGATGCCCGCGCTGTGCAGCAGTTCCGCGCCGACGAAGAGCATCGCGACGACGAAGACGCCGGTGGTGAGGTAGGCGACCCGGTTGTCCAGGCGCATCACCTTCATCCAGCCGGTGTCCGTCCACCCCTTGGCGTTGACCCAGTAGCCGTACGCGGCCAGCGTGATCGTGCCGCCGACGCCGCCGATCAGGCCGAGGGTGTTGAGGATCGAGTCCTTCTCGTCGGGCAGGACCGGGAGGAGGCCGGCGAAGGCGTCGCCCAGGTTGGGGGTGACGCGGACCGCCAGGTAGACGGTCACCACGAACATGACGCCGACCAGGACGGTCATGACCTTCTCGAAGACGGCGTACTTGTTGAACCAGACGAAGACCAGGCCGACCACCGCGCAGGCCACGCCCCACCACTTCAGGTCCATCACGTCCGGGAAGAGGGCCTGGAGGGGAAGCGCGCTGGAGGACATCGCCGCCGCGCCGTAGACGAAGCCCCAGACGACGACGTAGAAGGCGAAGAACCAGGTCGTCCAGCGGCCGAGGCTGGCCCAGCCGTCGAAGAGGGTGCGGCCGGTGGACAGGTGCCAGCGGCCCGCCGCCTCCGCCAGGGAGATCTTCACCAGGCAGCCGAGGACCGCCGCCCACAGCAGGGTGTAGCCGAAGTTGGCGCCCGCGATGAGGGTGGCGACCAGGTCGCCGGCGCCGACGCCGGTCGCGGCGACGACGATGCCGGGGCCGATGTAGCGCCAGCTTGACTTGCGAGGAGTGCCGGTGTTGCCGAGGGTGCCCGTAGCGTCCGCCATGCCGATCAAGAAAGCGTAAAGAGCACCGCGGCGCAAGAGCGCGCGGGCGCACTTGACCTGACCATGTCACCCCGCCAGGATGAGCGCCACATCCGCACAGCACGTCGCTGGACCACCCCCCGCTCCACTCCCCCGCCTCCGGAGATCCCGGAGGCCCCGGAGAATCCAGGAGACTTCATGCGACTTCGCTCACGAGGCCCCGGCAGCCGCAGACACTGGGCCGCGCTCGCCGCCCTCCTCGCGCTCGCGCTCGCCGCCCCGCTCTCCGCGACGACCGAGGCCGGTGCCGACAGCGCCCGCGAGGCCGCCCCGTCGGCGGACGACATCCGCCAGTACGAGGTGCGCACCCGCTCGGACTCCGCGTCGCGCACCGCGATCCAGCGCACCGGCGTCACGGTGGACGACGCCGACGACCACTCGGTCTTCGTCTCGGGCCGCGCCGACCAGATCAAGGAGCTGAAGCGGCTCGGCTACGACGTCACCCCGATGGGCGCCGTCCCCGACCGCTCGGACGGCGCGGACGACGTACGGCTCCTCGACTTCCCCTCGGCCGACTCCCGCTACCACAACTACGCCGAGATGACCGCGGAGATCGACGCCCGGATCGCGGCGTACCCCGGCATCATCAGCAAGCGGGTGATCGGGAAGTCGTACCAGGGCCGGGACATCGTCGCCGTCAAGATCAGCGACAACGTGGCGTCCGACGAGAACGAGCCCGAGGTGCTCTTCACCCACCACCAGCACGCCCGCGAGCACCTGACGGTGGAGATGGCGCTCTACCTGATCCGCGAGCTGGGGGCGGGCTACGGCTCCGACTCCCGGGTCACCAGCATGGTGAACGGCCGCGAGATCTGGATCGTGCCGGACATGAACCCGGACGGCGGCGAGTACGACATCGCCACCGGCTCCTACCGGTCCTGGCGCAAGAACCGCCAGCCCAACTCCGGTTCCTCCTACGTCGGTACGGACCTGAACCGGAACTGGGCCTACCGCTGGGGCTGCTGCGGCGGCTCCTCCGGCTCGCCGTCCTCGGAGACCTACCGGGGCCCGGCCGGCGAGTCGGCGCCCGAGGTGAAGGTCGTCGCCGACTTCGTGCGCAGCCGGGTCGTCGGCGGGGTGCAGCAGATCAAGGCGGGCATCGACTTCCACACGTACAGCGAACTGGTGCTGTGGCCCTTCGGCTACACCACCGCCGACACCACCACCGGGATGACGGCCGACGACCGCAACGCCTTCGCGACGGTCGGGCAGAAGATGGCCGCCAGCAACGGCTACACGGCGGAGCAGTCCAGCGACCTGTACATCACCGACGGGTCGATCGACGACTGGCTGTGGGGGAACCAGAAGATCTTCGGGTACACCTTCGAGATGTACCCGTCGTCCAGTTCCGGCGGCGGCTTCTACCCGCCCGACGAGGTCGTCGAGCGGGAGACGTCCCGTAACCGGGACGCGGTACTGCAGCTCCTGGAGAACGCGGACTGCATGTACCGGTCCATAGGGAAGGCCGCGCAGTACTGCACGGCCTAGTCACGGGCTGGTTCCGGGCTAGGAGGCGGCTGCCTCGCCGTCGTCCCTCTCGTCCGCCTCGTCCCCGGCGTCCCCGGCGGCTCCGTCCTCGAAGTACGCGTCCAGGACCGCGTCGAGCGCCGTCTCCCACTCCGCGAAGCGGCTGCGGGAGGCGGCCTCGATCTCCAGGTAGTACCAGCGCCGCTCCGGCGTGTGCACGGTCACGGTGAACCGCTTGCCGAAGCGGGGCGTCTCCGTCTCGACCGCGCCGATCTCGTCCCAGCGGAACTCGCACTCCTGGTCGTCCAGGGCCAGGCGTACGCCCCGGTGGTCGGCGACGATCCGGGCGCGCCGGTCGGCCGCCTCGAAGACCGGTCCGTCGGCGGACGGTTCGTCCTGGGCCTCGTCGGCCGGCTCGGGAGCCTGTTCGGGCTCGGGTTCGGGCTCCTCCCGGCCCGCGTCCGCCGGCTTCGCGTCCTCCGGTTCGCCGGACCCGGGCGAGGTGAGCCCGGGGATGAAGGCCGGGTCGAACCCGGCGCCCTCCAGGGGCTGGCTGCTCGATCCAATGCGCTGCTCCACGCGGGCAGTATGGTCGACGAACCTGTGCCGCACACAGCCGCCCCCGGCATCGTTACCACGACGATGCCGCTACACGAAGAGGCTGAGCACCGCCGCGACCGCGAACCCGGCCAGTGACAGCACGCTCTCCAGTACGGTCCACGACTTGAGCGTGTCCCGTTCGCTGATGCCGAAGTACTTGGCGACCATCCAGAAGCCGCCGTCGTTGACGTGCGAGGCGAAGATGGAGCCGGCCGAGATGGCCATGATGACCAGGGCGACGAACGCCTGGGAGTGGTCGCCCTCGGCGAGCAGCGGGGCCACGATGCCCGCCGTCGTCACGATCGCCACCGTCGCCGAGCCCTGGGCGACGCGCAGCACCAGGGAGATCAGGTAGGAGAGGGCGATCACCGGGAGGCCGACGCCGTCGAACGTGTCGGAGAGGGCCTGGGCGACGCCGCTGCCCTTGAGGACGGCGCCGAAGACCCCGCCCGCGCCGACGACCAGCAGGATGTTGCCGACCGGCTTCAGCGAGGCCGTCGAGACGGTCTCCAGGGACTTGCGGGACCAGCCGCGCCGGATGCCCAGCAGGTAGTAGGCGAGGAACAGGGCGAGGGTGAGGGCGACGAACGGGTTGCCGAAGAACTCGATCACCGAGCGGCCGGTGGAGGGGTCCAGGACGATCGAGGAGAAGGTCGCGGCGAGGATCAGGACCAGCGGGGTGCCGATGATGCCGAGGACCGTGCCGAGCGGCACCGGGGTCTCCTTCGGCGTCACGCCCGCCGCGCGCTGCTCGGCGACGACGGCCGCCTTGGCCTCCTCGGCGGCCTCCACCATGTCCTGCGGTACGGCGACGAAGAGGCGGCGGCCGATCCAGGCGGACCAGGCCCAGGCGGCCAGCACGGCGGGGACGCCGCAGACGACGCCCATGAGGATGACCCAGCCCAGCTCGACGTGGAGCAGTCCGGCGGCGGCGACCGGGCCGGGGTGCGGCGGCAGGAAGGCGTGGGTCATGGAGAGGCCGGCCAGCAGGGGCAGGCAGTAGAGGAGGACCGACTTGCCGGAGCGCTTGGCGGCGGCGTAGACGATCGGGGCGAGGACGAAGATGCCGACGTCGAAGAAGACCGGGATGCCGAAGATCAGGCCGGTGAGGCCCATGGCGAGCGGCGCCCGCTTCTCACCGAAGAGACCGAGCAGACGGGTGGCCAGCACCTGTGCGCCGCCGCTGACTTCGAGGATCGCGCCGAGCATGGTGCCCAGGCCGATGATGATGGCGACGTGGCCGAGGATGCCGCCCATGCCCGACTCGATGGTGGAGACGGCGTCGGACTTCTGGACGGTGCCGAAGAGTTCGGTGACCGAAAGGCCGGCGAGCAGGCCGACGGCTATGGAGACGGCGAGCAGCGCGACGAACGGCTGGAGTCTGGCCTTGATGATGAGGAACAGCAGCAGCGCGATGCCGATCGCGGCGACGGTCAGCAGACCGGCCGTGCCGTCGATCAGGAGCAGCAGACCGCCGGTGTGGGACGGGGAGTCGGGCATAGGGGGTCCTCTGGAGAGGTGCATGGAGCTTTCGGGCAGGGGGGATCGCGGCACGGCGCCCCGTGCGGGGAGCGCCGTGCCGTACGCGGACGAGCGGGGAGGGACGGTCAGCCCAGGACGGCCAGCGCGTCGATCTCGATGAGGAGTCCGGCGGGCAGGCCGACGTAGACGGTCGTGCGGGCGGCCGGGGGCTGGGTGAGGCCCTGCTCCTCGAAGTAGGCGTTGTAGATCTCGTTCATCTCGGCGAAGTGGTCGACGTCGGTGAGGTAGACGCGGATCATCATCACGTCGTCCCAGCTCGCGCCGCCCTCTGCCAGGATCGCCTTGACGTTGGCGAGGGTCTGGAGGGTCTGCTCGCGCAGGGTGGGGCCGGCCGGGGTCGGGGCCTTGCCCTCCTCGTGCGGGAGGAAGCCGACCTGGCCGGCGACCTGGAGGATGTTCCCCTTCTTCACGCCGTGGCTGAACTTCGCCGGCGGCACGGTGTGGGTGGAGGGGGTGAGCGCGGTCTTCTCGGTCATGCGGTGACTTCCTTGGCTGAGGCTGAGGCTGAGGCTGGGGTTCTGCCGGAGTACTCGCCGCTGATGGCGTCCGCCGTACGGCGCACCAGCGGGAGCAGGGTGAGGAGTTCGTCGGCGGTGACGACGACGTTCGGCGCGGAGACCGACATCGCGGCGACCACCCGGCCGGCCGCGTCCCTGACGGGTGCGGCGACGCAGTTGATGGACTCCTCGTGGCCGCCGAGGTCGGTGGCCCAGCCCTGTTCGCGCACCTTGGCCAGTTCCTTGAGGAAGGCGTCGGCGCTCGGTGTCGAACGGGGTGTGTACATGGGGTAGTCGAGCCGCTCGACGACCGCGCGCCGCTCGCCCTCGGGGAGGTCGGCCAGCAGCAGCTTGGCGACGGCGGCGACGGTGATGGCGACGGGCTTGCCGATCCGGGAGTACATGCGGACCGGGTAGCGGCTCTCCACCTTGTCGATGTAGAGGACCTCGTTCTCCTCGTGGACGGCGAGGTGGACGGTGTGGCCGCAGGTCTCGTTGAGGCGTACGAGGTGGGGGTGGGCGATCTCGCGGACGTCGAGGTTCTCCATCGCCTCCTGGGCGAGGGCGATCAGCCGGGAGCCGAGACGGTAGCGCTGGTCGGACTGGCGGTAGACGAAGCCGTGGTCGTGCAGGGTGCGCAGCAGGCGCAGGGCCGTGGACTTGTGGACGCCGAGCGCGTCGGCGACCCGGCCGAGGTCGGCGGGGCCCTCGGCGAGCAGCGGCAGGATGCTGAGCGCGCGGTCGACGGTCTGGCTCATGGGGTGCGTACCTCCTCGTCGGCCTTCTCGGCACGGGTCCAGCCGGGGCCGAGTCGCAGTCTCCCCCATGCGGGCTCGTCCAGGGCGGCCAGGCGGTCGGCCAGGTCGCGGGCCGGGGGCGGGGCGAGGTCGCCGGGGACGGTGAGGGCGGCGGCGGCCCACAGGTGGCCGTGGCGCAGCCGGTCCCGTACCGGCAGCCCGCGCAGGGTGGCGGAGAGGAACCCGGCGGCGAAGGCGTCACCGGCGCCCACGGCGGCGACGACGTCGACGCGGAGGGCCGGTACGGAGGTGGCGTGCGGGCCGTGGAAGGCGGTGGCGCCGGCGGCGCCCCGCTTGACGACCAGCAGCTCGGGCTCCGGCAGCGCGTCCCGCACGGCCCGCGCGCCGCGCAGGCCCCAGGCGTCGCGGGCCTCGTCGTCCCCGACGAACACGATGTCCGCCCCCCGTGCCAGTTCCAGCAGGACCTCGGGGCCGTCCGCCGCACGGCTCCACAGCCCGGAACGGTAGTTCACGTCGAAGGACACCCGTGGCCGTTCCGCGCGGCGCGCGGTCAGTTCCCGCATCAGCAGCAGGCAGTCGGCGGAGAGCGCGGCCGTGATACCGGACAGGTGCAGTACGCGTCCGGCGCGGACGGCGGCCGGGTCCACCGTCCGCGGGGACATGGCGGAGGCGGCCGATCCGGCCCGGTAGTACGCCACCTCGTGCGTGTCACCGGCCCGGTCCCCGGCGGTGCGGAAGTACACGCCGGTCGGGCGTGCCGCATCCCGCCGGACGGCGCTGACGTCGACGCCGTGGCCGCCGATCGTCTCCACCAGGTGGTCGCCGAAGCCGTCCGCGCCGACCCGGCCGACCCAGCGGGCGGTGTGGCCGGCGGCGGCGAGCGCGCAGGCGACGTTGGACTCGGCGCCGCCGATGGCCCGGTCGAAGGAGGGGACGTCGGCCAGCCGCCCGGGGCGGGAGGGCAGGAAGGTGACCATGGACTCGCCGAGCGTGACAACGTCGACGGCATCCATGGGCAGGCTCCTTGTCGTGTGCGGCGAGTTGTGCTGGCGACGGGTTCCGTGCCCGGCGAGCGGCGGCCCCGTTGACCCGCGTTCGCCGAGATGTTAGACAGCGGTAAGCGACATACGCAATGAGCGTTGCACAGAATGCAACACCCTGGACCTGGGAGGCCCGATGGCCCTTGACACCGGTACCGAAGCCCTCGCCGACTTGGCCGAGGAGCACGTCGACCACCGCTTCAAGGGCCTCCCGCCGGACGCGTACGGCCTGACCGTCGCCGAGCTGGCCGCCCAGCGCCGGAACCTCTTCACCGGCGGCTTCACCACCCCCGTGCTGGCCCTGTCCGCCGAGCGCCTGGCGCACAACCTCGCGCTCATGGAGACGTACTCCGCCCGGCACGGCCTGGCCTTCGCGCCGCACGGCAAGACCTCCATGGCGCCCCAGCTCTTCCACCGGCAGATCGAGCACGGCGCCTGGGGCATCACCCTCGCCGTGCCCCACCAGGTGCGGGTGGCGCGGGCCTTCGGCATCCGGCGGGTCTTCCTCGCCAACGAACTGGTCGACGCCGCCGCGCTGCGCTGGATCGCCGCCGAGCAGGACGCCGACCCGGACTTCCGCCTCGTCTGCTACGTCGACTCCGTGCGCGGGGCCGAGCTGATGGACGCGGCGCTGGAGGGGGCCGCGCGGCCGCTGGACGTGGTCGTGGAGCTGGCCGCGGGCGAGGGCGCGCGGACCGGCGCCCGCACCGAGGCGGAGTGCGCGGCGGTCGCGGACGCGGTGACGGCCGCGCGGGCGCTGCGGCTGGTCGGGGTCGCCGGGTACGAGGGCGAGGTGCCGGACGCGGATCCGGAGCGGGTGCGGGCCTATCTGCGCCGCCTTGTGGCGCTGGCCGCCGGTTTCGACGAGCAGGGCCGTTTCACCGGGGCGGACGAGATCGTGGTGAGCGCGGGCGGCAGCGCCTGGTTCGACGCGGTGGCCGACGTGTTCGCCGACATCCCCGCCCTCTCCCGGCCCGTGCTGAAGCTGCTGCGCTCCGGGGCGTACGTCTCGCACGACGACGGCCACTACCGCGAGCTGACCCCCTTCAACCGGGTCCCCGAGGAAGGCGCCCTGGAACCCGCCTTCCGCCTGTGGAGCCAGGTGGTCTCCCGCCCCTCCCCCGAGCAGGCGTTCACCAACGCGGGCAAGCGGGACGCGGCGTACGACCTCCACCTCCCCTTCGCCCAGGTGGTCCGCCGGGACGGTGGCGCCGAGCGGCCCGCCACCGGTGTCACGGTGACCGGCCTGTCCGACCAGCACGCCTGGCTGCGTACGACGGCCGAGGCGGACCTGGAGGTCGGGGACTGGGTCGGGATGGGTCTGTCCCATCCGTGCACGTCGTTCGACAAGTGGCAGCTGATCCCGGTCGCGGAGGCGGACGGGACGGTCGTCGAATACATCCGTACGTACTTCTAGGAGGGCTCCGTCATGGAAGAGCTGGTCATCCGGGACGCCGACGTCGTCGACGGTTCCGGCGGGAGCGCCTACCGGGCGGACGTCGTGGTCGACGGCGGCCGGATCGTGTCGATCGTCCGGGAGGCCGCGGCGGCCGGCTGCCAGCGGCCCACCGCCCGCCGGGAACTGGACGCCGAGGGGCTGGTCCTGGCCCCCGGCTTCATCGACATGCACGCCCACAGCGACCTCGCGCTGCTGCGCGACCCCGACTACAGCGCGAAGGCCGCGCAGGGCGTCACCTTGGAGGTTCTCGGCCAGGACGGCCTGTCCTACGCCCCCGTGGACGACCGCACCCTCGGCGAGGTGCGCCGCGCGATCGCCGGCTGGAACGGCCCCGGCGACGACCTCGACCTCGACTGGCGCTCGGTCGGCGAGTACCTGGACCGCCTCGACCGGGGCATCGCGGTGAACGCCGCCTACCTGATCCCGCAGGGCACGGTGCGCGCGCTCGCCGTCGGCTGGGACGACCGGGAGCCGACACCGGCCGAGCTGGACCACATGCGGCGGCTGGTCGCCGAGGGCATGGAACAGGGCGCGGTCGGCATGTCGTCGGGGCTGACGTACACGCCCGGCATGTACGCCGAGGACGCCGAGCTGACCGAACTGTGCCGGGTGGTGGCGTCGTACGGCGGCTACTACTGCCCGCACCACCGCTCCTACGGGGCCGGGGCCCTGGAGGCGTACGCGGAGATGATCCAGCTGGCCCGGGAGGCGGGCTGCCCGCTGCACCTGACCCACGCCACCATGAACTTCGGCGTCAACAAGGGCCGCGCCGGCGAGCTGCTGGCCCTGCTGGACGACGCGCTGGCCGCCGGCGCCGACCTCACCCTCGACACCTACCCCTACACCCCCGGCTCCACGACGCTGGCCGCGCTGCTGCCGAGCTGGGCGAGCGAGGGCGGCCCGGAGGAGATCCTCAAGCGCCTCGCCGACGACGACACCGCCGAACGCGTCCGGCACCACCTGGAGGTGACCGGCTCCGACGGGTGCCACGGCGTGCCCATGGAGTGGGAGACGATCGAGATCTCCGGCACGGGCGACCCGTCGCTCGGGGAGTACGTCGGCCGCACGGTCCAGGAGTCGGCGACGGCCCGCGGCGAGACCCCGTGGACGGTCGTCCGCCGGCTGCTCCTGGAGGACCGGCTGGCGCCCACCATCCTCCAGCACGTCGGCCACGAGGAGAACGTCCGGGCGATCATGCGGCACCGGGTGCACACCGGCGGCTCGGACGGCATCCTCCAGGGCGCGAAACCGCACCCGCGCGCCTACGGCACCTTCCCGCGCTACCTCGGGCACTACGTGCGCGAGCTGGGCCTGCTGTCGCTGGAGGAGTGCGTGGCCCACCTCACCTCACGTCCGGCCGCCCGGCTGCGCCTCCCCGACCGCGGGCTGGTCCGCGAGGGGTACCGGGCCGACCTGGTCCTCTTCGACCCGGCGACGGTCGCGGCGGGCTCGACGTACGAACAGCCGCGCCGGCTGCCGACGGGCATCCCGCACGTCCTGGTGGACGGCCGCTTCGTGATCGAGGACGGGCGCCGCACGGACGTCCTGGCGGGGCGGTCGGTGCGGCGGACGCCGTACCCGGACCGGTGAATCCGCCCGAACCGCCCGTCCCACGTGGCGGAAAACACGGCCCGGCGACCGTTACCTGGCCGTAAGCTCGCGGTCATGCAGGTGATCCAGTCGACCAAGCTCGCCAACGTCGGTTACGAGATCCGGGGCCCGGTGCTCGAGGAGGCGATGCGGCTGGAGGCGGCCGGGCACCGCATTCTGAAGCTGAACACGGGCAATCCGGCGGCCTTCGGATTCGAGTGCCCGCCGGAGATCCTGGAGGACATCCTCCGCAACGTGTCGACGGCCCACGGGTACGGCGACGCCAAGGGTCTGCTGGCCGCGCGCCGGGCGGTCGTCATGCACAACCAGACCCTGGGCATCGAGACCGACGTCGAGCACGTCTTCATCGGCAACGGCGTCTCCGAGCTGATCGTGATGGCGATGCAGGGGCTGCTCGACGACGGCGACGAGGTGCTGGTCCCGGCGCCGGACTACCCGCTGTGGACGGCGGCCGTGTCGCTGTCCGGCGGCACGGCGGTGCACTACCGGTGCGACGAACAGGCCGACTGGATGCCGGACCTCGCCGACATCGAGCGCAAGGTCACCGACCGCACCAAGGCGATCGTCATCATCAACCCCAACAACCCGACGGGCGCGGTGTACGACGAGGAGCTGCTGCGCGGCCTGACCGACATCGCCCGCCGCCACAATCTGCTGGTCTGCTCGGACGAGATCTACGACAAGATCCTCTACGACGACGCCGTGCACGTCCCGACCGCGTCGATCGCCCCGGATCTGCTGACGCTCACCTTCAACGGCATGTCGAAGGCGTACCGGGTGGCGGGCTACCGGGTCGGCTGGATGTCGGTGTCGGGGCCGCGCGCGCACGCCGCGTCCTACATCGAGGGCCTGACGATCCTGGCGAACATGCGGCTGTGCGCCAACATGCCGGGCCAGCACGGGGTGGTCGCGGCGCTCAGCGGACGGCAGTCGGTCAGGGACCTGGTGCTGCCGGGCGGACGGCTGCGCGAGCAGCGCGACACGGCCTACGAGCTGCTGACGCAGATCCCGGGCGTGACGTGTGTGAAGCCGAAGGGGGCGCTGTACCTCTTCCCGCGCCTGGACCCCGAGGTCTTCAAGATCAAGGACGACCGGCAGATGGTCCTCGACCTGCTCCGCCAGGAGAAGATCATGGTCGTGCACGGCACCGGCTTCAACTGGCCCGAGCCGGACCACTTCCGGGTGGTGACGCTACCCTCGGCCGTGGACCTGCGGGACGCGGTGGGGCGTATCGGCCGCTTCCTGGACGGCTACAGCCAGCCCTGACGGTCCCTCTCTTCTGGATCAACACAACTTTAGAATGATTCCAATGTAGGATGGTTTCCTGAAATCACTCTGGAGGCCGTCCATGTACGAACCGATCCGCGCCAAGTCGGTCCACAGCACGACGGCCGGCAGCACCCCTGACTTCCCCCACCGGTCCCGCGAGGAGGAGCTGGACATCCAGCTCGCGGGCCATCTCGCCGCGCTGCTCACCGTGACGGACGAGCTGCGGGCCCTCGCGCCCGGCGACGAGCTGGACGCGGCGGCCGAGCGGCTCGCCGGGCAGGTGGCCCGGCTGCGGGGAGGCGAGGCGCCGGCCCGCGTCCCGCTGACCGCCGCGGAAGACCCCGCGCCCCTCGCCGACCTGCACCGACGGGCTCACACCCTGGCGGGCCGCGCCCTGGTGGTGGCGGCCTCCCGCGCCGACACGGCGGCGGCGATCCTCACCGCCGAGCGGATGGACGCCCACGCGGCGGCGCTGGAGCCGCGCGCGCTCGCGTCCCGGTGAGGTCCGCCCCCGTCCGCTCGCTCAGGCCGTGACGCGGACCGTCGCCGCCGCGGTCGACCCGGCGTGCAGGTCGTCGCCTGGCCAGCTGACCGTGTAGGTCGTGTCCCGGCGGGTGCGCGGCAGGTCGTCGAGGGTGAAGGTGCCGTCGGCGGCGACCGTCACCGACGACAGCGCCCCGGTGCCGAGCCGGTCGGTGCGCTCCACCGCCAGCACCGCCCGCTCGGGCAGCGCCGCGCCCTGCGCGGCGAAGGTGCCGGTGATGTGCACACCGGCGGCCTTCGACGCCTCCGCCGGCGCGGTCAGCGTGATCGAGCTGGCCGCCTTGCCGACCGTCACCGTCTGGACCACGTCGGTGGCCGGGCGGTGCGTGAGGTCGCCGAGGAACGACACCGTGTACGTGGCCTCGCCGACCAGGTCCGGCTCGTCCAGCACGGTGAAGGTGCCGTCCGCCCTGACGGTCGCGGTGCCGATCTCGTGGGTGCCGGACGCGTCGGTGCGGGTCGCCGTGACCTTCAGCGGCTCGGTGGGCGCGGGGCCGTCCAGCTCCAGCCTGCCGCGCACCGCCAGCGCCTCGCCCGCGGCCGCCGCGGCGGGGCTGTGGGTCAGCCCGCCGGTGAAGCGGGTGTCGTACTGGACGGCCGGCGGCTGGACGACGTGCAGCCAGTACTGGTTCCCGGCGGTGTTGGTGGTGACCGCGAACAGCCGGGAGCCGTCGGCGGACCACTCCAGGCCGCGCGGCGCCACCCGGTCGCCGTCCAGGCTGCCGTCGAAGGCGAACTCCAGCGCGGGCGTCGGATCGGCCGGGTCGGCGGGCGAGAGCAGCAGGTCGGGCGTGGCGCCGGAGGCCGAGGCGCCGCGCGCGAGGTACTTCCCGTCCCCGCTGAAGGCGACGGCGGAGGCGGCGGCGCCGGCCGGCAGCGCCGGGTAGCCGGTCGCCGCGTCGGACAGGTCGTCGGTGTTGAGCAGCCGGGTCCCCGCGCTCGCGTCGGCGACGGCCACCTTGCCGCCGTCCGCGGAGAACGCCATGTCCTTGAAGTCGAGCGCGCCCTTGCCCCCGGCGTCGGCGAACCGGCGCCCGGCCGTGCGCACCAGGGTCTCCCCGCTCGCGTCGAACACCGCGACGAACGGGTTGGCGGCCTTGGTGCCGGCCGGCTGGCCCATCATCAGCCGGTCCCCGGGCCCGGCCTCCAGCTGGAGCTTGCCGTAGTCCTGCCAGCCGCTGCGCTGCAAGGTGTTGTCGGGCAGGCCGTAGTCCAGGTACGTGAGCGTCGCCTCGCAGTCGGAGACGTAGTTGGTGGCGGTCGGCGCGGTGTGGTACTCCCTGCCGCCCGCGAAGGCCAGGCTGCGCCCGCAGGTGTCCAGACTGGCCGACGTGGTGCCGAGCGCCTGGTACGTGGCGGTGTCGTACCGCAGGATGCCTTCCCGGCCGCCGACGTAGAGCACGCTGTTGTCGGCGTTCAGCGCCAGGCCGGAGATGTGGCGCTGGGTGGTGATGCTGTCGATCCGCACGCCGGAGAAGTCGTAGACGGCGACGAGTCCGGTGTTGGTCGCGTAGCCCACGTTGCTGTCGGCGACGTACACGCGCTGGTTGGCGGAGTCGACCGTGAGCGCCGAGAACGAGGAGATCGGCAGCTTGGCCACGAGGTCGGCGGCCGCCGCGTGCGCGGCCGGTGCGGCGGTGACGGTCAGCGCGCCGGCGGCGAGCGCGGCGGCGAGCAGCGGGGCCGCGAGACGGCCGGCGCGTCTGGTACCTCGGACTGTGTTCAACTGTTCCCCCCACAGGATGCGTCGATGACCCGAACGGCAGTTCGGGCCCGGCAAGATCGGGAGCGTACACCGCGATACCCCGCGACACGGCGGGATTTCCCGGCGTGGCGCGCGGAACGACCTGTTCCTGTTGCATACCGGTATGGCCCGGACACCGTTCGTTCACCCGGGACACCGGGGAACGTTGGCTTCCGCAAGGATGCTCCGCCTGTGAGACGTATCGCAGGGATAGTCCTCGCGGTCCTGCTCGTCGGCGGTGTGGTGGCAGCCGTCGTCGCGGGGCGGGACAGCGGGGAACAGAGCACGGCAACGAAGACCGTGCGGGCCGTGATCGGGTCGGAGAAGGCGGAGTTCTTCGCCGACCCGGACGTGGTGGAAGCCCTCGCCGCCAAGGGCTGGACCGTGACCACCGAGACCTCCGGGTCCTGGGCGATGGAACAGCTCGACCTCAAGGGCTACGACCTCGCCTTCCCCTCCAGCCAGGCCCCCGCCGACGAACTCGCGAAGCGGTACGGCGTACGGGAGCCGCTGCCCCGGCCGTTCTACTCGCCGCTGGTCGTCGTCGCCCACCGCGCCGCCGCCGACGTACTGGCGGCGAGCGGCCTGGCGGCCCTCGACCGCACCCACGGCGGCACCCTGCGGACCGGTGCCTTCCTGGACGCCGCCCGCGACGACCGCACCTGGCAGCAGCTCAAGGGCGCCGGGAAGCACGGTGAGCTGCGCGGGACGGTCTACGTCTCGACCACCGACCCGGAGACCTCCAACTCCGGCGCCCTGTGGCTCGCCGCCGCCTCCTACGTCGCGGGCGGCGACCGGGTCGCCGCCTCCGAAGCGGACGTGGAGCGCACCGCGCCCCTGATGCGCAAGCTGGTCCAGGTGCAGGGCGCCCAGCAGTCCAGCTCGGACGCCGCGTTCCGGGACTTCGTCAGCGGCGTCGGCAACCCGCTGGTGCTGGTGTACGAGTCCCAGGTCACCGCCCTGCTCCAGGAGGACCAGGACGTCGGCGACCTCACCGTCCTCTACCCGGACACCACCACGACCAGCGACCACACGGTCGTACCGCTGACCGAGGACGGCCGGAAGCTGGGCGAACTGCTCGCCGGCGACCCGGAGCTGCGGGGGCTCGCCGTCCGGCACGGCTTCCGGCCGCAGGGAGCCACCGCCGAGTTCACCCGGGCGACCCAGGACCACACCGCCTATCTCAACCAACAGCTGACCGGCGTCCGGCAGGCGCCCGTGCCCACCTCCGAGGTGCTGCGCGACATCGCCCGCCGGGCCCGTGGATGACGGGGGACCCGGCATGACCGACAACGACGCCAGTTTTGTACTCACCCCGCCCGAGCCGGTGGCCGCCGTGCCCAGGGAGAAGGCCGGCGGGCTCGTCCCCGTGGACGACGGCGCCCGCGCCGAGATGTCCCGCAAGGCCGCCGCCTACGTCGAGTCGCTCGCGGCGCTGGACGCCCGCTCCCCGGAGTTCGCCGGCAAGGTCGGTGAGATCACCGGCCTGGGCGCCGGGGAGATGCGGGCCGCCGCCGCGCAGTCCAACCGGATGCTGGAGCGGACGGTACGCAGCCTGCCCGGCAAGGGCGGTGACGCCCAGTCGCAGGTGGCGGGCTCGCTGGTGGAGCTGCGCCGGGTCGTGGAGGACCTGGACCCGCGCGACCTGCCGGCCGCCAAGGGCCGCCGGTTCCTGTCCCGGCTGCCCGGCGGCAACAGACTCCGCGACCACCTCGCCAAGTACGCCTCCGCGCAGGGCACGCTCCACGCGATCGTGGGTGCGCTGCGCGGCGGCCAGGACGAACTGCGCCGCGACAACGCCGCGTTGCAGACCGAGCGGGTCCGCCTGTGGGAGACCCTGGGCAAGCTCCAGGAGTACGTGGTGCTGACCGAGGCCCTGGACACGGCCGTCGAGGAGCACATCGCGGGCGTCACCGACCCCCAGGAGGCCGACGCGCTCCGCGCCGACGTCCTCTTCCCCGTCCGGCAGAAGCACCAGGACCTGCTCACCCAGCTCGCGGTGTGCGCGCAGGGCTACCTCGCCATGGACGTCGTACGCCGCAACAACGACGAGCTGATCAAGGGCGTCGACCGGGCGGCGACGACCACCGTGTCCGCGCTGCGCATCTCCGTGATGCTGGCCTCCGCGCTCGACCACCAGAAGAAGGTCGTCGAGCAGGTCGACGCGTTGCGGGGGACGACCGAGGACCTGATCCGGGGCAACGCGGAGATGCTCGCCACGCAGAGCGGCGAGATCCAGCGGATCGCCGCCGACCCGGCGGTCGGCGCGGACACCCTGCGCCAGGCGTTCCAGCAGATCTACCGCACCCTGGACACCATCGACACCTACAAGGCGCGGGCGACGGAGGCGATGGCGGCCACGGTCGAGTCGCTGACCGCCGAACTCCAGCAGGCGAGCGGCTACCTGGAGCGCAGCCGCGCGCAGGGCGCGCTGGACGGCGGCCCGGCATGAGACGCCGTCGCCGGAGCAGTTTCGCGGCCTGTCTGACCGCCGCCGCCCTCGCCCTGCTGACCGCCTGCACCACCGACGACGACGGGGCCGCCGCCGGCATCTCCACCCCCGGCGTCCCCGGCCCCGCCGAACCCGGCACCCTGCGCGTCCTCGCCTCCAGCGAACTGACCGACATGGCCCCGGTGCTGGAGCAGGTCCGCGAGGACACCGGCGTCACCGTCCGCCTCACCCCCATGGGCACCCTCGACGCCGTCGACATGCTGGCCAAGGGGAAGACGGACGGGCGGTACGACGCCGTGTGGCTGTCGTCCAACGACTATCTGCGGCTGCGCCCCGAGGCCGCGCGGCAGGTGGTGTCCGAGACGCCCGTGATGACCAGCCCGGTCGCCATCGGCGTGCGGGACGCCACGGCGCGGGAGCTGGGCTGGAAGCCCGACGGCGTCACCTGGTCCCAGGTCGAGGAGGCCGTCGCGGACGGCAAGCTGGCCTACGGCATGACCGACCCGGCCCGCTCCAACTCCGGCTTCGCCACGCTGGTCTCGGTGGCCTCCGCGCTCTCCGGCGCCGAGGCGGCGCTCACCGACGCGGACGTGCGCGAGGCCCGGCCCCGGCTGAAGGAGTTCTTCCAGGGCCAGCGGCTGACCTCGGGCTCCTCGGGCTGGCTGGCGGCGGCCTACGAGCGGCGCGGGAACGTCGACGCGCTGCTCAACTACGAGTCCGTCCTCAAGGGCATCGACGGTCTGACGGTGATCCGCCCCCGCGACGGCGTCGTCACCGCCGACTACCCGCTCTCCTCCCTGGCCTCCACGGACGCCGCGACCCGCGAGGACGTCCGGAAGGTGGCCGACGCCCTGCGCACCGAGCGGCTCCAGCGGCGGATCACCGACACCACCCTGCGCCGCCCGGTCGTCGCCTCGGTCGCCCCCGCCGCCGGCCTCGGCACCGAACGCCGGCGCGAACTGCCCTTCCCCGGCACCCGCTCCGTCGCCGACGGCCTGCTCGACTCCTACGAGAACGAACTGCGCCGCCCCTCGCGCACGGTGTACGTCCTGGACACCTCCGGCTCCATGCGGGGCGACCGCCTGGCGGGCCTGAAGACCGCGCTCACCGGTCTGACCGGCGACTTCCGGGAACGGGAGGAGGTCACGCTGATGCCGTTCGGCTCGGCGGTGAAGAGCGTGCGCACCCATGTCGTGGACCCCGGGAATCCCGAGCGGGGCCTGTCGGCGATCCGCGCGGACACCGAGGCGCTCACCGCCTCGGGCGACACCGCCGTCTACACCTCGCTGGAGAAGGCGTACGACCACCTCGGCGGCGGCGAGGACACGTTCACGTCGATCGTGCTGATGACGGACGGCGAGAACACCACCGGCGCCGACGCGGCCGACTTCGAGGGCTTCTACCGCGCGCTGACCGCCGGACAGCGGCAGATCCCGGTCTTCCCCATCCTCTTCGGCGACTCCGACCGGGCGGAGCTGGAACACATCGCCGACCTGACCGGCGGCCGGCTGTTCGACGCCCAGCGGGGGTCGCTGGACGGCGCCTTCGAGGAGATCCGTGGCTACCAGTAAGGTCTGGGCCTACGTCGAGTCCCGGAAGAACCTGACCGGCAGCGCCTGCGGCCTGGCCGGGCTGGTGCTGACCTTCACGGGGGTCGCGGGACCGTACTGGCCGGTGGTCGTCGCCGGGCTGTACGGCGCGGGCGCGCTGATCGCCCCGCCGGAGCGGCCCGCCCCGCCCGCCTTCCCCGACCCCTCCGCCCAGCTCGACGTGATCCGCGCCGACTGGGAGCGGCTCGGCGCCTATCTCGCGGACGCCGACCTGCCGCCGGCCGCGGCCGGGCGCCTCACCGAGCTGACCGAGCTGCTCGGCGCGCTGCTGGAGCCGGGCTGGGTCACCGGGGTGCTGGCCCAGGACCCGGAGGGGGTGCACACGCTGACCCGGGCGGTGCGGCAGGACGTCCCGGAGGCCGTCGACGCGTATCTGCGCACCCGCTGGTGGCACCGGATGACGCCGGGCGGCGAACCGCCGGAACGGCATCTGGAACGCCAGCTCGGCCTGCTCCACGAGGAGGCGTCCGCGCTGGCCGCGCGGCTGCGGGAGACGGAGGAGCGCCGCCAGGAGACCCACACCCGCTACCTGGAGGACCGCTCGAACTGACGCGGTGGGGGCCGGGTCCGTCGCACGCCGTTGTGCGGGGACCCGGCCCGGACGGGGCGCCTCCGTCTGCTCCGGGACATCGAGCTACGGGAGCGGGAGGAGCCCTCTCGCGGCCGGCCTTCGTGACGACATCGCTGGTCAGGGCATGCCGGACCGGCCGCGAAGTCTCAGACGGCGGTACTCAGCCCAGGCGCTCCACCAGCGCGCGGTACTGGTCCCACAGCTCCTTGGGGGTGTGGTCACCGAAGGTGTCGAGGTGCTCGGGCACCAGCGCGGCCTCCTCGCGCCACACGTCCTTGTCGACGGTGAGCAGGAACTCCAGGTCGGCCTCGGACAGGTCCAGGCCGTCGGTGTCCAGCGCGCCCTTGGCGGGCAGCACGCCGATCGGCGTCTCGACGCCCTCGGCCTTGCCTTCCAGCCGCTCCACGATCCACTTCAGGACGCGGCCGTTCTCACCGAAGCCGGGCCAGACGAACCGGCCGTCGTCGTCCTTGCGGAACCAGTTGACGTAGTAGATCTTCGGCAGCTTCGCCTGGTCCTTGCCCTTGGCGACGTCGATCCAGTGGCCCATGTAGTCGCCCATGTTGTAGCCGCAGAACGGCAGCATGGCGAACGGGTCGCGGCGCAGCTCGCCGACCTTGCCCTCGGCGGCGGCGGTCTTCTCGGAGGCCACGTTGGCGCCGAGGAAGACGCCGTGGTTCCAGTCGAAGGACTCGGTGACCAGCGGTACGGCGGTGGCGCGGCGCCCGCCGAAGAGGATCGCCGAGATCGGCACGCCCTTGGGGTCCTCCCACTCCGGCGCGATGATCGGGCACTGCGCGGCGGGGACGGTGAAGCGGGCGTTGGGGTGGGCGGCGGGGGTGCCCGACTCCGGGGTCCAGTCGTTGCCCTTCCAGTCGGTGAGGTGGGCGGGGGTCTCCTCGGTCATGCCCTCCCACCACACGTCGTTGTCGTCGGTCAGGGCGACGTTGGTGAAGACGGAGTTGCCCCACAGCGTCTTCATCGCGTTGGCGTTGGTGTGCTCGCCGGTGCCGGGAGCGACGCCGAAGAAGCCGGCCTCGGGGTTGATCGCGTACAGGCGCCCGTCCTCGCCGAACCGCATCCAGGCGATGTCGTCGCCGATGGTCTCGACCGTCCAGCCCGGGATGGTGGGCTCCAGCATGGCGAGGTTGGTCTTGCCGCAGGCGGAGGGGAAGGCGGCGGCGACGTACTTCGCCTCGCCGCGCGGCGGGGTCAGCTTCAGGACGAGCATGTGCTCGGCGAGCCAGCCCTCGTCGCGGGCCATGACGGAGGCGATGCGCAGGGCGTAGCACTTCTTGCCGAGCAGGGCGTTGCCGCCGTAGCCGGAGCCGTAGGACCAGATCTCGCGGTCCTCGGGGAAGTGCGAGATGTACTTGGTCCGGTTGCAGGGCCAGGGGACGTCCTGCTGCCCCTCGCCCAGCGGGGCACCGAGCGAGTGCACCGCCTTGACGAAGAAGCCGTGCTCGCCCAGCTCGTCCAGGACCGGCTGTCCCATGCGGGTCATGGTGCGCATGGAGACGGCGACGTAGGCGGAGTCGGTGATCTCGACGCCGATCGCGGACAGCGGCGAGCCCAGCGGCCCCATGCAGAACGGCACGACGTACATGGTCCGGCCGCGCATCGACCCGCGGAACAGGCCGTTCTCCCCGCTGAAGATCTCCCGCATCTCGGCGGGGTCCTTCCAGTGGTTGGTCGGGCCGGCGTCCTCCTCCTTCGCGGAGCAGATGAAGGTCCGGTCCTCGACGCGGGCGACGTCGGAGGGGTCGGAGGCCGCGTAGTAGGAGTGGGGGCGTTTGACCGGGTCGAGCTTCCGGAAGGTGCCCTTGGCCACCAGCTCCTCGCACAGCCGCTCGTACTCGGCCTCGGATCCGTCACACCAGACCACGGCGTCCGGCTGCGTCAGTTCGGCGATCTCGTCCACCCACGAGACCAGCTCCTGGTGCCGGGTGGGGACGGGGGAAGCCGCGATGTCGCGCGCCACGATTGCTCCTCAAGGCGGGGATGTGTTGTTGACAGGCCCCGTGGGGGCTGCGACCCGGACGCCCGCCCGGGATCACCCGAGCGCTCATCCGGTGCCGACCGCACTCATTTGATCATCCGACGCCCGCGCCCATCTGTCCAGAGGAGCGCACACCTGAGCGACGTGAGGAGCGCCACGCACCTCGCCGTTCCGCCGCGAGCCCGCCCGTTTTTTTGCGTATACATGGAGTTCACCTGGCACTTCCTTTACTCGGCGACCGGTCGTCGATCGTGAGACCATGGAACGCGCGACCGGATTCATACGGTTGTACTGACGCGTAACTTACGGTTCCGTAGGTACGATGCCGCGCATGACTGCGTCCGCCTCCGACGCGCACACGGATTCCCCGGCCGCCGGCCGCGGTCCCGTCGCGCTCTCCCTGCCGCATCCGGTCAAGCCCAAGCTCCGGGGCTGGCTGCACCTCGGGATGTTCCCGGCCGTACTCGTCGCGGGTCTCGCGCTCACCGCCCTCGCCGACTCGACCAGAGGACGGATCGCCTGCGGCGTCTACGTCCTGACGGCCTGCCTGCTGTTCGGCGTGAGCGCCCTGTACCACCGGGGCGACTGGAGCCCCCGCATGGACGGCGTCCTGCGCCGCCTGGACCACGCCAACATCTTCCTGATCATCGCGGGCACCTACACCCCGCTGACCATGCTGCTGCTCCCCGAGGCCAAGGGGCGGTGGCTGCTGTGGGGCATCTGGGCCGCCGCGGTGGCCGGCATCGCCTTCCGCGTCTTCTGGGTCGGCGCCCCGCGCTGGCTCTACACCCCCTGTTATCTCGCCATGGGCTGGGCGGCCGTCTTCTACCTGCCCGACTTCATGCGGGCGGGCGGCATCGCGGTCCTGGTCCTGGTGATCGTGGGCGGGGTGCTCTACAGCGTCGGCGGCGTCGTCTACGGCATCAAGCGCCCCAACCCCTCCCCGCGCTGGTTCGGCTTCCACGAGGTCTTCCACTCCTTCACGCTGGCCGCGTTCACCGCGCACTACGTGGGGATCTCGCTGATCGCCTATTAGGGGGCCCCGCCGGACGGCTGCGGGAGGGACCCGGAGGTCCGGGTCCCCGCGATGGGCGGACGCCGGAAAAGCACCGGCCCCGGGGGCGGCGATCATGACATCCTGACGGGGTGAACGGTCCCGAGATCCGCGTCGAGTTCGCCCCCGAGCTGCTGCTCTTCGTCCCCCGGGCACGCCGGTCCGGCACCACCCCGGCCGCCGTCGACGGCGTCTCCACCCTCGGCCATGTCGTGGAGTCCCTGGGCGTCCCGCTGACCGAGGTCGGCACCCTCGTCGTCGACGGCCGTACCGTGCCGCCCGGACACATCCCGACGGCCGGCGAGTCGGTGACCGTACACCCCGTGGACCGTCCGCAGCGGGTGCCGGGCGCCCCCTTGCGGTTCCTCCTCGACGTGCACCTCGGCACCCTCGCCCGCCGCCTGCGCCTGCTCGGCGTGGACGCCGCCTACGAGTCCTCCGACATCGGCGACCCGGCGCTCGCCGCCCGCTCCGCCGCCGAGCGCCGCGTCCTGCTCAGCCGCGACCGGGGTCTGCTGCGCCGCCGCGAACTGTGGGCCGGCGCCTTCGTCTACAGCACCCGCCCCGACGACCAGTTGCACGACGTACTGCACCGCTTCGCCCCCGACCTGCGCCCCTGGACCCGCTGCACGGCCTGCAACGGCCTGCTGCGCGCGGCCACCAAGGACGAGGTCGCCGACCAGCTGGAGAGCGGTACGCAACGGTCGTACGACGTCTTCGCCCGCTGCGAGGCGTGCGGGCGGGCGTACTGGCGGGGCGCCCACCACGAGCAACTGGAGAACATCGTCAACAAGTACGTGCCGCGTTAGGGCCTGTCGTCAGCGGCGCGCGGCCGTGCCGTTCCGCGGCCCCGCCGCGCGGGCGCGGCCAGTCCCGGCGAACCCGTCACCGAACGGCCTCCCGCAGCCGCCCCACATCAGTGGTGGGCGCCTCGCACACGAAGCCCCGGCACACGTACGCCGCCGCCTGCCCGCCGACCAGCCCCCGCCCGGCGAGCAGCGGGAACTCCTCGCTCCCCGCCTCGCCGAAGGCGACCACCATCCCGGGCGCCGTCCCCAGCAGCGCCGCCCGGCGCAGCTCCCCGTCCCCCACGACGGCGACCTCCCGCGGCCCGTCGAGGAACGCCTCCGCCACGGCCAGCCCCCACCCCACGAACCGGGGAACCCGCGGCCCGAGCGCCTTCACCACCCCCAGCGCGTGCTCCGCCGCCTCCCGGTGCGGCCCCGACCCGGTGTGCGCCGCGTACGTCAGCAGCGCCCCCGCCGCCGCCGTCCACCCGGAGGGCGTCGCGTTGTCCGTCGGGTCCTGCGGGCGCCGGATCAGCCGTTCCGCGTCCACCGCCGTGTCGTACAGCGACCCCGCCTCGTCGCGGAACCGGGTCAGCACGTGGTCCAGGAGCAGCCCGGCGAAGTCCAGCCAGACGCCCTCCCCGGTGACGGAGGCCAGCGCGAGGAAGCCCTCGGCGACATCGGCGTAGTCCTCCAGCACGCCCGCGTTGGCGCCGGCCCGCCCGTCCCTGCTGGTGCGGGTGAGCCGGCCCTGGTCGTCGAGGTGGAGGCGGACCAGCAGGTCGGCGGCGGCGACGGCGGCGTCGACCAGGTCGGGACGGTCGAAGTAGGCGCCGGTCTCGGCGAGCGCGGCGATCGCCAGGCCGTTCCAGGCGGCGACGACCTTGTCGTCCCGGCCGGGAGCGGGCCGCCCGGCACGCGCGGCCAGCAGCCGCTCCCGTACGGAGACGATCCGCTCGGCGTCGTACACGCCCTCGTGCTGCGGGAGCTGGAGCACGGAGGCGCCGTGCTCGAAGGTGCCCTCCTCGGTCACGCCGAAGTACTGGGCGGCCAGCCGGGCGTCCTCGTCGCCGAGCACCTCGGCGAGCTGTTCGGGCGTCCACACGTAGTACGCGCCCTCGACGTGCTTGCCGGTGCCGTCATCGCTGTCGGCGTCCAGCGCGGAGGCGAACCCGCCCTCGGCGGTGCGCAGCTCGCGGACGAGGAAGTCGGCGGTCTCCAGGGCGACCCGGCGGGCGGGCGCGGAGCCGGTGGAGCGCCACAGGTGGGCGTACACGCGGCACAGCAGCGCGTTGTCGTAGAGCATCTTCTCGAAGTGGGGGACCACCCACTCGCGGTCGACCGAGTAGCGCGCGAACCCCCCGCCCAACTGGTCGTAGATCCCGCCGCGCGCCATCCGCTCGCAGGTGTCGGCCGCCATCTGCAGCGCGCCCTCGGCGCCCGTGCGGGCGTGGTGGCGCAGCAGGAACTCCAGCACCATCGACGGCGGGAACTTCGGCGCCCCGCCGAACCCGCCGCGCTGCGGGTCGTACTCCCGGGTGAGGCCGAGCAACGCCGCCGCGAGCTCCTCCTCGCCGGGCACCCGGGCGTCGCCGTAGGAGATCTCCCGTCCGGCCAGGTCCCGGACGATCTTGCCGGCGACCTCGGTGACCTCCCCGCGCCGCTCGGTCCACGCCTGCTGGACGCCGGCCAGGACCTGCCGGAAGGAGGGCATGCCCTGGCGGGGCGCGGGCGGGAAGTACGTACCGAAGTAGAACGGCTCGGCGTCCGGCGTCAGGAAGACCGTCATCGGCCAGCCGCCCTGCCCGGTCGCGGCCTGGACCGCCTCCATGTAGACGGCGTCGACGTCCGGCCGCTCCTCGCGGTCGACCTTGACGCTGACGAAGTGCGCGTTGAGGAAGTCGGCGGTGGCCCGGTCCTCGAAGGACTCGTGGGCCATGACGTGGCACCAGTGGCAGGCGCTGTAGCCGACGCTCAAGAGCACGGGCACGTCGCGCCGCCGGGCTTCTTGGAACGCGTCCGTCTCCCAGGGCCACCAGTCGACGGGGTTGTCCGCGTGCTGGAGGAGGTACGGGGACGTGGCCTGCGCGAGTCGGTTGGGCATACCCCCATCCTCGCGCACCCGCCACCGCCCCGCCCATGCGCCACGGGGCGGCGCACGAACGGGGCGAAGAGAATGGGGGGCACGTCCTGCCGGTGCGGCACCGGGATCACGTCAGGGGCGTGCGGGCGGCAGGGTGAGGGCCGAATGGGCCGGCCGTCCCGCTGGGACGGGGATGGCGCTCAGACCGCGCAGCCGGTCGTTGCGCCGCTCCAGGTCCCGGACGGTGGTCGGGAAGAGGGTGGCGCCGCCCTGGCCGACCAGCTCCTGGTTCGCGGTCACGAACTCCCGGGTGCCGCGTTCGTAGGCGGCGAGGCCCGCGACGGGGCCCTGGTCCGCGAGGCAATGGGCGAGCATGTACGCGCCGACGAGGGCGAGGCTGGTGCCCTGTCCGGTGAGGAACGAGGGCGCGTACGCGGCGTCGCCGACCAGCGCGACCCTGCCGCTCGACCAGTGGGGCATCCGGATCTGGCCGACCCCGTCGAAGAACAGGTCCCGCGCCTCGCGCAGGGCGGTCAGCATGCCCGGGACCTCCCAGCCCGCGTCGGCGAAGACCTCGGCGACCAGGTCGCGTTGGGCCTCCGGGTCGCGGAACGCGTCGACGGGGGGCTCCGGCCGGGCGAAGTTCAGGAAGGCGTGCACCTCGTCGTCGTCCCCGACGGCGTAGAGCGCGGCGGCCCGGCCCGGGGTGTTCCACATCACGGTCTCGTGGGAGAGCCCGAAGGTGTTGCGCATGGTGAACACGGCGAAGCAGTAGCCGAGGTAGCGGTGGAACTGCTCCTCGGGGCCGAACAGCAGCCGCCGGGTGCGCGAGTGCATGCCGTCCGCGCCGACCACCACGTCGAACGTACGGCTGCCGCCCCCGCGGAAGGTGACGTCGACCCCGTGCTCGGTCTGGTCGAGGGTGTCGATGGAGTCGTCGAACAGGAACTCCACGTCGTCGCGGACCGCCGCGTAGAGGGCGTCGGTCAGATCGCCGCGCCGCACCTCCAGGTCCCGGCCCGCGACACCGCCGCTGACGGCGTGCGGGTGCAGCGAGGCGACCTCGCCGCCGTCCGCGTCGAGGAAGGTCAGCCGCCGCAGGTCGATGTGCGCGTCCCGCAGCCGCGGCAGGATACCCATCCGCCGGACGACCTCCAGCGCGGTGCCGCGTATGTCGATGGGGTAGCCGCCCCCGCGCGGGGTGGGCGCCTTCTCCACGACCGTGACCGTGTGGCCGTAGCGGTTCAGCCAGAACGCGAGGGCGGGCCCCGCGATGCTGGCCCCGGATATCAGGACCGTCCGCCCCGGCGTGGAGCGGCGGGGCGTCGACTGGTCGGTGAAGGTCATTTCTTGACTCCCTTGGGCATGGTGCGAGTGATGAACAGGGCCAGCAATGTGACGGCGCCGGCTATGACGAAGCCGGTGACGTAGGCCGATTCGGCCGCGACCTCCGACCCGGCGGGGGTCGCGGCGGTGAGGAGCGCACCGCCGAGCTGCCCGCCCACGGCGTAGCCGAGGACGCGGCTCACCAGGATCAGGCTGGTGGCGATGCCGGTGTCCCCGGCATCGACGGCGGTGGCGGTGCTGGTCATCATCGCCGTGACGCACAGGCCGTTGGCCAGCGCGATCAGGGCCTTGCCGACGACGAGGTGCCAGACCTCGCTGTGTACGGACGCCAGGACCACCAGGGAGACGGCCATCATGACGACCCCGGTGCTGACCACGGCACGCGAGCCGAACCGCCGGTCCCCGATGCCGCCGAGCGGCCCGGCCAGCGTCGCGGCGACGGCGCCGGGCAGCAGGAAGAAGCCGATCTCCGTGGCACTGGCGCTGAACCCGTAGCCGTCGCCGCGCTCGTCGAGCAGCTGCGGGACGAGGTAGACCGCCATCGAGGTGCCGAGACAGATGACGAACGTCAGCACGCACGCCTTCCAGATGGCGGGCCGGGCCAGCATGCGCAGGTCGATCATCGGCGCGGTCGCCCGCCGTTCGACGCGCACCCAGCCGGCCACGAACGCGGCCAGCAGCACGACGAGGGCGCCGAGCACGAGGGGTTGTGAGGCGGCCTCGGGCGCCAGGGCGAGTACAAGCATGAGCGTGACCAGCATCCCGCTCAGGAGCAGCAGGCCGGGCCAGTCGATGCCGTCGTCGTGCGAGCCGCCCGGCGGATCGGACGGCATGAGCTTGTTCACGAGCAGGGTGGCCCCGATGACCGCGAGCGTGGGCAGCGCGAACATCCAGTGCCGGGAGAGCTGCTCCGCCACCGGCCCGGCCGACAGCATGCCGACCATCCCTCCCCCGACGAAGAGTCCGCTGACCACCCCGATGGCGACCTTCGACTCTCCCGCGGAGAGGTTCTTGCGCACCACGATGAACGACAGGGGCAGCGCGCCCACCATCGCCCCTTGCAGCACCTGCCCGAGCAGCAGTACGGGCAGGTTCGGGGCGAGCGAGGAGACGGTGCCGCCGACCGCGACGACCGCCATCAGCCGGATCAGGACCCGTTTCCCGCCGTAGCGGTCGCCGAACTTGCCCGCCAACGGCGTGATGAGCGCGCCGGTGATGAGGAGCACGATGCTGAGCAGCGCCCCCTCGGACTGGCTCATGTCCAGTTCGCGTTCCAGGAGCGGGATCGTCGGTGACACCACCGACTCCAGGGCCCCGGTGGACAGGGCCAGCAGGCCGAGGGCTCCGACAGCGGCCTTCCCGATGGGGACCGGGGGAGCCAGGGTTGTGGTCATGGTGTCCTTTCCGTCATCGCCGAGCGGGGGTCGCCGGCGGCGGGGTCGTGGAACTGCTCGGGGTTGTGGGGGTGCTCACCGCGTCCGCGGGGGCTGATCGACAGGCGAACGACGGGCCTAGGACCAGCGGCGCAGCGCGGCCCTGGCCGGCAGGGTGACCGCGAGCAGTGCCAGGCCGCCGACGGCGACCACGAGGGACCCGTACAGCAGCGGGGGCACGTACGGCAGGTCACCGGTCACGCCGCGCATCATCGGGATCAGCGTGGCCGCGGCGATCCCGGAGCCGAGGACCAGGCCCACCGCGGAGACCAGCAGGCCCTCCCAGCGGAGCATCGTCATCACCTGGCGCCGGGTGGAACCGACCAGGCGCAGCGTGCCCAGCTCGCCACGGCGGTCCAGGACCGTCATCACCAGGGTGTTGACGGCGGCGACGGCCGCGAAGCCGCCGAGGACCGCGGCCATGGTGTTGTTCAGCCAGGCGCCCAGCTTCGCGTCGCGGTTCTGCTCGGTGGCGTAGCCGGAGGCGTCGGTGACCTCGCCCAGGGCGGTGAGCGACTTCGCCGAGCCGCCCCGTACCAGCAGCGTGCTGTCGAAAGCGGAGGTGACGTGCCCGTCCAGGAACGCCCGGTCCATGGTGACCGTGGCCAGGCCGAGGCCGCGGCCGTAGACCGCGACGATCTCGGGGCTGACCTCGGTGCCGTCGGGGAGGTAGAGCCGGAGACGGTCGCCGACGCCGGCGTCCGCCGCGCTCGCCAGGGACTTGTCGATGGCGATCCGGCCCGTGCCGATCCGGTCGAGGCTGCCCTCGCGGACGTCCAGGTCCTGCACCTTCGCCAGCTCGGCGCCGGAGCCGGTGACGCCCTGGGTGGCGGCGCCCTGGAATGCCGCGAACTCGCCGGAGCCGGTCGGCACGAGCACCTGCGTGTCGAGCAGCCCGACGGCCGCCTCCACGCCCGGCGCGCGGGCGGCGCGGTCCACCGCGTCCACCGGGAGCCCGGCCGGGTCCGTCACCACGTGGTCCGCGGTGACGCCCGCGCGCAGCTGCTTGTCGGCGGCGCGGGCCTCGCTCGTGTGCATGAACACGAGGGTCGAGGAGAAGGCCACGGCGAGCACGATCGGAGTGATCGCGGAGGCGAGGCGGCGGGCGTTGGTGAGGGAGTTGGCGGCCGCGAGTCCGGCCGCCGGGCCGGCGGCGCGCAGCGGGATGCCGAACAGGCCGGCGCACAGCCGGGCCACCAGCGGGCCGAGCAGCCCGACGGCGAGCATGAAGAGCATGACGACGCCGAGGGCGGCGCCCGCCGCGTCGTCCCCGGCCGAGCCGGCGGACACGCCGGTGAGTACGGCGCCTCCGACGAGGGCGCCGACGCCGAGGAGGGTGCGGACCAGTCCGGGCCGCAGCCGCTCCACCGACGCCTCGGACAGCGCCTGTCCGGGCTTGATCCTCGCGGGCCGGCGGCCGGCCGCCCAGCCCGCGCCGAGCGCGGTCAGCAGCCCCATGACGACGGCGGCGAGCAGCGGGAGCCCGGAGACGCGCAGCTCCACGGCGTGCGGGACGGCGCCCCGGTCCTGGAGCTGCCCGAACCACCAGTGCGCGAGCCCGATGCCGGGCAGGCAGCCGATGATCCCGGCGAGCGGCGCGACGAGCAGTGCTTCGGCGGCGACCGCGCGGCGGATCTGCCGCGGCGTGGCGCCGACGGCGCGCAGCAGGGCGAACTCGCGGGCCCGCTGGCCGACCGAGAGCGCGACGGTTCCGGCGGCGGTGAAGACCGCGACGATGGCGGCGATGCCGCCGAAGGAACCGCCGATCCCGAAGAGCGTCACCTTGGCGTATCCGAGGACCGGGTCCTCGACGGCACCGCGGTCGTCGCCGGTGTGGACCTGGACGCCGGAGCCGGCCAGGGCCTGCCGCACGGCGTCGGCGAGGGCGCCGGTTCCGGTGCCCTCCTCCGCCAGCACGACCACGGCGTCGGCCTTGCCGGGGTGCCCGGCGAGCGTGGCGGCCTGGGTGTCGGCGAACCAGGCCAGGGCGGTGCCCCCGGTGTTCCGGGCGGTGTCCGCGCGGCCGGCCTCGGCGACGCCGGCGACGAGGAAGTCCCGCTGCCCGGCGGCGGTCTCCAGCGCGACGGTGTCCCCGACCGCGGCGTGCGCGGCGCGGGCCGTTGCCGCGTCGAGCACGACTTCACCCTCGCTGGGCGCGGAACCGCTGGTCAGCGAGGTTCCGGTGAAGACGTGCGAGCCCCATCCGTGCGCGGTGAGCACACCGCCCGCGACGGACAGCGCGCGGGTGCCGGAGCCGGCGTCCGTCGCGTGCACCGGGAAGGTGAAGTCCGCGACGGCGGCGGCCGCACCCGGCGCCCCGGCGGCCTTCGCCGCCAGCCCGGCGTCCATCCGTGCCGTGTCCGGCAGCGGCGTGGCCTCCTTCTCGCGGTCCTCGCCGCTGCCGGTGACGACGTACTCGTTCTGGTCCGCCGCCGCGACGACCGGCGCGTTCGCGTACCGCTCCGGCGGCACCACGGCGCGCAGGCCGGTCTCCAGCAGGATGCCGCAGGCCGAGACGATCAGGGCGGACATCAGCAGCGCGAGGAAGGTCCCCGCGAAGGACACCGGCTTGAAGCGGACGGCCTCGCGGGCCAGTCCGTTGGGGCGCCTCATGCCGCCACCCCCGCCACCGCACCGGCGCGGGGAGCGCGGGAGGTGAGCACGGCCATCCGTGCCGCGATCCGCTCCGCCGAACCGCGTTCGAGGTGGTCGGCGAAGGCGCCGTCGGCGAGGAACAGCACACGGTCGGCCCAGGCGGCCGCGGCCGGGTCGTGGGTGACCATGACGACGGTGGCGCCGAGGGTGTCCACCGCGTTGCGCAGCAGGCCGAGGACCTCGGCGGCGGTGCCGGTGTCGAGGGCGCCGGTGGGCTCGTCCGCGAAGATCACGTCGGGGTTGGTGACCAGGGCGCGGGCGACCGCCACGCGCTGCTGCTGGCCGCCGGAGAGTTCGCCGGGCCGGCGCTTCGCCTTGTCGGCGAGCCCGACCTGGGCGAGCACCGTCTGCGCCTGGCGGCGGTCCTGGCGCTGCCCGGCCAGGCGCATCGGGAGCAGCACGTTCTGCTCCACGGTCAGCGACGGCAGCAGGTTGAACGCCTGGAAGACGAAGCCGAGCCGGTCGCGGCGCAGCTCGGTCAGCTCGTTCTCGCTCATGCCGGTGATCTCCGTACCGCCCAGGCACACGGACCCCGAGGTCGGCCGGTCGAGACCGGCGGCGCACTGCAGGAAGGTGGACTTGCCGGACCCGGACGGGCCCATGACCGCGGTGAACGTGCCGCGCGGCAGGGCGAGGTCGATGCCCGCGAGTGCGTGCACCGTGCCCGCCCCGCGGCCGTACTGCCGCCGGACGTCCCGCAGTTCGACGGCGAGGCCGGGCGTGGCGGACGGGACCCCGGGCCGGTCGTCCACCTCCGGCCGGCCGTCCGCCTTCTGCCGCTTGCCCTTGCGTAGCCTCATGTTCCCTCTCCCTGCTCACACCCACTTGCTGTGACGGGTGAAGAGTGCGGGAGCGGCTGTGCGCCGGGCGTCATACCGGGGAGCCGATGTGGAGGTGCTACCGCGGTAGGGGGTGGTGGAGGGCCGGGGACGGTCCTACTCGCCCGGGGCCACCAGCCCCGACTCGTAGGCGAAGACCACCGCCTGCGCGCGGTCGCGCAGGCCGAGCTTGGTGAGGACGCGGCTGACGTGTGTCTTCACGGTCTGCTCGGCCAGTACCAGCGTCTGCGCGATCTCCCCGTTCGACAGGCCACGGGCGACCAGGGTGAGGACCTCGGTCTCGCGTTCCGTCAGGCCCTTGAGCCGCAGCGCCGGCTTGCCGCGGGCGGTGGGACGCTGCTTGGCGAAGTCGGCGATGAGACGGCGCGTCACGGAAGGGGCGAGCAGCGCGTCGCCCGAGGCCACGATGCGGACCGCCGCGATGAGGTCGGCCGGCGGCGCGTCCTTGAGCAGGAAGCCGCTCGCGCCCGCCCTGAGCGCCTCGTAGACGTAGTCGTCGATGTCGAAGGTGGTGAGCATCAGGACGCGCGGCCGGTGTGTCACTCCCGGCGGCGGCTCCATGAGGCGGCGCGTGGCCTCCAGTCCGTCCATCTCGGGCATCCGGACGTCCATCAGCACGACGTCGGGACGGGTACGCCGGCTCAGTTCGACGCCCTGGGCACCGTCGGGGGCCTCGCCCACCACGTCGATGTCGCTCTGGGCGGCCAGCAGCGCGGCGAAACCGGCCCGCACCATGGCCTGGTCGTCGACGACGACGACACGCGTTGTCACGTCAGATCTCTTTCGTCAGGGGAAGTCGGGCGGCGACCCGGAAGCCGCCGTCCGGCAGCGGCCCCGTGTCGAGAGTGCCGCCGATGATCCGTACTCGCTCGCGCATGCCGACGAGGCCGTGCCCGGTGCCGCTCGCCTCCAGCGGTGCGGCGGGCGGCTCGGGCGGGGGTCCGTTGACGATCAGGACGGTGAGCCGCGCGTCCTCCTGCGGACCGGGCTCCGGCACCGACAGCGACACCTGTGTGCGCGCTCCCGGCGCGTGCCGCACGACGTTCGCGAGGGCCTCCTGGACGATCCGGTACGCGGACAGGCCGACCGCCTCGGGCACGTCGGCGTCGCAGGGGGTGAACTCCACCGGCCCGCCGGCCCTCGCCGTCGCCTCCACCAGCTGTCCGATCTGCGCCAGGCCCGGCTGGGGCACCAGCTCGCCGCGCGCCTCCTCGTTGCGCAGCACCCCGAGGAGGCGCCGCATCTCGCCGAGCGACTCGCGCGCGGTCGCCGCGATGGACGTGAACTCCTCCCGCACGTCCGGCGGAACCCTGTCGAGGCGGTACTCCGCGGTGTCCGCCTGCACCGTGATGACGGACATGTGGTGCGCCACCACGTCGTGCAGCTCGCGGGCGATCCGGGCGCGCTCCTCCAGCAGCGTCCGCCGGCCCCGCTCGGCCTCGCTGATCGTCTCCTGCTCGGCCAGCCTGCGCTGCACCTCGGACCGCTCCCGCAGCACACCGCCCAGCAGGAGCGCGACGCCCCCGAGGATGGTGAACAGCAGCTCCATGGCACCGGAGCCGTGCGGCGCGAAGAACCCCAGAGCCACGTTCGCGCCCGCCGTGGCCAGCCACACCAGCAGCAGCGTCCGGCGCCGCTCGCGCAGCCCCAGGGCGAGGCAGAGACCGACGTACCCGACGAGTTCCATGGGCGGGAACGGCCACAGCAGCCGCTCCGGGAAGTCGACGGTGAGCAGGACGAGCGCGCCGGCCACGTCCGCGACGAAGACCACGTACCAGGCGTGCAGCGGCCGTACGACGGCGAACAGCAGCGGCGCGGCCTGCGCGACGGCCAGCCCGGCCGCGACGCCGCCGTTCAGGCCGTAGTCGGCCGTGAGGACCACGATGGTCGTGGGCATCAGGGCGACGCACAGCACGAACGCCACGGCCCACGGCACCAGCCGTACCCACCGCCGCGAAGCCCCCGCGAGCGGGGCGCGCGGGCGTTCCTCCTCCGCTGAGATCATGCGCACCAGCCTATGCGCGCCGCGACGGCGTCCGAAGAGGCCCGGGGCGTCGGCCTCTCAACTGCCGGCACGCGGCGGTTCTCCCACTTCGTGCGCGTGCCGCGGGGCGTGGCGGCAGGAGTCGACGAGGCCCGTTTCCGCGTGGGGGACGCCCAGGTCGCGGCAGCGGGCCCCCACCGGCGGTGTCGTCGGCACGACGGTGGTCGGCAACGTCTCGAAGCGGCGCATCCGCCCGTCTCTTCCTGTCTCGTCCGTGGTGACGAGCGCACAGTAGGAAGACGGTGGTGGCCGACGCGTCATACCGGGGAGCCAAGCCGCCGTGATACCCGGGTAGGGGGTGGACCCGGCACCGCCGTCGACGCCGCACCTCTCCCCAGGGAGTTCACACGGCGGGACACTTGACCGCGGGTCCGGCGGGGAAGGACCTGTGGACGGGCGGGCGGCACAGGGGACGACCGGGGCCCTCGGAGGGGGAGGGGACATGCGGGACAGTCATCGCGTGGAGGCCGAACGGCTGCTGGTGCGGGCCGTGGAGGAGGAGGTGCGGCGCACCGGCGGACGGGTGGACGGCGGGGTGCTGCTGTCCCGGGCGCGCGGCGCGCTGGACTCGATGGCGCGGACCGCCGCCGAGGAGTACGAGGCGTACACCCGGGCCCTGGACGAGACCGAGGCGGGCCGGCTCACCTTCCGCCAGCGCTACGCCCGGGAGGGTGCGGGCGCACCGCTCGCGGTGGCTGCCGTGGCGGCGGTCGCGGCGGTGGTGGCCGACGTCGCGCTGGGCACCGGCACGGGCACCGCGGTGGGCGCGGGCCTGGCGGTCGGGGTGGTGGGCGCGGCGGCGACGGTGGTGAAGGTGGTCGGCGCGCACCTGCCCGCCGCCCATCACCGGGCGGGCGCGGTCAACCAGCCGGGCGGGCCCGAGCAGTTGCGGCTGCAGTGGCTGACGGCGCTGGAGGTACGGGGCATCCGGCCGTTCCTGGACCAGCAGCGGGTGCTCGCCGCCTCCACCGGCGGCGGCAAGCCGGGGCCGAAGCTGCGCGGCGCGGACAAGAGCGCGGCGGCGCGGGGGCGGACGGTGCTGGAGCAGTCGTTCGGGCAGCTCCCGGAGCCGCCGGGCGCCTTCGCGGGCCGGCGGCAGGAGACGGCCCGGCTGCGGCAGTGGGTGCGGGCGGCCCGCGCCGGCACGGAGACCAAGCCGACGGTGGTGGTGCTGCACGGGGCGCCCGGCAGCGGCCGTACGACGCTGGCGGTGCGCGCCGCCCACGATCTGCGGGACCATTTCCGCGGCGCCTGCCTCGTCGATCTGCGCGGGGACACCCCCGGGGAGTCGCCGCTGCCCACCCGGGACGCCCTGCTGCACCTGCTCAACCGGCTCGGCGCGCCCCGCGAACAGCTGCTGTTCCGCGAGCGGTCCTCGGCGGCCCAGCAGGTCAGACGGCTGAGCGAGCTGTACCACCAGCATCTGACGGGCGTCCCGGTCGTCGTCGTCCTGGACGACGCCAGCGACGCGGAACAGGTCCGCACGCTCATTCCGGAACGCTCCGACAGCCTGGTCCTGGTCACCGCGCGCCGGCCGCTCGAACTGCCCGCGGACCTGCCCGCCCGGGTGCACCACCTGCCGGTGGAGCCGCTGGACGCGGCGGGCGCGGAGGAGCTGCTGGCGTCCGCCGCGCAGGACGCGTCGGGGCCCTACGACGCCGACTCCGCCGACCTCGTCCGGGAGCTGTGCGGCGGGCTGCCGCTGGCGCTGCGGATCGCCGGTTCCGCCCTCGGACCGCGCTCGCCGCGCGCCCTCGCCGGTGACCTGGGCGCCTACGGTCCGGTGGAGCCGGTCGAGCGGGCGCTGTGGCTGCGCTACACCGACCAGACGGAACCCGCCCGCCGGCTGCTGCGCCGGCTCGCGCTGGCCGGCCGTACCTCGCTGGGCGCCGCCGCCGCTGCCGCGCTGCTGGCCACCGGCGAGCCGGAGGCGACCAGACACCTGACGGCGCTGTCCCGGGCGGGGCTGATCGACCACGTGCGCGGCAGCCGGTACCGCCTGCACGACGTGGTGCGGGCCTTCGCGCGGGCCCGGCTCCTCGACGAGGAGGAGGCGGCCGAGCGGGCGGCGGCGCAGGAACGGCTGATCGCCAACTACGCCGAACTGGCCGACTCCGTGCTGCGCCTGGTCGACGGCAACATGTCGACCCGCTCGGACCGGATCGGGCCGCACGGCTTCACCTCGCTGGACGAGGCGCTGCGCTGGCTGGACGACGAGTCCAGCTTCATCACGGCGACGCTCCGGTACGCCGAGGGCGTCGACCAGCGCGCGGTGCTCAATCTGCTGGGCGCGCTGTGCGACTACTGCCTGCTCCGCGGCGACCTGTACCGGCTCGGTGAGATCAGCGACCTGGCGCAGGCCGTCGACCAGGGGCTGCTGCTGCGCTCGGTGCAGTGGCGCACCGGTATCGCGGCCCGGCAGCTCGGCGAGCTGGACACGGCGCGGACCACGCTGGCGTCCGTGGTCGACCTGTATCTGGAGGCGCAGCACGACGCGGGCGCGGCGCGGGCGCTGACCTCGCTCGGCATCACCCTGCACCACCAGGGCGACCTGACCGGGGCGGCGGCCAAGCTGCACGAGGCGCTGGACCTCCAGGCCGCCCCCGAGCTGGCCACCGACCGGGCGTGGACGCTGCACGCCCTGGCGGCGGTGCAACGGGACCGTTCCCGGCTGGCCGAGGCCCTGGGGCTGCTGGAGGAGTCGCTGCTCCTGCACCGCGCGGGCGAGTCGGTGCACGGCCAGGCGTGGGCCCACTTCCAGCTCGGCCAGCTGCACCTGCGCCGGGGCGACGTACCGCGCGCGGAGGCCGACCTGCGGGCGGCGCTGGGCCTGTACGGCCGTACCCAGGACGTGCGCGGCGAGGCGTGGGCGCTGACCCAGCTGGCGCGGGCCCGGCTGGTCGCGGGCGAGGCGTCCCGCGCGGCGGAGGAACTGCGCCGGGCGGTCGGCCGGCACCGGGACAACGAGGACGCGCGCGGCGAGGCGTGGACGCTGTACTACCTGGGCCAGGCGCTGGAGGAGACCGGTGACCTGGACCGGTCCGTGCGCGAGCTGGAACGGTCCCGCACGATGTTCTCCCGGATGCGCGACGTGTACGGCCTGGCCTGCGCCCGGCACCACTCGGCCCGCGTCACCCGCGACCAGCGCGCCGCGCAGACCGGCTCGCTGCGCAACTCCGGTTTCGCCCGGCAGCTCCTGGTCGACGCCCGCGCCGACTTCCACCGCATCGGCGTCGCGCACGGCGAGGCGTGGACCTGTCTGGAGCTGGCGGTGGTCGACGCGGGCAACGGCCGCACGGCGCAGGCGCTGGCCCTGTGCGACGAGGCGGTCACCCTGTTCGCCTCGTACGGCGACCGGCGCGGCGACGACTGGGCCCGCTTCCTGCGCTGCACCCTGCTGCCGTACGCCGCCCCCGGCGGGGTGGAGGTCGGCACGGCGGTGGCGCAGGAGGAGCTGGCCCAGCTCTCCCGCGCGGGCCACCCGGCCCGTGACCCTCGCCTGGAGGAGGGCCTGGGCGCCTACCAGCTCCTGCTGGAACGGGGCGTCCAGCTGGAGTCCGGCTGGCAGGCCTGGCGCCTGGGCATGGTCCCGAACCGGCACGCCCGGGAGGTCATGGGGGTGGAGGTGGAGATCAGGCAGGGGTGAGCCAGGGGGATCAGGCAGGGGTGGGGATCAGGCGGGGACGGGGCAGGAGTCAAGGACGAAGCAGGAGCCAGGCAGGGACAGGGATCAGTCAGGGACGAGGCAGGAGCCAAGGACGAGGCAGGAGCCAGGCAGGGACAGGGATCAGTCAGGGACGAGGCAGGAGTGAGCGGCCCGGCGACTCGTCGCCGCCCGGCCGTCCGTCCACGCCGCCGCTCAGCCCTGCCGCGGCGCTCCTCAGCCCCGCTGCGGCTCGACCCGGCCGGAGCCCGGGCCGCCCTTCCCGGACGCCTCCGGCTCCGCGTCGGGGGCCTCCTTGAAGTCGACCTTGCCCATGTGCCGGTTCATGGACCGCATCAGGAACCACACCGCCACGGCCATCACCGCGAAGACGATGAAGCCGAGGACACCGGGGGTGACCTTGTCCTCGTCCACCTCGGCGAGGGTGACGAGGTGCGTCATTGCCAGGCTTGCGCTTGCGCTCATGTCAGGCATTGTCCCGGATGCCCGCGAAGAGGTCGTCCTCGGGGAGGGAAGTGTCCACGAGCGACTTCGCGAGCTCGTACTCCTCGGTGGGCCAGACCTCCTTCTGGACCTCCATCGGCACCCGGAACCATCCGCCGTCGGGGTCGATCTGCGTGGCGTGCGCGATCAGCGCCTTGTCGCGGATCTCGAAGAACTCGGCGCACGGGACGTGCGTGGTGAGCGTGCGCTCCACGCGCTCCGTCTCGTTCCAGCGCTTGAGCCAGTCCCCGTAGGGCGACTCCAGGCCGCGGTCCAGCATCGCCTGGTGCAGGGCCTCGGTGCGGGGCCGGTTGAAGCCCTGGTTGTAGTACACCTTCAGCGGCTGGTACGCCGGTCCGTACTCGCTCTCCGGGTACTTCTCGGTGTCCGTCGCCCCCTCGAACGCCACCATCGTGATCTTGTGGGTCATGATGTGGTCGGGGTGCGGGTAGCCGCCGTTCTCGTCGTAGGTGGTGATCACCTGGGGCCGGAAGGAGCGGATCTTGCGCACCAGCTCGCCGGCCGCCTTGTCGACGTCCTCCAGGGCGAAGCAGCCCTCCGGCAGCGGCGGCAGCGGGTCGCCCTCGGGCAGCCCGGAGTCGACGAAGCCGAGCCATTCCTGCTTGACGCCCAGGATCTCGCGGGCCTCGTCCATCTCCTTCCTGCGCACCTCGTGGATGTTCTCCTCGATGTACGGGTCGCCCTGGAGCCTGGGGTTGAGGATGGAGCCGCGTTCCCCGCCCGTGCAGGTCACCACGAGCACGTCCACCCCCTCGGACACGTACTTCGCCATGGTGGCCGCGCCCTTGCTCGACTCGTCGTCGGGGTGGGCGTGGACGGCCATCAGTCGCAGCTGATCAGTCAAGACTCGGTCCTCGGTTAAGTCGGCGCCCCGGTGTCTGCGGGCGCGGTCGGCGGCTTCTATAGTGACCGAATCGCAGGGCGAATAATTCCGGGGTCCGGCTCCGGGGCCCCTGCCGGGACGTCCGTCCCGCTCCTGCCGAGAGGACGATCATGAGTACGGCGACGACGCGCCCGCCCGAGAGCCGCTACGGCCGCTCCTCGGACGCTCAGGCCGACCGCACGCTCAAGGTCGTCGGCGCCGTTCTCGGGGTCGCCCTGCTCGCGCTGATCGGCTGGTTCGGCTACCACTACGTGGCACAGAACGAGATCAGCGGCGAGGTGATCACCTTCGAGACCGGCGAGAAGTCGGTCAAGGTGCACCTGGAGGTTCACAAGGACGCCGGCGTCAGCGGCTACTGCACCGTACGGTCCCAGGCGGAGGACGGCGCCGAGGTCGGCCGGGCCGACTTCCGCTTCACCGGCGACGAGACCCGCTTCGACGAGGTCGTCACCCTGCGCACCAAGGCCCCGGGCACGACGGCGGAGCTGATCGGCTGCCACGCGGACTGACCCGTGGAGCGCGGACCGGTCTTCTTCTCCGGTTTCCGTCGCGGCTGACCTGCGCCAACGGGAAACTGGTGGCTTATGTCCTCCCCCTTTGGCCACTCAATTGTTAGGCTCGTGGTTTCGCCCTTCCGTGGAGGAACATGTTCCTGGGTAGGGCGATGCTTTGTATTCCCAGTACGGACGAGGAGCACCTGTGACCCAGACCAGCGAGAACGTCACCTGGCTGACCCAGGAGGCGTACAACAAGCTCAAGGAAGAGCTTGACTACCTTACTGGTCCTGCGCGCACGGAGATCTCTGCCAAGATCGCCGCGGCGCGTGAGGAGGGGGACCTGCGCGAGAACGGCGGGTACCACGCGGCGAAGGAGGAGCAGGGCAAGCAGGAGCTCCGTGTCCGCCAGCTGACCCAGCTCCTGGAGACCGCCAAGGTGGGCGAGGCGCCGGCGGCCAACGGCGCCGTGGCGCCCGGCATGGTCGTCACCATCGCCTTCGACGGTGACGAGGACGACACCCTGACGTTCCTGCTCGCCTCCCGCGAGTACGCGAGCGCCGACATCGAGACCTACTCGCCGCAGTCCCCGCTGGGCTCCGGCGTGACCGGCCACAAGGTCGGTGACGACGCGGAGTACGAGCTGCCGAACGGCAAGAAGGCCTCCGTGAAGATCCTGAAGGCCGAGCCGTACAACGGCTGATCCCGGCCCCCTCCCCGAGGACCTTGACCGGCCCCGGCGTCCTGTGACGCCGGGGCTCCGTCATGCCGGTCCCCGGCCGTGGTGGCCGCCCCCCTCAGTTGCTCGACGAGCCGCTCAGGTGGCGGTGGGCGCCTCGTGGCCTTGACGCGCCCGCGGAATCGGCCCGGAGCACGTCGACGGCGGCGAGGACGGCGCCCTCACGTCAGCCGAGGAGCGGGCGGGCGCTCACCCGTCGGCCGAGCGGTACTTGCGCACCGCGAGCGTCCGGAACACGGCGATGATCAGCACCGACCAGATCAGCGACGCCCACACCGGGTGCTGCATGGGCCACGCGTCGGACTGCACGACGCCCGGGTTCCCGAACAGTTCGCGCGCCGCCTGCACGGTCGCGCTGAACGGGTTCCACTCGGCTATGTGCCGCAGCCAGGGCGTCATCTGGCTGGAGTCGACGAACGCGTTCGAGATGAAGGTCACCGGGAACAGCCAGATGATGCCGCCGGAGGTCGCCGCCTCCGGGGTGCGGACCGAGAGTCCGATGAGCGCGCCGATCCAGGTGAAGGCGTATCCGAGCAGCAGGAGCAGACCGAAGGCGCCGAGGATCTTCGCGGCGTTGGTCGGCTCGGCCGAGCCCGTGCGCCAGCCGACGATCAGCGCCACGATCGCGAGGACGACCATCGTGATGCACGTCTGGACGAGGTCGGCGACGGTCCGGCCGGTCAGCACGGCGCCGCGCGCCATCGGGAGCGACCGGAAGCGGTCGACCAGCCCCTTCTGCATGTCGTCCGCGATGCCGGCGGCCGAGCCGGCGGTGGCGAAGGTGACCGTCTGGGCGAAGATGCCCGCCATCAGGAAGTCCTTGTAGACGTCCGGGTCGGTGGTCCCCCCGACGCTCATCGAGCCGCCGAAGACGTAGGTGAAGAGGACGACGAACATGACGGGCTGGATGATCCCGAAAAGGACCATCTCGGGAATCCTGGTCATCCGGATCAGGTTCCTGCGGGCGATGACCAGCGAGTCGGCGACCATGCTCATGCGGGGCACCCCTTCCCTCGGCTCGGGCGCGTGCGGACGGTGTCGGTGACGGCGCTCACCGGGCGGTCTCCTCTTCGCTCTCCTGGCCGGCTCCCCCGGACTCGGCCACGTGACCGGTGAGGGAGAGGAAGACATCGTCCAAGGTGGGGCGGCGCAGGCCGATGTCGTCGATCTCTATGCCGCGGGTGTCCAGCTCGCGGATGATCTCGGAGAGCAGCTTCGCGCCGCCGGTGACGGGGACGGTGAGCTTGCGCATGTGGTCCTCGACCGTGGTGTCGCCCTTGCCGAAGCCGCGCAGCACCTCCGAGGCGGCCGGGAGGTGCTCGCGCTCGTGCACCACGACCTCGACGCGCTCGCCGCCGGTCCGTGCCTTCAGCTGGTCGGAGGTGCCCTGGGCGATCACCCGGCCGTGGTCCACCACCGCGATGTCGTGGGCGAGGTGGTCGGCCTCCTCCAGATACTGGGTGGTGAGCAGCAGCGTCGTACCGCCGGAGACCAACTGCTTGATGACCTCCCACAGTTGCTGGCGGTTGCGGGGGTCGAGGCCGGTGGTCGGCTCGTCCATGAACATCACGGGCGGCGAGACGACGAGGGCGGCGGCGAGGTCGAGCCGGCGGCGCATGCCGCCGGAGTAGGTCTTGGTGGTCCGGTCGGCGGCGTCGGAGAGGTGGAACTGCTCCAGCAGCTCGGTCGCGCGGCGCTTCGCTTCCTTGGCGCGCATCTGGTAGAGCCGGCCGACCATCTGGAGGTTCTCCCGGCCGGTCAGGTATTCGTCCACCGCCGCGAACTGGCCGGACAGGCCGATGGAGCGACGTACGGCGTCGGGCTGCTTCAGCACGTCGAGGCCGGCCACGACCGCCCTGCCGCGGTCCGGGCGCAGCAGGGTCGTCAGGCAGCGGACGGCGGTGGTCTTCCCCGCGCCGTTCGGCCCGAGCAGGCCCAGGACCGTACCCTCGGGGACATCGAGGTCGACGCCGTCCAGAGCCCTTACAGTGCCGAAGGTCTTCACCAGACCCTCGGCGTAGATGGCGCCAGGCATATGAGTCTCCACGTCGTCGGGGATTCTGTCGTCGGGATTCTGCGGAAAGCCTAGATTTGCCGTTCTGGTCCCGCTTTTCTTCATGCATGGCTTCTTGCGCTTCCGCGCGTGCGTCGCCGCGGGACCGCGTGCCGCGAGTACGGCGGCACACGCTTCACATTATCGCGATGTATCGCGTCTTACAATGGGCTCACCCGAACGGGTGGCCGGTGCGTGGCCGGGCCGGGCGGCCCTACCGCATGACCGTGTAGCCCGCGTCGCGCAGCGCCTGGCCGACCTCGACGCAGTGCTCGGGACCCTTCGTCTCCAGATGCAGTTCGACCTCCGCCTCCGTGAGCCCGAGCCGCGGATCGGTCCGCACATGGCTGACGTCCAGAACATTGGCATCGACCACTGACAACACCCCCAGCAGCGTGGCGAGGGCGCCCGGCCGGTCCGTCAGCCGCAGCCGTACCGCCAGGTAGCGGCCCTGCGCCGCCATGCCGTGCCGCAGCACGCCCTGCATCAGCACCGGATCGACATTGCCCCCGGACAGCACCGCCACGACCGGGCCCTCGAACGACCCCGGCTCGGCCAGCAGCGCCGCGACCGGGCTCGCCCCGGCCGGTTCCACCACCAGCTTGGCCCGCTCCAGACACAGCAGCAGCGCCGCCGACAGCTGGTCCTCGGTGACCGTGCGCACCTCGTCCACCAGGTCCCCGACGATCCCGAACGGCACGTCGCCGGGCCGCCCCACCCGGATGCCGTCGGCCATCGTCACCGGCTGGGCGAGGGAGACCGGACGCCCGGCCGCCAGCGACGGCGGGTACGCCGCCGCGCCCTCGGCCTGCACGCCCACGATCCGCACGTCGGGCCGCACCTCCTTCACCGCGACCGCGATCCCGGCCGCCAGCCCGCCGCCACCGACGCCCACCACGATCGTGCGGACCTCGGGGCACTGCTCCAGGATCTCCAGACCGACCGTGCCCTGGCCCGCGATGACGTCGGGGTGGTCGAAGGGGTGGATGAACACCGCCCCCGTCTCCCGCGCGTACTCCTGGGCGGCGGCCAGCGTCTCGTCGACGACCTGGCCGTGCAGGCGCACCTCGGCGCCGTACTCCTGGGTGGCGCTGATCTTGGGCAGCGGGGCGCCCTTCGGCATGAACACGGTCGAGGCCACGCCCAGCAGCGACGAGGCGAGGGCCACGCCCTGCGCGTGGTTCCCGGCGCTGGCGGCGACCACACCGGCGGCCCGCTGCTCCGGCAGCAGGCCGGCGATCCGCACGTAGGCGCCGCGCAGTTTGAAGGAGCCGGTCCGCTGGAGGTTCTCGCACTTGAAGTGCACGGGCGCGCCGACCAGCTGGGACAGGTGCCTGCTCCCTTCCATCGCCGTCATCCGCGCCACGCCCGAGAGCATCTTCCGGGCCCCGCGCACATCGTCGAGGGTGACGGGGCGCGAGAGGTCAGCCGTGCTGTAGCTCATGACATCCAGCATCGCAGTTCACGGGCCGCGCCCGTCGTCGTGACCACCGTCCGAGACCGGCTTTGCGCAGCGCCCCCACGCCCCGGGCCCGGGCCGCGTACCCTGTCCCCCAACCCAGCAGCCCTTCACGAAGTGAGCCTCCGGCCATGCCCACAACACCTGAAATGTCGATGGACATGACGACCGCCGGTGACCCCGGTCTCCTCGACACGTTGCAGCACGAGGTCGCGGTGTTCGCCCGTCGTGCCGAGCAGACCCGGCTCGGTGGCGTCGGGCAGGTGCGCAACACCATGGACCGCGCCGCGTACCTGCTGCTCAACCGCCTCGACAAGGAAGGCCCGATGGGCGTCAAGGCGCTCGCCGCGAGCATGGGGATCGACTCCTCGACGGTCACCCGGCAGGTCGCCCCGCTCGTCGACACCGGCCTCGTCAAGCGCACGTCGCACCCCGAGGACGGCCGCGCGGTCGTGCTCCAGCTCTC
Organism: Streptomyces sp. NPDC016677; assembly: GCF_055562815.1. Taxonomy (NCBI): domain Bacteria; kingdom Bacillati; phylum Actinomycetota; class Actinomycetes; order Kitasatosporales; family Streptomycetaceae; genus Streptomyces; species Streptomyces sp. NPDC016677. Next base: position 303,855 of record NZ_JBVHEO010000003.1, on the reverse strand, counting down.
CCAGCGCGGGGTGTCCCGGCTGGACGAGGTGCGTTCCTCCCGCCGTCAACTGATGGCCGAACTCACCCAGGACTGGGCACCGGAGGAGCGCGAGACGTTCTGCGCGCTCCTCACGCGCTTCAACAGCGCCCTGTCCGCCCGTATGGCCCCCCAGGGGAGCGGCGGCGCGGAGACCCCGCCGGTCTCCTGAGCACCGCCCGGTACGGCCGCGCACGGCCGCGTACGGCTGATGCGCTCCCGGCCCTTGACCGCCGGGCCGCCGCTGTCCTCAGATGAGACCGGCGGGGTCGCCCGCAGGCGGGAGGGCGCGGTGCGCGAACGGCATGCGGCGCGGGGTGCCCGCCGGGCCCGGGAGTTCGAGGCGTTCGTCGCGGGCGCGGCGGGGCGGCTGCTGCATGCCGCCACCCTGTTCACGGCCGAGGCCCCGGACGACAATCGGCACGCCCGGCGCCTCCTGACGCTCTCCCTCGCCCACACCTACGCCCGCTGGGACCGGCTGCGCGGCGAGGACCCGTACGACCTCGCCCGCCAGTACCTCGCCACCCGCTTCGCCCGCGAGGCCTGGCACCGCCACCGCCTCCCCGGACGCGCCCGGACGCGGCCGGCCGGTCCGCTGGCCGCGCTGAGTCCGCTGGAGCGCCTGGTCCTGGTCCTGCGGCTGTACGAGGGCGTCGCCGAGGAGCAGGCCGCGGCCCTGCTGGGCCTGGACCGGGACCGGGTCCGCGCGGTCTGCGACCGGGCCACGGCGACCCTGCTGCACGCACCGGCACGGCCGGCCCGGCCGGCGGCGCCCGGACGGCCCCGCGCGCGGGCGACGTCATGAGCCACGCGCGCGTAGGGCGAGTCCTGGCCAGGGCCGCCTGCGGCGGACGGAGGCGGCCGTGAACCGGCCCGAGCGGGAGGCGGCGGTACGGCGGATCATGGAGCAGTCGCCGCCCCGGCTACCGCCCGGCCTGTACGCCGACGCCGTCCGGCTCGGCGACCGCGCGCTGCGCCGCCGGACCGCCGCCCGCCGCCTGCTGTGGCTGCTGCTCCTCACCGCCGCCGTGGCCTTCACCGTCTGGGCGCTGACCGCCCGCCCGTGGGTGGCCCCGCCGTCCGGGACGACGCCTCCGCCGATGGGCTGGTGACCGGTCAGCCCAGGGCCTGCTGGAGGTCCTCCAGCAGGTCGTCGGCGTTCTCGATGCCCACCGACAGCCGCACCAGGTCGGCCGGGACCTCCAGGGCGGAACCGGCCGCCGAGGCGTGCGTCATCCGTCCCGGGTGCTCGATCAGCGACTCGACGCCGCCCAGGGACTCGCCCAGCGTGAACACCTTCGCGCGGTTGCAGACCTCGACGGCCGCCTCCTCGCCGCCCTCCACCCGGAACGAGACCATCCCGCCGAACGCCCGCATCTGCTTGGCGGCCACCTCGTGCCCGGGGTGGTCCGGCAGCCCCGGGTACAGGACGCTCGTCACGCGCGCGTGCCGGGTGAGCAGGTCGGCGACCTTGCCGGCGTTCTCGCTGTGCCGGTCCATGCGCACCGCGAGCGTCTTGGCGCCGCGCAGCACCAGCCAGGAGTCGAAGGGCCCGGCGACCGCGCCCATCGCGTTCTGGTGGAACGCCAGCTCCTCGCCCAGTTCGGGGTCGCTGACGACCAGCGCGCCGCCGACGACGTCCGAGTGGCCGCCCATGTACTTGGTGAGGGAGTGCACGACGACGTCCGCGCCGAGGGCGAGGGGCTGCTGGAGGTAGGGCGTGGCGAAGGTGTTGTCGACGACGAGCCTGGCCCCGGCGTCCCGGGCCACCTGGGCGACGGCGGCGATGTCGGTGATGCCGAGCAGCGGGTTGGAGGGCGTCTCCACCCAGACGGCCTTGGTCTTCGGGGTGAGCGCGGCCCGTACGGCGGCGGGGTCGGAGCTGTCGGCCACCGACCACTCCACGCCCCAGGCGGTGGCGACCTTGGCGAAGAGCCGGAAGGTGCCGCCGTAGGCGTCGTCGGGGATGACCACGTGGTCGCCGGGGCGCAGCAGCGTACGCAGCAGGCAGTCCTCGGCGGCCAGTCCGGAGGCGAAGGCGAGGCCGCGGCGGCCGCCCTCCAGAGCGGCGAGGTTCTCCTCCAGCGCGGTCCGGGTCGGATTGGCGCTGCGGCTGTACTCGTAGCCGCCGCGCAGGCCGCCGACGCCGTCCTGCTTGTAGGTGGAGACCTGGTAGATCGGCGGGACGACCGCGCCCGTCAGGGGGTCGGCGGTGTTGCCCGCGTGGATCGCGAGGGTCTCGAAGTGCTGACTGAAATGCCTGTCGCTCATGGGGCTGAGCGTAGTGCGCCGCGAGCGTCCACGACGTGCGCGAGGACGTACGGCCGGGCGGGTTTTCCACAGGCTCGGGGGCAGGTTGGCCAATTGTCGGCGCGGTCTGGTTCGCTTGAGGCATGGAGATTCTCTGGGTCCTGCTGGCGCTGGTCATGATCGGCTTCGTGCTGCTCCCCGTCTTCCGGCGCCGGCGCGGCATGATCGAGCAGGTGCCGCCCGGTCATCCGGACGCCGCGGACCCCGCGCACTACGGCTTCGTCCTGGAGGAGGAGCTGGACATCCGGATGCCCGGCCCCGACCAGGACCTGATCGACGTCCTGGACCTGGTGCAGCGCACCCGGGACTACCGCGCGGCGCTGCAGCTCCTCGCCGGTACGGAGGCGGAGGGCGAGCGGCGCTGGCAGCGGGTGCAGGCGTTCGCGGGCGCGGCGGCGCTGGAGCTGCAGCAGCGGCCCGGCGGGGTCACGGACACGCCGGGCGGCCAGTGGCTGCGGGTGTGGCGGGCGGAGAACCCCAAGGAAGCGGGCGGCGCGGCGGTGCACGCCGAGTTCCTGGTGCAGCAGGCGTGGCGGACGTCGACGCCGGGCACGGACGAGTTCCGGATCATCATGGAGGAGGCGCGGGCGGCGTGCGGCGACGCGGCGCTGCTGGCCCCCGGCGATCCGGTGCCGTACATCATCGAGCTGTCGGTGGCCCGCGGCCTGGGCTACGAGCGCGCGGAGTTCGAGCAGCTCTGGCTGAAGATCCTCGACCGCGCGCCGGCGCACATGGGGGCGCACCTGGCCGCGCTGCACTACTGGTGCGAGAAGTGGCACGGCTCCCGGGAGCTGGCCTACTCCTTCGCCGAGGCCGCGGCGGCCCGCGCGCCCAGGGGCTCCCTGCTCGCCGCGATGCCGCTGTTCGCGGTGTTCGAGCACCTGCCCGAGGTCAACCTGGTCAGCGGTTTCCACCAGAGCGAGGTCGTCACCAAGGCGGTCCACGGCGCCCTGCACGCGGTCCACGGCGCCCGCCCCGACGACCCGATGTCGGCGCACGTCCGCCATCTGCTGCTCTTCTTCCTGGTCCGCGGCGAGCGCTGGGCCGAGGCCATGAACCAGCTGGTCCACATAGACGGCCACGTCGGCGCCCTCCCCTGGACCCTGTCCGCCGACCCGGCGGCCGAGTTCGCGGTCTACCGGGCCCTGGCGGTGGCGGGCTACGAGGCCAACGGGGGCAGCCCGGCGACGCTGCCGCACTGATCCCGTCGGGGCTGCTGCCGGTGGCGGCCGCCGCATCGCGTAAATCGATGGCGGACGGAGATCCGCCGGCCGCACGCTGTGCTCCATGGAAGAACCGCACCGCGGGATCCGTGCCCTCTACACGGCATCCACGATCACCGTCTACCAGGCGTACGCGCCCGAGATCGGCCGGCCTGCGACTGACCAGGGCCGATTCCCCAGCGCGTGGAAGCGCGACCGCATGACGTGGATCAAGCCGTCGTTCCTGTGGATGATGTACCGCTGCGGCTGGGCCACGAAGCCCGGGCAGGAGACCGTGCTCGCCGTCGAGATCACGCGTGACGGCTTCGAGTGGGCGCTGCGCAACGCGTGCCTGTCGAGCCACGTACGCGGACTGCACCCCGACCGCGACGCCTGGCAGCGTGAGGTGAAGCGGGCGCCGGCGCGCGTCCAGTGGGACCCTGAGCGCGATCTGCGCCTCCAGCCCCTGCCCTACCGGTCGCTGCAGCTCGGGCTCTCCGGCGAGGCTGTCCGGCGGTACGCGGACGAGTGGACGGTCTCCATCCGCGACGTGACTCCGCTCGCCCACGAGATCCACGCACGCGTGAGCGGCGGCGCCCCGGACGCCGCGGCCCGGTTGCTGCCGGAAGAGCGGGCCTACCCCGTCGCGGACGAACTGATGGCCCACCTGCGCCCATGACCGCGGCCGCGCTCGGTCGGGGACGGGGGGACTGTTCGACGAGTCGCGGCCACGTCGCGGCCCATCGGCAGCGGGTTCCTTGACCTTGACACCGTGACAGGGCGTTCACTGCTGTCACCTGTCACCGCTTGCCGAGGAGGCGTTCACGATGGCCATGGAAGAACCGGAGACGGAGCCGCCGCGCGCCCTCCGGGCGCTGGCGGACGACCGCTCCTCCGTGCGCCTGAGCGCGGCTCTGGCCGTCGGTACGGTGCCGGATCCGCGGTACGTCGACGCGCTCGTCGAGCGCTGCGCGGTCGAGCCCGAGTTCTTCGTCCGGGACATGCTGACCTGGGCGCTCACCCGGCACCCGGTCTCCTTGACGCTCCCCGCGCTGCTCCGCGAGGTCCGCTCCGAGCGGGCGCGGGCGCGGAGTCAGGCGTTGCACACACTGTCCAAGATCGGGGACCGGCGGGCGTGGCCGGCGATCACCCGGGAACTGCTGACCGACGCCGACGACGAGGTGGCGCGCAGTGCCTGGCGGACCGCGGTCCTGCTGGTGCCGGAGGATGAGGAGCCGGAGCTGGCCGCGGTGCTGGCGACGCAGCTCGGGCGGGGCGGGCGGGAGACGCAGCTCAGTCTGAGCCGGGCGCTGGTGGCACTGGGGGAGGCGGCGACGCCGGTACTGCGCGCCGTGGCCGTTGGCTCCGACCGGGACGCGCGGGCGCACGCGCTGGCCACGGAACGGCTGCTGCGCGACCCGGACGCGGGGTTCGAGTTCGCGATCGAGGAGGCGAAGCGCGTCGTGGCCCTCGGCGGGGCCGGCCGTCAGGAGGGACGATAGGGCGTGTTGATCGGTGAGGTGGCGCGGCGGTCCGGGGTCAGCGCCCGCATGCTCAGGCATTACGAGTCGCTGGGCCTGCTGCGGCCCTCGGGACGGACGGGCTCCGGTTACCGGGAGTACTCCGGCGAGGACATCCGGCGGATCTTCCACATCGAGAGCCTGCGGTCGCTGGGGCTGTCGCTGCGCGAGATCGGGCGGGCGCTCGACGATTCCGGCTTCACGCCCTCGGCGCTCGTCGACGACCTCATCCGGCAGACGCGCCGGCGCATCGCGGCCGAGACCGAGCTGCTGACGCGGCTGCGCCGGATCGACGCCGCGGAGCCCGCCGGCTGGGAGGACGTCCTCCAGGTCGTCGCGGTCCTCCAGGCGCTGGGTTCGAAGAGCGCCGTCGACCGTCAGCGCGCGGCCCTGTCCTCGGGCGACGAGGTTCCGGTGCCGGTGGAGGCCCTGGTCGAGGCGGTACTGAGCGAGACGGACCCGAACGTCGCCGGAGCCCTGCGCTGGGCGCTGGCACGGTCGGGCGACGGCAGCGACGACGGCGGTGCGGCGCTGCTGGCCGACGCCCTCGGCTCACCGGTGGCGGCGGTGCGGGAACGGGCCGTCCGCTCCCTCGCCGCGCTGCCCGGCGACCGGGCCGCCGCGCGGCTGCGGGAGGCCCTCGCCCACCCCGATCCCGTGGTCCACGGCCAGGCCGCCCTGGCGCTCGGGACGCGGGGGTCGGCGGACACCGTCCCCACACTCGTCGACATGATCGCGGACGGCAGGAACGACACCGACGCGGCCGACGCGCTGAGTGTGCTGGCGGACGACGCGGCGACGGCGGAGCGGATCGCCACCGCGCTGGCCGACCGCCTCGCCCACGGCGCCTCCACCGCGCCCGCCCGGGTGCGGCTGACCCAGGCGCTGGCGGACATCCCGGGGCCCACGGCCTCCCGCGCCCTCGTGCAACTGTCGTCCGACCCGGACCGCGCGGTCTCGCTCACCGCGACGTACCTCCTGCGGCTGCGCGACGCGCGGTGACGGGCCACGCGGTGACGGGCCGCGCAGCCCGCGGCGTCAGCCCTCGGCGCGGGCCGGCAGCCGCCAGCCCGGGCGCGGGAAGTGACAGGTGTAGCCGTCGGGGTAACGCTCCAGGTAGTCCTGGTGCTCGGGCTCGGCCTCCCAGAAGGGGCCGACCGGCTCCACCTCGGTGACGACCTTGCCCGGCCACAGCCCCGAGGCGTCCACGTCCGCGATGGTGTCCTCCGCGATGCGCTTCTGCTCGTCGTCCACGTAGTAGATCGCCGAGCGGTAGCTCATGCCGATGTCGTTGCCCTGGCGGTTCTTGGTGCTCGGGTCGTGGATCTGGAAGAAGAACTCCAGGAGCGCCCGGTAGTCGGTCTGCTCCGGGTCGAAGAGGATCTCGATGGCCTCCGCGTGCGTCCCGTGGTCGCGGTACGTCGCGTTCGGCACGTCACCCCCGGTATAGCCGACCCGGGTCGCCGTCACGCCCGGGAGCTTGCGGATCAGGTCCTGCATCCCCCAGAAGCATCCGCCCGCCAGCACGGCCCTCTGCGTCTGCGCGGCCATCGCGGCCTCCACTCTCTGTCACTTCAGTGTCACTGAATCACTCGGGCCCCTCGGCTCACACACCACGGGCGCCCACGGCCACCCGTCACAACGCACGAGCGCCCCGCGCGATTCCGCGCCCGGGACACACGTCAGATTCTTGAGCTGAACAGACCCCTGAGGACGTGAGAGAGCTTGCGTCGCGCGGGCGCGCGCTCGCGCAGTAAACGCTCCATCTCTTCCTGCAGCCACGTCTTCGCCTGAACCTTGCGAGTGACGTCGACGCGTGCGAAGTATGCCGATGTGTCTTGCAAGATCTCGTCGATCTTCGGATCCCGAGACGGTACGTGAGTAACCTTGGGACTTTCCATTTTAGCCCCCGCTCGGCTCGACAACATGCCCCCCTGATCGCTTACCGCAAACTGCCGATATCTAAACGAAGGATAGGCGGCCGCGCAATGGCTACCGGAACAAGCGCCGCTTCACGCCCCCCAGCGCTCCCATGCGCCCCCTGCCGGGCGATGCAGCCACATCAATGGTAACAATAACCGCCTGTATGCTTCCCGTTCATGTCGGCATTGCAATTTATACGCCGCTGGGATGTCGCTACCGGGATCACCGCTAGTTGCTCAGCTTTGGCTTACGTCGGGGCAGTTCTTGCCGAGGAGGTGCCAACTCCTGTTCGCGTGCTGATCGGAGTTGGCGGGGCGCTTTTGATGGCCGTAAGTGTTTTCATTCCGGCGCGTGAGGTTTCGCGCCAGCGGATCGCGCGAAGGGCGGCCGAAGACCTCTGCGAGGCGGCTGTGGCGGACGAACGAACGGTTCTGGAAGACCTGTTGGCGCCGGCCGTCAGTCTGCTCGGGGAAGTGATAAGCGCTCCCAACGCAAGCACGCGGAGTACGTATCAGCAGCAGATGAAGCAGTTGGTGGTTGATCTGGCCGCGGAAAAGATCGGTCCGGCGCGTACGCGCGCCTGCCTGCTGGAACTCGTTCCGGGGCCACCGCGAGTCCTGAGGTGCAACAGCGTCTGGAAGGGCAGGAGCGCGAAGCTGTATCTCTGCTTCAAAGAGGGGATGAACGACGGCAGTGACACCATCATCGGAATAGCGGAGAGCAGGGGCGCGGTCTATATCGAGAACGTGGATGACCCTGGCGTGGCCTTTCCGGCGGGAGCCGACTTCAAGACCTTCATGGCAGTCACTGTGTGGGGTGGGACGCAGAGTTACGGCTGTTTGTCCATAGACGCTGAAGAGGCGGGCGCTCTCAGCGCCACGGAGCAGGTACTGCTGAGAATCCTGGCGGAACTTCTCGGGGCAGCCCTGTCCCGCTGATCCCCGGCCGGTCCCCGGAGAGGAAACCGGCACGGGAGCGGTGGTCCTGCCGTCGCGTCGGTCAGATAGTCGCCGTGTCGATCACGAAGCGGTAGCGCACGTCGCTCGCGAGCACCCGCTCGTAGGCCTCGTTGATCTGGCTCGCCTCGATCAGCTCGATCTCCGCGCCGATGCCGTGCGCGGCGCAGAAGTCCAGCATCTCCTGCGTCTCGGCGATGCCGCCGATCATCGAGCCGGCCAGGTTCTTGCCGCCGCCGATGAGGGAGAAGAGGTTCAGCGAGATCGGCTCCTCGGGGGCGCCGACGTTGGCCAGGGTGCCCCCCGCCGTCAGCAGGCCCAGGTACGCGCCGAAGTCCAGGGGCGCCGAGACCGTGGAGACGATCAGGTCGAAGGTGCCGGCCAGCTCGGTGAAGGTCGCCGGGTCGCTGGTGGCGTAGTAGTGGTCGGCGCCCAGCTTGAGACCGTCGTCCTTCTTGCGCAGCGACTGCGACAGGACGGTCACCTCGGCGCCGAGGGCGTGCGCGATCTTGACGGCCATGTGGCCGAGGCCGCCCAGGCCGACGACGGCGACCTTCTTGCCGGGGCCGGCGCCGAAGCGCTTCAGCGGGGAGTACGTGGTGATGCCGGCGCAGAGCAGCGGCGCGGCCTCGTCGAGGGACAGGCCGTCCGGGATGCGGACCGTGAACGCCTCGTCGACGACGATCTTCTGCGAGTAGCCGCCGTAGGTGGGCTCGCCGTCGTGGCCGATGGCGTTGTACGTGCCGATCTGGCCACGGACGCAGTACTGCTCCTGGCCCGCCCGGCAGTTCTCGCACTCGCGGCAGGAGTCGACCATGCAGCCGACGCCGACGCGGTCGCCGACCTTGAACTTCGTCACACCGGAGCCGACCTCCGAGACGACACCGGCGATCTCGTGGCCGGGGACCATCGGGAAGATGGCCTCGCCCCAGCCCTCACGGGCCTGGTGGATGTCGGAGTGGCAGATACCGGCGTACTGGATGTCGATCAGGACGTCGTGCTCGCGGACGTCCCGCCGCTCGATGGTGGTGCGCTCCAGCGGAGCCTTGGCGGCGGGGGCGGCGTACGCGGCGACAGTGGTCATGCCGGGTTCTCCGGAATCTTCGTAGCGGGGTCTTGCGGAGCGCCGGCCGGCCGGTCGGCCGGGGCGCGTCACCCAGCGTGCCGCCCGCGGCGGCTGCCACCCAGACCACGGTTCTGCGTACGTCCGCCGTGCGTACCACTGACAGGATCAGGCTCCGTGCGTACGACCGCCGGTGTCCAGGAATACGGACGGGGATACTGGAGAGCATGGACGTACCGCCCGAGACCGCACCCTCGCCCGCACCCGGGGCCGGCCCGGGCCTGGACCAGCGCGCCGAGCTGAGCGAGTTCCTGCGCACCCGGCGGGCCCGGCTGAAGCCGGAGGACGTCGGGCTGCCCTCGTACGGGCGGGCCCGCCGGGTGCCGGGGCTGCGCCGGGAGGAGCTGGCGCAGCTCGCCGGGGTGTCCGTGGCGTACTACACCCGCCTGGAGCAGGGCAACGGGCGGAACGTGTCGGCGGAGGTCCTGGAGGCCATCGCCCGCGCGCTGCGGCTGACCGACGCCGAGCGCGCGCACCTGACCCACCTGGCCAAGCCGAAGCAGCAGCGGGGCAGGCACGCGGTGCGGGCCCAGCAGGTGCGGCCGGAGCTGCGGCAGCTGCTGGACTCGCTCGACACGGTCCCGGCGTACATCACCGGCCGGCGCACCGACGTCCTCGCCTACAACCCGCTGGCCTCGGCCCTCTTCGGCGACTGGGACCGGATGCCGGCCCGGGAGCGGAACTGGGCCCGGCTGGTCTTCCTGCGGCCGGACTACCGCGAGCTGTTCGTGGAGTGGGACGGGAAGGCGTCCGACATCGTCGGCTACCTCCGGATGGACGCCGGCTGCCACACCGACGACCCGCTGCTGGCCTCGCTGGTCGGGGAGCTGTCGGTGAAGAGCGAGACGTTCCGGCGGCTGTGGGCCGCGCACGACGTCAAGGAGAAGAGCCACGGCGTCAAGCGGCTGCGGCATCCGCTGGTCGGGGAGCTGACCCTGTCCTTCGAGACGTTCCGCCTGGTGGACGACGCGGAACAGTCCCTGATCACGTACCACGCCGAGCCGGGCTCCCCGTCGGCGGACGCGCTGCGCCTGCTGGCGAGCTGGAGCGCGGAGACAGCCGCTCGCGTCTGAAAGCCGCACACGGCGGCCGAGACTCAACTACCCTCGCGCGCATGCCGTTTCGCGGAATGTTACGAGCAGTCATGATAATCGCCGTGACGCTGACGGGGGTGGTCGCGAGTGGTGTGACGGCGCGGGCGGGCGAGGAGCCGTTGCTGTACTTCAACCACGCGTACGGGGTGCTCGACCGGGAGACCGCCGACGCGATCGAGGGTTCGGCGTATCTGCGGGAGTTCGCCGACTTCCAGGTGCGGACCACGACCGGGGCGGACGGGCGGACGTGGACCGGGCGTTATCTGATGGGGCGCGAGACGTACGTCGAACTGTTCGGGGTGGGCGACCTGCCCGGCCAGGACGGCACGCTGGGCTCCGCCGGGCTCGGGGTGTCGGTCGAGCGCGCCGGTGACCTGGCGAAGGTCGTCGATCGGCTGCCGGAGTACGGCGTCCCCGAGCCGGTCGAGTTCCAGCAGACCCGTGACTTCGGGGACGGGGTGCCGGTGCCGTGGTTCGACGCGGTGTTCACCGACACGCGGTACGACGCCTTCGGGGCGTGGGGGATGGAGTACCGGCCCGAGTACTTCGCCGACCCGCGCGGCAACACGGAGCCGGCGAGCGGGCCGGGGGACGTCGGCCGGGAGCGGTACCTCTCCGACGGCTACCGGGATCACCTGATGCGGAACGTGACGTCCGTCCGCCTCGGGGTGACGCAAGGGGACCTGGCCGACACGGTGCCGCTGCTGCGCGCGGGCGGGTTCGCGGTGCGGGCGGTGCCGGGCGGTGGCGTCGTCGCGGAGGACGGCACCACGACGATCCGGCTGGACACCGTCGCGCGCGACCGGGCGGGGCTGCGGTCCCTCGGCTTCGCCCTCAACCGGCCGGTGGCCGAGCGGCGCGTGGAGCGGATCGGGGACTCCACGCTCGTGGTCGGGCCGGGGGCCCGGGCGGGGTGGAGTTTCGCGGGCGGCGGACAGTAGCGACGGCCGGTTCGTCACCGGTGCCGCCGGGCCGGCCGGTCCGGTTCACAGGTGGCTGACGCCGGTCAGCTTCTCGGCCACCGCCCACAACCGCGCCCCGACGGCCGGGTCGGCCGCCTCCTGGCTGAGCCGGGCGTCGGTGACCCGGCCCCGGGTCTCCCACGGCCCGGCCGGCCCGAAGAACCGGCCGCCCCGCACACCGGGCTCGGTCGCCGCGCGCAACTGCGGCAGCGCGCCCCGCTCCACCGGCTGGGTGGCCAGCGGACCGGCCGACGCGATCAGCCGCCCCAGCCGGCCGCGGTGCTCCCACGCCCGCGGGGTCAGGTTGGTGCGGGTGAGACCGGGGTGGGCCAGCACGCTGACGACCGGCGCGTCGACCGCGCGCAGCCGGCGGTCCAGCTCGACGCCGAAGACCGTGGTGGCGAACTTGGAGCGGCCGTAGGCGGGGCGGGCCGGTGTTCGGCCTGGCCCGCGCCGCCCGCCGGCCCGTGCCCGCGGGGACCACGGTCCGGAGCGGGTACCGGACAGCACCCGGCGGCTGCTGCGGGTGCTGGACACCCCGGCGGTCGTGCGCGGCCGGCACCTCGACCTGCTCGCCTGGAACGTGATGGCCGAGGCGCTGCTCGGCAGCCCGGGGGACCGTCCGCGCGACCGGCTCTACATGCTGCTGCTGATGTTCGACGACACGCTGACCGGCGAACGGAGCTGTCCGGACTGGGAGCGGCAGGCCCTGGAGTACATCGGCATGATGCGCGCCGCCGTCGCCACCGACCCCACCCATCCGCGCGCCACCGCGATCATCGGCGAACTGAGCGTCCGCAGCGCGGAGTTCCGCCGGCTGTGGGCCCGGCACGACGTACGCACGCCGGTCAGCGGAACCAAGACCTTCCGGGTCCCCGAGGTCGGTGACCTCGTCCTGGACCGGGACACGTACCCGCTGCCCGGCTCCCCCGGCCCGTTCCTGCTCGTGTTCACCGCCGAGCCGGGCGGCCCCGACGCGGACCGGCTGCGCCTGCTGGCGTCGCTGCGCGCCACCCGCTCGCTCGGCACGGAGTAGCGACGGCGGACGGTGGCGGGCGGAGCGGCACCTCCGGCGTGCGGACCGGCCGTGCGGCAGTTGCCCCTAAGCTGCACCTCACGCGCGGACACCTCACCCGCCCCGCCCGACCCCCAGTCCCAGGGAGACCAGCGATGACCCGCACGCGTTTCGACATCCCCGACCGTGACGTCCTCCAGGCCCGGCAGAAGCTGGTCCTGGACCACTTCCACGACGAGGTCGTCCACGCGTGGGACGACGTACTGTCGACCTTCCCGCACCCGCACTACGAGCTGGTCCCGACCATGACCGTGCACGACGGCGACTCCGCGGTCCGCGGCTACTACCACGAGACCCGCGTCGCCTTCCCCGACCAGGACCACGAGATCATCGAGCTGCGGCACAGCGCGGACGCCGTCATCGTCGAGTTCTGGCTGCTGGGCACCCACCGCGGACCGCTCGGCAAGATCCCGCCCACCGGCGGTCGCTTCCGGGTCCGTATGACCGCGTACTTCCTCTTCGACGAGGACGAGCGGCTGATATGCGAGCGGGTCTACTTCGACACCCTCTCGATGCTCCGCCAGCTCCTCAAGGCGCTCGACTTCAAGAACCCGCGCGACCTGCTCAAGCTCGCCAAGGCGGTGAAGGGCCTGGCGTCGATGACCCGCGAACCCGATCCGCGCCTGCTGTCCACCACCGTGCCGGCCGACCTGCGGCAGTGACGGGGCGGCCGGCCTGGGGGCCGTGACGGACGGTCCGGGTCAGGGGTTCGGAAAACCGTGAGCACTTCGGGGCGAAGTGCTCACGGTTTTCCGGCGCCCTGTCCGGCGGCGGAGCGCAGGCGGTCCAGCTTCCGCGCGTCCGGGCTGCCGGGTTCGGCCGTGAACGTCATGATCCGCACGTCGTGGTCCGGCACCTTCAGCACGTCGCTGTCCAGCACGATCTCCCCGACGAGCGGGTGCCGGTTCCGCTGGTCGCCGCCGAGTCGCGAGCCGAGCGTCGCGGTGGCCCACAGCTCCCGGAAGCCGGCGCTGGCCCGCCAGGTCTCCCGCACCAGCTCGTCGAGTTCCCTCTCCCCCGGGTACGCGGCGCGGGCGAGCCGCAGATCGGCGACGAGGGCCGCCCCGTCGGGGGCGAAGGGGAAGAGCGGGGCGCGGCCGGTCCCGGTCGCCGGTTCGGCGAAGACCGCCCGTACCAGGTTCCGTTCCCTCGGCGACCGGGCCGCCGGGTCGCCCAGCAGGGCCGCCCAGGACCGCGTCCAGGACAGCAGGGTCCAGGCGGCCGAGAACACGCCCACCGGAATGTCTCCCCAGCGGCTGATCAGCCGGTCGACGCTCGGCGGCACCTCCTGCGGAATCCGCCCCGGTGCCGGCGGGAGAAGCCCCGCGACCAGGTGCAGATGACACGTCTCGTCGTCCGTCAGCCGCAGCGCGCGGGCGAGCGAGGCGACCACCGGGCGGGACGGGCGCCGGGCCCGGCCCTGTTCGAGGCGGAGCAGGTAGTCGACGGAGATCCCGGCGAGCGCGGCGAGTTCCTCGCGGCGCAGTCCCGCCGTCCGCCGGCGCCCCGTGGCCGGCAGGCCGACGTCGTCCGTCGTCAGGCGGTCCCGCCAGGCCCGCAGCGCCTCGCCCAGGGAGTTGTCCGGCACGCTCATGGGCCCAGTCTCGCCCACCGGGCCGTCCGCAGCGTGGTACTGCGGTTCCAGGGTTACGCCGGGTACTGGCCGGCCCGCGCGCGGCGATCGATGCTCGGCGCGAGCGAACGCGTCAGATCGGAGCGCACCCATGCGCACCCACCTCGCCGTCCGACTGGCCCTGGCGGGCATGACCCTGGGACTCGCCGCGGTCCCGGCACCGGCGGGAGCCGCCGCGCCGCCCCTGTCGGACCCGCGCGTCGTGGCCCACTTCGACCGGCCCTCCGGGCAGGCGGCGGAGAGCGTCGTCGTGGAGCCGGACGGTTCGGCCGACGTCGGCCTCATCCTGTCCCGCCAGATCGCGCACGTGTCCCTCGACGGCCGCGTCGAGGTGCTGGCCACCATGCCGCTGCCGGCGGACGGAGGGGTGAACACCCCGGGCGTCGGCACCGCCAACGTGACCGGCATCGAGCGCACCCCGGGCGGCACTCTCTACTTCCTCTACTCCGCCGGTGACGGCGCCCTGACCGGCCTGTGGAAGCTGCCCCCGGGCGGCGGCGAGCCGACGCGGGTCGCGGCTCTCCCCGCGACGAGCTTCGCCAACGGGCTCGCCCGGGACGACCGCACGGGGAACTTCTACATCACGGACTCCACCCGGGGGAAAGTGTGGCGGGTCCCTCCGCACGGCGGCCCGGCCACCGTCTGGGCCGACGGCCCCGCCCTCGCCCCGACCGGCTTCTTCGGCGCCAACGGCGTGAAGGTGCACAACGGCGCGGTGTGGGTGTCCAACATCGACCGCGGGACGATCCTGCGCATCCCCCTGACGGCCACGGGCGGGGCCGGCCGGCCCCAGCTCAAGGCGTCGGGTCTGGACAGCGTCGACGACTTCGCCTTCACCGGCCGGGGCGACCAGCTCCTGGCCGCCCTCAACATCCCCAGCGAGGTGGTACTCATCACCCCGGGCCACCCCGCCCGCACCGTCCTCGACGCGAGCGACGGCCTCCAGAACACCACGTCCGTCGCCGTCACCGACACCACCGCCTACGTCACCAGCGGCGCCCTCACCACAGGCGGCGACGCAAACCTCCTGACGGCCCGCATCACTCAGCCCCGCACCCCGGCGACGAAGGCCCCCCACGCAGAAGCGGCAACCACCAGCACCGGCCCGTCCGGAACCTTGGAGTCCCGAACGGGGACAAGGCCGACGACTCCGTCGGCAACCTCGACGCAGTCGCCGCCGTCACCGTTGCTGTAGCTGCTCTTCGTCCAGAGCGCTTCAGTCAAGTCGATCCGGTTGCTCGCCATTTCGGTATTCCCCTGCCGCAGCCTTGATCCTGGCCAGGGACGCCTTCGGTGACAGTGCGGCGGCCCTGAGCCGATCGTATGCCTTTCGGTACTGCTTCACGAGGGCCGGATCGTCGATGGTGTCCCCGCTGTACGACGCTTCGATGTAGAGGAGCGGCGGCGCGTCGGAGAAGGTCATGACCTTGATAGGGGCCGCCATCAGGGGATACGCGCCACACTTCCGCGGAACGATCTGTGGAGTGATCCGGCGCCACTCGGCCAACTCCACGATCCGGTCGAGCTGTCCGGCCATCTCCTCCGACGAGACGATGGGGTCCAGGAGCAGGGACTCGTGGAGGACCGTCCAGTACTCCGGGGTGGCGTGATCGTCCTCGAAGAGGCGGGCGCGCGCCAGGCGGGCCTGGACCTTCTCCTCCACCTCCTCGTCGCAGGCGTACGGGTGAGCCGACCGTACGAGGGTCCGCGCGTACGCGGCGGTCTGGAGTAGTCCGGGGAACGTGCTGGGGCACCACTCCTCGATGGACTCGGCGTGCTGCTCCGCCTCCAGGACCTTCTCGAAGTACGCGGCGTGCGGCCCCCGCCGCGCCTTCCGCACATCCTCGCAATGCCGCTCGAAGAACTTGTCCGTCTTCAGCACCCGATCCACATGCCGAGCCAGATCCATCGGCATCCGCCGTTCCCCGTGCTCGATGTCGCTGAGGTACGACTTCCCGTAGAAGCTCCCTTCGAGGAGCCCCTCCAGCGACAGCCCCGCCGCCTCCCTCTTCCACCGCAACTCCTTGCCGTAGAAGGTCGGGACGCTCATCGAGCCGTCGATGTCCTTGCGCCGTGCCATTGGCCTGCCCTCTTCCACACTCCGTGCCGCCTACGCGAGACCCCTTTCACGGTAGGGCGCCCGACGTCACTCTGTGAGTGATTCATCACAGCCCGCACACGGAAAGGCGCAGCCCCATGCCCCAGCCCCGCCCCCAGGAAGACGACATGACCCGCTGCGTGGACGAACTCCGCGCCGCGCTCGCCCTCCACGGCATCAGACTCCCCTCCCTCCGCGTGGACCCGTTGACCTTCGCCGGCACGTACGCGCCCTCCGCGGGGCTGATCGCGCTCGGCAGTTGCAACACCGCCACGGCCCGCGCGCTCACCGCGGCCCTCCGGACGGCGGCGCCGGCGTGACCCGCGTGACCGTCGACGTCCGCCTCCTCGCCACGCCCAAGGCCGTCCCCGAACTGCGCCGCCTGCTGCGCCACCACACCTACGACGTCCTGCTCTGCGCGAGCGAACTGCTCACGAACGTCATCGACCACCTCGGCGAGGGCACCCCCGTGACCGTCCGCGTCCACGACACCGGGACCGGCCGCGTCCGTGTGGAGGTCACCGACCCCGCCCCGCGCGCCCTGCCGGTCCTGTGTTCCGCGTCGGACGGTTGCGAGTCCGGACGCGGACTCGCCCTCGTCGACGGGGTCGCGGCCCGATGGGGCGTGGAGCAGGGCCCGGACCACAAGACGGTGTGGTGCGAAGTGTGCCGGGTCCGCGCGCCTTGACAGGGTCGCGCCGCCGTACGGGATCATGGCTGTCGCCGTGCGCCGAGGTGGCTGGGGGGTTGTCATGGACGGTGCCTGGGTGGTGATGCTCGGGCTCCTGGGGGTGGCCGTTCCGGTGGTCGTCGCGTTGTACATGGCCGTCGGGCAGCGCAAACGGCTCGGCCACCAGGTGCAGTTGGACATGGATCCGCGTGACGCGGCGCATCAGCCGTATGCCGGTCCTCTGCGGGAGATCGGGGACGTCCACGGCGCCCGGCCGGCCGATCCGTCGTTCGTCCTGCTGCGGATCCGGAACAGCGGCTGGACGCGGATCGAGGAGCAGGACTACCTGGCCCTCGACGGGGCCTCCGTGGGCATCCGGGTCAGGTTCCCGGGCCGCCGCGTCGTAGGCATGGCCCCGACCGAATTCAGCCATCCCCACCTGGCCGACCACTTCCTGGGTTCCCCCGCCCTCCACGCCCGCGACGATTCCCTCCGGCTGCCCCGGGTACGCCTCGACCGCGGCGCCTCCTACAAGGTGCTGGTCCTCCTGGACCGCGAACCGGGCCACTGCGACGCGCTGTTCCGCCGTCCCGAGGTCGTCGCGGGACTCGCGGGCGGGAGCGTGCGGGAGGAGCGGGGCGGGTCCACGACGTTGCGGCGGGCCGCGGCCCTGATCGCCTTCCTCTGCGCCGTCGTCCTCGCTCAGCTGTGCGCCGCGGTGCTCGGCGACGGGGCTGACTCCGGTGTGACCGGCGTGGACGTGAGTGCCGGTGCGGTCAGCTGGGCGGCGCTGCTCCTCGGCTCGGTCTCCGTCGTCATGGTCTCCGTCGTCATGGTCTCCGTCGTCATGGTCTCCTGGTGGTCGCTGTCCGCCCGCCGCCCGGGCGGCGCGCCCTCCGCGGCCCGCTCCGCCCCGGACGACCCGCACCGCCGGCGGGCCGAGGCGTGGGTCGCGGTGTGGCTGGCCGCCGGCGCCGCCGCGGCGTACCTGGTGGCCTACCTCGCCGGCGGCTCCGTGCTGGACAGCGTCCACGGCGATCGGCTGGGCCCCTCGGACACCGCCCAGGTGCTCGCCGCCATCGGCGCGCTGGGGTCGGCCATCGGCATGAGTACGGCCGCGATCATCAAGGCCGTGGCGCTGCTGATCCACGCGCGGGCGGACATGGAGCGGGCCCGCTCGGGCCGGCCCCGGTCGGAGCAGGAACTGGAACCGCCCCCCGAGGAGGAACAGGCGTGAGCCGCAACGGTACCGGTCAACGCCGCCGGCCGGCGAGCCACTCCTGCAGTTCGTGGTGGCGGAACTGGTAGGCGTTGCCCGAGACGCGCAACAGCCCGCCGCGATGGGCCCAGTCGAGGAACTCCCCCAGTCTGAAGGGCAGGAGGCGTCTCATGCACAGCAGCGAGACGACGTAGCGCGTCCACGCGTTCGCCACGAGCACCACCGCGAGCAGGGACACGACGCCCAGGGCGAGGCCGGGCAGGACCCCCATGGTGACGCCGGCCCCCGTGCCCACGATCAGGCCGAAGACCAGCGCGACCACCAGCCCCGCCGCGAGGTCGCCGCGCAGGAGCCGCCACGGGTCGCTCACCGGGTGGTCCGCTCCGTCCACGGGCAGCGAGGTGGCCCTGCCGAGGAGGAACGTGCTCACCGTCATGACGATCCCCGCCCCGACGCCGAGTGCGGCCAGCACGTCCAGGCCGAGGCGGTGCGGGTAGATGTCGGTGAGGATCGACACCACGGCCGCGCCCGCGCTGCCCAGCAGCGCCAGACCGCCGTTGAGCCACGAGGCGGCGGCACGCATCCTCCGGTAGGACATGAGCCGTCTCGGCGGGGGCCACGGCCGGCTCCACTGCGGCAGCCCCCACAGGCACACCACCGCGGCGGCCCCGGCGACGAACAGGAACGGCGGTGCGGCGTCGGACAGCCGGGCCAGGAGCCCGAACCCGGCCGCGGCCAGGGCGACCAGTACGGTGCAGACCACCAGGTGGGCCAGGCGCACCCGCCGGGGGCCGGCCAGCAGCCACAGCCGGTGCGGCACGATGTCCAGGTCCGGCGCCGCTGGCGGATTCGGGTCGGCGAGGGCCCCGCCCGTCGGCGCCCCGCGCCGCGATCCCGTACCGGTCTGCGACGGCACGGCCCGCAGGTGCCGCGCCAGCGTGGCCAGCCACTCCTGAACGGCCTCCGCCTCGAAGCGGCCGGGGCTCTCCGGGTGCAGCCGTACCGACGCCGGCAGGAACTCGGCGAGCAGGTGGGCCCGCAGGCTGCCGTCGGACGCCCGGGTACGCAACTGATCCGGATCTCCGCCCTCCGCGTACACCGTGGCGGCCAGCGTCAGCGCCCACGGCGTCGACAGGGTCCCGGCCAGGCGGCCCCCAGGGTGCCGCGCGAGTTCGTCGAGGACGGGTCGCCAGCCGTCGTGCGCGGCACGCTCCGCCAGGTACCGGTGGGCCTGCTCGGCGGTGACGGCGGTCAGGTCGATCCAGACCGAGTCCCGCAGGCCGGTGCCGTCGCCGCTCAGCGCCTCGTACCGCTCGGTGCGGCAGGTGACGACGACGGGGGCCGGGGCACGTCCCTGGAACCGGCCGTTCAGCGCCCGCAGGGCGGCACGGGCGTGCGGCGCCCCGGCGGCGGAGGAGGCGGCCGGGTCCATCTCGTCCAGCCCGTCGAGGACGGGCAGCACGCGCCCCTGGCGCACCAGCAGCCTGGCGACGGCCGGGTGCCGGTCGTACTCCTCCACCAGCCGCTCGGCCAGCCAGTCCGCGAAGTCGCGCCGCGTGTCCCAGCCCGCCGGACCGAGCCGCACCGGCACGGGGTCGTCGGGCCGGCGGCTGTCGAGCAGGGCCAGGACCAGTTCCACCGCCAGCACGGTCTTGCCGGCCCCGGCCGGCCCCGTGATCACTGTGCGCCCGTAGGGGGTGCGTGTGTGGAACGAGCCGATCTCTGCGAGCCGCCCGCCGGACACGGGGCCCGAAGGACCGGGTACGGCCGCCGACCGCGCCTGCGCACGGACCGCGAACCGCAGGTCGATCGCGACGTGGTCGGTGCCGAGCAGTTGTCCGCGCTGGAACGTCTCCGACTCGCGCACGCGCGCGGCCAGATCCTCGGCCAGCAGGGGCGTGTCCACCGGCTCCCACGGACTGCGCCGCAGCCCCGCGACGGAGACCACCAGCGCCAGGACCGCGACCACGAGGCCCACGACACCCGCCGTGTCCTGCGGTTCCAGGCCGCCCCGGAGCAGGGCGCGCAGGGTCCATGTCGCACATCCCGCCAGTGCGACTCCGCTGCAGACGAACACCGCCTGCCAGACACGCCGATGACCACGTCCCCCGAACCGCATGCGGACATCATCGCCGTCTCCCGCGCCGCCCGCGCGGACTTTTGGCGACCACGTCCGCCGGGGGCCCCGACGCGGAAGGGCCCGCCGGAGTCGGTGACTGCGGCGGGCCCCGGTGTTACGGGCTAACGGCTCACTTGCCGTAGTAGGCGTTGTACAGCGAGATCATCGACGTGTTGCCCTTCTTGTCGGTGATCTTGGCGCGGAAGGAGATGCCCTTGCCCTTCGACGGGTTCTTGACGGTGATCTTGCCCTTGGTGACGGTGACCTTCTTCCAGGTCTTGCCGGTGTCGTAGGAGCTGTACACCACCAGCGACTTCAGGTTGGAGCCCTTGGCGGCGCCCTCCACCGTGACCGGGATGACCGCCTTCTGGCCGGCCGTCTTCTTGCTGTCCAGCGTCACGGTCGCGCCGAAGCGGGCCGAGGAGGCGGGCAGCTGGGTGCGCTCGCTGGTCTTCTTGGAACGGAAGGTCCAGGTCGCGTCGATCCGGCTGGCCGCCGCGGCGACCTTGGAGGAACGCTTCACCGACGTCGTCAGCTTGTACGCCGCGTCACCGGACGGGACCCTGAACTCCTGCTCGCCGAAGAGCGGGTCGTCGTTGGAGCCGACCTTGGTGCCGTTGCGGTAGAGCGTCGTGGTGACCGAGGAGAAGTCCGACGAGCCCGCGTGGCCCTTGCCGTCGGCGAACAGCGGGATCAGGCCGCTGATGCCGTTGCCGTCACGGAAGACGCCGAACTCGGAGGTGATGCGCGGGGAGAAGACGGCCGTGTTGAACGTCGTCGAGTAGCTCTTGCCCGCCTTGTAGATCTGCCCCGGGTCCTGCGCGTAGAAGGCGTCCGGGATCGGGAAGCCCTCTTCGTCGGTGCCGCCGTACTGCATGAAGGACAGGTCCCACTGGACGTCCGACGTGGTGGACAGGTGCAGGGTGTGCACGCCGGGCAGGGTCTGCGGGACGCTGGTGCCGGAGCCGCCGCCGCTGGCCGGGAGCCAGCCGACCGCGCTGACGTCGCCCGTCTTGCCGCCGGCCGAGGCCCCCAGGGACGCCTTCACCGTGGCCAGCTCGCTGGCCTTGTAGTGCCGGGTGAAGCCGGTGGCGAGCTTCTTGACCGCACCGCCGGTGACGGTGTCGTACTGCTCCTTGGTGCCCTTGGCCCAGTGCGCGTCCCACTGCTGGGTCACGGACCCGTCGGTGATCTGCGGGCCGAGGTGTCCGCTGCGGAAGTTGGCGTAGGACTCCAGGAACCAGCCGAAGCTGTAACCGCCGTCGGCGGTGTCCACGCTGAAGTCGGCGGAGCCGAGGACCGGCTCGGCGGCCTTGTCGGGCACCGTGATGTCGACCGGCTTCGCGGTACGCGCGTCCAGCGTGATCGTGGTGTCCTTGGTGATGCTCAGCTTGGGCTGGGCCAGCCAGTCGGCGCCCTCGTACTTCTCCGGGTCGGCGTTGACGTAGAGCGAGGAGTTGAGGATGTAACCGCCCTTGGGCACGCGCACGGTGACGGTGCCGTCGGCCTCGTACGGGTTGTAGAACTCGTCGGCGGCCAGACCGGAGATGCCGGCCAGGTCGATGTTGTAGTTGGCGGACGGCTTGCCGTCCCGGCCGATGGCCTTCAGCGTGACGTCGTAGGACTCCACCTCGCGCTGGACCGCCGCGGCGGTGCGGACGCTCTGGCCGCCGCCGGTCGCCGTCACGTACGCCGAGTACGCGCCGTCGACGGTGCCGCCGAGGCGGGTGTCGGCGGTGATGCCGACGGAGGCGGTGCCGCCCGCGGGGACGGTGACCGTGTCGGCGTCCAGGGTGAAGAAGCCGGCCGGGGCCGTCTTGCCCTTGGGGTCGATGGCCGTCGAGGTCAGCTTGAGGGTGACGTCCTCGGTGCCGAGGTTGCGGTACGTCAGCTTCTCGGTGGCCGGCTGGTCGTCGGCGTGCGGCCACTGCTGCGGCGCGAAGCTGATCGAGGACTGCTCGGCGATCACGGTCTGGGTGATCGCCTTGTCGACCTGGATGCGGCCCGTGCCCTGCTGGGACGGCGTGTAGGCGCCGTTGCCCTTGGCGGAGCCGGTGAGGACCGCCTTCAGCTCGGTGTTCGTCCACTCCGGGTGCTGCTGCTTGAGGATCGCCGCCGCGCCCGCGACGTGCGGGGTCGCCATCGACGTACCGGAGATGGTGACGTACCCCTCGGGGTTCTCACCCTCCTCCTGGGCGATGACGCTGCCGGACGCGGAGGCCGCGGTGATGTCGACGCCGGGGGCGGTGACGTCCGGCTTGATCTGGCCGTCGAGGCCGGGGCCGGTGCTGGAGAACTCGGCGAGCGCGTCCTTGTCGTCGACCGCGCCGACGGTGAGGGCCGCGGCGGCGCTGCCCGGGGAGCCGATCGTCTGGTCGCCGAACTCGCCGTCGTTGCCGGCGGCGATGGCGAAGAGGATGCCCTTCTCCGCGGAGAGCTTGTTGACCTCGGCTTCGAGCGGGTCGATCTCGGGGGTGTCGCCGCCGCCGAGGCTGAGGTTGACGATGTCGGCGCCCTGCTCGGCCGCCCACTCCATGCCGGCCAGGATGCCGGAGTCGTCGCCGTAGCCGGAGTCGTCGAGCACCTTGCCGTTGAGGAGCTGGGCGCCGGGCGCGACGCCCTTGTACGTCCCGCCGCCCTTGGCACCGGTGCCGGCCGCGATGGAGGCGACGTGGGTGCCGTGCCCGAACTTGTCGGTGGCGTCGGCCGCGGCGGTGAAGTTCTTCGCCGCGACGACCTGGTTCTTCAGGTCGGGGTGGGTGGCGTCGACGCCGGTGTCCAGGACGGCGATCTTGACGCCCTTGCCGTCGTAGCCGGCCTCCCACGCCTGCGGGGCGCCGATCTGCGGAACGGAGGTGTCGAGGCTGGCCCTGCGGACGCCGTCCAGCCAGACGTGGGCGATGCCGGAGGCGGTCTTCTCGCCGTCCGTGACCGCCTTCCACAGGTCGGGAGCGTCCTTCTGCGGGGTCTGGACGGCGTCGGCATTCAGGGACTTGAGGCTGCGGCGCAGGGTGCCCGCCTCGCGGACGTCGGCCTTGGTCGCCGCGGGGGCGCCCTTGTAGCCGACGATGACCTTCAGGCCCTTCTTCTGGGCCTTGCGGGTCGTGGCCTTGTTCAGCTCGGTGACGTCGAACAGGCGCCGGTCGAGCTTGCCGGTGGCCACCAGGCGGGCGGCGTCGGCCGGGACGACGTAGGTGTGCCCGTCGGCGCGGCGGACCTGCACGGGTATGTGCTCGCGGCCCTTGGCCCGCTTGAGGCCGGTGACCCGGCCCCGCGCGTCGACGACGACCCGGTCGCCGGTGATCAGGGTGATGTGGTGGGTGGCGGTGAGCGCGGTGCCGGCCGTGTCGGCCGTCCCCCGCGCCTCGGTGCCGGCCGCGCCGGCCGGGGTGGTCAGTCCGGCGGCGAGGGCGACGGCCGCCGCCACGGCGACCGTGGCGGCGTGCCCTCTGTTCTTTTGTCTGCGCAAGGTTCCCCCTAGCGGATGTCCGGGCCAACCACGCGGTTCACCCGGCCGGGGGTGGTCTCGTACGCCAGTGCGCACCCCCCGGTGCACGCAGTATGCCGGGGACGATCATCTGCCTCAATCGGATGAGAGAAAGGTGAGAGAACCGCCGGACTACTGTTACGCCCCCGCGGGAACTCCGTTACCTGACCGATGGATTACCGGCGGTCACAGGAGCCCGTGTGTCGCGCGGATCACTCGGGCCACGCGGGTCACGCCTCCGCGTTCTCCCGGATCGTGATCTTCCCCTTGCGGATCGTCGCCAGGCGCGGGGCCTTCTTGGCGATGGCGGAGTCGTGGGTGACCATCACGAAGGTCAGGTCCAGTTCCTTCCACATCCGTTCGAGTACGTCCATGATCTCGTCGCGCATCGACTCGTCGAGGTTGCCCGTGGGTTCGTCGGCGAGCAGCACCTTGGGCTGCTTCACCAGGGCCCGCGCGATGGCGACCCGCTGCTGCTGGCCGCCGGACATCTCGCTGGGCAGGTGGCCGAGCCGTTCGCCGAGGCCGACCGACTCCAGTGCCTCGGCGGCGCGTTCGCGCCGTTCCCTGGTCCTGACGCCGAGCGGCACCAGCGCGGTCTCGACGTTCTCCTGCGCGGTCAGCGTGGGGATGAGGTTGAACGACTGGAAGACGATGCCGATGGTTTCGCTGCGCACCCGGGTCAGCCGGGCCTCGGACAGCTTGGCCAGGTCGGTGCCGTCGAGGACGATCTCGCCGGCGGTGGGCCGGTCCAGCGCGCCCAGCATCTGGAGCAGCGTGGACTTGCCGCCGCCGGTGGGGCCCTGGATGACCAGCCGGTCGCCGTCGGGGATGGTCAGGTCGATGCCGTCGAGGGCGTTGACGGTGTCCTTGCCGCGCGTATAGCGCTTGGTGACGCCTCTGAGTTCGTACATGGTGGTCCGACTCCTGGAAAACGTGAGGGGAGGGGCGGGGCGGGGCGCGCGCTGCTCGGCGCGGCGCGGGGCGGCGCTACTCGACGCGGCGCAGGGCGTCCGCCGGGCGCAGCCGGGAGGCGCGCCAGCCGCCGAAGCCGCCGGCGATCAGACCGCCCGTCACGGCGAGGACGACGGCCAGGGCGATGGTGGTGAGGCTGACCGGCGCGGTGAGGGCGACCTCCAGGGTCTTGGACGCCGACTGTCCGCCGCCCATGCCGCCACCGGGACCGCCGCCCATGCCGCCGCCGGGGCCGCCGCCCGTGCCGCCGGCGGTGGCGCCGAGCTGGGCCTCCAGGCTGGGGCTGACCGCGGTGACGGCGTACGCGCCCGCCAGGCCGAGCGCGATGCCGAGGACGCCGCCGACCAGGCCGTTGACGACGGCCTCGCCGACGACCTGCCGGGTCACCCGGCCGGACTTCCAGCCGAGCGCCTTCAGGGTGCCGAACTCGCGTACGCGGCGGGAGACGGCCGAGGAGGTGAGCAGGCCGGCGACCAGGAACGCGGCGACCAGCACCAGGACGGAGAGCCACTTGCCGACGCTGGTGGCCAGCGAGGAGGCGGTGGACAGCGAGCCCGAGACGGTGTCGGCGAGGTCGGCGGAGGTGGTGACCGTGGTCCCCGAGATGTTCTTCTGGATGGCCGACTTGACCGCGTCGATCTGCTGCGAGTCGGACGCCTGGACGTAGACGGTGGTGACCTTGTTCTTGGCGTCACCCAGCGTCTGGGCCCGCTTCAGCGGGATGTAGACGTTGGCCGCGGCGTCCCCGCTGTCGGCGGTGGCGATCCCGATGACCTTGAACTTGGTGCTGCTGATGGTGAGCGTGGAGCCGGTCTTCAGCTCCTTCTCCTTGGCGTACGCCGAGTCGACGACGGCGACCTCGGCGTCGGTCTCGGACGTCTTGAAGGTCCGGCCGCTGGTGATCTTCGAGGAGGTCAGCGGGCCGAGCGCGGTCTCGGTGACGTCGGTGCCGTAGACGGAGTAGCTGTTGACGTCGAAGTCGGCGCCGCCGCCCCGGACTTCGCCGCCCTGCTGACTGCCGGTGCCGCCGCTGGGGGCGCCGCCCTGGCCCTGACCCTGCGTCTGGCCCCCGCCGCCCTGCTGGAACTGACCGCGCGTGAACTGGCCGCTGACCTTCATGACCTGGAGGCTGAGCCCGCCCACCGCGTCGGCCACGCCGCTCTGGCCGGCGACCTCGCCGACGGTGGAGCCGGCCAGGGTCTGGAAGCCCTGCACCATGACCCGGTCGCTGGACTGCTCCTCGTCGGAGTCGCTGTCCTGCGCGTCGAACTCGAAACGGGGGCGCTCGCCCTGCCCGCTCCCGCCGCTGTCCGCCGCGGCGGCCTTGGTGACGGTCATGTCGGTGCCGAGGCCGTACAGCGACTCCAGGACCTTCTCCTGGGCCTTGCCCATGCCGGACGACACGGAGTTGACGACGATGACCAGCGCGATGCCCAGCGCGAGTCCGGAGGCGACGACGAGGGCCGCCTTTCTACGGCGGCGCAGTTCGCGCCTCAGGTAGGTGAAGAACATGGCCGCAAAGTAGGGACGGCGCGTGATGGGCGGATAAGCCTCCGATAAGAGGAGGATGAGAAGGCTGAGAGATGCCGATGTGTGACCAAAGCGAACCGCCGCCCGCCCTCTGAGGGGCGAACGGCGGTGCGGCAGCGGTGAATTGCGGGGGCGTCAGATCGCCGAGCCCGCCTTCCACTCGGCCCAGTCCATGTTCCAGCCGTTGAGGCCGTTGTCCGGGGCGATGGTGTCGTCGCCGGTGTTCTGGACGACGACCACGTCACCGATGAGGGAGTTGTCGTAGAACCAGGCGGCCGGGGTGCTGGAGTCGTTGGCGCCCTTGGTGTCCGACAGGCCCACACAGCCGTGGCTGGTGTTCTGGCTGCCGAAGATGGACTTGGCACCCCAGTAGTTGCCGTGGATGAAGGTGCCGGAGGTGCTCAGCCGCATGGCGTGCGGTACGTCCTTGATGTCGTACTCGCCCTTGCCGTCGTCGTCGGTGAAGCCGACCGTCGAGCCGTCCATCCGGGTCTCCTTGTACTTCTCGGAGATCACCATCTGACCCTCGTAGGTCTTGTTCTCCGGGGAGCCGGCCGAGATCGGGATCGTCTTGACGGTCTTGCCGTCCTGCGTGACCTTCATCTGCTTGGTCTGCGCGTCGACATAGGAGACCTGGTTGCGGCCGACCTTGAAGGTGACCGTCTTCTGCTGGACACCGAAGACGCCGTCGGCGCCCTCGACACCGTCGAGCGCGAGCTTCAGGGTGACGGTCGAGCCTTCCTTCCAGTACTCGTCGGGGCGGCAGTCCATGCGCTGGGTGCTGAACCAGTGACAGGCGACCTCCTGGCCGCTGTCGGTGTTGACCGTGATGCCCTTCTGGACGGCGGCCTTGTCGGTGATCTCCTTGTCGAAGTTGATCGAGACGGGCATGCCCACGCCGACCGTGGTGCCGTCGTCCGGCGTGAAGGTGCCGATGAAGCTGTTGTTCGGGGCGACCGTGGTGAACGACGCGTTCTCGTGCGCCGCGCGGCCGTCGGAGTCCTCGGCGGTGACCGTCAGCTTGTAGGTGGTGGCCCGCTCCAGCTGCGCGCTGGGCTTCCAGCTGGTCTTGTCGGCGGATATCTCGCCGCTGACCTCGGTGCCGTCCGAGGTGGTCATCTTGACCTCGGTGAGCGTGCCCTTGGTCACGGAGACGGTCGCGGAGTTGTTGATGGACGCGTTGTCGGACCCGTTCTCCGGCTTGATCTTGATCTGCGCCTCGGAGGTCTTCTCGGCCGCCGCCTTGTCGACCTGGGCCTGCGAGGACTCACCGCCGCCACCGGCCGCGTCGTCGTCGCCGCCGGAACACGCCGAGAGCACCAGTACACCCCCGAGCAGCGCGGACGCGGCCGCGAGGCCCTTGCGCCGCTTACTGTTCGTCATCACACGCTTCTCCATCGCTACCGATTCCGGAAACCACGAGATTCCCCGTCAACCTGTTCAACGCTACGACCGGTTCGTCCCGTTCCACATGGCCCCCAGGTGTGGGCCACACCACGTCCGCGGGACGGACGCTCCCGCGCCGGTATCGGTCCGTGCGCCGGGTGAGACGGCGAAACCCCGGGCGGCGGTTGCCGCCCGGGGTCACGGTTTCCCCAAGGAGCGTCAGCCGACCGTCACTTCCGGGTCACGCGCGCCGCGACCGCCTCCGTGGCCGCCGTCGTCGTCGCCGCCGTCGCCGTATCCGTCGTACAGGGGGCCATCATCCTCGTCGAGGCCCCAGTCCGGCGAATCGGGGTCGTAGTCGATCCACTCGCCGCTCCAGGACGCCTGCTGGAGTTCGACCCCCGGCACCTCGCTGACCAGGTCGAACGGGTCGACGAGATGGGCCAGCGCCTCCGCGGTGTCCTCCGTCACAGCGTCCTCGGCGCCCGTCCGCTCCGCCTCGGGCAGGGCGGCGTCCCCGGCGATCCGCCGCAGCGCGGCCCGGGTGACCGCCTCGTCGTCCTCGACCTCCAGGACGAGGTCGACACGAATCCGTACATACCGTGATGTCTCATCAGCGCTCATGTCCGGAGCGTACGGCCGACGACCCCCGCGGCTTTCCGGTGACCCGCGCCTTTCACTAACATCGCCCCGCACGGCCAATTCACCAGCGCCACAAGGGGATCGATATTCAGTGTCATCCGCTCGCCGTCCGTTGCTGACCGCCGCTGCCGCGGGCTCCCTGCTGTGCGCCCTGTGGTTCGTCCCGTCCGCCAACGCGACCCCGGAGACCGCCGCGGGAAACACCCCGCCCAGCAGCCCGTCTCCGCAGGTCACCGAGCAGGCGAGACTCGCCGCCACGGCCCCCGGGGCCGTCGACGGGAGCACCCGGCTGGCCGACACCGGCAGCTTCGACAGCACTCCGTACGTCATCGGCGGCACCGCCTGTCTGGGGCTGGGCGCCGGTTTCGTGGTCTATTCGGTGCGCCGCGAACGCCTGGACTTCTGAGGAACTCCTGAGGGTTTCTCAAAGCTTTTGGTGTTCTTGGCTTTTTCTTGACGCGCTGTGCCGGTGAACTGTCACCGGCACAGCGCTTTCGTATGACTAGCGCAGCGGTCCGGTCACCGTCTCCGCCGCCTCGACCAGCCGCCCGTCACGTACGAACGCGTCCGCGGCGGCCAGGTCGGGCGCCAGGAAGCGGTCCGGACCGGGGCCCTCGATCCCGGCCCGCCGTACGGCGTCGATCACGGCCCGGGAGGCCGGGGCCGGGGTGAGTCCCTCACGGAGCTGGAGCGCCCGGGTGGCGGCGTACAGCTCGACGGCGATCACCCGGGTGAGGTTGCCGACGGCCGTGCGCAGCTTGCGCGCCGCCGACCAGCCCATCGACACGTGGTCCTCCTGCATGGCCGAGGACGGGATGGAGTCCGCCGACGCCGGTACGGCGAGCCGCTTCAACTCGCTGACCAGCGCGGCCTGCGTGTACTGGGCGATCATGAGCCCGGAGTCCACCCCGGGGTCGTCGGCGAGGAACGGCGGCAGACCGTGGCTGCGGTTCTTGTCCAGCAGCCGGTCGGTGCGCCGCTCGGCGATGGAGGCGAGGTCGGCGACGGCGATGGCGAGGAAGTCGAGGACGTAGGCGACCGGGGCGCCGTGGAAGTTCCCGTTGGACTCCACCCTGCCGTCGGGCAGCACGACCGGGTTGTCCACCGCCGCCGCCAGCTCCCGCTCCGCGACCAGGCGGGCGTGGGCCAGGGTGTCCCGGCCGGCGCCGGCGACCTGCGGGGCGCAGCGCACCGAGTAGGCGTCCTGGACGCGCGGGGCGTCGTCCTGGTGGTGGCCGGTGAGGCCGGAGCCCGCCAGCACGGCGGCCATGTTGGCGGCGGACGCGGCCTGTCCGGGGTGCGGGCGGATGGCGTGCAGCTCGGGGGCGAGCACCTTGTCGGTGCCGAGCAGCGCCTCCAGGGTGAGGGCGGCGGTGACGTCGGCCGACGTGTAGAGGGTGTCGAGGTCGGCGAGGGCCATGACCAGCATGCCGAGCATGCCGTCGGTGCCGTTGAGCAGGGCGAGGCCCTCCTTCTCGCGCAGCTCGACGGGGGTGATCCCGTGCTCCGCGAGCAACTCGCCGGCGGGCCGTACGGTCCCGTCCGGACCCTCCGCCTCGCCCTCGCCCATCAGCGTCAGCGCGCAGTGGGACAGGGGCGCGAGGTCGCCCGAGCAGCCGAGGGAGCCGTACTCGTGCACGACGGGGCTGATCCCGGCGTTCAGCACGTCCGCCATGGCCTGGGCGACCTCGGGGCGGACGCCGGTGCGCCCGGAGCAGACGGTCTTCAGCCGCAGGAACATCAGGGCCCGTACGACCTCCCGCTCCACCCTCGGCCCCATTCCGGCGGCGTGCGAGCGGACGATGTTGCGCTGCAACCGGGCCCGCAGCTCGGGGCTGATGTGCCGGGTCGCCAGGGCGCCGAAGCCGGTGCTGACGCCGTAGACGGGGTCCGGCTTGGCGGCCAGCGCGTCCACGGTCTCGCGGGCCGCGGCCAGCGCCGCCACCGCCTCCCCGGAGAGCTCGACCCGGGCGCCGCCGCGCGCCACGGCGAGGACGTCGGACGCGGTGACTCCGGCCGTCCCCACCACCACAGTGTGCATAGTCATATTCAGGAGCGTACGCAGTGAATGCGACGGTGTCACCCCTGGGGCGGCCGTTCACCCCTTACATCGCGCGGACCGTCCGCCGGGCCGGTAGTTTGCTGCGCCGAACACCCTTTTCCGGAGGTCCCGTTGAGCCCGTACAGGCCGTCGTCGCCGCAGTGGCGCAAGCCGTCGCCGCTGGGTTTCGGGGTGGCCGTGGACGCGGTGAGCAATGTCGCCGCGCCGCTGCTGGCGGGGTTCGCCGTCGCCGCGATCGGGGTGGTCGCCGCGGACAGCGACAAGTTCCGCTGGCCCGGCCCCGTCCTGCTGTTCCTGACCCTGGCGGCCCTGCTCTTCGTCACCTGCGTGCAGTTCGGCTTCCACGCCCGCCGGCACCTGTACTCGTACGCCGACATCACCGCCTGGTGGACGGAGGAGGAGGTACGGGACCGCCGTGACCTGCTGCGCGAGGAACAGAACCACGACTTCGAACTGTGGGACGCCTGGCGCCGCCGCACCTACGTCACCTACAGCGGTGGCCTGATCATGCTGTGGCTGGGTGTGTCGCTGGTTCTGGTACCGCCCACGCCGGGTACCTCCCTGGACACACCGTTCCGCTGGGCGGCGGCGGCCGTGGCGGCCTGCGCGGCGGTGGGCGAGGCGGTGTGGAGCACGTATCCATCGATCCGGCGCCGGGTGCGGCGGCGCCGCTTGCTTCGGGGGGACGCATGACGGGCGGCGATCCGCGGGAGTGGTGGGGCGACTACGAGCACGACAGGGCAGCACCACCGCCCGCGTCGGCCTGTCCGGGCTGTCACCACTCGCGCGGCCACACCCCGGACTGCGACCTGGCCTCCCTGCCGGTGAGCCAGGCCGCGGCGCTCGGCTACGAGGCGGCCCTGGAGCAGGTGCGCGCGCGGGCCGAGGGCGCCCAGCAGCCGGCCCCGCCGACGCCGCCCCCGCAGGCGTTCGGCGCCCCACCGCCCCCGTCGGCGACCTGCCCCGCCTGCCACCACACCCACCGGCACCAGCCGGGCTGCCCCCTGGAACCGCTGCCGGTGGACGACGCCGCCGCCCTCGGCCACGACGCCGCACTCGCCCGCGTCCGCGCACACGGCGGCGGACACCCCGTACCGGGCGCCCCACCGCCCCCGTCCGCGACCTGCCCCGCCTGCCACCACACCCACCGGCACCAGCCGGGCTGCTCCCTGGAACCGCTGCCGGTGGAGGAGGCCGCGGTGCTCGGGTACGGTGCCGCGCTCGACCGCGTCCACACGCGCCGCGCCGCCGAGCCGCAGGGCGGACCGCCGCCGACGGACCTCTGTCCCGCCTGTCACCACAGGCACCGTCACCAGAACGGCTGCGAGCTGGCCGCGCTCCCCGTGGCGGAAGCCTCCGTGCTCGGCCACCGCGCCGCCCTCGACCGCGTCCGCGCCCGCGCCGCGGCCGACGGCGGCGGGCCGCGGACGCCCCCCGGCGGGCTGCGCGGCTGGCTGCGGCGGCTGGGCAGGAGAGGTTAGGGCGCGTGCCGCCCCCGGAAGCGGCGGCGCTCCCCGTCCCGCTCCTCCCCGGACGGCTGGTCGGCCAGGCGGACGACCGGGTCGTCGGGGCCCTCGCGGCCGGCGACGACCGGGCAGTCGGCGCGGTCCGCCTTCGCGCGGTACTGCGCGGCGTCCGCGAGCCGGAAGAGCCGGCGGGCGGAGCGGACCGGGCCGATCGGGTCGCCGGTGGAGGCCACCCCGCAGGCCACCCCGTCGCCCAGCTCCAGTACGGCGGCCCGGCGGCACAGCTCCCCGGCCGCCTCGACCACCGCGTCGGCGGGCGGGCCGACCGCCAGCAGGCAGAACTCGTCGCCGCCGAGCCGGGCCGCCAGCGCGCCCGGCAGCATCGCCCCGCACAGCGACAGCACCGAGCCGAACCGTTCCAGCAGCCGGTCGCCGACGGCGTGCCCGTGGGTGTCGTTGACCCGTTTGAGGCCGTTGAGGTCGCAGACGACGAGGCTGACCACCACACCGTCGCGGCGGTGGCGTTCCACCGCCTCGTCCAGGTGGGCGTCGACGGCGCGGCGGTTGGCCAGGCCGGTGAGCGCGTCGGTGTAGGCCAGGCGCCGTACCTCCTCCAGGCGTTCGGTCTGCGCGATCCCGGCGGCGACGACGGAGGCCAGGACGGTGGCGAAGTCGGCGTCGCCCCGTTCGAAGACGGGCGCCCCCACCGGCCGGGCCACGTACAGCTCGCCCCAGGCGCGGCCGTGCAGCACGATCGGGGCGACGACGCAGCAGCCGCGGCCCCGGCGGCGCAGGGCGGCGACGCGCTGATGGACGTAGCCCGGCCGTCCGGCCGCCGGGCCCCGCGCCGTCTCCACCCAGGCGTCGGGCTCGCCGCCGCCGGCCCAGCGTTCGTGCAGGAACTCGGTGATCTCCGCGAACTGGTGCACCGGGTAGGACTCGTCCTCCGGGAACTCCTCCTCGCCCTCGGCCCGCTCCCCCACGTTCACCAGCACGCGCAGGCGGCCCAGCTCCCGTTCCCACACCGACAGGGCGGCGAAGCTGCCGCCCAGCGCCCGGCAGCCGCCGACGGCCGCCGCCCGCCACGCCTCCCGCAGGCCGTGCGCGGCGGCCATCCCCTGCGCCAGCGCGACGACGGCCGCGAGACGTCTGTCCTCACCCATTTCATCAGGTTAGGGACATACGGGACGGACCGCCGCCGGGGGTCGCCTCTCGGCTACTCCCCCGGCCACCGCGGCTTCCGCTTCTCGTTGAACGCCGCCACGCCCTCCGCCCGGTCCCCCGAGAACGCCACCGTCCGCCAGGCCGCGTCCTCCACTTCGAGGCCGGCCCGCAGGTCCAGCCCCTGACCGAGCCGCAGGGCCCGCTTGGCGGCGCGCAGGCCGACCGGGGAGTTGGCCGCGATCCGGCCGGCCAGCGCCAGCGCCTCGTCGCGGTCCCGTCCCTCGTCCACCAGCTGGTCGACCAGGCCCAGCTCGCGCGCCTCCGCCGCCTCCACCCGCCGCGCCGTGAAGACCAGCTCGGCGGCGCGCGCCGCCCCCACCCGGCGCGGCAGCAGCTGTGTACCGCCGCCCCCGGGGATCACCCCGACGGACACCTCGGGCAGCCCCACCACGGCCGTACGGTCGGCGACGATCACGTCGCAGGAGAGGGCCAGCTCGAAGCCGCCGCCCAGCGCGTACCCGTGCACGGCCGCGACCGTCGGCACCGGCAGCTCCAGTACGCCCGTGTACGCGCCCCGGGTGACCGGCCGCTGGCGCCGCAGGTCGGCGTCGGTGAAGGAGTTGCGCTCCTTGAGGTCGGCGCCGACGCAGAACGCCCGCTCATGGGTCGAGGTCAGCACCACCACCCGTACGCCCGGGTCCGCGCCCAGCGCCGCGCAGGCCGCGCCGATGGACCGGGCCATGCCGGTCGAGACGGCGTTCATGGCCTGGGGCCGGTCCAGCGCCAGCTCCGCGACGTGCCCGTCCGCGTGCCGCTGTACCAGCACGGACTCCCCGTACCGCTCCTCGCTCATGACACCCCTCCGGTTGAAGACGTCTACAACGGTTCCCCCCGCCGCGTCAGCAGCCAGGGTTCGACGACCCCGAGGCCGCGCACCGGGCGCTGCCACATCGGCTGGAGCGCGAAGCGGTACGCCGGCGGCTCCTCGCCCTCCTTCTCCGCCGCCTCGGCCTCCTGGGCCGCCTGCGCCTCGGAGGCCGGCGCGTCCCCGGTGCGGATCAGCTCCTGCGCGAAGGCCGAGTCGACGAGGACAGCGTCGCGCGGAGCTATCGAGGTGAGCCGGGACGCCAGGTTGACGGTGGTGCCGAAGACGTCGCCCATCCGGGTGGTGACCGTGCCGAAGGCCATGCCGACCCGCAGCTCCGGCATCGTCTCGTCACCCGACATGGTCTCGATCAGCCGCAGGGCGATCTCGGCGGCCGTACCGGCGTCGTCCGCGGCGTAGAGGACCTCGTCGCCCAGCGTCTTGACCAGGCGTCCGCCGCGGGCGGCGATCAGGTCGGCGGCGGTGGTCTCGAAGGCCTCGACCAGCTCGCCGAGTTCCTCCTCCTCCATGCGGCGGGTCAGCCGGGTGAAGCCGACCAGGTCGGCGAAGCCGACGGCCAGGCGCCGGTCGACCATCTCCTCGTCGTCGGTGGCCTGCACGACCCGCCCGGCCGACGCGGCGAGCTGGCGCCGCCAGACGTAGACGAGGAACTCCTCCAGCTCCGGCAGCAGCAGCTCGACGATCGGATACGTGACCTCGGTGCGGGTCATCCCCGGCTCCGGCGGCTCGGTCAGCCCTTCCAGGAAGGAGTCCATCTGCCACTCGGCCAGCCGGGCGGTGGTCTGCCCGGTGGACCGGGCCACCTGCACGGCCATCGCCTCGCTGAGCAGCCCGGCCTCCACCAGACCGGCCAGGCGCCGCAGGGCCAGTACGTCGGCCTCGGTGAGCGCCTTGGCCTGCCCGATGTCGGCGAAGCCCATGGCCCGCCAGAAACGCGAGGCCAGTTCCATGGAGACGCCCGCGCTGCGGGCGGCCTGGAAGGGGGTGTAGCGGCGCCCGGCGCCCAGGATGAGCTGTTCCAGACGGAGCGCGAGCGGGTCGTCGCCGGGTTCGCCGGGTTCGGCGGGGTCCACCTCGCCGTTCCCGTCCGTGCCCGAGCCCGTGTCGTCTACGGTCACGCCTGCTGCCTTCCGATCTGCCGCGGTCAGATAGCGACCGGGCCCAACTTTACGACAGCTGTGGGCCAGCTCACTCCCGCGAGCCGCCGCCCCACAGGCCGCACACCCTCACGCGAGCCACCGCCCCACAGGCCACACACCCTCACGCGAGCCACCGCCCCACAGGCCGCTCCTCCTCACGCGGGCCACTGCCCCACAGGCCGCTCACCTCACGTACGTACGCCGCCGCGCAGGCCGCCCACCCTCACGCGGGCCGCAGGTGGACGATGTCCCCCGCGCCCACCGGTGCGCGCACCCCGTCCTCGGTGGCGAGCACCAGCCGTCCGTCCCCGTCCACGGCCACCGCCTCGCCGGCCAGGTCGGTGCCGCCCGGCAGCTCGGCCCGTACGGTGCGGCCGAGCGTCGCGCAGCCGGCGGCGTACGCCTCCTGGAGCCCCGAGGGCCCCGGGTCCCCGCCGGCCGCGCGCCAGCGCCCGTACCACTCCTCCAGCGACCGCAGCACGCCGCGCAGCAGGGGGTCGCGGTCGGTGCTGATCGCGCCGGCCAGGGCGAGCGAGCCGGCGTGCGGGACCGGCAGTTCACCGGCGCGCAGGGTGACGTTGACGCCGATGCCGACGACCACGCCGTCGGGGCCGGCCCGTTCCGCGAGGATGCCGCCGGCCTTGCGTTCCTCGCCGCCGACGGTGACGAGGAGGTCGTTGGGCCACTTGAGGGCCGTGTCGACGCCGGCCGCGCGGGACAGGCCGGCGGCCACGGCGACGCCGGTGAGCAGCGGCAGCCAGCCCCAGCGGGCGACCGGTACCTCGGCGGGCGTCAGCAGGACGGAGAAGAACAGGCCCGAGCGGGCCGGTGCGGTCCACCGCCGGTCCAGGCGGCCCCGGGCCGCGTTCTGCTCCTCCGCGACCAGGACGGTGCCCTCCGTCGCCCGGCCGGCGGCGGCCCGCGCCACCAGGTCGGAGTTGGTGGAGCCGGTGCGCTGCACGACGTCCACCTCGCGCCACAGCCCGCCCGGCCGCACCAGGCCGCGCCGCAGGGCGGTGGCGTTCAGGGGCGGCCGGTCCAGGTCGGACCACCGGCTGCGGCTGCGGTCTGCGTCATCTCGCGGAGTCATGCAAGCCACCCTAGGTGTGGCAAACGCCGCACTGCCGATCGGTAGGCACCCCACTACGCTGCGATGAACAACCGACCGCTCATTTGACCAGGCAGGGAGCCCCATCCCGATGTCCGAGCCGGAAGGGCAGCAGCCCGACATCCACACGACCGCGGGCAAGCTCGCGGACCTGCGACGCCGTGTCGACGAGGCGACGCACGCCGGTTCACAGCGCGCTGTCGAGAAGCAGCACGCCAAAGGCAAGCTGACGGCCCGTGAGCGGATCGCCCTGCTCCTCGACGAGGACAGCTTCGTCGAGCTGGACGAGTTCGCCCGGCACCGCTCCACCAACTTCGGCCTGGCGGACAACCGCCCCTACGGCGACGGCGTCGTCACCGGCTACGGCACGGTCGACGGCCGTCCGGTCGCCGTCTTCTCCCAGGACTTCACCGTCTTCGGCGGCGCGCTCGGCGAGACGTACGGGCAGAAGATCTGCAAGGTGATGGACTTCGCGCTGAAGACCGGCTGCCCGGTCATCGGCATCAACGACTCCGGCGGCGCCCGTATCCAGGAGGGCGTGGCCTCGCTC
The DNA here is from genome assembly GCF_055562815.1 of Streptomyces sp. NPDC016677. Lineage (NCBI taxonomy): Bacteria > Bacillati > Actinomycetota > Actinomycetes > Kitasatosporales > Streptomycetaceae > Streptomyces > Streptomyces sp. NPDC016677. The sequence continues at coordinate 267,538 of NZ_JBVHEO010000003.1, read as the reverse complement.
GGCGCGTACGGCGAGATCTTCCGCCGCAACACCCACGCCAGCGGTGTGATCCCGCAGATCAGCCTGGTCGTCGGCCCCTGCGCGGGCGGCGCGGTGTACTCCCCGGCGATCACCGACTTCACCGTCATGGTCGACCAGACGTCCCACATGTTCATCACCGGCCCGGACGTGATCAAGACGGTGACCGGCGAGGACGTCGGCTTCGAGGAGCTGGGCGGCGCCCGCACCCACAACACCGCCTCCGGCGTGGCCCACCACATGGCCGGCGACGAGAAGGACGCCATCGAGTACGTCAAGCAGCTGCTGTCGTACCTGCCGTCCAACAACCTCTCCGAGCCGCCCGCCTTCCCCGAGGAGGCCGACCTCGCGGTCACCGACGAGGACCGCGAGCTGGACGTCATCGTCCCCGACTCCGCCAACCAGCCGTACGACATGCACGCGGTCGTCGAGCACGTCCTCGACGACGCGGAGTTCTTCGAGACGCAGGCGATGTTCGCGCCGAACATCCTCACCGGCTTCGGCCGCGTCGAGGGCCGCCCGGTCGGGATCGTCGCCAACCAGCCGATGCAGTTCGCCGGGTGCCTGGACATCACCGCGAGCGAGAAGGCCGCCCGCTTCGTCCGCACCTGCGACGCCTTCAACGTGCCCGTCCTGACCTTCGTCGACGTCCCCGGCTTCCTGCCCGGCGTCGGCCAGGAGCACGACGGCATCATCCGCCGCGGCGCCAAGCTGATCTACGCCTACGCGGAGGCGACGGTCCCGCTGATCACGGTGATCACCCGGAAGGCGTTCGGCGGCGCGTACGACGTGATGGGCTCCAAGCACCTGGGCGCCGACCTCAACCTGGCCTGGCCCACCGCCCAGATCGCCGTGATGGGCGCGCAGGGCGCCGTCAACATCCTGCACCGGCGCGCCATCGCCGACGCCGACGACCCCGAGGCCGCCCGGGCCCGGCTGATGCGGGAGTACGAGGACACCCTCCTCAACCCCTACACCGCCGCCGAGCGCGGCTACGTCGATGCCGTGATCATGCCGTCCGACACCCGCGCCCACGTCGTCCGCGGGCTGCGCCAGCTCCGCACCAAGCGGGAGTCCCTCCCGCCGAAGAAGCACGGCAACATCCCCCTGTAAGGAGCCGCTGTGACCATCAGGGTCATACGGGGCAACCCGTCCCCGGAGGAACTGGCCGCCGCCCTGGCGGTCGTCAAGGCCCGCACCGCGACGCCGGCCGCCGAACCGGCCCCGGAGCCGACGCCCGACACCTGGTCCGACCCGTCCCGCATCGCCCGCACCCGCCTCCCGCACCCGGGCCCGTCCGCCTGGACACGCACCTACTGGCCATGAACCCAGGGGCGCGGGGAACCGCGCGCGGAGCCGGAACCGAGGGCGCCGAATGAGTACCCCTACTCAGGCGCCCTCCCCGCCCAGGCCGCACGCTGGTGGCATGCTCTGGTCCGACCCCGACGACAAGCCCCCCGAGGAGCTGCGCGACGCGCAGGCCATGCTCCGGCGGCTCGGTCTGCTCATGGCCCTGGCCATGATCGCGGCGATGATCGTGATCTACACGAGGTGACGTGATCCGCGCGAGGTGAGCCGAAGGCCCCCGCGTGACTAACCTGACCGCATGACTGATCAGCCCCGCCGCCGACTCGTCCTCGCGTCCCAGTCCCCCGCCCGGCTGGGCCTGCTGCGCCAAGCCGGACTCACCCCCGAGGTGATCGTCAGCGGTGTCGACGAGGACGCCGTCACCGCCCCCACCCCGGCCGAGCTGGCCCTCGCCCTCGCCGAGGCCAAGGCGTCCGTCGTGGCCGCCCGGCCGGAGGTGCACGGCGCCCTGGTGATCGGCTGCGACTCGGTCCTCGACCTGGACGGCCGGGCGCTCGGCAAGCCCGCCGACGCCGAGGAGGCCACCGCCCGCTGGAAGGCGATGCGCGGCCGGGCGGGCACCCTGCAGACCGGGCACTGCGTCTGGGACACGGCCACCGGCCGCCACACCTCCGCCACCGCCTCCACCGTCGTCCGCTTCGGCGATCCCAGCGACGAGGAGATCGCCGCCTACGTCGCCTCCGGCGAGCCGCTGCACGTCGCCGGGGCGTTCACCCTGGACGGCCGCTCGGCGCCGTTCGTCGACGGCATCGAGGGCGACCACGGCAATGTGATCGGCCTCAGCCTGCCCCTGCTGCGCCGGCTCCTGGCGGAACTGGGCGTCGGCATCACGGAGTTGTGGGCGCCGGCGGAGAGCTGACCCGGTCGCCGGGTTCCTCGGGCGCGTCGTGGGTCATCAGCAGCAGCACGACCAGCCCGAGGACCAGGACCATGAGGACGAACGCCGCCGGTCCCACCAGCCCCCAGCACACCGCGCCGAGCAGCCCGTGCACCACGGCCGCGCTGATCAGCAGGGCCCGGCCGAGGCCGGCCGGCGGGCGGTCGCGCACCGCCACCAGCAGGGCGACCAGGCCGCACAGGGCGAAGTAGAGCCCGAAGACGAGACCGCCGGTCTTCGCGGAGACCGACATCGCGCCCGCGTCCAGGCCGGCCAGGGACATCTCCTGCCGGTCGACGACGATCCCGAGGAACCAGTTCAGCGCGGCGACGCCCAGCGCCTCGGCGAAGAACACGACCGCCACCGCCCACGCCACCGGCCTGCGCACCATCGCGATCGCCACCCTTGCCCGGAGTACGTTCGGTACTTCACGGACGCTACTGGGGGTCCCCCCAGCTCGTTAAGGGCCTGGCGGAGGGTAAACCCAGGGGCAAGAGTCGCGTCGGCGGCAAAGAATCGTTGGTCCATTCGTAGGGACTCGACAAAGAAACGGAGTGGGGCGCAGCACGCTCTCACAGAGACCTTGACCACACCGGGCGGCTAGGGTTTGCCGGAGGAGTCCGCCGCACCCTGATGCGACAAGGGCTTTCGCGGGTCGAGCAAGCCTCGCATCACACTCCGTGTGGGCAAGCTCACCACTGGGGACGGGTCGAAGGCCCGTGTCGGCAGTCCCTAAACTCGGCTTGTTTCAAGGAGGGAGCCTCAATCGTGCGCAAGGTGCTCATCGCCAACCGTGGCGAAATCGCTGTCCGCGTGGCCCGGGCCTGCCGGGACGCCGGGATCGCGAGCGTGGCCGTCTACGCCGACCCGGACCGGGACGCTCTGCATGTCCGCGCCGCGGATGAGGCGTTCGCCCTGGGCGGTGACACTCCGGCGAGCAGCTACCTGGACATCGGGAAGGTGCTGAAGGCGGCGCGCGAGTCGGGCGCGGACGCCGTCCACCCCGGCTACGGCTTTCTCTCGGAGAACGCCGAGTTCGCCCAGGCCGTCCTCGACGCGGACCTGATCTGGATCGGCCCGCCGCCGCAGGCCATCCGCGACCTCGGCGACAAGGTCGCCGCCCGGCACATCGCCCAGCGCGCCGGTGCCCCGCTGGTCGCCGGTACGCCCGACCCGGTGAGCGGGGCCGACGAGGTCGTCGCGTTCGCCGAGGAGCACGGTCTGCCGATCGCCATCAAGGCGGCCTTCGGCGGCGGCGGGCGCGGCCTGAAGGTGGCCCGCACCCTCGAAGAGGTCCCGGAGCTGTACGACTCGGCGGTCCGCGAGGCCGTGGCGGCGTTCGGGCGCGGGGAGTGCTTCGTGGAGCGCTACCTGGACAAGCCCCGGCACGTGGAGACCCAGTGCCTGGCCGACCAGCACGGCAACGTGGTCGTCGTCTCCACCCGTGACTGCTCCCTGCAGCGCCGGCACCAGAAGCTGGTCGAGGAGGCCCCGGCGCCGTTCCTCTCCCAGGACCAGCTCGACCAGCTGTACTCCGCGTCGAAGGCGATCCTGAAGGAGGCCGGCTACGTCGGCGCCGGCACGGTCGAGTTCCTGGTCGGCCTGGACGGCACGATCTCCTTCCTGGAGGTCAACACCCGGCTCCAGGTCGAGCACCCGGTGACCGAGGAGGTCGCCGGCATCGACCTGGTCCGCGAGATGTTCCGCATCGCCGACGGCGAGGAGCTGGGCTACGGCGACCCGGTGCTGCGCGGCCACTCCTTCGAGTTCCGGATCAACGGCGAGGACCCGGGGCGGAACTTCCTCCCGGCGCCCGGCACGGTCACCCTGTTCGCCCCGCCCTCCGGTCCCGGTGTCCGGCTGGACGCGGGCGTGGAGTCCGGCTCGGTCATCGGCCCGGCGTGGGACTCCCTGCTCGCCAAGCTGATCGTCACCGGCCGCACCCGCAAGGAGGCGCTGGAGCGGGCCTCCCGGGCCCTGGAGGAGTTCCAGGTCGAGGGCATGGCGACGGCCATCCCGTTCCACCGCGCGGTCGTCAGGGACCCGGCGTTCGCGCCGGAGCTGACCGGCTCCACGGACCCGTTCACGGTCCACACCCGCTGGATCGAGACCGGGTTCGTCAACGAGATCAAGCCCTTCACGGCCGGCGCCGGCGCGGACACCGACGAGGAGACGGCCGGCCGCGAGACGGTCGTCGTCGAGGTCGGCGGCAAGCGCCTGGAGGTCTCCCTGCCGTCGTCCCTGGGCATGTCGCTGGCCCGTACGGGCCTTGCGGCGGGCGCCAAGCCCAAGCGCCGGGCGGCGAGGAAGTCCGGCCCGGCGGCCTCCGGCGACACCCTCGCCTCGCCCATGCAGGGCACCATCGTGAAGGTCGCGGTGGAGGAGGGCCAGGAGGTCAAGGAGGGCGACCTGATCGTCGTCCTGGAGGCCATGAAGATGGAACAGCCCCTCAACGCCCACAAGTCCGGCACCATCAAGGGCCTGGGCGCCGAGGTCGGCGCGTCGGTCACGTCCGGTGCGGCGATCTGCGAGATCAAGGACTGACCGCACGGCACGCACCCGGGCGCCCGGTGGACCGCGACGGCCGGTCCGCCGGGCGCCCTGCCGCGTGACGCGGCGGACCTCACCCGGCGCCCGGGCCGTGGGACCCGGCGGACCTCACCCGAAACCCGCACCGCGCGGACCCGACGGACCTCACCCGAAACCCGCACCGCGCGGACCCGACGGACCTCACCCGAAACCCGCACCGCGCGGACCCGACGGACCTCACCGGAGTCCGGACGGCTCAGCGCCGCCGCAGGTCGGCGACCCGGGCCCGCTGTTCCGGCCCGGCGCCCTGGTCAAGCGGCGCGGCCGTACGCAGTCCCGGACCCGCCCCGGGGACCTGGCGGCGCGGGCCGGGCAGGGGCACGTCCCGGCGCTGCTGGCGCCCCGGACCGGCCTCATCCCCCGGGCCTGGCCGGCCCGCCGCTCCCCCCGAGGCACCGGCCACGGCGATCTGTACGCCCTGGTCGGCGAGGACCTGGAGTTCGGCGCCCGCGCGGTCGTCGTGACCGGGCGGCTCGTCCGTCACCAGGCGGGTGATCTCCTCCGTGGGCACGGTCTGGAACATGGTGTCGGTGCCCAGCTTGGTGTGGTCGGCCAGGACGACGACCTCGGCGGCGGCCTGCACCAGCGCCCGGTCGACGGAGGCCGACAGCATGTTGGAGGTGGACAGCCCCCGCTCGGCGGTCAGCCCGCTGCCCGAGATGAAGGCCTTGGAGACCCGCAGCCCCTGGAGGGACTGCTCGGCGCCGCTGCCGACGAGGGCGTAGTTGGACCCTCTCAGCGTGCCGCCGGTCATCACGACCTCCACCCGGTTGGCGTGGGCGAGCGCCTGGGCGACCAGCAGGGAGTTGGTGACCACGGTCAGGCCGGGCACCCGGGCGAGCCGGCGGGCCAGCTCCTGGGTGGTGGTTCCCGCCCCCACCACGATGGCCTCGCCCTCCTCGACGAGGCCCGCGGCGAGATCGGCGATGGCCGTCTTCTCGGCGGTCGCGAGATGGGACTTCTGCGGAAAGCCGGACTCCCGCGTGAAACCGCCCGGCAGTACCGCACCGCCGTGCCGGCGGTCGAGGAGTCCTTCTGCCTCCAGCGCGCGCACGTCCCGCCGTACGGTCACTTCGGAGGTCTGGACGACGCGGGCGAGTTCACGGAGCGACACGGCCCCGTTCGCTCGCACCATTTCGAGGATCAATTGGCGACGTTCTGCAGCGAACACGAAACTGACAGTAACCCCAGCGACCGTCTGCTTTCAGCAGTTTGCGCCGAATAACAGAAGTTGTTCGCACTGCCCCGCCGGAAGTGGTATAAGCCCGCGACCGGCCCTGTGACCAGCGGTGACCGGGCGCGAACCGCCCCGCAGGTCAGCCCTCCGCGCCGGACTTCCGGGTGTGCAACTGCCGCGCCACCTCGGCGATCGAGCCCGAAAGCGAGGGGTACACGGTGAAGGCGTTCGCGATCTGCTCGACCGTCAGATTGTTGTCGACCGCGATCGAGATGGGGTGGATGAGTTCCGAGGCGCGCGGCGCGACCACCACACCGCCGACCACGATCCCGGTGCCCGGCCGGCAGAAGAGCTTGACGAAGCCGTCCCGGATGCCCTGCATCTTGGCGCGCGGGTTGCGCAGCAGCGGCAGCTTGACGACGCGGGCGTCGATCTTCCCGGCCTCGACGTCGGCCTGCGTGTAGCCGACGGTGGCGATCTCGGGGTCGGTGAAGACGTTGGAGGAGACGGTCTTCAGGTTCAGCGGCGTGACCGCGTCGCCCAGGAAGTGGTACATGGCGATCCGGCCCTGCATGGCGGCGACCGACGCGAGCGCGAAGACGCCGGTCACGTCACCGGCTGCGTACACGCCCGGCGCGGAGGTCCTGGACACCTTGTCGGTCTTGATGTGCCCGGAGTCCTTGAGCGTGACCCCGGCCTCCTCCAGGCCCATGCCCTCGGTGTTGGGGATGGCGCCGACCGCCATCAGACAGTGCGAGCCGGTGATGACCCGGCCGTCGGCGAGGGTGACCTCGACCCGGTCGCCGACCCGCTTGGCGGACTGGGCGCGGGAGCGGGCCATGACGTTCATGCCGCGCCGCCGGAAGACGTCCTCCAGGACGGCGGCGGCGTCCGGGTCCTCGCCGGGCAGCACCCGGTCGCGGGAGGAGACGAGGGTGACCCGGGAGCCGAGCGCCTGGTACGCGCCGGCGAACTCGGCGCCGGTGACACCCGACCCGACCACGATCAGCTCCTCGGGCAGCTCGTCGAGGTCGTAGACCTGGGTCCAGTTGAGGATGCGCTCGCCGTCGGGGCGGGCGTCGGGCAGCTCGCGCGGGTGGCCGCCGGTCGCGATCAGTACGGCGTCGGCGGTCAGCGTCTCCTCGCTGCCGTCGGCGGCGCGCACCACGACCTTGCGCGACCCGTCCAGGGCCTGCATGCCCTCCAGGCGCCCGCGCCCGCGCATGACGCGCGCTCCGGCGCGCGTCACGGAGGCGGTGATGTCGTGCGACTGGGCGAGCGCGAGGCGCTTGACGCGCCGGTTGACCTTGCCGAGGTCCACGCCCACGACCCGGGCGGCCCGCTCGATGTGCGGGGTGTCGTCGGCGACGATGATGCCCAGCTCCTCGTAGGAGGAGTCGAAGGTGGTCATCACCTCGGCCGTGGCGATCAGGGTCTTCGACGGCACGCAGTCGGTGAGCACCGACGCCCCGCCCAGACCGTCGCAGTCGACGACGGTCACCTCCGCGCCGAGCTGTGCGGCGACCAGCGCCGCTTCGTATCCGCCGGGTCCGCCACCGATGATCACGATCCGAGTCACGTACTCCATTGTCCCGCACGCTTCAACGGCGCACCGCCCGGGGGCCCCGCCCGATGCGCCCCCGTTATCCGGAACACCCCGTACCCTCTCCCCATGTCGCTCTACGCCGCGTACGCCGGCAACCTCGACGCGCGGCTGATGTCCCGCCGCGCCCCCCACTCGCCGCTGCGCGCCACCGGCTGGCTGAACGGGTGGCGGCTGACCTTCGGGGGCGAGCGGCTCGGCTGGGAGGGCGCGCTGGCCACGCTCGTCGAGGACCCGCTCTGCCAGGTCTTCGTCGCGCTGTACGACATCGCCCCGATGGACGAGGACGCGCTCGACCGCTGGGAGGGCGCGGGCCTGGACATCTACCGCCGCACCCGGGTCCGGGCCCACACCCTGGACGGCGAGGAGGGCGCCTGGACCTACGTCCTCAACGCCTACGAGGGCGGCCTCCCCTCGGCCCGCTATCTGGGCGAACTGGCCGACGCCGCGGAGTCGGCGGGGGCGCCGCACGACTACGTGATGGAACTGCGCAAGCGGCCGTGCTGACGCCGGGCCCTTCGGCGGTCGCCACGCCGGGAACGACAGGGACGACGGAAACGACAGCGCAACAATCGGAAACCGGCCGACCTCACCATCTACGCGCGTAGGCCCGGACCGGCTACCCTCGTCCGCGTGAACGCATCTCTTCTTCCGGACGACATCCAGGGCGACCCTTACGCCGCTGCCGACGCCGCCGCCGCCCGCCTGCGCGAGCTCACGGGCGCCGAGACCCACGACGTCGCCCTCGTGATGGGCTCCGGCTGGGCCCCGGCGGTGGACGCCCTGGGCGCCCCCGAGGCCGAGCTTCCGGTCACCGACCTGCCCGGGTTCCCGCCGCCGGCGGCCGAGGGCCACGGCGGCAAGATCCGCTCGTACCGCATCGGCGACCGCCGCGCCCTGGTCTTCCTGGGCCGCACCCACTACTACGAGGGTCACGGCGTCGCCGCCGTCGCGCACGGCGTGCGGACCGCCGTCTCGGCCGGCGCGAAGACGGTCGTCCTGACCAACGGCTGCGGCGGTCTGCGCGAGGGCATGCGCCCCGGCCAGCCGGTCCTGATCAGCGACCACATCAACCTCACGGCGACCTCCCCCATCGTCGGGGCGAACTTCGTGGACCTCACCGACCTGTACTCGCCGCGGCTGCGGGCGCTGTGCAAGGAGGTCGACGCGACGCTGGAGGAGGGCGTGTACGCCCAGTTCCCCGGGCCGCACTACGAGACGCCGGCGGAGATCCGGATGGCCCGGGTGATCGGGGCGGACCTGGTGGGCATGTCGACGGTCCTCGAAGCGATCGCCGCGCGGGAGGCGGGGGCGGAGGTGCTGGGGATCTCCCTGGTCACGAACCTCGCCGCGGGGATGACCGGGGAGCCGCTGAACCATGAGGAGGTGCTGCGGGCGGGACGGGACTCCGCGGCGCGGATGGGGTCGCTGCTGACGCAGGTGCTGGGTCGGCTTTAGTTGCCGTACCAGGGGGCTGCGCCGCGCCCCCTGGACCGCGCGCCCCCTCCCCACCGCACCGCACCGAGAGGACTCCCGTGCACGCCGATGTCATCGCACAGGCCAGGACCTGGCTGGCCGAGGACCCCGACCCGGAGACCCGCGCCGAGCTGGCCCAGCTCATCGACAAGGAGGACGTCACCGAACTCACCGCCCGTTTCTCCGGCACCCTCCAGTTCGGCACCGCCGGTCTGCGCGGCGAGCTGGGGGCCGGGCCGATGCGCATGAACCGCGCCGTCGTCATCCGGGCCGCCGCCGGCCTCGCCGCGTACCTCAGGAAGCAGGGCCACGGGAGCGACGGCCTCGTCGTCGTCGGGTACGACGCCCGGCACAAGTCGTCCGACTTCGCCCGGGACACCGCCGCCGTGATGACCGGCGCCGGTCTGCGCGCGGCCGTCCTGCCCCGCCCCCTGCCCACCCCCGTCCTCGCCTTCGCCATCCGGCACCTCGGTGCCGTCGCGGGCGTGGAGGTCACCGCCAGCCACAACCCGCCCCGGGACAACGGCTACAAGGTGTACCTCGGCGACGGTTCGCAGATCGTGCCCCCGGCGGACGCGGACATCGCCGCCGAGATCGACGCCGTGGGGAGCCTGGACGACGTACCGCGGCCCGACTCCGGCTGGGAGACGCTCGACGACCGCGTCCTGGACGCCTACCTCGCCCGCACGGACGCCGTCCTCGCCCCCGGCTCCCCGCGTACGGCCCGTACGGTCTACACCCCGATGCACGGCGTCGGCCGGGAGACGCTGCTCGCCGCCTTCGCGCGGGCCGGTTTCCCGGAACCCGTCCTCGTCGCCGGACAGGCCGACCCGGACCCGGACTTCCCGACCGTCGCCTTCCCCAACCCCGAAGAGCCCGGCGCCATGGACCTCGCGTTCGCGACGGCCCGCGCGGCCGGTCCGGACCTGGTCATCGCCAACGACCCGGACGCCGACCGCTGCGCCGTGGCCGTACCCGACGGCAGCGGGTGGCGGATGCTGCGCGGGGACGAGGTCGGGGCGCTGCTCGCCGCCCACCTGGTGCGGCGTGGAGTGACCGGGACCTTCGCGGAGTCGATCGTCTCCTCCTCGCTGCTCGCCCGCATCGCCGCCGCGGCCGGGCTGCCGCACACCGAGACCCTCACCGGCTTCAAGTGGATCGCCCGCGCCGAGGGCCTGCGCTACGGCTACGAGGAGGCCCTCGGCTACTGCGTCGACCCTCAGGGCGTGCGGGACAAGGACGGCATCACCGCCGCGCTGCTCGTCACCGAGCTGGCCTCCGTGCTCAAGGCCGAGGGGCGCACCCTGCTCGACCTCCTCGACGACCTCGCCGTCGCGCACGGGCTGCACGCCACCGACCAGCTGTCGGTACGGGTCGAGGACCTCACCGTCATCGCCGACGCCATGCGGCGGCTGCGGGAGCGCCCGCCGGGCGTGCTGGGAGGCCTGGCGGTCACCAGGGCGGAGGACCTCACCGAGGGCGCGGACGGGCTGCCGCCCACCGACGGGCTGCGGTACACCCTGGACGGCGCCCGCGTGATCGTCCGGCCCAGCGGTACCGAGCCCAAGCTCAAGTGCTACCTGGAGGTGGTCGTCCCGGTCGCCGACCGTGCCGGTCTGCCCGCGGCCCGGTCCGCGGCGGCCGGGCTGCTGGCGGAGATCAAGCGGGATCTGTCCGCCGCGGCCGGTCTCTGATTCCCCGGCGCCCCTTCTTTCACCGGAGGTTGGTCTGTCGCACGCGTCTCGTGCGTCCGCCGCGGGCCCGGCCGTCGCACGGTGGAGCGGAGCGCGGACGTTTCCGTCCCCCCTTCGGAGGCGTTCGCGTCGGCGTCCCGCAGCCCCCCTTCGCGTCGCGGGACGCCCGGCCCCCGGCCGTCCAGGGCCAGCCAGGCGCGGTACAGCAGGAATCCGCCGACCAGCAGCATGACGGTCAGCACCAGGCCGCCGCCGGAGCGCAGCAGCAGGCGGAACAGCCGGTCGGGCAGGCCGGGATCGGCGTACAGCCGTCTCGGTACGTCGGCCCCTGCCTCGGGGGCGGGGCCGACCGCCGCGAGCCGCGGTTGTCTGGTTCCCCTCAGCGAACGCACGTTCCCGACGCTCCGGGCCCCCGGTGGCCACGCCCGGCCCGAAGGGTGGCCCAGAGGTGCCCTGGGGGCAACTTCGGTCACGGGTGTCCGGTCAGGCATCACCCCATAACTCGGGCCCCGAGTAACGGAGTTGAGGAAGCGTCGCACGGAACCGCTCGTACGACGTACGGCACGTGGCGTGCCGTTCGTAGGTCCGCGCCGAACCGGCCACATGGCGTCCGGACCGGTCCCAGACGGCCCACACCCAGCCGCCCTCGGTACTGTGCTGCACCCCTCCGCCGACTTCGGCGTACCGCTCGCACAGCCGCTCGAAAGCGGCGCGACACCGGTCGTGGGTGTCGTGCGAGGTGAGCGACACCGCGACGGGCCGGCCGTTGGGCGCCACCAGGCGCCAGCCGAATCCTCCCGCGCCGTCGATGTCGATGAGACATCTCATGCCCGCTGCCGGGACGGCGGCTCTCGCCGTCTCCTCTGACCGCTCCAACTTCCCCACCCCCGTCGCCCGAGAACGAGAAAATGTGCAGGTAAGGAGCTACGGGCGACAGAGGCAATCTAGTGAGACGGCGGTGACGGCAGACAGGCCAATCCGGTCACCGGGGCCACGCTTCATATCGAAGTATCCCCTAGGCAACCCGTAGGCAATGCAAAGGGAAACTGTCCGCCCGGCTCCTCACCCGATCCCGGTCAGCACCGCCAGCAGCACCGCCCCGGCCGCCGCCGGCGCCAGGATCTCGTAGGCCCAGCGGACGGTCACCTCGCCCTGGGCGGTCCCGCTCTGCTGCCGCGCCTCCAGGAGGGAGCGCAGTTCGTCCATCACCTTGTCGCTCTCCGCCCGCACCGGCCCGTCCGCGGCCCCGGCGGCGGCCGTCCGCTGCCCGGTGAGCCCGAAGCCGCCGCGCCCGGCCGCGCCCCGGCCGTCCCCGGCGGTCCGCCGCGCCTCCCGCCGGGCCGCCCTCTTGCGGGCGCGCAGCGAGACGGGTACGGCCCACAGCTGGTACTTGGCCCCGGAGTCGGTGACGACCTCGTTGGAGTAACCGGAGCGCAGCGAGGCGATCCGCCCCCAGGGCAGCACGACGACGCGCAGCGGGTTGCGCACCCGCAGCCGGTCCTCGCCCGCGAAGACGGCCGGGCGCAGGGTGTAGGCGACCACCAGCGGCACCACCAGCAGCATCGCGGCCAGCGCCAGCCACGGGGTGCGCCCCTCGCCCGCGACCACCGCGTCCAGGCCGAGCCACAGGACGACGGCGAGCAGCAGCACCCCGCCGGCGATGCCCGCGGGCGAGCGGTGGACCCGGTCCTTGGTTGCGGGCACCGGGGGCTGCGGTGGGGGCGGGGGATGCTCCGGGGTCGTCATGTGCCGATTGTGCCCGACGCGCCCCGGACGGACCGGTCCCGGCCCGGGGGCTGTACAGCCGCTACGCGCGTAGATATGCTCGGCTGGTGACCATGCCCACCACTGCACCCGCACCCGGACTCGCCGGCGTCACCGCGTCCGACGGCACGCTCCGCCGCTTCCTGCACGGACTGCCCGGCGTCGACGCGGTCGGCCTGGAGGCCCGCGCCGCCGCGCTCGGCACCCGTTCGATCAAGACGACCGCGAAGGCGTACGCCCTCGACCTCGCCATCTCGATGGTCGACCTGACGACGCTGGAGGGCGCGGACACCCCCGGCAAGGTCCGGGCGCTCGGCGCCAAGGCGGTCCGCCCCGACCCCACCGACCGCGCCACCCCGTCGACCGCCGCCGTCTGCGTCTACCCGGACATGGTGCCGGCCGCCAAGGAGGCCGTGGCCGGCTCCGGCGTCAAGGTCGCCTCCGTCGCCACCGCGTTCCCGGCCGGCCGCGCCTCCCTCGCCGTCAAGCTGGCCGACGTGCGCGAGGCGGTGGCGGCGGGCGCCGACGAGGTCGACATGGTCATCGACCGGGGCGCGTTCCTCGCGGGGAACTACCTCAAGGTGTACGAGGAGATCACGGCCGTGAAGGAGGCGTGCGGCACGGACGCCCGCCTCAAGGTCATCTTCGAGACCGGCGAGCTGTCGACGTACGACAACATCCGCCGCGCGAGCTGGCTCGGCATGCTGGCGGGCGCCGACTTCATCAAGACGTCGACCGGCAAGGTCGCCGTCAACGCCACGCCCGCCAACACCCTGCTGATGCTGGAGGCGGTACGCGACTTCCGGGCCGCCACCGGCGTCCAGGTCGGCGTCAAGCCGGCCGGCGGCATCCGGACGGCCAAGGACGCGGTGAAGTTCCTGGTCCTGGTCAACGAGACGGCCGGCCCGGACTGGCTGGACAGCCACTGGTTCCGCTTCGGCGCCTCCTCCCTCCTGAACGACCTGCTGATGCAGCGTCAGAAGCTGGCCACGGGCCGCTACTCCGGCCCCGACTACGTGACGGTGGACTGATCACCATGGCACCTGTTTTCGAGTACGCACCGGCACCCGAATCGCGCGCGGTCGTCGACATCGCGCCGTCGTACGGCCTGTTCATCGACGGGGAGTTCACCGAAGGCTCGGGCGGGGAGCTGCGCAAGACGGTCTCTCCGGCCACCGAGGAAGTGCTCGCCGAGTACACCCAGGCCGACGCCGACGACGTCGACCGGGCGGTCAAGGCCGCCCGCAAGGCGTTCGAGAAGTGGTCGGCGCTGCCCGGCTCGGAGCGCGCGAAGTACCTCTTCCGCATCGCCCGCGTCATCCAGGAGCGCAGCCGCGAACTGGCCGTCCTGGAGACGCTGGACAACGGCAAGCCGATCAGGGAGACCCGCGACGCCGACCTCCCCCTGGTCGCCGCGCACTTCTTCTACTACGCGGGCTGGGCCGACAAGCTGGAGCACGCGGGCTTCGGCCCGAACCCGCGCCCGCTCGGCGTCGCCGGCCAGGTCATCCCCTGGAACTTCCCCCTGCTGATGCTGGCGTGGAAGATCGCCCCGGCGCTGGCGACGGGCAACACGGTGGTGCTGAAGCCCGCCGAGACCACCCCGCTCTCCGCCCTGTTCTTCGCGGACGTCTGCCGCCAGGCCGGCCTGCCCCGCGGCGTGGTCAACATCGTCACCGGCGACGGCCGCACCGGCGCCGCCCTGGTCGCCCACCCCGACGTGGACAAGGTCGCCTTCACCGGCTCCACGGCCGTCGGCAAGGAGATCGCCCGCACGGTCGCCGGCACCCGCAAGAAGCTCACGCTGGAGCTGGGCGGCAAGGGCGCCAACATCGTCTTCGACGACGCCCCCGTCGACCAGGCCGTCGAGGGCATCGTCAGCGGCATCTTCTTCAACCAGGGCCAGGTCTGCTGCGCGGGCAGCCGGCTGCTGGTCCAGGAGTCGCTCCACGACGAGCTGCTGGAGTCGCTCAAGCGCCGGCTCTCCACCCTCCGCCTCGGCGACCCGCTCGACAAGAACACCGACATCGGCGCGATCAACTCCGCCGAGCAGCTCGCCCGGATCACCGCGCTGGCCGACCAGGGCGAGGCGGAGGGCGCCGAGCGCTGGTCCCCGGCCTGCGCGCTCCCCTCCTCCGGCTACTGGTTCGCCCCGACGCTGTTCACGGGCGTCACCCAGGCGCACACCATCGCCCGCGACGAGATCTTCGGCCCGGTCCTGTCGGTGCTGACCTTCCGTACGCCCGACGAGGCGGTCGCCAAGGCCAACAACACGCCGTACGGCCTGTCGGCGGGCATCTGGACGGAGAAGGGCTCGCGCATGCTGGCGGTGGCGAGCAGGCTGCGCGCGGGCGTCATCTGGTCCAACACGTTCAACAAGTTCGACCCGACGTCGCCCTTCGGCGGTTACAAGGAGTCGGGCTTCGGCCGCGAGGGCGGTCGTCACGGCCTGGAGGCGTACCTCGATGTCTGACCGACTGAGTGTCCTGAAGACCTACAAGCTGTACGTGGGCGGGAAGTTCCCGCGTTCCGAGAGCGGCCGGGTGTACGAGGTGACGGACTCGAAAGGCAAGTGGCTGGCCAACGCGCCCCTGTCCTCCCGCAAGGACGCCCGGGACGCGGTGGTGGCCGCCCGGAAGGCGTTCGGCGGCTGGTCCGGCGCGACGGCCTACAACCGGGGCCAGGTGCTGTACCGGGTCGCGGAGATGCTGGAGGGCCGCAGGGCCCAGTTCGTCCACGAGGTGGCCGGCGCCGAGGGCCTGTCGAAGGCGAAGGCGGCCGAGCAGGTGGACGCGGCGATCGACCGCTGGGTCTGGTACGCGGGCTGGACCGACAAGATCGCCCAGGTGACCGGCGGCGCCAACCCGGTCGCGGGCCCGTACTTCAACCTCTCCTCCCCCGAGCCGACCGGCGTGGTCGCGGTCCTGGCCCCGCAGGAGTCCTCGCTCCTGGGCCTGGTCTCGGTCGTCGCCCCGGTCATCGCGACGGGCAGCACGGCGGTGGTCGTCACCTCCGAGAAGTCCCCCCTCCCCGCCCTCTCCCTGGCGGAGGTCCTGGCCACCTCCGACGTCCCCGGCGGAGTCGTCAACCTCCTCTCCGGCCGTACGGCGGAGATCGCCCCGACCCTCGCCGCCCACCAGGACGTCAACGCGATCGACCTCGCGGGCGCCGACGAGGCACTGGCGACGGAACTGGAGATCGCCGCGGCGGACAACCTGAAGCGCGTCCTGCGTCCACAGCCTGTGGACGACTGGTCGGCGACTCCGGGCCCGGACCGCATGACGGCGTTCCTGGAGACGAAGACGGTGTGGCACCCGACGGGGGCGCTGGGGGTCTCGGGGTCCTCGTACTGACCCCCGCGCCGCCCCGGGAACCGGAGCGCGCCGACGTCCAGCCGGCCGTCGGCGCGCTCCGCGGCGTGGTCGCGCCGCCCCGCCGCGCGGGGGCGATGTGACGCGCGCCGCAAACCCGCTCCGCCGGGTCGGCCCGCGGCCGGTCGATGCCGCACACTGGTCTCCCGTGACCTCCCATCCGCCCATACCCACCCGAGTCGTGCTGCTCTGCGGCCCCTCCGGCTCCGGCAAGTCCCTCCTCGCCGCCCGCTCCGGCCTCCCGGTGCTGCGGCTCGACGACTTCTACAAAGAGGGCACCGACCCGACGCTGCCGCTGGTGGCGGGGGGTCCGGACATCGACTGGGACCATCCCGCCTCGTGGGACGCGGACACGGCCGTCGCCGCCATCGTGGAGCTGTGCCGTACGGGCCGTACGTCCGTGCCGGCCTACGACATCGCGCTCAGCGCCCGCACCGGCGAGGGCACGGTCGACATCGGGCGGACCCCGCTGTTCATCGCGGAGGGCGTCTTCGCCGCGGAGATCGTGGCGCGCTGCCGGGACCTGGGCGTGCTGGCCGACGCGCTCTGTCTGAGCCGGGGCCCGCTGACCACCTTCCGCCGCCGCTTCCTGCGGGACCTGAAGGAGGGCCGCAAGTCGGTGCCGTTCCTGCTGCGCCGCGGCTGGCGGCTGATGCGGCTGGAACGGTCGATCGTCGCCCGCCAGACGGCGCTGGGCGCCCACGCCTGCGACCGGGACGAGGCGATGGGCCGGCTGGCCGCCGCGGCGGCGGGACGGTGCGCGGGCGCGCGTACGGCGGCCTGACGGACGTGTCGCACAGGCCCCGAGGGCCACACGGCGAAGCGGGACTGGACGGACCCCCCGGCCCTCCAGTCCCGCTTCTTCCCCCGTGATCCCCCGTATCCCCCGTGCTTTCCCCCGTGTTCCCCGTTCCCCCGTTGTTCCCCCGCGGGGTGTTTCCCCCGTGAGTAAGAGCCCGGCACCCTCCCCCTGATACACCCGGGCCCATACTTTTTTCCGCCCCCTCGGGCCCCTCAGGCGACCAGTTCGCCGAAGGCGTCCTGACGGTCACGGCCGAAGCTGAGGACCTCGTCCTCGCGCAGCCGGCGCAGCGAGCGCCAGATGCTGGACTTCACCGTGCCGACGCTGATGCCGAGGATGTCGGCGATCTCCGGGTCCGTGCGGCCCTCGTAGTAGCGCAGGACCAGCATGGTGCGCTGGAGTTCGGGCAGCCGGGCCAGCGCCTGCCACAGGACGGTGCGCAGTTCGGTGCCGCGCATGGCGTCCGTGTCGCCGGGCGTCTCCGGCAGTTCCTCGGTCGGGTACTCGTTGAGCTTGCGGCGCCGCCAGGCGCTGATGTGCAGGTTGGTCATGGTGCGGCGCAGGTAACCGCCGACCGCCGCCTTGTCGCTGATCCGGTCCCACGCCCGGTACGTCGAGAACAGCGCGCTCTGCAGCAGGTCCTCGGCCTCGAAGCGGTCGCCGGTCAGGTGGTAGGCGGTGGCGTACAGGGAGGCGCGGCGCTCCTGGACGTAGGCGGTGAACTCCGCCTCCGACAACGAGCTTCGCTCCTCCGGCTCCTCCCCGTACGCGGTCCCCGTCCCCCCCTGGGACTCCCCCGACTTCGCGTCGAGCACCGACATGTACGTCGTCGCGTGCTGACGCCCGGTGCCGCGAGCGCACCCCCGCCCGCTCACAACACCGGACTTCTCACAACCCCGGTGCCCGTTCACGTCGTGCAGACGCGTGATCACTGCGCTGGTGCTGGTGCGAGTCAGCGTGTTCATCATGCGCCCCCCGTCGTGGAGTTACCGGTGTCCGTCTTGCGGTGTCGCCGTCCTGCTCTGTGCCGAGAATCCTGCCGAGGCCACTTCATGGCCGTGTCCGCCGACTGTCACAGACCTGTCACAGCGCCCGGTCACCGCGGAACCACAGGCCCTTCACAAGGTCCGGCGGTACAAAGGCCCGCTTCTCCACCCGCCGGTCGAACCCCGCTCCCTCCATGGGCCAGAATGAGACCGTGCCTTCCCTGTTGCTGATCGAGGACGACGACGCCATCCGCACGGCCCTGGAGCTCTCCCTGACGCGCCAGGGCCACCGGGTGGCCACCGCGGCCAGCGGTGAAGACGGTCTGAAGCTGCTGCGCGAGCAGCGGCCGGACCTGATCGTGCTGGACGTGATGCTGCCCGGCATCGACGGTTTCGAGGTGTGCCGGCGCATCCGGCGCACCGACCAGCTGCCGATCATCCTGCTGACCGCGCGCAACGACGACATCGACGTGGTCGTCGGCCTGGAGTCGGGCGCCGACGACTACGTCGTCAAACCGGTGCAGGGGCGGGTCCTCGACGCCCGTATCCGGGCGGTGCTGCGCCGCGGGGAGCGGGAGTCCACCGACTCGGCGACCTTCGGCGGCGTGGTCATCGACCGCTCCGCGATGACCGTCACCAAGAACGGGGAGGACCTCCAGCTCACGCCGACCGAGCTGCGGCTCCTGCTCGAACTGAGCCGCCGGCCCGGCCAGGCGCTCTCCCGGCAGCAGTTGCTGCGGCTGGTGTGGGAGCACGACTACCTCGGCGACTCCCGGCTCGTGGACGCCTGTGTGCAGCGGCTGCGCGCCAAGGTCGAGGACGTGCCGTCCTCCCCGACGCTGATCCGTACCGTGCGGGGCGTGGGCTACCGGCTGGATCCGCCTCAGTGACACAGGAACACCCAGGGGGTCACCGCGGCTGGTCCGCGGCGCGCAAGGGAGTCTGGTCGCGGCTGCGCTTCACCAGCCTGCGGCTCAGGCTGGTCGTCGTCTTCGGACTGGTGGCGCTCACCGCCGCCGTGTCCGCGTCCGGGATCGCGTACTGGCTGAACCGGGAGGCCGTGCTCACCCGCGCCCAGGACGCCGTGCTGGGCGACTTCGAGCAGGAGATGCGCAACCGGGCCGGGTCGCTGCCCCAGCACCCCACCGCGGACGAGCTCCAGCACACCGCGGGTCAGATGGCCAACAGCAGCCAGCGCTTCGGCGTGCTGCTGGTCGCCGAGGACACCGACGGCGGCACCGTGTACGGCAGCGCGGGCGGGCCGGACGGCTTCGCCCTGTCCGACGTGCCCGAGTCGCTGCGTACGGCGGTGAACAAGAAGCAGAAGGTCACCGACGCCAACAAGTCCCCGTACCACCTGTACTGGCAGCGGATCGCCGTCGACGACACCCCGTACCTGGTGGCGGGCAGCCGGGTGGTCGGCGGCGGGCCGACCGGTTACATGCTCAAGTCGCTGGAGCCGGAGGCCAAGGACATCGACTCGCTGGCCTGGTCGCTGGGGATCGCGACCGCGCTGGCGCTGATCGGCTCCGCGCTGCTCGCGCAGGCCCTGGCGACGACCGTGCTCAAGCCCGTGCACCGGCTGGGCAGCGCCGCCCGCCGGCTCGGCGAGGGCAAGCTGGACACCCGGCTGCGGGTCTCCGGCACCGACGAACTGGCCGAGCTGTCCCGGACGTTCAACAAGGCGGCCGAGTCCCTGGAGAAACGGGTCGAGGACATGGCCGCGCGGGAGGCGTCGTCCCGGCGGTTCGTCGCGGACATGAGCCATGAGCTGCGTACGCCGCTGACCGCGATCACGGCGGTCACGGAGGTGCTGGAGGACGAGCTGGAGGCGGAGTCGGGGTCCATCGACCCGATGATCGAACCGGCCGTGCGGCTGGTGGTCAGCGAGACGCGGCGGCTGAACGACCTGGTCGAGAACCTGATGGAGGTCACCCGCTTCGACGCGGGCACCGCCCGGCTGGTCCTGGACGACGTGGACGTCGCCGACCAGATCACCGCCTGCGTCGACGCCCGCGCCTGGCTGGACGCCGTCGACCTGGACGCCGAGCGCGGCATCCACGCCCGCCTCGACCCGCGCCGCCTCGACGTCATCCTGGCCAACCTGATCGGCAACGCGCTCAAGCACGGCGGGTCACCGGTGCGGGTGTCGGTGAGCGCGGTGGACGACGCGGTGGTCATCGCCGTGCGCGACCACGGGCCCGGCATCCCCGAGGACGTCCTGCCGCACGTCTTCGACCGGTTCTACAAGGCGAGCGCCTCCCGGCCGCGCTCCGAGGGCAGCGGGCTCGGCCTGTCCATCGCCCTGGCCAACGCGCACATCCACGGCGGTGAGATCACCGCGGGCAACTCCCCCGACGGCGGGGCGGTGTTCACCCTGCGGCTGCCGCGGGACGCGTCGTCGCTGACGGAAGCCGGCGCGGACGCCGAGGGCTCCGGGAGCAAGGGCAAGGGCAAGGACGCGAAGGAACAGGGCTGATGACCGTACGCCGCCTGCTGGCGCTCCCCGTACTCGCCGCACTGCTCACCGGATGCGGTATCCGGGCCACGGAAGTGCCGACGGACTTCGGCCCCGCGCCCTCGCGGGTCCGCTGCTCGCCCGCCGAACCGGAGGCGCCGACCGGGTCCGGGCGGGACGTGGCCGTGCGGGTGTCCCTGCTGTGCGGCTCGTCGCTGGTCACGGTGGACCGGACGGTACGGGTGCCGCGGGGCTCGGCCGGTGCCGCGCGCCGGGTGGCGGTGGCGAGGGGGCTGCTGAGCCAGCTCGCCGCGCCGCCCTCCGCCGCCGAGACGGAGGCCCGGTACACCACCGACGTGCCCGGCGGGATCACGGTCTCGGGGCCGCGGGACGGCGACCCGGACACCACCCTGCGGCTGAGCACCGCGCCGGGCGACCTCACCTCGTACGCCCTCGCCCAGACCGTCTGCACGTTCGCCCAGTCGGCCGTGGCCGAGGACGACGGTTCCGTGGTCCTCGGCGGACCGGACGAGCGGGCGCCGCGCCGGTACGTGTGCACGGACGAGGTCCGCACCCGGCCGGGCAGCAACGAACCGCCGTCCAGCGAGGTCACCCGGGACTGACCGAGGTGTGACCGAGGTGTCCGGTCCGCCCCGGTGTGGCGCATGACTCACCCGTGTGGGGGAGAGTCCGGAACCGCGCGCGCCGGGGGTCGCGTCTAGGGGGGCGTGCAGCGTCAAGGGTTCTTCGGCGGCAGCGCCGCGCTCCGCATCCGTGCGACGGGAGGCGTCCTCCTGGCCGCGCACCTCGTGGTCGTCGCCTGGCTCACGCTGCGTCCCCTGGACGTCCCCTGGGTGACGCCCCCCAACCTGCACCCCTTCGACGGCATCCGGGCCGAGGTGGCGCTGGGCTGGCCGCAGGCGGTCCGGTGCGTGGGCGGCGGGCTGGGCCTGCTGGCGCCGCTGGGCGTCCTGCTGCCGATGGTGAACGGCCGGACCGTCGTCTCGGTGCCGGCCTCCCTGCTGCGCAGCACCGCCGCGGGCGCCCTGCTGTCCCTGGGCATCGAGCTGCTGCAGACCGGGGTGCCCGGCCGGGTCGCCGACATCGACTCGCTGCTGCTGAACACCGTGGGCGTGGCCCTCGCGCACCTCGCGGTGGTCCCGGCGGGCCGGGCCTGGCTCCGTCGCAGGTCCGAGGCGGGGCGCAACGGGGACCTCCCCCAGGAGGAGCCCTCTCAGGGTCGGACCCCGACGATTCCCAGGGTCGGGATCGCCCCGTAGAGCGACGCTTCGCCCCTGTTCGTCCCCGTAGCGTGGAGGGCAGATGAGGCGACCGACGAGGCGCCTCGGACCGACGCTCACGAAGGAGCCGCCATGTCCCGCCTTGCCCGCCCCACCGACGGCCGCATGATCGGCGGAGTGTGTGCCGCGCTGGCACGGCGCTTCGGCACCTCCGCGACGACGATGCGCGTCGTCTTCCTGGCCTCGTGCCTGCTGCCCGGCCCGCAGTTCCTGCTCTACCTGGCGCTGTGGATACTCCTCCCGTCGGAGGAGAAGGCGGCCCGCACGGCCTGGTGACGACGACGGCCGACGGCCGCGCTCCGGATCTCCCTCTGGAAAGCCGACGGGGCGCACCCGGCAGTACCGGGCGCGCCCCGTCGGCGCTTCGTGACGGGCGCGGCTCAGCCGAGCGACAGGCCCTTGACCGGCAGGCCGCCGAGCATCCGGGCGACCGGCGCGACCGGCCCCTTGGTGAGCGTGTCGGCGACCGACTGCGCGGCGGCCGGCCGTGCTTCCGCGCCGGGGGTGGTCTTCTTCGCGTCGGCCCCCTTGGCGCCGGGCGCCTGGGTCCCGGGCTCCTGGGCGCCGTGCGCGGCCTGGGCGAGGCGCTCGGCGGCGGGGAGCGTACGGACGACGCCGTCGACCGTCGGGCCGACCGGGACGACCGGGGCCGCGTTGGCCGCGCCCGCGCCGGCGGCGGCGAAAGCGGCACCGAGGGCGGCGACACCGAGGGTCTTGGCAGCAGACTGCTTCATGAAATGCGTCCTCGAAATGGGAGGTCGGGGATCTGAGCGGTCCTCGACCGTAAACACGCACCATCGCCCGCCGCAAACATCGAAATGCGAACGGATTGTGAAAGCCGGTCCGCGCGCACGACCCCCGTTCCCCTCCACTCGACCCTCACTTCCCGAATAATCCCTGGTGGGAGCGGTCTACCGGAACAGCCATTCGGACTTCAGCTCCGCATATCCGGGCTTGATCACGTCATTGATCATGGCCAGTCGTTCATCGAAAGGAATGAACGCTGATTTCATCGCATTGACAGAGAACCACTGCATGTCGTCGAGCGTGTAACCGAACGCGTCGACAAGGTGCTCGAATTCCTGGCTCATACTGGTGTGGGACATCAGACGATTATCCGTATTGACCGTCGCGCGGAATCCCAGTCGCCGCAGCAGCCCGATCGGGTGCTCGGCGTACGAGGCCGCCGCCCCGGTCTGGAGGTTGGAGGAGGGGCACAGTTCCAGCGGGACGCGCTTGTCCCGGACGTAGGAGGCGAGCCGCCCCAGCTTCACCGCGCCGTCCCCGGCCACCTGGATGTCGTCGATGATCCGCACCCCGTGCCCGAGCCGGTCCGCGCCGCACCACTGCAGCGCCTGCCAGATGGACGGCAGCCCGAACGCCTCGCCGGCGTGGATGGTGAAGTGGTTGTTCTCGCGCTTGAGGTACTCGAAGGCGTCCAGGTGCCGGGTGGGCGGGTGACCGGCCTCGGCGCCGGCGATGTCGAAGCCGACGACACCGAGGTCCCGGTAGCGGTTGGCGAGTTCGGCGATCTCCAGGGAGCGGGCGGCGTGCCGCATGGCGGTGAGCAGGGCCCCGACGCGGATGCGGTGGCCGGCCTCGCGGGCCCGCCGCTCCCCTTCCCGGAAGCCCTCGTTGACCGCCTCGACGGCCTCTTCGAGGGAGAGGCCGCCCTCCAGGTGCTGTTCGGGGGCGTACCGCACCTCGGCGTAGACCACGCCGTCCTCGGCGAGGTCCTCGGCGCACTCGGCGGCCACCCGGACCAGGGCGTCGCGGGTCTGCATCACGCCGACGGTGTGCGAGAAGGTCTCCAGGTACCGCTCCAGGGACCCGGAGTCGGCGGCCTGGCGGAACCAGTGGCCCAGTGTGTCGGGGTCGGTCTCGGGCAGCCCGGAGTAGCCGGTCTCGCGGGCGAGTTCGACGACGGTGCCGGGGCGCAGCCCGCCGTCGAGGTGGTCGTGCAGCAGAACCTTGGGCGCCCGGCGGATCTGCTCCGGCGTCGGGGACTTCGCGGTGGTCTGGCTCGTCATCTCCGCACTGTAGCTCCTACGCGCGTAGATCACCGGGCGGACGACGAAACTCCGTGGCAGGACCAGGTGACCGACGCACCGGCCGATACGTAACAGTGACCGCGCGTACGGATGGCGGACACCCGCTCTTCTGACACTGTTTTGTCATGGCACAACAAGTGACACCGGTGCGCGAGGCCCGGCTGGGGCGGGCGCTGGGCCCGCAGACGGCGGCGGTGAGCGGAGTGGCCGTACTGCTCCCGGCGGGCGACGAGGTCTCCAGCCGCAGACCGTCCCCCCTGCTGGCGAACGCCTCCGTCCGCGCGCTGGGGCGCCGGCTGACACGGGCCGGCCGCGACGAGGGGCTGGCGGCCCACGTCGTGCACTACCGCTACCGGGGCTGGAACGGCAGCGAGGCGCATCTCGCCCGGGACGCCGCCTGGGCCGCCGACGAGGCGGTACGGCTCTACGGCGACGTCCCCGTCTGCCTGGTCGGCGTCGGCATGGGCGGCCGGGCGGCGCTGCGCGCGGGCGGCCACGAGGCCGTCAACTCCGTGCTGGCGATCGCCCCCTGGCTGCCGGACGAGGACGTGGCGGCGCCGCCCGAACCGGTGAAACAGCTCACCGGGCGGCGGGTGCTGATCGTGCACGGCACGGACGACGGGCGGTGCGATCCGGAGCTGTCGTTCCGGCTGGCGGCGCGGGCGAAGAAGGCCAACCGGGACGTGTGCCGGTTCGAAGTGCACAGCGAGGGGCACGGGTTGCGGCACTACCGCGACGAAGTGGCGGCGCTGGCGGAGGACTTCGCGCTGGGCGCGTTGTTCGGCCGGCCGTTCTCACGGCCGGTGGCGGACGCGCTGGCGGCCCCGCCGCCGCTGGGGCTGCGGATGCCGCTGGCGGTGGGGTTCGGGAAGACGCTGCGGTGACGCCTCAGGGCAGCAGGCGGCCCCGTCTGGAGAGCAGGAACTTCTTGAACGCGGCCACCGGCGGCGTGTCCGCCCGCCCCGCCAGCCACGCCACGCCGATCTCCCGGGCCGCGCGGGGCGCGGTGACCGTCAGCTCCACCACCCCCGGGCGGGGCACGGCCGGCGGCGGCAGCAGGGCGACGCCCAGGCCCGCCGCGACCAGCCCCCGCAGGGTCTCCGCCTCCTCCCCCTCGAAGGCCACCTTGGGCCGGAAACCGGCCTCCGCGCAGACCGCGTCCGTGATGCGCCGCAGCCCGTAGCCGGGCTCCAGGGTCACGAAGGGCTCGTCGGCGGCCTCGGCGAGCCGCACCCGGCGGCGGGCGGCGAGCCGGTGGTCGGCGGGGACGACCAGGCGCAGCCGCTGCTCGTCCAGGCGGCGGGCGACGAGGTCGGGGGCGTCGGGCACCGGGGAGGTCAGGCACAGGTCCAGTTCCCCGGCGCGCAGCCTCTCCAGCATGGCCTCGCCGTAGTTCTGGACGAGGCTGAAGCGGACCCTGGGGTGGTCGGCGCGGAAGGCGTGGATCAGTCCGGGCACGGTCTCGGCGCCCATGGTGTGCAGGAACCCGAAGGCGACCTTGCCGGTGGTGCGGTCGGCGTCGGCGCGGACCTCGTCGGCGGCCCGCTCGATCTCGGCGAGGGCGCGTTCGACGGAGGCGAGGAAGGTGTGCCCGGCGGGGGTGAGGGAGAGGGCGCGGCCGTGCCGGGCGAACAGGTCGACGCCGAGGTCGTGTTCGAGGCGGGCGACGGCCCGGGAGAGGGTCGACTGCGGGACGTTCATCTCCTGGGCGGCGCGGGTGACGTGCTCGGTGCGGGCCACGCCGGCGAAGTGCGCGAGGCGCGGCGCGAGCAGCGCGACGATGTCTTCTGTGTCACTGTCCCGTGACAGCCGCCCTTGTGAGCTTCGCTGATGCGCCATGGGAACGATTATGGACGTTCCATGCATTGGACGGATGAGTAAGGGGCTTCGTACGGTCATGGCATGACTCCCGCCGATACCGGGGCGTCCACCACCGTGGGCGCCGCCGCCTCCGTCCCCGATCTCCCCGACACGCGTGTGGCCCCGGGCGGCCCCGGCTACCGCCGGATGAGTTTCGCCCTGTTCCTCGCGGGCGTGGCCACCTTCGCGCTCCTCTACTCCACGCAGGCCCTGCTGCCGCTGATCTCCGGCGACCTGGGGGTGACGGCGGGCGACGCGAGCTGGACGGTGGCCGCCGCGACCGGCGGCCTGGCGCTGTTCGTCATCCCGATGAGCGCCCTGTCGGAACGGTTCGGACGGCGTACGGTCATGACGGCGTCGCTCGCGGTCGCGGTGACCGTCGGGCTGCTGGTCCCCTTCGCCCCCTCGCTGCCGGTGCTGGTCGCGCTGCGCGCCGTACAGGGCGCGGCGCTGGCCGGACTGCCGGCCTCCGCGACGGCGTATCTCGCCGAGGAGGTCACGCCGAAGGCGCTGGTCACGGCGATCGGCCTGTTCGTGGCGGGCAACAGCGTCGGCGGCATGAGCGGCCGGGTGATCACCGGCTGGGTCGCGCAGGAGTGGGGCTGGCGGGTGGCCGTGGCCGTGATCGGCGTCGTCGCCGTCGGCTGCGCGGTGGCGTTCCGGATGCTGCTGCCGAGGCCGCGGCACTTCCGCCCGGGTTCCCTGCGCCCCCGCGTCCTGGCCGGGACGCTCCGCGATCACCTCGCCGACCCCCTCCTGCGCCGCCTGTACGCGATCGGCGCGCTGTTCATGACGGTCTTCGGCGGCGTCTACACGGTGATCGGCTACCGCCTGACCCAGGCTCCGTTCTCCCTCCCCCAGGGCATCGTCGGCTCGGTCTTCCTGGTGTACCTGGTCGGCACGGTCTCCGCGTCCTCGTCGGGCCGGCTGGTGGGCCGGCTGGGCCGGCGCGGTGCCCTGTACCTGGCGGGCGGCACGACGGCGGCCGGTCTGCTGCTGTCCCTCGCGGACTCCCTGCCCCTGGTCCTGCTGGGCCTGGTCCTGATCACGGCGGGCTTCTTCGCGGGCCACTCGGTGGCGTCCTCGGCGGTCAGCCGTACGGCGACGCACGGCCGGGCACAGGCGTCGGCCCTGTACCAGTCGGCGTACTACATCGGCTCCAGCGCCGGCTCCACGGTGGGCGCGGTGGCCTTCCACTCCGGCGGCTGGGCCGGGACGGTCGGGGTCGGGCTGCTGGCCGTGCTGGGGGTCGTGACGGTCACCCTGTTCGGCACCCGGGCGGCCCGCGGACAGCGCGCGAAGCTCCCCGCCGCGGCCTGATCAGGACCGCTGTGACCTGCTGATTCCTCGGCTGCACGGGCCAATGTCAGTCCTCTCCTGTAGCTTCCGAAGTGCGAGGCGCGAAGACGCGCCCGGCAGGACGGCCACAGGGGTGGGTGGACGATGACCAACGGCACGGTGACGCCGGAGCTGGAATCCGCGCTGGAGAAGCACCGGGTCGAGCTGACCGGGTACTGCTACCGGATGCTCGGCTCCTCCTTCGAGGCGGAGGACGCGGTCCAGGACACCCTGGTCCGCGCCTGGCGGAGCTACGACAAGTTCGAGGGCCGGTCCAGTCTGCGCTCCTGGCTCTACCGCATCGCGACCAATGTCTGCCTGGACATGCTGACCGCGGGCAACAAGCGGGCCCGCCCGGTCGACCTGACCGAGGCGACCCCGCTGGCCCGGGCGGCGCTGACGCCCCGCCCGGACAACACCTGGCTGGAGCCGATGCCGGACGCCCGGATGCTGCCCACGACCGACGACCCGGCGGAGGCCGCGGTGGCCAAGGAGTCGGTGCGGCTGGCCTTCATGGCCGCCCTTCAGCAGCTCCCGCCCAAGCAGCGGGCGGTGCTCATCCTGCGTGAGGTGCTGGCCTGGCGGGCCAGCGAGGTGGCCGAGCTGCTCGGCACCACGGTGGCGTCGGTGAACAGCGCCCTCCAGCGGGCCCGCGCGACCCTCGCGGAGCGCTCGGACCTGGAGGCCGCGGGCGCGGTCTCGGACCCCCTGGACGAGGAGCAGCAGAAGCTCCTGGAGCGGTACGTGGCCGCCTTCGAGGGCTACGACATGACGGCGCTCACCGCGCTGCTGCACGAGGACGCGGTCATGACGATGCCGCCGTTCGACCTGTGGCTGGCCGGCCCGGCCGACATCACGGGCTTCATGACCACCATCGGCGCGTCCTGCGCGGGCTCCCGGCTGGTCCCGGTCCAGGCCAACGGGCTGCCGGCCTTCGCGCACTACAAGCCGGACCCGGAGGCGGGCGGCTTCTCGCCCTGGGCGGTGCAGGTGCTGGAGATCTCAGACGGCCGCATCACCGGGTTCCACTGCTTCCTGGACACCAAGCGGTGGTTCCCGCTGTTCGGTCTCCCCCTCCACCTCGAAGCGGAGGCCGACCAGGCCGATTAGGGCGCGCAGGGCCGGATCGGGGTCCCGCAGTCTGATCCGGCCCCCGCACCGCAGCGCGGTCAGCTGCATCCGGGCCAGCACGTCGACCGCGGCGAGGTCCGGCGGCCCCACCCCGCCGGCGTCACAGACGACCACCCCGGCCCCGGTGGCGTCCAGCAGCGCGCGCACCTCGGCACAGAGCCGGGGCAGGGTCTCCCTGGACAGGGGCCCCGGCAGCACGAGTACGGCGGGTGTCACGGCATCCACGTCCCGGTAGACCGGGAGGCGGGGCGGAACTCATCGGTGGCGGCGGGGCCGCATCGCCACCGGGTCACATCCCGGCGATGTGTTCGGCCTTCTTGCCCACGGAGTCGAGCGCGTCCAGCCACTTGTCCTTGCGCCGTGCCCGCTCCGCCCGGTCCGCCGGAACCAGGCGCTCGGCGGTCCGCACGGCACAGGCGTCCGGGTCGCCGAGAGCGGTCCTCGGGTGTTCCCCCGTCTCCTCGCAGTGCGCCGTGACCTCCTTGACCCCCTGGAGCACGACGGCCCGGTCGACGCCCGGCTGCATGGCCAGCCGTACCTGGAAACGCGCCAGCCACCGCTCGCGGTCCTTCTCCTGTGCCGTCGCCTTCTCCTTCTTCGCCACGTGCTCTCCCTGGTGATCGGCAGCCGTCCGTCGGGGAGTCAGACGCCGGGGCGCCGGCACGGGTTCCGGAAGCGGGGAATCCGGACGTGCCGCAGGGGTGCCGCCGGGGTCACATTGACCTGCGCATGCTCTACGGCGGAAGGTTTGCTGTATGCCGCACGCATCCCCTCCCCGTATCCCGCCCGATGCCGTTCGCGCCGCTCGGGGGGTGCCGTGCAAGGGGTGCTGACCGGGTTCGCGGTGATCGCGGTCGTGATCGGGGTCGGGTATCTGCTCGGCCGGGGCGGATACCTGGGCGATCAGGGCCGCGAGGTGCTGACCAAGCTCGCCTTCCACGTGGCCTCCCCGGCGCTGCTGTTCACGACCTGCGCGCAGGCCGACCTCTCGGTGGTCTTCTCCAGCCGGCTGCTGGTGACGGCGCTCAGCACGGTCGCGGTGGCCGGGGTCTTCATCGCGGTCGGCGCGGTACGCCGCTGGGGCACCGGCCGGATCACGATCGGCGCCCTGTGCTCGGGATACGTCAACTCGGGCAACCTCGGCATCCCGATCGCCGTGTACGTCCTGGGCGACGCCTCCCTCGTCGCGCCGGTGCTGCTGTTCCAGCTGGTCGTGGTGGCGCCGGTCGGCCTGACGTTCCTGGATCTGGCCGGCACGGAACGGTCCGGCTCACCGTGGTCCCGGCTGCTCACCCCGCTGCGCAACCCCATCGCGGTCGGGTCGCTGACCGGGGTGGCGGTGGCGGCGCTCGGACTCCACGTCCCCGCGCCCGTCATGGACCCCCTGACCCTGATCGGCAACATGTCCGTCCCGGCGGTCCTGATGGCGTTCGGCATATCCCTGCGCGGCAGCGCGATGCCCTTCCGGGGCCCGGACCGGGGCCCGGTGCTGCTGGCGGTGGCCCTGAAGGCGGCCGGCCAGCCGGCGGTCGCCTGGGCCCTGGCGGCGGGCGTCTTCGGACTGCGGGGCGCCCAACTGCTGGACGTGGTGGTGACCTCCGCCCTGCCGACCGCGCAGAACATGTACACGTACGCGTCGGCCTACCGGGTGGGCGAGCGGCTGGCCCGGGACGTGGTGCTGGTGTCGACGGTGGTGGCGGTGCCGGTGCTGGTGGTGATCGCGACGATGCTGGGGTGATCAGCCGCGGTTACTGCCGGGAGAGTCCGGCTGGGTCCCGCAGTGCGCACACGACGAGCATGGGGGCGGGAGCGAGTTCGAGGCGCCAGAGATCGGCATGTCCGGTACGACGCCGCAGGCGTACACGGCCGGCGTACGGCCGCCCCCGCCTGCCGACACCGGAGTTCGCCACCACGAGCGAGGCACCGAACCCACGCGCCACTCGGCCTCCGGGGAACTCCCCGGTATCGATGCCTCCTCGCGGGCGCGTCCGGCACCCGGGCGCCAGACGGCGACGCCGATGTCGTGGGCATCCCCCGGAGCCACCAGAAGTTTGACATCGCCCCCTTGCCGAAGCCGGTGATCTTCATGGGAAGGTGATCACACCGGGAAAGGCGCCGCCCGACCCGCCGCGCAGTCGGTTCGGCCTCAGGGGGATTCATGCGCCACCGGTACATCCGGGCGGGCCTGTATGCCCTTTTTCTCCGGTACGGACCCTTATTTCTTTCGCCGGCGGCGGCCACTCCCACACTCATCCGGAGAAAGGAATCCCCATGGCCGACGAGATGGTGCTCCGCGCCCAGAGATTCGTGAACACCACCTACAACGACGGCACCACCCTCGGCATATCCAAGCTGGAGGAGAACGGCCAGACCGGATGGCCGGTCATGTATGCCCTCACCCGGGCCCTCCAGTACGAAATGGGCATCACCGCGCTGTCCGACTCCTTCGGCCCAGCCACCCTGGGCAAGATCGGCTCGCTGTACGGAAAGATCGACGACACCACCGTCCCGTCCGCGGTCTTCTGCCGCATCATCCAGTCGGCCCTCTACTGCAAGGGCTACGACGGTGGCGAGATCGACGGCACGTACAACGACCGGGTCAAGGGCGCGGTCGCCGAGCTCCACCGGGACATGGGCGTCGACGGCATCTACCCCGGTGGATCGCTGTGGCCGAAGACGACCAAGGGTCTGTTCACCATGGACGCCTATGTCACCGTCAACAGCGGCTCGGACACCATCCGCTCCATCCAGCAGTGGCTGAACGGCCGCTACCTGCCGCGCGCGGACTTCTACGTGATCCCCTGTGATGGTCACCACTCCCGGGACGTCGCCAAGTCCATGCTCTTCGCGATCCAGTACGAGCTGGGCATGGCGGACGGCACCGCCAACGGCAATTTCGGACCCGGCACCCAGGCCGGCCTGAAGTCGCACACCGTGTCCGTGGGAACCACCGGCGTCTGGGCGCGGCTCTTCACCGCCGCCATGATCCTGAACAAGCGCGCCGTGGCCTTCGGTGACTTCACCTCCTCGGTGAAGTCCGCGGTGGAAACCTTCCAGTCCTTCTCCAGGCTGTCCGTCACCGGGCAGGGTGACTTCCCGACCTGGTCCTCGCTGCTCGTCTCCTACGGCGACCAGTCCCGCAAGGGGACCGCCTGCGACGGCGTCACGATGGTCACGCCCGCCCGCGCCCAGGCGCTGAAGGACGCCGGTTACCAGTACATCGGCCGTTACCTGTTCAATCCCTCCAGCACATCCCTGCCGGAGAAGCAGATCCAGCCCGGTGAACTGGCCACCATCAAGGAGTACGGGCTGCGCTGTTTCCCGATCTACCAGACCTGGAGCCGCTCGGCCGACTACTTCAGCTACGCCCAGGGCTGCATCGACGCCACCAACGCCATCGAGTGGGCCACGATGCACGGATTCAAGTCGGGCACCATCATCTATTTCGCGGTCGACTACGACGCCATGGACGGTGAGGTCACCGATTACGTCCTTCCGCACTTCCGGGGTGTGATGCGGACGATCCGTGAGAACTCGGGGTACGACGTCGGGGTGTACGGCCCGCGCAATGTCTGCCAGCGCGTCGGCGACGCCGGTTACGCCGCGGCCGGCTTCGTCTCCGACATGTCCTCGGGTTTCTCCGGGAACCTCGGCTATCCGCTGCCCACCAATTGGGCCTTCGACCAGATATCCACCGTCACGGTCGGGTCCGGCGACGGCTCGATCGAGATCGACAACAACATCGCCTCCGGACGCGACACCGGTCAGGGCGACTTCGATCCCGGTACGCCGGTGGAGAGCGGCCTCGACGTCGACTTCGACAAGGACGCCTACCGGTCGGCGATGCTGAGCGACGTGCAGACGTACCTGGACTCGATCGGTGTCCCGGAGACCGGCGGGGAGGGCTGGACCGCCGACGGCGACTGGGTCACGTACAACGTCCTGTCCACGACCGAGGCCTTCAATATGATCATGGACGCCGACTGGCTGTTCACCAACATGGCGCGGACGCTGAAGCTGCGCAAGGCGCTCGTCCAGGCCCCGGTCCTGTGGGAACTGCGCAAACTGAACCCCCTCGACGCGGCCGCCGACGAAGCGGTCAAGTACGGCCTGAAGGACGACTCGACCACCGGTTGGGGACAGATCTACGCGTGGGTGGCCATCGAGGCCCGCAACTACTGCATGGGACAAGGCATCATCAACGGGACCCCCTTGACCAGCAGTGACACCCGCGCTGTCTGGGACGATCTCCAAGAGCCCGAGTACACCATCCCCACCGCCGCCTACCTGACCGTCTACAACGCCCACCAGCTGGGCATCGACCGGCCGAGAACGACCACCGGCCCGGCCGACACGCAGGCGCTCCTCGCCCGCTACAACGGCACCGGCGACAAGGCGGAACAGTACGGGCGCGAGCTGATCGGTCTCTACAACGTGCTGGAGAACTACAACGCGCGCTGCCGCGCCAGCTGACCCCGGAGAGCCTGTGAAGAACGCGCGACTGTGGAAGTCCCTCGTCCCCGTGGCGGTGAATCTGCTGCTCGGAATCCCGGCCGTCGTGCCGGTCTTCCTGATCTGGTACTTCCTGTCCAACGGCCCGTTTGCGGACGTCGGCTGGACACAGCGGGACCCGAACGAGAACGACGGGATGCTGCTGTGGCTGATCATCATCGTTCCGCTGGTGGCGGGTTTCGGAGGACTTTGGGCACTGGTCAACGTATGGATGCGGCGCAGACTGGTCCCCGGGGCCCCGCCGTACCCCTACTGGCTGGTGTCGGCGACGCTGACCATCGCCCCGTTCTTCCTGGCCACCGGATTCGGCTGAGCGCAAGCCGCTGGACGAACCCGCTGAATGAGATCCGAGGAGAGGAAGAGAACCTTGAGCGACGGAATCACACGACGGACCGTGGTCCGGTCCGCGGCCGTACTGGGCGCGATGACCGCTGCTTCCCTGGCGGCGGGATCGGCCACGGCGTCCGCCGTGGGCGCGAAGGAGACGGAGGCGGGGCGGGAGGGTGCCGCCGGGCCCCGGGAGACCACACCGAACGGGTGGCCCGTGCAGACGAACACCGATCGGGATTCCCAGGTGTGGACCCGTGCGGTGGCCGGTACCGGGCTCGACGTGCCGGTGTGGATCGGCGCCCCGGAGGCGATCCTGCTGTACCTCGTGCGCCGGTACCACTACGAGGTGACGGAGATCCGAGCCGGTGAGCTGAGCGGCTGGCAGCAGGCGGACGGGCTGGCAGCCGCGGTCCCGGAGGCCAACCTGGCGTCCGGCACCGCGGTCCGGATCCGCCCGGGGGCGTCCGCGGCGGGCAGTCTGTTCCCGCTGGAGAGGACGGCGCTGAGGGAGATACTCGCCGACTGCGCGGGCGTCGTCGGATGGGGCGGTGACCACTCCCCGGCTGACGAGTCACTGTTCTACCTGGACGCGGGCCCGCAGGACGCGCGCGTACGCGAGCTCGCGGACCGGTTGCGGAGAGGTGAGGCCACGCCCGGCAAGGGTGCCGGGGCGGCCGTGGCTGTCGGCTAGCCGGGGGTCCGTCCTCGCGGGCCCGGTCAGGCGATGCGCTCCAGCACCACCGGCGGGCCGCTGAACTCCGTCCCCGGGGCCGCGATGTCGTAGGAGCCCGCCACCGCCTCCAGCGCGTACGCGAACCGCTCCGGCGTGTCCGTGTGCAGGGTCAGCAGGGGCTGGCCCGCGCGGACCTCGTCGCCGGGCTTGGCGTGCAGTTCCACGCCCGCCGCCGCCTGCACCGGGTCCTCCTTGCGGGCGCGTCCGGCGCCCAGGCGCCAGGCGGCGACGCCGATGTCGTAGGCGTCCAGACGGGTCAGGACACCGGAGGCGCCGGCCGTCACCACGTGCTGTTCCTTCGAGGTGGGCAGGGCCGCGTCCGGGTCGCCGCCCTGGGCGCTGATCATGCGGCGCCAGACGTCCATCGCGGAGCCGTCGGCCAGCGCCCTGGCCGGGTCGGCGTCGCGGATGCCCGCCGCGTCGAGCATCTCGCGGGCCAGGGCGAGGGTGAGTTCGACGACGTCGGACGGGCCGCCGCCGGCCAGGACCTCGACCGATTCGCGGACCTCCAGGGCGTTGCCGGCGGTCAGGCCGAGCGGGGTGGACATGTCGGTGAGCAGGGCGACCGTCTTCACGCCGTGGTCGGTGCCCAGGCCCACCATCGTGCGGGCCAGCTCGCGGGCGTCCTCGACCGTCTTCATGAAGGCGCCGCTGCCCGCCTTCACGTCGAGGACGAGCGAGCCGGTGCCCTCGGCGATCTTCTTGGACATGATGGAGGAGGCGATCAGCGGGATCGCCTCGACCGTGCCGGTCACGTCGCGCAGGGCGTACAGCTTCTTGTCCGCCGGGGCCAGGCCGTCGCCGGCCGCGCAGATCACCGCGCCCGTGGAGTCCAGTACGTCCAGCATCTCCGCGTTGGAGAGCAGCTCGCGCCAGCCCGGGATCGACTCCAGCTTGTCCAGCGTGCCGCCGGTGTGGCCGAGGCCCCGGCCGCTGAGCTGCGGGACGGCGGCGCCGCAGGCCGCGACCAGCGGGGCCAGCGGGAGGGTGATCTTGTCGCCGACGCCGCCCGTGGAGTGCTTGTCGGCGGTGGGGCGGGACAGGGAGGAGAAGTCCATGCGCTCGCCCGACGCGATCATCGCCGCCGTCCAGCGGGCGATCTCGCCGCGGTTCATGCCGTTGAGGAGGATGGCCATGGCGAGCGCCGACATCTGCTCGTCGGCGACCTCGCCGCGGGTGTACGCGTCGATGACCCAGTCGATCTGCTCGTCGCTGAGTTCCCCGCGGTCGCGCTTGGTGCGGATGACGGAGATGACGTCCATGGCCATGACGGGACTTCCTTACTTACTTGGTGAGGTGGTCGGGACCGAAGGCCTGCGGGAGCATCTCCGAGAGCGGGAGGACGCCCGCCGGGGTCTCCAGGAGCAGGCCGGGGCCGCCGAACTCGTACAGCAGCTGGCGGCACCGTCCGCACGGGACGAGGACCTCGCCGTGGCCGTCGACGCAGGTGAAGTGGGTCAGCCGGCCGCCGCCCGAGTTCAGCAGGGCGGAGACCAGGCCGCACTCGGCGCACAGGCCGATGCCGTAGCTGGCGTTCTCCACGTTGCAGCCGGTGACGGTGCGGCCGTCGTCGGCCAGGGCCGCCGCGCCGACCGGGTAGCCGGAGTAGGGGGCGTACGCCCGGGACATGGCGTCCCGGGCGGCCTGGCGCAGCGACTCCCAGTCGGCGTCGGTCACTTCCCTTGTCCCTTCCGGTACGGCATGCCGTCCGCCTTGGGCATCCGCAGGCGCTGCGCGGACAGGGCGAGGACGACGAGGGTGATGACGTACGGCGTGGCGGAGACGACCTGGTTGGGGACCTCGTCGGTGCCCGCGTACCAGGCGAAGACCAGTGCGCCGACGACGACGGTGATCACGGCCTTGACGTACTTCCTGCGGACCGCCAGCCAGATCGCGCCCGCGAGCAGCAGCAGCGCGCCCAGCAGCAGCAGCGCGTGCACGTTGGCCGAGCCGCCGCGCAGGTTGAGGCTGTCGGTGTAGCCGAAGAGCCCGGCGCCGACGGCGAGGCCGCCCGGCATCCAGTTGCCGAAGATCATCGCGGCGAGGCCGATGTAGCCGCGGCCGCTGGTCTGGCCCTCCAGGTAGAAGGGGTTGGCGACGATGGAGAGGAAGACGCCGCCGAGACCGGCCAGGCCGCCGGAGATGATCACGGCGAGGTACTTGTACTTGTAGACGTTGACGCCGAGGGACTCGGCGGCGACCGGGTTCTCGCCGCAGGAGCGCAGGCGCAGACCGAACGGCGTGCGCCACAGGACCCACCAGGTGGCGGGGATCAGCGCGACCGCGACGAGCGTCAGCCAGGAGACGTCCGTGACCAGGCCGCCGAGCAGTCCCGCGATGTCCGAGACGAAGAACCAGCCCTGGTCGTTGAGCGACTTCAGTCCGTCGGAGAGGCCGGGGACGGTGAAGTGCCCCAGCGAGTCGACCGGCGGCGACTGCTTGGCGCTGCCGCCCTGGTGGCCCTCGAAGGCGAGGGGGGCCAGGTAGCGGGTGGCGCCGAGGGCGAGGATGTTCAGCGCCACGCCGGAGACGATGTGGTTGACGTTGAAGGTGATCGTCACGATGGCGTGCAGCAGACCGCCGAGCGCGCCGCCGACGATGCCGACGAGGACGCCGGTCCACGGGCCCCACTGGAAGCCGGCCCAGGCGCCGAACCAGGTGCCCAGGATCATCATGCCTTCGAGGCCGATGTTGACGACGCCCGCGCGCTCCGCCCACAGACCGCCGAGGCCCGCGAGGCCGATGGGGACGGCGAGCTGGAGGGCGGTGGACATCTGGCTGACGTTGGTGATGCCGTCCGCGCCGGTGATGATGCGGACGATCGAGGTCAGCGCCAGGGCTCCGGCGATGACGAGCAGCAGCACCGGCAGGGACACGCGGCGGCCGGTGGGGGCGGCCGGCTTCATCGTCGGCTGGTTGAGATCGTTCGCCATGAGGGGAGCGGTCATCGGGCCGCCACCTCCTTGTCCGTGTTGTCGGTGGCGCCCAGGACGTGCCCGGCGGCCAGTTCCGCGCCGACCCGGCGCTGCTGGCGGCGCAGGCCCCACTCGCGTACGGCCTCGTAGGAGACGACCACGGAGAGGACGATCAGGCCCTGCATGATGACCGCGATCTCCTTGTCGTAGCCGTGGAAGTCCAGCTCGGGGCTGGCCTTGTCGAGCCAGGCCCACAGCAGGGCGGCGAAGGCGATGCCGACGGGGCTGTTGCGGCCGAGCAGGGCGATGCCGATGCCGAGGAAGCCGATGCCGGTGGGGAAGTTGAGGCTGTAGGTGTGGGTGTCGCCGAGGAGGATGGGCAGGCCCGCGAGGCCGGCCAGTCCGCCCGAGATGAGCATGGCGGTCAGGACCATGCGCTTGGGGTCGACGCCGCTGGCCGAGGCGGCGGTCTCCGAGGCGCCCGAGGCGCGCAGGTCGAAGCCGAAGCGGGTGCGGTTGAGGACGACCCAGTAGCCGATGCCGAGGAGGACGGCGAGGACGACCAGGCCGTAGATCTCGCCGGCCGCGCCCATGTCGATGCCGGGGACCCAGCCGGAGTCGTGCATCTCGCCGGTGGTGTTGTTGTTGCCGACCTTGACGCCGAAGACGTCGGGCAGCCACAGGTAGCCGATGACGGCGGTGGCGATGGAGTTCAGCATGATCGTCGCGACGACCTCGCTGACGCCCCGGGTGACCTTCAGGACGCCGGCGATGCCGGACCAGAAGGCGCCGGTGAGGACGGCGGTGAGGAGGAGCAGCGGGATCTGCAGGACGCCCGGGAGGGCCACGTGGGCGCCTACGACTGCGGCCATCATGGCGGCGAGCTGGTACTGGCCGTCGACGCCGATGTTGAACAGGTTCATCCGGAAGCCGATGGCGACCGCGAGGGCGGCGATGTAGTACATCGACGCCTGGTTGACGATCAGGACCTGGATGTCGGAGAACCCGGCCTGCTCGAACATCAAGGCGAACGGCTCTACGGGGTTCTTGCCGGAGGCGATCAGCACGATCGCGCTCAGCACGAAGGCCACGGCGAGCGCGATGACCGGTCCGGCCACCGCGAGGAGCACGCGCTCCTTGTCGAACTTCTTCATCAGCGGGCCTCGTCGTCTTCCGCGGGCTCGGGGTTCTCTTCGTGCTCCAGGTGGCCGGTGGCCGCGCCCGTCATCGCGGAGCCCAGTTCCTCGGGCGTGATGGTCGCCGGGTCGGCGTCGGCGACGAGCCTGCCGTCGTAGATGACCCGGAGGGTGTCGGACAGGCCGATCAGCTCGTCCAGGTCGGCGGAGATCAGCAGCACGGCCAGGCCCTCGCGGCGGGCCTCGCGGATGTGGTCCCAGATCGCGGCCTGGGCGCCGACGTCCACGCCCCGGGTGGGGTGGGCGGCGATCAGGAAGCGCGGCCGGTGGCTCATCTCGCGGCCGACGATCAGCTTCTGCTGGTTGCCGCCGGAGAGGGAGGCGGCGGTGACGTCGATGCCGGGGGTGCGGACGTCGTACGTCTCGACGATGCGGCGGGTGTCGTCCTGGGCGGCCTTGATGTCCAGCCAGACGCCCTTGGCGTTGGGCTTCTCGGTGACGTGGCCCAGGATGCGGTTCTCCCAGAGGGGGGCCTCCAGCAGCAGGCCGTGGCGGTGCCGGTCCTCGGGGATGTAGCCGACGCCCCGCTCGCGGCGCTTGCGGGTGGTCCAGGCGGTGATCTCGTCGTCGGCGAGGCGTATCGACCCGGAGTCGGGGGCGCGCAGGCCGATCAGCGCGTCGACCAGCTCGGTCTGCCCGTTGCCCTCGACGCCCGCGATGCCGAGCACCTCACCGGCGTGGATGGTGAAGGTGACGTCGTCGAGGAGGGCCTTGCCGCCGGGGGCCGCGAGGCGCAGCTTGTCGACGGTGAGCACGGGGCGGTCGGTGACCGTGGACTCGGCCGTCTCCGGGGTGGGCAGTTCGCTGCCGACCATCATCTCGGCGAGCTGGTGCGGGGTCGTCTCGGACGGGACGGCCGTGCCGACCGTGGTGCCGCGCCGGATGACGGTGATCTCGTCGGCGACGGAGAGCACCTCGCCCAGCTTGTGGGAGATGAAGATGACCGACAGGCCCTCGGCCTTCAGCTCGCGCAGGTTGTCGAAGAGCGCGTCGACCTCCTGCGGCACGAGCACGGCGGTCGGCTCGTCGAGGATGAGGGTGCGGGCGCCCCGGTAGAGGACCTTGAGGATCTCCACGCGCTGGCGGGCGGCGACGCCCAGCTCCTCGACCAGCAGGTCGGGGCGGACGTCGAGGCCGTAGCGCTCGGAGATCTCCTGGATCTTGCGGCGGGCCCTGGAGCCGATGCCGTACAGCTTCTCGCTGCCGAGGACCACGTTCTCCAGGACCGTGAGGTTGTCGGCGAGCATGAAGTGCTGGTGGACCATGCCGATGCCGCGCACGATCGCGTCGGCCGGGGACGAGAAGGAGACCTGCTCGCCGTCGACCGCGATCGTCCCCTCGTCCGGCTTCTGCATGCCGTAGAGGATCTTCATCAGCGTCGACTTGCCGGCGCCGTTCTCGCCGACGAGGGCGTGCACGGTGCCCTTGCGGACGGTGAGGTGGATGTCGTGGTTGGCCACGACTCCGGGGAAACGCTTGGTGATCCCGGCGAGCTGGACGGCGGTCGCCTGACCGCTGCCCGCCGCTGCCGAGGCCGGAGGGCTGCTGGACGCGTTGATGGCGCACTCTCCTGGGGACGGGGGCCGTCTACGCGTGTAGCGCCCCTACGGCATCGAAAGCGGTGGCACACCTGCCTCGGCGGGGTACGGGGCGGACGCCCGAGGGCGCCTCCCCGTACCCCGCCGAGCGGCTGCGCGACCGCGGTGGTGGCACGGTGCGGGTGCTGCCGGTGTCAGCTGCTCTTGACCTTGATGTCGCCGCTGATGATCTTGTCCTTGGCCGTGCTGATGGCTTCCTGGAGCTCGGTGTCGTCCGCGAACTTCGGGTTGGAGTCCGACAGGCTCACTTCACCGGTCTTCAGATCGCCCCGAACGATACCGGTCTCCGGCTTTCCGTCCTCGACCGACTTCGCCAGGTTGTAGACCGCCTTGGCGACGTCCTTCATCGCCGAGGTGAGGATCGAGTCCTTGTACTTGGCGAGGGCTTCCTGCTGGTACTGGTCGGAGTCGACGCCGATCGCCCACACCTTGTTGGCGGCGGCGGCCTCGATCACGCCCTGCCCGGACAGCCCGGCCGCGGCGTACACCACGTCGGCCTTGTTCTCGATCTGGCCCTCGGCGGCGGTCTTGCCCTTGTCGGGGCTGGAGAAGCCGCCCTCCTCCGCGGTCTGCGTCAGGTACTGGGAGAGGACCTTGGCCTTGGGGTTGGTGTCCTTGACGCCCTGCTCGAAGCCGGCCTGGAACTTGTGGATCAGCGGGTTGTCCACACCGCCGATGAACCCGACCACGTTGCTCTTGGTGGACTTGGCGGCGGCGACGCCGGCCAGGTAGGAGCCCTGCTCCTCGGAGAAGACGAGGTCGGCGACGTTCTTGGCCTCGATGGTGGAGTCGTCGACGATGCCGAAGGTGACGTCCGGGAACTTCTCGGCCGCGCCCTTGACGGCGGAGGCGTACGCGTAGCCGACGCCCACGATCGGGTTGTAGCCCTGCTTGGCGAGGGACTCCAGGCGCTGCTGCTTGTCGGCGTCGGTCTCACCGTCGGTCGGCTCGATGTC
This sequence comes from Streptomyces sp. NPDC016677, assembly GCF_055562815.1. Classification (NCBI taxonomy): domain Bacteria; kingdom Bacillati; phylum Actinomycetota; class Actinomycetes; order Kitasatosporales; family Streptomycetaceae; genus Streptomyces; species Streptomyces sp. NPDC016677. The sequence continues at coordinate 227,434 of NZ_JBVHEO010000003.1, read as the reverse complement.
CGCCGTCTCGTACTTGAACTCGTTCTTCGCCTGCTCCAGGCCCGCGTAGGCGGCGTCGTTGAAGGACTGGTCGCCCTTGCCGCCCACGTCGTACGCGATCGCGAGACCCTTGTCGCCCTTGGACTCCGAGGAGGAGGACGAGGTCGAGGTACCACCGCAGGCGGCGAGCGCGAGGGCCAGGGAGGCGGTCGCTGCGCCTGCGACCGTGATCCGGGAAATCCGGCGCATGTGTGGTGCTCCTGTCGTACAAGCGCCGGACGGGGTTCGGCTGCGGCGCTGGGTTCGCCGCAGATTAACGCGCGTAGACCGGCCTGAAAACCCCTTCTGTCCACCTTGTTATCGGCCCGTGCCCAACTCTCGCCGGGCGCAAACGCGAGGTGGCGTTCCGTGACGCCCGGCAAGGGCTGGAGGGGGTCTGTTACGGCTCGGTCCTCACCTTGATCGACCCGTCGACGATGCCTTCCTCGGCCTTGGCGACGGCGTCCGTGAGCCCGGGGACCTCGGCGTACTCCGGGTTGCTCTCGGACAGGCCCACGCCGTCGGACTTCAGGTCGAAGGTCTTGGTGCCGGTGAGCGGCTCGCCGTCCTCCACCGATTGGGCCAGCGCGAACACGGCCCCGTCGATGTCCTTGAGCGCGGAGGTCAGGATGGAGTCCTTGTACTGGGCGAGGGCCTCCTGCTGGTACTGGTCGGAGTCGACCCCGATCGCCCACACCTTGTTGGCGGCGGCGGCCTCGATGACCCCCTGCCCGGACAGCCCCGCCGCCTGGTAGACGACGTCCGCCTTCTTCTCGATCTGCCCCTCGGCGGCGGCCTTGCCCTTGTCCGGGCTGGAGAAGCCGCCCTCCTCCGCGGTCTGCGTCAGGTACTGCGAGAGGACCTCGACCTTCGGGTCGGTGTCCGCGACGCCCTGCTCGAAGCCGGCCTGGAACTTGTGGATCAGCGGGACGTCGACCCCGCCCACGAACCCGACCGTCCTGGTCTTCGTCGCCTTGGCGGCGGCGACGCCGGCCAGGTAGGACGCCTCGTTCTCGGCGAAGACGAGGGAGGCGACGTTGTCGCCCTCGACCACGGAGTCGACGATGCCGAAGGTGGTGTCCGGGTAGTCGGCGGCGACCTTCTCCATCGCCGGGCCGTAGGCGAAGCCGACGCCGACGACCGGGTTGTAGCCCTGCCTGGCCAGCGAGGCGAGCCGCTGCTCCTTGTCGGCGTCGGTCTCGCCGTCGGTGGGCTCGATGTCGGCGGTCTTGTAGCCGTACTCCTTCTTCGCCCGCTCCAGGCCCGCGTAGGCGGCGTCGTTGAAGGACTGGTCGCCCTTGCCGCCGATGTCGTAGGCGATGGCCATGCCCATGTCTTCCTCGGAGCCGCCGCCGTCACCGCCGCCCTCGGTGCTGGTGCCTCCACAGGCGGTGGCGGCGAGCGCGAGCGACGCGACCCCGACCACGGCGCTGGTCAGTCTCGGTGTCCGACGCAGACTCGTTGTCCGACGCATCTGAAGTTCCCCATCCCTCAAGTCCCCGCGGCGGGCGCCCGGTTCGGCGCACATTAACGCGCGTAGAAACTCCTGGGAACGGGGTTCCTCGGGGCCGTTATCCATTCGTGCCGGAGGGGGTTACGGGGGTGTGAACCAGCGGTTCGAAGGGGGCGGAAACGTCCGGGCACCGCCCTACCATCGAGGTACGGCAAGCCGGAGCGAAACAGACCCACTGGGGTGACCGTGAGCAACTGGGCAGACCTGACGACCGGTAAGCGCATCAAGCACCTACGAGGTTCCGACCTGACCCAGCAGGGGCTGGCGGAGGCGTCGGGGCTGTCGTTGGCCCTGGTGCAGAAGGCCGAGCAGGACCGGGGGGAGTTGTCCGTCGGTTCCCTGCTGAAGCTTGCGCACGCGCTGAACACGGATGTGTCGGTGATTCTGGGGCAACAGGCTCCGCGTCGAGGGATGGACCAGGCTGACCGCGCCGCGCTGCGCCGACTGTCCGATGCCGTGCACGAGAGCGCCCTCGGCGAGTGGGAGGGCATCGATGACCCGAGCACCGTCAAGGAACTGAGCGAGGCCCGCGACCGCGCCTGGGACGCCTACTGGGCGAGCGACACGGCCAAGGTGAGCAGCTATGCCTCGAATGTCCTCATGGAAGGACAGGTCAGGTATGCCAGTGCCACCGGCAGCGAGCGTGAGCGACTGGGGTCGATCCTGGCCAGCACGTACCGCGTAGCCGCGTCGTGCTCGAACGGCTTCGGGCAACGCGACCTCGCGTTGAGCGCGCTGACGTCAGCGAAACACCTCGCGCGGAGCGTCGACGACCCCGTGCTGACGGCGCTGCTTGAGTCCACGCTGTCGTGGATCCACCTGCGCGGCGCCAAGCTGCCGCGCGCCGTGGCCGTGGCCGAGCGCGCGGCAGTGGCGATCGAGCCGTCGTTCAGCACCGGCTCTCGCCCGCAGTTGCTGGCGTACGGTCGCCTGATGATCTCCGCGGCCGTGGCCGCGTCGCGGCGCGAGGACGAGAGCGCGGCCGATGACTACTTGTCGCAGGCGCACGCCGCGGCGGCGAGGCTCGGCCGGGACGAGAAGCTGTACGGGACGAGCTTCGGTCCGACCGCAGCGAAGACCGAGGCCGTCGGAATCCACGTAGCACTGAGGAACTACGGGCGCGCACTCACGCTCGCCGGCCAGCCGGACATGAAAAGACTTCCCGCATCCATGTCGAAAGTGGCCCGCAACCGCTACAAACTGGACGTCGCCCTCGCGCAGTGCTCCGCCGGCCTCTACGACCAGGCGGGAGACACCCTGATCGAGGTGGGACTCGACGCCCCGGAGTGGGTCAGGCACCAGGCGCTGCCCGGCGTCATCGGGAAGCGGCTCGCGAAGGTGTCGACGGCTCGCGTGCGCAGGATCGGCGAAGTGATCGGCGTACCCCTGATCGCGTGACTCGTACGGAGCGTACGAGTCGGGGCCGGACAACCTCTCCTTGTCGTACGTCTCGTCACTTCACTGTGCGTGATCGATCGAGCACAGTTGACGCATGGTCAGCTACAAGAGCGCACAGACGCAGGAACCGGCCCGCCGCCGCACCAAGGGCGATCTGAGACGACGCCAGGCACTGGCGGACGCGGCGGCGGGGGTCTCGCCGGGGGAGGCCGACGTACTGGCCGAGGCGGCGAAGGTCGAGCGGTTCCGCTGCGTGATCTACCTGTGCGGCGCTCCCCCGACGGACATCACGCGCCCCGGCCGGGAGTGCAGGGAGTACGCCGAGGCGTTCGGGTGGGAGATCACGGACGTGATCGAGGAACGCGCGGGCCTGCTGCCGCCGCGAGGGCGTGCCGGGCTGTGGCGAGCCGTCGAACGCGTCCAGGAGGGAGCGGCCGGGGCGGTGCTCACGGCGTGCCGCTCGATGATCTCCTCCGTTCCGCAGGAGTACGACGAGGTCGCCCGCGAGATCGAGAAGGCCGGCGGCTTCCTGCACGTCAAGGATTCGGCACGCAGGGGGCTCACGCGGGCCGCCGGGCACCCGGCGTGATCTTCGCCCCGGAGGCTGTCGGCACCTTCGCCGCCGCCGGTCCACGGATCTCCGTACGTCCTGGCCGCCGCCCGACGGGAGGGGGCACCGGAAACGGATGACACTTCAGCCCGAAGTGTCATCCGTTTTCCGCCCGGGGCGGGGGCCGAGCCCCTTGGTCTCGCCGCGTCGGGGCGCCGTCAGGGTTGTCGGGTGGCGGCGGGCTCCGGGGTTTCCGGCTGTTCTGTGACCGTGGGGACCGTGGTCCCGGGGCCGCGGAAGGTGAGGTAGACGAACAGGACGCCCATGACGGCCACGCCCGCCCACATGGCCTGCTGCCAGCCGTCGACGAAGGACTGCTGGGCGGCGTGGAGCAGGTCCTGCGCGTACGGGCCGGCGCTGTCCGCCGCCTCGACGGCGTTGGCGACGCCTTCGCGGGCGGTGTCCGCGGTGCCCTGGGGGATGCCGTCCAACCGGTCGTCGACGGCGCTGCGGTAGCCGGCGGACAGGAGCGCGCCGAGCAGGGCGACGCCGAGGGCGGTGCCGAACTCGCGGGTGACGTCGTTCAGGGCGGAGGCGACCCCTTGCTTCTCGCGCGGCAGGGAACCGGTGATGGCCTCGGTGGAGGGGGTCATCGACAGGCCCATGCCGATGCCCATGACGAGCATGCCGGGCAGGATGGTCAGGTAGCCGTCGGCGGAGACGAGCAGGGCCATCAGGGCCAGGCCGACGCCGGCCAGCGCGACGCCGACGGCCATGGTCGGGCGGGAGCCGACGCGTGCGGCGAGCTTGGGGGCCAGGCCCGAGGTCACCATCATCATGACGGCCATGGGCATCAGCGCGAGCGTGGAGAGCAGTCCCGACCAGCCGAGCACGGCCTGGAAGAACGGGAAGAGGACCACGGCGATGCCCGCCTGGACGCCGAAGACCACGAGCAGCGTGACGGAGCCGCCCGCGAGGCCCCGCTCGCGGAAGAGCCGAACGTCCAGGAGTGCGGCGTCGCGGCGGCGCAGTTCCCAGGCCACGAAGCCGAGGGTGGCGAGGAGGCCGACGGCGAGGCCGAGCAGAGCCTCGGGGGCGGTCCAGCCGCGTTCGGGGCCTTCCTGGAGGACGTAGATGAGGCCGGTGACGGCGACGGCGGAGACCAGGGCGCCGACGGTGTCGAAGCGATGGGCCGATTTCTCGCGGGAGTTGGGGACCGATTTCAAGGTCATGGCCAGGGCGACGGCCGTCAGGACGACGGGCAGCAGGAACAGCCAACGCCAGTCCGCGACGTCGACGAGGAGCGCGGAGAGGAACATGCCCAGGATGCCGCCGCCTCCGGCGACGCCGGTCCACACGCCGATCGCCTTGCCGCGCTGTTCCTCGGGGAAGGTGGAGGTGATGACGGCCAGGGTGATCGGCATGATCATCGCCGCGCCGACGCCGCCGGCCGCCCGCGCGGCCAGCATGGCCTCCGCCGTCGGGGCCAGTCCCGCCAGAGCGCTCGCGGCGCCGAAGACACCCAGTCCGGCGATCAGCATCGGCTTGCGGCCCAGGCGGTCACCGATCGCGCCGAGCGGCAGCAGGAGCGCGGCCAGCGTCAGGGCGTAGATGTTGATGATCCACAGGATCGTGTTCTGGGAGGCGCCGAACTCGACGGCCATGTGGGTCTGTGCCACGCCCAGCCCGGACACCGAGGCGATGACGGCCATCAGCGCCAGGGAGACGGCGATCAGGACGCTGCGCAGCTGACGCGCGTCGAGGACGTCGCCCGCGCCGGGTTCAGGGGACTGTGCGGGGTCGTTCGCGCTCATGGGTTCCTCTCAACAGGGCATGCCGCACAGGCGCCGGACCAGGGTCCGGTCGCGCGGTGCTGGGGTCGCGTACGTCGACGCTAACCCCGCCTTGCGTCGTAGGCATACGGTGTTGCTCATGAGGCAAGAAGACGGGGAGCCGGACAGCCTCGCACGCAAACGCGTCCGTGCTCAGCGGGTCGCTCAGGAGTGGTCCCGCTCAGCGGGGCCCCGCTGAGCGGGGGTCTCGCCGATGACCGGTGTGCCGAGGGCCCGCCGGCGTCGGCCGGTCTCGTCCTGGCGGCGCTCAGGGCCGCCCGCCGGCTCGTTCACGGTCCACGGCGAGGAGTTCCGCCGTCCGGCCGGGCGGGGACCCCTGATCGGGTCCCGCGGCACCGCCGGGGCATCGGCGGCGCGCTGGTCCGCGTCCTCGCGGCGGGGCGTGCGCCGGCGGGCCGTCGTGACGGTCGCGGGCGTGCCGGACGACCGCACCGGAGTGGCCGGCACGGTGGCCCGACAGCCGCTTTCAGACTCCGGTGTCGATGAGGGCGGCGGCGGTGAACAGCTCCACCCCCACCGTGATGGCGTGCTCGTCCACGTCGAAGTCGCCCTGGTGCAGGTCGCGCACCGCGCGCTCGCCGGGCGGGCGGACGCCGAGGCGGGCCATGGCGCCGGGGACGCGCTCCAGGTACCAGGAGAAGTCCTCGCCGCCCAGGCTCTGCTCGGTGGACTCCACGGAGTCCGTGCCGCGCCGGGCGATCATCGCGGTCTGGAGGAGTTCGACGCTGGTCACCTCGTTGACGACGGGCGGGACGCCCCGTACGTAGGTGATCTCGGACTTGGCGCGGTGCAGGTTGGCGATCTCGTCGATGGCCGCGACCACCAGGTCGGGGGCCTGGCGCCAGGCGTCGAGGTCGAGGCAGCGCACGGTCCCGGACAGCTCGGCGTGCTGCGGGATGACGTTGGCGGCGTGGCCGGACTCGATGCGGCCCCAGGTCAGGGAGAGGCCGCCGCGGCTGTCGACGCGCCGGGCGAGGAGGGCGGGGGCGTCGACGGCGACCCGGGCGGCGGCGGTGACCAGGTCGGTGGTGAGGTGCGGCCGGGCGGTGTGGCCGCCGGGGCCGTCCAGGGCGATCTCCAGCCGGTCGCAGGCGGAGGTGATGGGGCCCTCGCGCAGCCCGATCCGGCCGGCGTCCACCCGGGGGTCGCAGTGCACGGCGAGGATGCGGTGCACGCCGTCGAGCGCCCCGGCCTCGATCACGTCCTCGGCGCCACCGGGCAGCACCTCCTCGGCGGGCTGGAAGATCAGGCGGACCGGGCGGGGCAGCGGGGCGCGCTCGTGCAGGGCGGCCAGGACCAGGCCGGTGCCGAGGACGACGGTGGTGTGCACGTCGTGGCCGCAGGCGTGGGCGCGGTCGGGCACGGTCGAGCGGTACGGGCATCCGGTCTTGACGTCCGGGATGGGCAGGGCGTCGATGTCGGCGCGCAGGGCGAGCACGCCCGGACCGGCGGGCCCGGCGGACGGGCGCCCGGGGGTGGTGCCGATGTCACAGATGACGCCGGTGCCGCCGGGGAGGACTCTCGGCGCCAGTCCGGCCCGCTCCAGCCGCTCCTTGATCGCGGCGGTGGTGCGGAACTCCTGGTTTCCCAGCTCGGGGTGCATGTGCAGATCGCGGCGGAAGGCGATGAGTTCCGCCCGCAGCGCCTCCGGCAGGGTGCCGGGCAGCGTGGCTTCCCCGGGGACGTCGGCTTCGGACTCCAGTGACATCAGTTGCTTCACCCTTTGAAGGGTAGGACGCCCGGACGGCCGACCGACCCACGATCAACAAAACTTCAGCCCCTCAGGGGACGAAAATCCGGCCGCCGGACGCATATGCCCCGGCGAGGGTGGGTAAAATCCGCCGATTACCGACCGGGCCGCGGCGCACCGCTCCGGCCCGGCTCCCACCCCGTCCCTCACGGCTACCACGCCTCACGCCTCCTACGCGTCGGCGTGCGGGCCGCGCGGCTCGCGCCACATCCCCCACAGCACCGGCCCGTCCCCAGGCAGCCGCAGTTCCTGCCGCACGGTGAAGCCGAAGTGCTCGTAGAAGGGGAGGTTGGACGGCTTGGAGGACTCCAGGTAGGCGGGCAGCCCTGCCGCGTCGGCCCTGGCCAGCCCCGAGCGCAGCAGGGCGGCGCCGTGTCCCTGTCCCTGGGCGGCCGGGTCGGCGCCGATCACCGCCAGGTACCAGTGCGGTTCCCGGGGGGTGTGCCGGGCGGCCGTCTCGATGGTGTCCCGGAAGTACGGGGCCCGGTCGCCGAGGACGTCCTGGAGCTGCCGGACGGCCTCCGCGTCGGGGACGGCCTTGGCCTGGGCCTCCGGCGGCACCCAGAAGGCGGCCGCCGCCTCCGTGTGTTCGCTGCTCCCCGGTCACCTGGCGGCGATGACCCTCGCGGCCGGCGGCGACGTCGTCTGTCTCGTCCCCGCCGCCCTTCCCGGCGCCCCCGCGTCGCCTCTCACCCGTACCGCCACCGCCCTCGGCCTGTGCCTCCTCGACATCCCCCTGCCGCTGCCGCCCGTGACCATCGGCATGGCCTGGCACCCCCGCCACGCGGCCGACGGAGCCCACCGATGGCTCCGGGACGCTGTTCGCCGCGCCCTGCGCGCCCCCGGTTGACGCGGCCGGTCACGCGCCCCCGGGGCCATCGTGCCCGTCACCGCCACCGTCACCGCCACCATCGCCGTCGTCGTCGACGGCGATCAGGTGCTCCGCCCCGCCCTCCAGCCGGCGTGCCATCTCCGTCGACCGGGGCAGCATCGTCTTCTCGTAGCGGCGGACGGCGTCCTCGACCGTGTCGGACTCCGCGAGGGCCGCGGCGAGTTCCGCCGCGTCGAGCATCGCGAGGTTGACGCCGACGCCCAGCGGCGGCATGAGGTGGGCCGCGTCACCGAGCAGGGTCACCGTGGGGCTGGGCTCCCAGGTGTGCGGCACGGGCAGGGCGAGGATCGGGCGGTCGACGTACGGGCCGTCGTTGTCGGTGATCGTCTTCAGCAGGCGGGGCGACCAGTGGGCGTAGCGCTCCAGGAGCAGGGCGCGGATGCCGCCGGTGTCCCCGGGTGTCAGGCCGCTCGCGCCGATCCAGTCGGCCGGGACGCGCTGGATCAGGTAGACGCGGATGTGGCCGCCGCCGTTGCGCTGGGCGAACAGGGCGCGCTCGCCGTCCCGGGCGTGGGCGCCGCCCCGGCCGACCAGGTCCGCGATCTCGGGGTGCCGGCGGTCGACGTCGTCGAACCACGCCTCCAGGAAGCTCACGCCGGTGTGTGCCGGAGTGGCGTCGGAGACGGCCGGGCGGACCCGGGAGAAGGCCCCGTCGGCGCCGATGACCAGGTCCGTCTCGACGGTGGAGCCGTCGGCGAAGCGCAGTCGCCGGGGCCCGTCGGCGGGGCCGTCGACCTCCGTCAGCGCCTGCCCCCACCGCACGGTGCCGGGGGCGAGGGAGTCGAGCAGCAGTGCGCGGAGCTGTCCGCGGTCGATCTCCGGCTTGAACATCTCGTCGGGCGCCGGGACCCGGTGGTCCGTGATCGCGCCGGTGAGGTCCAGTTGCCGCATCTCCTGCCCCTCGGGGCGGGCGTGTGCGAAGAAGGCGTCCAGCAGACCGGCCGCGCGCAGGGCGAGCTGGCCGTTGTCGGCGTGCAGGTCCAGGGAGCCGCCCTGGTCGCGGGAGCCGGGGCCGGGCTCACGGTCGTGGACGGTGACCCGGAGGCCGTGCCGCTGCAGGATGCGGGCGCAGGTCAGGCCGCCGGGACCGGCGCCGATGACGCTGATCCGGGCGCGGGAGGGGTGCGGAGAAGCCATGGGTGTCCTTCCGACGGAAGCGGGCGGGACCACCGTAGGAGCAAAAGTGCAATCTGACAACTTAGTCACAGACTCAATAAAGCTACGGATGCCATGACCGGTTAGGATGGCCCCATGCCCGAGCCCACCGCCCCCGCCGGCCCCACCGCCTCCGCGACCGCCTCCGCGACCGCCCCCGCCCCCGCTCCCGGACGCCGCGAGCGCAAGAAGGCGGCGACCCGGCAGGCGATCGCCGACGCCGCGCTCCGGCTCTTCCTGGAGCGCGGCTACGACGACGTGAGCGTCCGGGATGTCGCGGAGGCGGCCGACGTCTCCGTCACCACCGTGTTCAAGCACTTCAGCGGCAAGGAGGCGCTCGTCTTCGACCGGGAGGAGAGCACCGACGCCGCCCTCGCCTCGGCCGTACGCGACCGGGCCCCGGGCACCACCGTCCCCGACGCCCTGCGGGCGCACGTGCTGGCCACCTGGCTGCCGATCGCGGAGCACCCGCAGCGGGTGGAGTTCAACCGGCTGGTGGACTCCACCCCGGCACTGCGCGCGTACGCGGAACGCATGTGGGTCCGGCACACCGCCACCCTGGCCGCGGCCATCGCCGACGAGTTCGGCGTGGCACACGACAACCTGGCCTGCACCGCGCTCGCCCGGTTCGTCCTGGACGCCCCCGCCCTCGCCCAGGGGCGGCCCGACCACCGGGCCGCGATCGAGGAGATCTTCGGCATCCTGACCGACGGCTGGCGGCCGCCCGCCCCCTGACCACCACGGGTTCACCCTCAAGTCACGGTGTCCCCCGGCCGATGAGAACGGGCATGCCCGACTCACACGCACGCCGCCGTACGGTGCTCACCGGCGCCGCTCTGCTGACCGCCGGCGGGACATCACTGCGGGGGGCGGACTTGGCCGGGGCCGCGGGCCGGGTCCTCGCGGAGCGGCGGGTGGACGAACGGCTCGTCGAGCTGACGGTGGACTCCCCGGCCCTCGGCGGTCCCGGCCGGGTCGCCCTGCTCACCCCCCGGGGATGGGACCGGCGCCGGCCCGGTGACCGCTGGCCCACCCTGTACCTGCTGGCGGGCGGCGACGGGGACCACACCGCGTGGACCACGCTGTTCCGTGTGCAGGAGCTGGCCGAACTGCGCGACGTCCTGGTCGTCATGCCCGGCATGCCGCTGTTCGGGTTCTGGACCGACTGGTGGAACCACGGGGAGGGCGGCCCGCCCCGGGTGCGGACGTACTTCCTGCGCGAGGTCGTGCCCCTGGTGGAGCGGGACTACGGGGCCGGGACGCGCCGGGCGGCGGCCGGTGAGTCCCAGGGGGGCTTCGGCGCCCTGGGGATGGCCGCCCGGGTTCCCGGGCTGTTCCGCGCCGTCGCCGCGTTCGGGGCCCCGGTGCACCCGGTCCGGCACCCCGAGATGTGGCTGTCCGGCGCGAAGTTCGTGGGCGTGGACGGCTACGCGATCTTCGGGGATCCGTGGGAGCAGTGGAAGGTGTGGCTGGACTGGGACCCCTTCCGCCACGCCGCCGGCCTGCGCGACACGCCCGTCTACCTCGCCTGCGGTGACGGCACCCCGGGTCCTCTCGACGGCGAGGACCCCGAGCCGCACATCCCGGGCACCGAGAAGTGGGTCGCGCTGGCGGACCCCGGCGTCGTCTCCGTCACCGAAGCCGTCTGCGCGGAAGAGACCCGGATGCTGAGCGACCGGCTGAAGTCGCTGGGGGCACCGGTCACCACGCACCTCTACCGCGGCACCCACACCGGCACCTACGGGTACCGCGAACTGCGGCACGCGCTGCCGATGCTGCTGGCCGCCCTGCACGGCCGGCCCCGCCGGTAGCCGCGCGCACGGCTCCGCGCACGGTCGCGCGAACGGCCCCGCGGGCCAGGGACCGTCAGACCCCCGGCACCGCCAGCAGCCGCTCCACTCCCCGGGCCGTCCCCGTCACCCCGTCCAGGAAGCCCTGGGCCCGGGGGGAGGCGCCCTGGGTCAGCCAGGCCGGGTCGATGTCGCAGACGGCGACCTTGACCTCCGTACCGGCCAGGGCCAGCGGAAGGGTGTGGACGACCGTGGAGGGGAAGCTGAGGATCGTACGGCCGACCGGGCCGCGGCGGGCGATCAGTTCCAGGGGGAGGTCGGGGCGGACGACCTCCAGGCCGGTCTCCACGGCCAGCCGGTGGAGTTTCTCGGTCGCCTCGCGGCGGTGGGCGAAGTACCGGGTGGCGCCGTGGGTCTTGGCCAGGCGGCGGACCGCGTCGAGGTACGCCTCGGCGTCCACGACGCCGGTCTCCACCAGGGAGGTGCCGACCATGTCGGCGCCCTTGGTGATGCGGGGCGGGCCGAAACGCTCCCGGGTCCAGGCGAAGTCGTGGGCGGTGACGGTGACGCCGTCGGGGACCTCTTCGATCGGCATGGAGGAGAAGACCTCCACCCGTCGGCCCTCGGCCGGGGTGAGCCGGCGGCGGGCCGAGGCCGACACCGGGGCGAAGACCAGGTCGCGGGGGCCCGGCCGGCTGCCCTTGCGGTGCCAGCGCACCAGGCGTTCGCCGCGGGCGAGCTGGCCCACGAACTCCATCGTGGCCGTGCCGTCGTCGACGACGACCAGGTCGCGGGCGCGGGTGATGGTGAGGAGCAGCTGTACGTAGCGGGAGAACGGGTCGCCCATGACGATGCGTTCGGCGCGGCGGAGCAGGCCCGCCAGGCCCCCGACCGTGCGGAAGGGGGCCGAGGCCCCGCCCCGCGCCTCTTCCCAGCGGACCTCGTGACCGTCCTCGCGGGCCAGCTCCGACATGCGGCGGAGCTGGCCCCGGGTCATGGGGTCCACGGGTGACAGGACGACGAGGGTGAGCCCCGTCCGGGGGGCGCGGGTGTGCGCCCACTCCAGCACGTTCAGGAGCTGTACCGGACTCTCGACGAAGGCGAGAGTGCGAGGGCCGGCGTTCCCGGCGCGGGGGCTCATCGGCGTAGGACCGTCCCGTCTTGGGCGTGGGGTGGGGTGGGCGGTGCGGGTCAGACGTTGACCGGCTCGCCGGCCGCGGCGGCGATCTCCGCCTCGGCGACCACGCCGGTGACGCGGCGCAGCTTCTTCATCGGGCCCAGCTCCGACTCGTAGACCTTCTTGACGCCGTCACCGAGGGACGCCTCGATGGTGCGGATGTCGCGGACGAGGCGCTCCAGGCCCTGCGGCTCGACGGAGGCGGCCTGGTCCGAGCCCCACATGGCGCGGTCGAGGGTGATGTGGCGCTCGACGAAGGTGGCGCCGAGGGCGACGGCGGCCAGCGTGGTCTGCAGGCCGGTCTCGTGGCCGGAGTAGCCGATCGGGACGTTCGGGTACTCCTGCTGCAGGGTGTTGATCACGCGCAGGTTCAGCTCCTCGGCCTTGGCCGGGTAGGTGGACGTGGCGTGGCACATGAGGATGTTGTCCGAGCCGAGGACCTCGACCGCGTGGCGGATCTGCTTCGGGGTCGACATGCCGGTGGAGAGGATGACCGTGCGGCCGGTGGCGCGCAGGGCGCGCAGCAGCTCGTCGTCGGTGAGGGAGGCGGAGGCCACCTTGTGGGCGGGGACGTCGAACTTCTCCAGGAAGGCGACGGCCTCGGTGTCCCACGGGGAGGCGAACCAGTCGATCCCCTTCTCCTTGCAGTACGCGTCGATCTGGCGGTACTCGTCCTCGCCGAACTCCACGCGGTGGCGGTAGTCGATGTACGTCATCCGGCCCCAGGGGGTGTCCCGCTCGATGTCCCACTGGTCGCGCGGGGTGCAGATCTCGGGCGTCCGCTTCTGGAACTTGACGGCGTCGCAGCCGGCCTCGGCGGCCACGTCGATCAGCTTGAAGGCGTTGTCCAGCTCACCGTTGTGGTTGATGCCGATCTCGCCGCAGATGTAGACGGGACGGCCCGGGCCGGCCTCGCGGTCGCCGAACTTGCGGATACGGGAGTTGCTCATCAGGGGTGTCCTAACTTGGCTTACTTGGTGAGGGTGTCGAGAGAGGGGCCGAGCAGCCAGCCGGCGATCTCCCGGATCGCGCCGGAACCGCCGTGCACGGTGGTGACCGCGCGGGCGGCGCCGCGTACGACGTCATGGGCGCCGGCGACCGCGATGGGCCAGCCGACGAGGTCGAAGCAGGGCAGGTCGTTGACGTCGTTGCCGACGTAGAGCACCCGCTCGGGGGCGATGCCCTGTTCCTCGCACCACTGCTTCAGGGCGAGGTCCTTGCGGTCGATGCCGTGCAGCACCGGGATCTGGAGCTTGCGGGCGCGGGCGGCGACGACGGGGTTGACCTCGGTGGAGAGGATCAGCAGCGGCATCCCGGCCTTGCGCAGGGCGCCGATACCGAGGCCGTCGCCGCGGTGGACGGAGACGAACTCGCGTCCGTCGGAGTCGATCAGCACCCGGTCGTCGGTCTGGGTGCCGTCGAAGTCGAGGACGACCGCGTCGATGTCGGCGGCCGTCGGCAGGGCGCCGGGGCGGGCGCCGTCGAAGAGGGGGGCCAGCGCGCGGGCGCGGGCCAGGTCGTGCGGGTCGTCGATCTCCAGGACGCGCGCCGGGTCGGTGCGGACCAGTTCGGTGCGGCCGAAGAAGCGGTGGCCGTGGGTGCGGAAGCCGGCCGCGTCCATCGCGTAGGCGGCGCCGGTCTCCAGGAAGTCCTGGGGGCGGTCCTGGCGGCGGGGGCGGTAGGACTTGTCGTGGTTGACGCCGTGGCCGCCGGGCTCCTCGCCGGAGTCGGCGCCCTCGCGCCAGACGAAGCCGTGGAAGGGGGCGACGGTCACGGCGGTGTCCGCGCCGCCCTCGGCGACCGCGCCGGCCACCCCGTCGATGTCCTCACGGACGAGGAACGGGCTGGTGCACTGCACGAGCAGGACCACGTCGACGGGGGCGCCGTGCGCCGCCTCGTGGGCGTCCATGGCGTGCAGCACCGCGGCCTCGGAGGTGGCCGTGTCCCCGGCGATGGCGGCGGGCCGCAGCACCACCTCGGCGCCGGCCTGGCGGGCGGCGGCGGCGATGGCCTGGTCGTCGGTGGAGACGGCGACGTCGGTCACCAGCCGGGTGGCCAGGCACTCGCGCACCGCCCGGACCACCAGCGGCACGCCGCCCACCGGAGCGAGGTTCTTGGCGGGTACGCCCTTGGAGCCGCCGCGGGCGGGGATGACCGCGAGCACGCGGCGTACCGGTTGCGGATCGGGCATGAGGTGTACCTCTCGGTCGGGGGTCGGGACGGCGGTCGCGGGGTGCCCGTCGGTCCGGGCGGTCACAGCTCGCCCATCCGCCGGATCACCGGGGCGACGCGCTGCACGCCGTGCCGGTAGGCGCCGCGGGCCGCGCGGCGCACGACCTGCCGGACCGGGCCGGGCTCCTTGTCGGCGGCGGGCGCGCCGGGCAGCGGGTGGCCGTCGGGCGCGAGGTGGTGCCGGGCGAGGATGCCGGGCAGGTAGCCGGGGGCGGTGACGGGTGTGTAGTACGGGGTGAGCGGGGAGAGGCCGCCGGGGCGGGCGAGCAGCTTGGCGATGCGCTCGCGGGCGGCGTCGAAGGCGGTGTCGTACCCGCCGTCGGCGGCGACGCCCTGCCGGGCGACCCAGTCCTCGTCCGGCGTGGGCCGGTGGCCCTCGTCGAGCTGGTCCCAGGAGGCAAGGCAGCCGGAGCCGACGAAGTGGTGGTTGCCGAGCGCCTCGCGCACCCCGAGGTCGGTGAGGACCACGGTCGGGATGCGGCGGTGCAGGGACTCCAGCGCGGCCGTGGAACTGACGGTGACCAGCAGGTCGGTGCGGTCCAGGACCTCGCCCATGTTCCCGTACTTCAGGTGGAAGTTGGGCGGCGGGTCGGCCTTCTGGACCAGCTTCTGGTACGGCAGTTCCTCGATGTGGGTGGTGTGCTCGCCGGGCTTGGAGCGCAGCTTGAGCACGACCTCCCGCTCAGGGTGCTTGCGGGCGTGCCGGATGAGCCGGTTCAGCAGGTACGTACGGTCCTTGCGGCTCTCCGGCACGGAGGGCTGGGCGGCGAAGACGACCGTGTACGGGTCGTGCTCGCCGGTGTAGGGGGCGCCGCCGAGGAAGGGCAGCGCGACCTCGGTGACCGAGGAGGCGTCGGCGCCGACCCCGTCGTACACGGCCCGGAAGCGGTCCGCGTCCTGGCGGGAGTTGGCGAGGACCAGGTCCGCGCCGTGCCGCAGCAGCAGGCCGTCGGCGAGCTTCTCGTAGACGACGCCGACGTAGCCGGTGACGACCACGGGGCGGTCGGAGCGGTCGGACCAGACCCGGCCGAGGCCGTGCAGCATCGCCTGGACACCGCCGCCGACGAGGGCGAGGACGACGAGGTCGTACTCCTTCTCGCCCATCGCCCGCAGGAACTCGACCGAGGTCACCTCGGTGAGGGCGTCCGCTCGGACGCCCACCTCGCCGAGCTGGCGGGCGGTCGGGGTCGCACGGCCGCGCAGCAGGTAGCCGTCGAGGCGGATGTCCGTATCGTGGGTGGTCGTGGGGGCGATGCGGCTCGCGGTGAGCGCGCCCCATTTCCACCGGGTGTCGGAATCCGCGAGGACGGCGACCCGCAGGGCCTTCGTTGCACTGGCTGGCACATCGAAGACGCTAGGAAGCGATTCCGAGGAACCGCCCAACCAGAACACAACAAACGGTTAACAGCACACCGCCGAATGGCGAATCGGCACGTCCACGGCTCGAAAAAAGGTTCGCGTCACGGCTTCGCCACATGGCGTTCACCCGGTATCAAGGTTCGGGTAAATCGACGGGCCGGGCCGCCCCCTAACGTCCCGGGTGTGCCAAAGCTCTCCGTCATCGTGCCGTTCTACAACGTGCGCCAATACGTCCCCGATGCCCTGCGGAGTCTTCGCGCCAACGCACGCGACGACTTCGAGTTCATTCTCGTCGACGACCGCTCCACCGACGGGACCGCCGACCTGCTCGCGCGCGCGGAACCCGACCTGCCGGGGGCGGTGCTGGTCAGACACGAACAGAACGGCGGCCTGGCGACCGCCCGCAACACCGGCATCGACGCCGCCCGCGGGGAGTACCTGACCTTCCTGGACGGCGACGACTGGCTGGCCCCCGGCTACTACGAGCAGCTGGTCGCCGTCATCGAGAAGCTGGGCTGCGACTTCGTCCGCACGGACCACGTGCAGTGCACGGCACGGGCCCGTTCGGTGCACCGGGTGCCGCACGGGCGCCGCAATACGGTGATGCGCCCGCGCGACGCGATCCTGCCCGCCCACCGCACCACCTCCGTCGACTACGCCTACGCCTGGGCCGGGATCTACCACCGCCGGCTGGTCGACCGCGGCCTGCTGCACTTCACCCACGGGCTGCGCACCGCCGAGGACCGCCCCTGGATCTGGAAGCTGCACCGGGAGGCGGAGTCCTTCGCGGTGACCAGCCTCCTCGGGGTCTTCTACCGGCGCGGGGTGGCCTCCTCGCTCACCCAGATCGGTGACGCCCGGCAGCTCGACTTCATCCGCGCCTTCGACCAGGTGATCGAGGAGACCGCCGAGGACGCCGAGGCGGCGGCCCTGCTGCCGAAGGCCGTGCGCACGTACTGCGCGATCATTTCCCATCATCTCGGCTCCATCGAGAGGTTCGAGGCACCCGTGGCCCGCAAGCTGAAGGAGATGAGCGCCGCCGCGCTGCGCAGGATGCCGCAGACGGTGCTCGACGACGCGCTGGCGTCGATGGACGCCGAGCGGGCCGGCCGGCTGCGCCGGCTCCGCCGCCGTTCCGGGTCGGCCGCGGAGGTGGCGGCGTGACCACGCAGATCTTCATGGCGTCGACGCTGTACGGCACCGCCACGCTGGCCGCCGCCCTGGACGCGGGCTGCTTCGACCCGTCCGACCGGCGGATCCTGCTGGTCTCCAACAACGCGATGACACCCGAGACCACGCCGGCCGTGGACGAGATGCCCGGCTTCGAGCGGCTGCGGTCCCGGTTCGACGAGGTCGTCTCCTGGAACGAGGCGATCTTCCCGTTCCACCCCGGCGCCTGGGCGCCCCGCCCGGACGACCTCCCGCTGTGGGAGAGGTACCTGCGGCTCGCGTGGCGGCTGGGCGACGACGACGTGGCCCTGGCCGTGGAGTCGATCCAGGTCAACCCGGCACTCGGGGTGGCACAGATCCTCACCGACGCGCCCGTGACCGTCTACGCGGACGGCCTGATGAGCTACGGCCCCACCCGCAACAAGATCGACCCGCTGGTCGGCACGCGCGTGGAGCGGCTGCTCCACCTGGACCTGGTGCCGGGGCTGCGCCCGCTGCTGCTCACCGAGTTCGGTGTCGAAGCCGAGGTGGTGCCGACCGAGGCGTTCACCAAGGTGCTGGCGGAGCTGGTCGACACCGGCGCCGGTCTGCCGCGGATCGAGGAGCCCGCGCTGCTGCTGGGCCAGTACCTCTCGGCGCTGAAGATCCTCAGCGCCGAGCAGGAGGAGGACCTGCACGTACGGATGCTGAAGGGCGCCGTCGGACTCGGTCACACCCGGGTGGTGTTCAAGCCGCACCCCACCGCGCCGGCCCGCTTCACCCGCACCCTGGAGGAGGAGGCCGAGAAGCTCGGCGTCGACCTCACCGTCCTGGACACGCCGGTCCTGGCCGAGGTGCTGTACCAGCGGATGCGCCCGGCGCTGGTCGTCGGCTGCTTCTCCACCGCCCTGCTGACCGCCTCCGCGCTGTACGGCCTGCCCGTCGCCCGGGTCGGCACCGACACGCTCCTGGACCGGCTGACGCCGTTCGAGAACAGCAACCGGATGCCCGTCACCATCGTCGACGCCCTGCTGCCGGACCTCGCCGACCGCGCGGCGGTCACGGAGCGCCGCCCCGGCACGGACACCGACGCCCTGGCGGAACTGGTGCGGGCGGTCGGCTACACCATGCAGCCGCGGATACTGCCGCAGTTGCGCCCGGAGACGGAGAAGTACCTGTCGGCACGGCTGGACGAGCGCACCTGGCGGTACTTCAAGAAGAAGCGCCTGACCTCCCTGGGCCTGCCCGGCGGTGTGCCCGCACAGCTCGGCTTCCTGCCACGCAACGCGACGGTACGCCGGGTGGCCCGCACGGCACGCAGCCTTCAGCGGCGGATGGTGCGCCGCTGATCCGGGAACAATCATGAACAGTTGACGTCGAGCGGCCCCATGCCCGCGGAAACAAAGGGGAACAAGGGGCCGACTCACTTCCGGGTTCCGGTTCCCCGGCGCGTTCCCCACCTACGATCGCGGAATGCGCATAGCCCAGCTCGAAGAAACCAATGCCCGGATGCTGGCCCACGCACCAACTGTCCGACCGGTGTCCACGGGCGACATCATCCGCACCCACCGCAAGAAATTCCCGTACCGGGGCCTGGCCGAGATCGATTCCCCGTACTGTCCGCCGTTCGTGATGCTCTGCGTCAACGACGACGCGGTCGCCCTCGACACGCTGTGGAACGGGCAATTCGGCTACGAGCCCGGCTCCCTGGCCACCTGGGCCCGGCTGGCCGCGAAGAGCGGGACGATCGCCGACGTCGGCGCGCACGTCGGGTACTTCTCGATGATCGCCGCGCTGGCCAACCCGAAGGCCCAGGTGCACGCGTTCGAGCCGGTGGACGAGGTCCACGCCCGTCTCGCGGTGAACCTCCGGCTGAACAACGTCCAGAACGTCAAGCGCCACCAGGCGGGCGTCTCCAGCGAGCCCGGGTTCTCCGAGATCAGCGTCCGCTTCGCGGGGAACCTGCTCTCCACCGGGTCGTCCCTGGAACACGCCGCCGACGACGCCCAGTTGAAGCGCGTCCAGCTGCTCACCCTGGACGACATGTTCGGCCACACCAAGCTGGACCTGGTCAAGATCGACGTCGAGGGCCATGAGATGGCGGTCCTGCGCGGCGCCCGTCAGGTGCTCAAGCGCGACCGGCCGACGGTGATGCTGGAGGCCCTGGTGGGCGCGTCGCTGGATCCGCTCCTCGACGAGTTCGTCCCGCTCGGTTACGAGGCCCACTGGATCGCCGAGGCCGACGGCACCCTGATCCCGTCCTCCGCGCCACGCCCCCGCGGCACCCGGAACCTGCTGTTCACGCCGCTGGACAGGCCCTAGGGCTGCCGGGAGCCCCCGGGGCCATGAGGCCGCGGGGGCTCCGGGTCAGCGGCCCAGGATGGCCTTGATGTCGGCCGCGTTGGCCTCCGTGACCTTCCACAGTTCCTGCTGGCGCCCGTGGACGTCGGCGACCGTCCTGGCGTGGTTGTCCAGGATGCCGATCGCCCGCTCGGTGAGGATCGCGCCCAGGTTCTTGTCGTGCACCGAGACGCCCCACTCGGGGCGCTCGATGTCGGCCAGGAAGTACGCCATCTTCGGGTGCGAGATCAGGCTGATGATCGGCGTGCCGACTCCGAACGGGATCATGCCGGCGTGTCCGCGCATGCCGATGACCAGGCGGGTCTTGGCGTACAGATCCCGGATCTCGTCGTTGTCGAAGTCGTACATCGGGATCACCGGCAGCGAGATGCCGTGCTCGCGGCGCAGGTCGAAGGCGATCTTCTCGTCGTCGAGCGAGTGCGCCACGCACTTGACCTCGGTGTGCGCCCCGATGCCCCGCACGGCCTTGGCGATCTCGCCGAGGAAGTGCGCGTAGTCGTGGCCGAAGCGCAGGCCGGCACGGTCGTAGGCCGCGTTGAGCAGGACGGTGTCCTCGCGGTACGACGGGTCGGTCCAGCCGGGGACCAGCTGGCGGCTGACCGTGGTGGGGCAGGGCTGGAAGCGGACCTTGTCGTGCAGCTCCGCCGGGAGCATGGCCCGCACCTTGGCGATGGAGCCGTGGTTGCGCAGGCCGAAGAAGGAGGACTTCTCCACCAGCAGCCGCAGGCTCTCCCGGAACCGGCCGGCCCGGTAGGACTGGCCGTCGAACGCGTTGAAGCCGACCGCGTAAACCATGATCGGCACGTCGATGGCGCGCAGGTGCTCGTCGGGGACGTTCCACTGCCAGGCGCTGTTGCCGTTGGGCATGGTGTCCGGGATGAACAGGCCGCCGCCGCCGATGACCAGGCCGCGCCGGGCGTTGACCCGGTCCAGCGCCTCCTTGTCGAAGTAGCGGTGGGCGTGGACCGAGTGCCAGCGGCGGGTGGAGGTGTCCGCCCCGAAGCCGAGCCGGACCGTCTCCGGGAGCAGCTTGTCTCCGGCATTGCCCTGCCGGTCCATGTAGAACGCGACGTGCGCGAGCTGGTCCTCGGGGGCGCCCAGCTCCTGCGCGGGGACGCTGGAGGCGCGCTGTGCCCACAGGCGGTTGGAGCGGTGGGTGATGTCGACGGAGAGGCCGGCCGTGGCGTACTCCAGGGCCGCCGCGTTGTCGCCGTGCACCCAGGACATCTGGGCGAGCCGGGCGTAGGCGGTGGCGGCCCGGTTGGGCGCGGCGGTGGCCAGCAGCAGCTGGGCCTTGGCCTCGTCGTAGCGGGAGACGCTCATCAGGGCGTGGCCGAGCACCTCGTGCGGCCAGGCCTCGTCGAGCGGGATGCGCACGCCGGAGAGGACGTCGACGGCGTCCTGGTAGTCGCCGGCCGCGATGTGCGCGGCGGCCACCTTGCGGGCGTACTCGACGTTCCCGGTGCGCTTGACGTGCGGGGTGCCGAAGTGCACCAGCAGGTCGTGGTGGAGGCCGCCGGAGGAGTTGAGGTAGGCCGCGTGGAAGTCGGCGTCGCTCATGTCGAACTCGCGCCAGCGGTCCTCCGCCTGGGAGTACCCGGACTCACCGCCCTGCCAGGGCTTGTGCCGCCCGGTGAAGTGCAGGATCGCGGTGTCCTCGGGGACCGGCAGGTCACCGGAGAGGCGCCGCTTGACGAAGTTGTAGCGGGCGTCGAGGCGGACGAAGTCGCCGTCCAGGACGGCGTTGAGGATGCCCTGGTCGTGCTTGTCCAGCTCGTAGTCGCCGCTGCGTCCGGTGGCGTCGAGCTTGGCGCAGAACTCGTCGGAGAGGTACTCGCGCTGGATGACGAGGAGGCCCGAGTTGAGCTTGTGCTGCCCGTAGAAGAACTGCGGGACGGCCGCCAGGCCCTCGCGGAGCTTGAGCAGTTCGCCGAGGTCGCCGAGGACCACCATGTCGGTGTCCAGGGTGATGATCGTGTCGTACTCGCGGATGCGGAAGACGTCCAGGATGAAGTACGCCTTGCGGACCAGGTAGTTGTCCTGGTCGCCCTTCTTGTACGAGTCGTAGTGCTCGGCGTTCACGCGGCGCAGCACGATGCGCGGGTGCAGGGCGCGGATCCTGGCGATCGAGCCGGGGCGCAGGTCGTCGTAGAGGACGACGAAGTCCTCGCACACGCTCGGGTTGGACAGGGCGAGGCTGCGCAGCAGGACGAGGAAACCGGGGAGGTAGTTCTCGTCGACGTAGGACGCGAAGGCGATGCGGCGCTTGCCGGTGAGGTCGTGGGCCGCGGTCACCGGGGCCTGGGGTGCGGCGGCCGGCGTCAGGGAGGTCGTCGTCATCGCAGGGATATCCTCATGTCGGTCACGCTCTGGGCCCGCTGCATGACCCATTCCTTCTCGCTGGTGTATTCGTGCACGGACGTGATGGCCAGCTTCATCGCCTCCGGCACGCGGTAGGCGCCGGACTCGTAGAAGTCGAAGCCGATCAGGTCGAGCTTCGGGCTGACGTCCAGGAAGTCCAGCAGGAACAGCATGTTGAAGCCGGTGGTCGGGATGCCCGACCAGACGTCGGCGCCGAGCCTGCCGATGTTGCGCACGGGCCAGCGCAGCGACTCGTCGCCGAGGTAGGTCTGGGCGCCCGGGACGAGGCGGTTGCGCAGGGACCACTTCCAGTCGCCGGAGATCCCGCCGAAGACCAGCCGCGTGGTGACCTTCTGGTCCCAGTTGAAGCCGTGCTTGTGGATGGTGGCGTGGATGTCGGTACGGCTGCCGGTGTGCTTCGGGTCGATCCTGTACGAGTTGAAGCGCACCACCAGGTCGTAGTCGTCGATCTGGGAGCCCATCGAACTCGCGCCGACCCGCCCCGAGTTGGCGATCAGGCAGACGGACTTGCCGGCGACCAGGTTGCGGAACTCACCGAGGGTGATCCACTGGACGCCGCCGACGGTCGGGTCGGCGACGGGGCCGCGCATCCGGTGGCGGCGCTGCTCGGCGTAGAGCGCGAGGACCTCGGTGAGGGCGGGCAGGTCCCGGTCGACGGCGGTGCGCAGGTCCAGGTACTGGCTGAGCAGGTCCTGCCGGTCGGCGACCGGGGCCTCCTCCTCGGCCTGGACCAGGAGCGCTCCCACCAGCCGCGGCTCGGCGGCGGCCCAGTCGCCGGCGGCGTGCAGGGCCAGCCCTTCGGCCCATACGTCGGTGGCGGAGCCGCGGGCGTGGTCCCGGGCGGCCGGGCACTGCCGGGCCAGCAGGGCGAGCAGTTCGCGCTCCTTCTCCCCCGCGGCGCGCAGGCCGGCGATGCGGGGGCGGACACCGAAACCGTCGGCGTCGGTGAGGGAGACGTACTTCTCGTAGGCCTCGATGGCGTCGGCCTCGTCGCCGAGGGCCTCCAGGAGCCGGGCGCGCAGGCGCCAGCCGGCGCGGGAGTTCTTCCGCTGGGCCAGGACCGTGTCGCTGATGACGAGGGCGAGGTTCAGCTCGTCGTCGTAGCCGCACTGCAGGGCCTTGTTGGCGACGGCCAGCAGGGCGTCGAGCAGGTCACCCGAGATGGTGCCGGCGGCGGGGGCCGCCGAGCCCTTGACGGCGCGCTTGAGCAGGGCGGTGGCACCGGACGGAGCCGCGGCGGGGCTGTCGGTGCGGTGCGTCCCCCACACGACGAGCAGCTTGCGCAGCTCCTCGGCGAGTTCCACGCGGCGCCGGTCGAGGCTGCCCACGAGCTTGCCGCTGTGCACCGCGCAGGCGCGCAGGCAGGCGTCCAGCTCACCCCCGCGCGCACGTTTGTTCTGGACCCTCGTCATGCCACTCCCGGTCTTCTTTTGCCAAGCGTTTCTTGCACCCGCAGCCACGCGTGCCGCGAAGGAGAGGCGACTGACTGCGACGTGGGGGGATGCTGGGCGAATTTAGAAAGCCAAAACGACGCACAGGTGAACGGGCTGGGTCCACGGGGCGAATCGTTGCGCCTTCGAACGGTCATACCGTGATTCGGACTGACGTGCTGACTAACGTGGCCGGTGGTTCACAGCCGGCCCACGGCTGACCGAGGGCCCACAGACATCCGGCGAGGAGCATCCCGTGACCAGCGCGACCGTCCGACCGGTGGCCGAAGGGGCCGAGGCGACCGGACCGGCCCCCGTGCCGGAGACCGCCGCGGCACCGCGCCGGGAGCACCGGCTGCGCGCCCTGGACGGGCTGCGGCTGGTGGCCGCGCTGATGGTGGCCGCGTACCACTACGGCGGCCGCGGCGGCGACGTCACCACCGCCTGGGGCGGCTCCGCCGCGCACCAGTTCCCGACCCTGCACACGCTGTTCGCCTACGGCTGCCTCGGCGTCGAGGTGTTCTTCGTGATCAGCGGGTTCGTGATCTGCATGAGCGGCTGGGGGCGGACCCTGACGGCGTACTTCGCCTCCCGGGTGTCCCGGCTGATGCCCGCCTACTGGGTGGCGGTGATCCTGGTGACGGCGGTCTTCGCGCTGCCCCAGGTCGTCTACCAGGCCGTCTCCCCCAGCGACGCGCTGGTCAACCTGACGCTGATGCAGCAGCCGCTGGGCGCCGACCGGGTGCTGGGCGTGTGCTGGACGCTGTGGGTGGAGATCCGCTTCTACGCGCTGTTCGCGCTGTGCGTCGTTCTGCCCGGCGCCAACCGCCGGCGGGTGCTGATGTTCTGCGGCGGCTGGCTGCTGGCGTCGGTGCTGGCGCGGGCCTCCGAGGAGCCGCTGCTCGACCTCGTGCTGCTGCCGGAGTACGCCCCGTTCTTCATCGGCGGGATCGGCCTGTACCTGATCCACCGCGACCGCCGGGACGCGCACGCCTGGTTCCTCACCGCCGTCTGCTTCCTGATCGGGCAGCACTACATGGTGGACAACCTGTGGACCGCCGGCAATCCGGACGCCTTCTCCTCCCGCACCACCTTCGGCATCATCGCGATCGTCGCCTTCGGCTTCGTGGCGGTGGCGGCGATCGCGCTGGGCTGGCTGCGCTGGGCGAACTGGCGCTGGCTGACGGTGGCCGGGGCGCTGACGTACCCGTTCTACCTGGTCCACGAGCACCTGGGCTGGGTGGTGATCCACGCCCTGCACCGCACGCTGGGCGTGCCGTCGGCGGCGACGTTCGTGCTGACCGTCGCCTCCATGCTCGTACTGGCCTGGCTGCTGAACCGGTTCGTCGAGAAGCCGCTGACGCCGCGGCTGCGCAAGGCGCTGTCCCGCACCCGCTGACCGGGGCCGGGAGAGGGAGAGGGCCCCGGGGCGTTCAGCCGGCGCGGTAGCGGGCGGCGATGCCGTCGAGCAGCAGTGCCAGCCCTTCCTCGAAGTGGCGGTCGTAGTCGGCGAAGATCTCCGGGCCGGCCGCCGCGCTGAGCGGGAAGTCGGCCATCCTGTGGGTGCGTTCGGCCACGTCGTAGCCCTCGCGCCGCTCGCCGGGCAGGGGTTCGACGCCCTGCTCCTCGGTGACGAAGCCGAGGGTGAAGGCGTACGTCGTGGTGGTCGCCCGCACGGCCTGCGGGAGGGTGAAGCCGGCCGCGGTGAGCAGCCGCAGGACCTCCTCCATCTGCTCGGCGTGCACCATGCCGGTGAAGCGGGAGCCGCTGAAGACCTTCGCGCCGTCGCGGTAGCCGCGCAGCGCCGCGCGCAGCCCCCGGTTGGTCTTCAGCAGGCGCTCACGCCAGGTGTCGGCCGGGTCCAGGGGGGTCCCGGCGACCATCCGGCGGTACATCTCCGTCGCCATCTCGTCGAGCAGCGCCTGCTTGTCCTTGAAGTGCCAGTACAGCGCGGGCGCCTTCACGTCCAGCTCACGGGCGATGGTGCGCAGGGTCAGGCCGTCCAGGCCGACCTCGTTGAGCAGGCGCAGCGCCGTGTCCGCGACCCGGCGGCGGTCGAGGGGCGTGCGCTGTCGTCCGGTCGTTCTACTTTCCACGCCTGACAGCTTGACACCTTAACGGCATTAAGGCCATGCTCGTCGTCGACACTGCTTAACGACGTTAAGGTGAGATGCGTGAAAACCGATGGTATGGACGTGCTGATCGTGGGCGCGGGGCCGACCGGACTCGCCCTCGGTATCGACCTGGCCCGGCGCGGCATCGACGCGCTGGTGGTGGAGAAGGCGGACGGGCTGTTCCCCGGCTCCCGCGGCAAGGGCCTGCAGCCCCGCACCCGGGAGGTCTTCGACGACCTCGGCGTCATCGACGCGATCCAGGCGGCGGGCGGCGAGTACCCCGTCGGGATGTTCTGGCGGGACGGCGAGCGGCTCGGTGAGCACCACATGGCCGACCCGCTGAAGGCGGACGAGTCCGCGCCGTACGCCTCGTCGTGGATGGTGCCGCAGTGGCGCACCCAGGAGATCCTGTACGCGCGGCTGACGGAGCTGGGCGGCCGGGTGGAGTTCGGCCGGGAGGTCACCGGCGTCGTCCAGGACGCGGACGGGGTCCGGGTCCGGTGCGCCGACGGGACCGAGCTGGGCGCCCGGTACGCGGTCGCCGCCGACGGCGGCCGCTCGGCCGTGCGCCGCGCGCTCGGCGTGGCGATGACCGGCCGGACCATCGACCCCAGGCCGGCGCTGGTGGCGGACGTCCGGATCACCGGCCTGGACCGGAACAACTGGCACTTCTTCACGGCCGGCCAGGGGCCTGTCACCAAGGACAGCGTCGTGCTGGCCGCCTGCCCGCTCGCCGGGACCGACGACTTCCAGGTCTACGCCGACTTCCCGGAGGGCACCGAGGTGGACCTCTCCCCCGACGGCGTCCGCAAGACCGTCGCCGACCGCTCCCACCTCGCCGCCGAGGACGTCACCGAGGTCCGCTGGGCCTCGAACTTCCGGCCCCGTGAGGCCCTCGCCGACCGCTTCCGGGACGGCCGGGTCTTCCTCGCCGGGGACGCCGCCCACATCCACTCGCCGGCCGGCGGACAGGGCCTGAACACCAGCGTCCAGGACGCCTACAACCTGGGCTGGAAGCTGGGCGCGGTACTGCGCGGGGGCGCGGACCCCGCGCTGCTGGACACCTACGAGGAGGAGCGGCGCCCGCTCGCCGCCGAGATGCTCGGGCTCACCAGCGGGGTGCACCGGGGTGAGGTGCGGCGCGGGGAGGTGACCTCGCAACTGGGGCTGAACTACCGGGAGTCGTCCCTCGCCCTGTCGACCCGCTCGACCCCCGACGGTCCGGTCCGGGCCGGCGACCGCGCCCCCGACGCGACGGTGGCGGGCGTACGGCTCTTCGACGCGTTCCGGGGGCCGCACTGGACGCTGCTCGCGCTGGACGCCGAGGTGCCCGGGGTGCTGCCGGGGGCGGTGCGGGTGGTGAGCGGGCCGGCCCACCCGACGTACGGGAGCGGTCTGTTCCTGGTCCGGCCGGACGGGTACGTCGGCTGGAGCGGGGCTTCGGGGGCGGCCGTGCCGGCCGAGTACCTGGGGCGCGTGGGGCTGGGGTGAGGGCCTGCCGGTCCGGTGAAACGGCTCTGTCCTCCCTCCTCCCGGTCCGGGAGGAGGGAGGACGGAGCCGTCCAGGCGCGGGCCCTCCGTCAGACGCGGGCCGACCGTCAGGCGGCGTGGCCGCCGCGCGCCCGCAGCCGGCCCCGGCGCCGCGCCGTCCGCAGGAAGAGGACCGTCGGCACCGCGCAGACCAGGATGGCGAAGATGCTCGCCTCCGGTCCGAAGACGCCCCCGGTGAGCGCCTCGGGGCCGGAGAGGGTGCCGTGCAGCAGACCGGCCGGGGCGCCGTCGTCGCCGGAGACGGTCACGCCGAAGATCCCGCTGACGGCGAAGTTCCAGCCCAGGTGCAGGCCGATCGGCACCCACAGGGAGCGGGTGGCGGCGTAGGCGGCGCCGAGCATCAGGCCGGCCTCGACGGCGATCGCCAGCGCGCCCCACAGGGTGGCCTCGGGGTTGACCAGGTGGAGTCCGCCGAACAGCAGGGCGGAGACCAGCAGCGCGCCCGTGGTGCCGGCCAGTTCCTCGACGAGCCGGAAGACCACCCCGCGGAAGAGCAGTTCCTCGGTGACGGCGACCCCCGCCATCAGCCCGAACACGGTGATCGCGCCGCCGACGGACACCCCGCCCTCGCTGTCGTACCCGCCGCCGCACAGGACGATCAGGACGAAGGTCGCGGCGAACAGGCCGAGGCCGGCCAGGGTCGTGGTCCACAGCTCCGGGCGGACCCGCGCGGGGTCGAGTTCGGTGACCGAGCGCTGTTCCAGGGCCCGGACGACGGCCGCGTAGACGCACAGCGCGCCCACGGCGACGAGCGCGCCGCCGACGAGGGAGAGCACCGGGTTGTCGCCGGCCACGGCGCGCACCCCGGCGGCGAGCACCGTCACGACGAGGAACGCCGCCACCAGCACCACCAGCCGGACACCGGCATGCCGCACCCGGCCGGAGGAGACGGCCGGGGTCTGCGCGAACAGGGGCTTGAGCAGCGAGAACGGCGCTGCTGCCTTCGTGAGGTCCATGTCCGGAACGCTATGAGCGCGGGGCGGGGCGGGACGTCCCCCCGGGGTGGACAGCTCCGTGTAGCTCCCTCGGGTGACACCGGCGCCGCCGCCCCCGGCCCCGTTCAGTCGTCGGCGGACACCAGCCCCACCCGGTGCGCGAGCACCACCGCCTGGACCCGGTCCCGCAGATCGAGCTTGGTCAGGATGCGGGAGACGTACGTCTTCACCGTCTCGCGGCTGAGCACCATCCGGTCGGCGATCTCCGTGTTCGACAGCCCCTCGGCGATCAGCCGCAGTACCTCGGCCTCGCGCGGGGCGAGCGCCGCGACCGCCTCCGGCAGTGCCGCCTGGCGGCGTCCCCCGGCCGGGCGGATGCGGTCGGCGAAGCGGCCCACGAGGTGCCGGGTGACGGCCGGCGCCAGCAGGGACTCGCCGGCGGCGACGGTCCGGATGCCGTCGATCAGTTCGCGCGGCGGCGCGTTCTTCAGCAGGAACCCGCTGGCGCCGGCCCGCAGTGCCTCGTACACGTACTCGTCGAGGTTGAAGGTGGTCACCACCAGGACCTTCACGGGATCGGTGACCTCGGGCCCGGCCAGCAGCCGGGTCGCCTCGATGCCGTCGAGGACGGGCAGCCGGATGTCCATCACCACCACGTCCGGCCGCAGCCGCCGCGCTTCCTCGACGCCCGTCCGGCCGTCGGCGGCCTCGCCCACGACCTCCAGGTCCGGCTGGGCGGAGAAGATCATCGCGTAGCCGGCCCGCACCAGCTCCTGGTCCTCGCAGATCATTACCCGCAGGGTCATGCCGCCTCCGTCAGTGGTATCCGGGCGTGGACGCCGAACCCGCCGTCCGGCCGCGGGCCGGCCTCCAGTTCGCCGCCGCACACGCTCACCCGCTCGCGCAGCCCGATCAGACCGTGCCCGCCGCCCCGGCCGAGCGGCCGGGGTCCCCCGGAGCCCACCGGAACCGCGGCCTCCGTCGCCTCGGTGATCACCTCGACCTCCAGCCGCTCGGCCCCGTACGCCACCCGCACGCGCGTGGGCCGCCCCGGTGCGTGCTTGAGCGCGTTGGTCAGCGCCTCCTGGACCACCCGGTAGGCGGCCAGTTCCACCGCCGACGCCATGGGCCGCCGCTCGCCGCTCTCGGCCAGTTCCACGGGCTGGCCCGCCGCCCGGGTCTGTGCCACCAGGTCCGCGAGGCTGCCCGGTGCGGGTGCGGCGGGCGCCCCGTGGTCCGGTCGCCCGTCGGCCGCCTTGAGGACGCCCAGCAGGTACTGGAGGTCGGTCAGCGCGTGCCGGCCCGCGTCGCTGATCGCGCCGAGCCCGGTGGCGACCTTGTCCGGTGCGACGTCGAGCATGTACTGCGCCGCGTCGGCCTGCACCACCATCGCGGTGACGTGGTGGGTGACGACGTCGTGCAACTCCCGGGCGATCCCGGCCCGTTCGCGGGCGACGGCGGCCTCGGCCGCGAGCCGCCGCCGGTCGGCCTCGGCGGCCCGGCGGGCCCGTACGGTGCGGCCCGCGCCCCAGAACGCGGCCAGCACCAGGTACATCAGGGCGTACGCGGCGCCGTCGTGCGGGGCGCCCCGGGCGTGCAGCCCGAGCGCGAACGCCACGTACAGCGCGGTGCCCACCCCCGGCAGCACCCGGTCCGCCGTACGGCCGCCGTGGGCGCCCACGGCGTACAGGGCGGCGTACAGCCCGACGCTCGCGAACACCGGCGGGTAAGCGATCAGTTCGCGCGCCGCGAACGCGAGAGCCACCAGCACCAGGCAGACCCCGGGCCACCGCCGCCGCACCGCCAGCGGCAGCCACAGCGCCGCGGTGAGCAGCACGCCGGGCAGGTCGTACGGCCGCTGCGGCAGGTCCCCGAACTGGGCGCCGATCGACGCCGTCACCGGTGCGAACACCACCGGCGCGAGCAGTACGGTGCCCACCGCGTCCCGGGTCACGACGCCGAGCGCGCTCCAGCGGGCCGCGACGTCCCGCCCGCTCCTGACCAGTGCCGCCCCAGTCGTTTCCGCCACGGACGGGAGCCTAGTACCGAGCCCGCGTGTCGTGCCGCTCAGGCGCTGGCCAGTGACAGCTTCACCGCGAAGCCCAGGAACAGCGCACCGGCCGCCGACGTGGCCGTCGCCGACAGCCGCCTGCGGCGGCGGAAGGCGGCGGCGAGCCTGGTGCCGCTGAATATCAGGGCACTCAGGTACAGGAAGCTGAACAGCTGGGCGAAGGCGCCGAGGACGACGAACGAGAGGGCGGGGTAGGCGTACCCCGGGTCGACGAACTGCACGAAGAAGGCGATGAAGAACAGGATCGCCTTCGGGTTGATCAGGCTGACGACCAGGGCCCGGCGGAACGGCCGCTCGTCACCGGCGGGCGCGTCCGGCGCCCGTCCCGCGGTCCGCTCGCGCCGCGTCCGCCACATCGCCCAAGCCGCCCGCAGCATCCCCACCGCGAGCCAGGTCAGATACCCGGCACCGGCGTACTTCACTATCGCGAACAGCACGGCGTTGCCCTGGAGCAGGGAGGCGACCCCGGCGGCGGAGAGGGTCATCAGCACGGTGTCCCCGCACCAGACCCCGGCGGCGGCCCGGTACCCGGCACGCACTCCGCGGCGGGCGGCGACGGACAGCACGTAGAGGGAGTTGGGCCCGGGCAGCAGGATGATGAGGACGAGGCCCGCCAGGTAGGTGGGCAGATCGATGACGCCGAACATGGGAGGAGTGTCGCACGGGGGTACGACAACGCGCCGCGCCGTTTCAGCCGTCGAGAAGGGTGTCCACGGACAGCTCGGCGCGCACACCGACCGACTCCGGCAGGGGCATGTCCCGGCCGCGCTTGAAGTGCTGGGGGGGCGGGATACTTCCCGTCGGCCGGTTCCGTGCAGAGCAGCACCTCGTCGTGCTTGCGGTCCGCGATCAGGTACGCCGGGACACCGGCCTGGGCGTAGCACTCGGAGCACTCGGCCTTGGTGTTCAGGTCGTCGGCCCAGTCCGACGAGGTGGTCTCGACGACCACGCGGAAGACGTGCGGGGCGTGATGGTTCTTGGTGACGTGGGCGTCGCGGAAGTCGGCGTCGGCCACGGAGAAGTCGGGGATCGCGAAATCCGCGGGCAGACTCGGTAGTCACAGCCCGAGACCCTGTACGTACTCATGCTCGGTCGCGGCGATCCCTGCCGCTCCATCACCCTGCCGCGTTTCGTCAACGCCAGCTGATGCGAGCCCTCCGGCAGCGGTGTCACAGTGAGCCTCCCCTGGAGGATCTCCACGCGGTGGCCAGGCAGTGCGCGGGCGAGCCGGTCGGCAGCCTCGCCCAGGGTCATCTCCTGCTGCGGTACGGCCTTGGCGTCCCCCTTGCGGGGCTCACTCTGCAACGAGCGCAGCCGGGGCGCGGCCACTTCCGCCCACGATCACCCGTGCGGGTATCGGAGCCGCTCCGGGTGGGGAGACATCCAGGGTGACGTCGATGCGTAGGGCGCGTACGGGAACGGGGTTCGCCGCGCTGCTGGCGCTGGCCGTCGGGGGTGTCGGCGGCTGCACGGTGCAGCCGGTCGACGGCGACGGGAAGGGCCGCTCGCCGGTGCACATCGAGCTGCCGGGCAGCGGCGGCCCGGCGACCACGGCACCCGTTGCCCCGACTGCCCCCTCAACTCCCTCAGCCCCCACAGCTCCCGCAACTCCCACGACTCCCGCGGTCCCCACGCAGCGCAGCAGCGCCCCGCCGCCCCCGGTGGTGCCCGCCCCCGTGCTCTGGGGACCCGGCGCCACCGGCCGGGACGTCCGCGAGGTCCAGGCCCGGCTGCGTCAGATCGCCTGGCTGTACGACGGGCCGACCGGCACCTACGACGAGTTGACGGAGGAGGCGGTCCGGGGCTTCCAGCGCAAGCGCGGGCTGCCGGTGACGGGCCGGACGGACACGGTCACCTGGGAACGGCTGCGCGGCATGACCCGCGAGCCGGGCCACTGGGACCTGTACCTCATGGGCGGCCAGCCCGCCGCCGCGCCCGACCCGCGCTGTCTGACCGGCCGGGTGCTGTGCGTCAGCAAGGAGAGCCGGACGCTGCGCTGGATGATCGACGGCCGGACCGTGTCGACGATGGCGGTCCGCTTCGGTTCCCGGGGCACCCCGACCCGGGAGGGCGTGTTCTCCGTCTACTGGAAGTCCCGGAACCACTGGTCGACGCTGTACGACTCGCCCATGCCGTACGCGATGTTCTTCAGCGGCGGCCAGGCCGTGCACTACTCGTCCGACTTCGCCGCCCGCGGTTACGCCGGTGCCTCGCACGGGTGCGTCAACGTCCGGGACGAGGCGGCCGTCAAGCAGCTGTACGCGGAGGTCCGCGACGGCGACAAGGTCGTCGTGTACCGCTGAGGGAAGTGAGGGGGCGCGGACGGGACCGGGGGAACGAGTCCCGTCCGCGCGGGTGCACGAGCCGCGGGTACGGGGGGAACCCCGGCTCTGTGCGGAAGCCGATGACCAGTCGGCTCACTCCCTACTGCGTCGGGGCGTCCGAAAGTGTCACACCGGCGCCGTGGCGGCCTTCGTGACCTGGGCGGACTCCCGGCCCGAGCCCGTCGCCGGGTGCGCGACGGGGTCCGGCCCGGACGCGGACCGCCGGGTGTCCGCGCGGGGGCCGGAGCGGTGGCCGAAGCGGCCGTCGCCCGCCCGGTCGCCCCGGTGCTTCCTCCGGTCGGCGCCGTCCGTGTCGCAGTCCTCGCGGGGGCCGGTGCGGGGGCCGTCGCCGTTGCCGATCAGGACGTTGGCGTTCCGTGTCGGCCGGGTGTGCCCACCGTGCGCGCGGTCGTCCCTGTCCTCGTCTCCGGCGCCGGCACCGTCGACATCGTCGTCGACGTCGACGTCGCCCTTGACGTACCCGTCGTCGCCCTTGCCGGTCTTCTCCCCGACACCGTCGCCGACGCCGCCCCCGACTCCCTCCGCCTTCTCGCCGCTCTTCTCCCCGGAGCCGGCGAGGAGCTGTGCGCAGTAGGCCCGGACCCGGGCGGGCCCCCCGGCCGCCTCCGTCAGGGCCCGTCGGCGGGTGCGGTCGAGCTGCTGGCCCGTGCCCAGGTCACGGCAGGACCCGGCGAGACCCTCGCGCACCGCGGTGCCGTCGCCCGCCGGATCGTCGGCGCCGGACCGCCCGAGGTCCGTGTCCGTACCCGTGTCCCCGCCCGTACCCGTGCCGGGGTCCTGCCCGGTGACGCCGCCGTCCTCCCGCGCCGAGGGGGCCTCCCCGGTCGGGGCGTTGGCGGAGCCGTCGGTGTCCTCGCGCCGCGGGACACCGGGCGGGGACGGCGACACCAGCGGGCGGTCGGGGGTGACCCCGGCGGAGGCCGAGGAAGCGGGCCCGGGGTCGCCGCCGAACGGGACCAGCCCTCCGGTTCCGGCCGCCACCGCGACCCCGCCGACCGCGCCGACCGCCAGCATCGCGGCCAGGCCCAGCCGCAGCGGGCGGGGCCGGCGGGCGGGCCGGGCACCGCCGTCACGGCCGCCGATGCGCACCAGCGGGGCGTCGGAGGTGTCCCCGCCGCCGGTCGGGGCCGGCGCTCCCGCCGCTCCCGCCCGACCGGCGTGCGCGGCGCGGAAGGCGGCCAGCGCGGCGGCCTCGCCGGGGAGTTCCTCGCCGGCCGGCGGGGCCGAGGCGGCCAGCGTGGCGAGGGAGGCGGCGAGCCGTTCGGCGCGGGCCCGGGCCACCGGGTCGCCGGTCGGCGGGTCTCCGCGCAGCACCCGCTCCGCTGTTTCGCGGTCCAGCCACCCGCCCTGCTTGTCGGCCATCACATGTCCTTCTGCGTCCGCGCGCCGCTTTGCGTCACAGTCGCGGACGTCACCGCACGGCCGCGCGGTTCTCGCCGCGCCGGCGGTACGCGGAGCCCGGCGGCCGATTCCGGATCGTCGCCGAGCAGTTCGGCCAGCCGCTTCAGACCGCGGTGCGCGGCGGTACGGACGGCCCCCGGGCGTTTGCCCAGTGTCTTCGCGGCCGTCTTGGCGTCCAGGCCCACCACGACCCGCAGGACGACGGCCTCGGCCTGGTCCTGGGGCAGCGCGGCGATCAGGGAGAGGGTGGTGCCGGTGGTGAGCGCCTCGATGGCCTCGCCGGCGGTGTCCGACGGGGCGGCCCGGCCGGTCAGTTCGGTCTCGTCGCCGCCGATCAGGGGGCGGCGCCCGCGTGTCCGGATGTGGTCCAGGGCGCGGTTGCGGGCGATCGTGGCGGCCCAGCCGCGGAACCGGTCCGCGTCGCCTGCGAACCGGTGCAGGTCGCGGGCTATCTGCAGCCACGCCTCGGAGGCCACGTCCTCGGCGTCGGGTTCGCCGACGAGTGTGCGGACGTAGCCGAGCAGCCGTGGGTGCACCGCGCGGTACACGGTCCGGAACGCGGTCTCGTCCCCGTCCTGTGCCGCGTGTACGGCGGCGGTCAGCTCCGCGTCGTCCCCCAGCACCGCGCGCGCCTCTCTTTGCGCCTGACTCTCCGTGGGTGGTTGCGGTGGTCTACCGCAGCTCGGGACGGGGGCACCGCCCTCCGCACTCCGGCGCGAAAGGCACGTTACGTCGTGAAACCGGTCCCCGTCCATGCCCGGAGGACAGGCCGTACAAGACGCAACTAACCCGTGACGCGCGGGGGTGTGACACATATCGCGAGCGTGGCGCAGTAGGAAGTACGGGCCGCCGCGCGGCCCGTGCCGCGCGTCGGCCGGGGCCTCTCCTGTGGGGGGTGGCGGCCCCGGTCGTCGCCGTGGCTTTCACCTACGTGACCTGCACTGGTGTGGCATTCCCCATCGCCGTGACCAGTAGCGTGACCAGCGCGTCCGGCACTTCGTGCGATGCCCTCCAGACCTGTGCGCTGAGCCGTCCCAGGCCGCGAGCTTGCGGGCGCCTTCGACTCGGCGCTTCCCGTACTGCCGGCATCCGGATCGTTGGTGACCTTGCTGCGCCTCCAGTCGTGGAGAGGGCGAGGTAGCACACCGCGTCGGTCGTCTGGCGGTGGCAGTAGCCCTCCGGCCGCCCGCCCCGGCCGGCCGGCCGCGTTCCCGAACCTGTGGGCGAGACGGTCACACCCAGGACCCGGACCAGGCCCCTGTTCGCACGCGTCGACCACCCGGCCGGATAGAGAACAGTCAGTCAGGCCAGCACAGCGGCCAGGCGGGTCAGCGATGCATCGAGTTCGTGCGCGGCGACTACCGGCAGTCGCACCAGGTGTGCCGGGTGTGTGACCGCCGCCCAGTCGTAGGTCAGGGTCACCTCGGTGCGGCCGTCGCCGGTCGGGGTGAGCTTCCAGGTGAAGCGGTGCCCGATCGGGCGCTGTCCGGGCTGTCCGGGGGCCCATCCGATGCTCTGGTTCTCGGTGAAGGCGACGACGCGGTTCTCGATCCGGTGGTCGCCGTGCTCCTCGCTGTGCATGGCCATGATGAAGGTGTCGCCGACGGCGGCGAGCGGCTGGGAGGTCTCTGCGTGCCGGAGGCGGCCGGTGGCGTCGAGTTCGGGGTGGCGGCGGGGGTCGCGGAGGACGGCGAAGATCCGTTCGGCCGGTGCGTTCAGTACCTGGGAGACGGTGGTGTGGGTCGGGCCCTCAAGGGTGACCGGGTCGGGGTAGAACCGGGCCCAGGCGATCCGTCCGTCGCGGGTGGTGAGGATGACCGGGCCGCGCAGCAGGACCGTCGCCCCGGTCGGGGCGGTGCCCCGGTACTCCCACTCCGACCACAGCTCGTCGCCGTTCTGGGCGTGGCGCAGGATCTCGACGTGGAGGTCGGGCAGCCCGGCCAGGATCTTCGTCCAGTTCGCGGCGACCTCGCCGGAACCGATGAACCCTTCGGCCGGTCGCAGCGGTCGTTCGGCGACGTAGTCCTCGGTGAAACAGCCGGCGATCCGTTCCGGGACGTGGGAGTTGATCGCGTCGCGCAGTGACTGAAGGGCCTGGGGGAGCATGGCGTGGATCTCCTAGCGGGGGTTCGTCCTGTCCTGTCGATCATGAGCATCGGGGGTGCTGCCCGACAACCGGACACTGCCGGGACACCGCCCGGACAGCGGTCCGGACCCGGCGGCATAATCGGCATCGTGAACGATTCAGCGGGACCGGCACGGAAGGCGATCAGCTTCGCGGCGCTCTTGCGGGACTTACGGGAGGCCAGGTCGCTGACCCAGCAGGAGCTGGCCGCCGCCGCCGGGGTGTCCGTCGACGCGGTCAGCGCGCTGGAACGCGGGCGACGGACCCAGCCCCAGCCGCACACCGTGCGGGCGCTGGCCACGGCGCTGCGGCTCCGCGACGCCGAACGCATGGCGCTGCTGTCCACCCTGGGCCGGGCCGGGGACGCGGCGCTCGAAATGCCGTCCCGCAAGCTGACGCCCCGCACGCCGTCGCCGCCGAGCGTCGAGGTGGTCGGGCGTGACGACGAGGTCGCGGAGATCGTCGCCTCCCTGGGCACCACGCCGGGCCGGCTGGTGACGCTCACCGGTCCGGGCGGGGTGGGCAAGACCACCGTCGCCCTCGTAGCCGCTGAGGTGATGGCCGCCGAGCGCCCGGGCGCCGTGTACTTCGCCGACCTCACCGACGTCACCGAACCCGACGACGCCCTCGCGGCCGTGGCCCACGCGGCGGCCTGCGCCGCCGGCACCGTGACCGGACTCGCCGAGCATCTCGCCGGGACGTCGGCCCTGCTCGTGCTCGACAACCTGGAGCGCGTCACGGCCTGCGGCCCCCACCTGGCCGAGTTGCTCACGGCCTCTCCCGACACGGTGATCCTGGCCACCAGCCGCGTCCCGCTGCGCGTACGCCGGGAACGTGAGGTGCGTATCGCCCCGCTCGGTCCGGGCGCGGCGGAGCGGTTCTTCGGCGACCGGCTGGCCGCCGCCGGGGCACCGCTCATGAGGAGGGCCGACGACAGTGCCGTCGCGCAGCTGTGCCGACAGGCCGACGGGCTGCCCCTGGCCATCGAGCTTCTGGCCGCCGCAGCGGCCCGGCTGGGGCCGCGGGCGCTGCTTGAGCGGATCGACGCACTCACGGAACTGCCCGTGGCCGGCCCACAGGATCTGCCGGCGCGGCAACGCACCATGGCGGCCACCATCGAGTGGAGCTGCCAGCTGCTCGGTCCAGCGGCCCAGCGGCTGCTCCCCCGGCTTGCCGTGGTGCCGGGCAGCTTCTCCCTCGACACCGTCGACGCGATCGCCGCGGCGGACGCGGCGGACGCGGCGGACGCGGCGGACGCGGCGGACGCGGCGGACGCGGTGGGTGCACTCGCCGAGCTGATCGAGCACTCCCTGGTGGCGCGCGCCGACGACACGGGGCCGGTCACGCGGTACCGGCTGCTGGAACCGGTCCGCCGGCACGCCGTCGAGACCCTCGAACCGGCCGGCCGGGAACACGTCCGTCGGGGCGTGGCCCGATGGGCCCTGCGGGCGGGACGCGAACACGGTGCGCGGATCCGGGGCCGCGGCGACATGACGGCGGTCGAGCGGGTCGAGGCCGACCGCCATGTGCTGCGGCTCGGCTTCGACCACCTCGTCGACACCGGCCAGTACGACGCCGCCGCCGAGCTGCTGTGGTCGGTGTGGCTGCCGCTGTGGATGACCGGGCACACCCACGAAGCCCTCGCCTGGACCAACCGCCTGCACGAGAACGACCTGAGCGAACATGGGCGGGCCCGCTGGCTGGTGGCGCGCGCCGGGTCCCATCGCGTCGCCGCGGATCTGTTCACCACCGCGGAGCGGGCGATGCGCCTTGCCGAGCGGATCGACGACGCCTCGCTGGCCGCGGAAGCAGCGATCTTCGCGTCGGCGGCGGCGCTGCGCCTGGAGGACTTCGACGGTTCACAGACTCTGCTGGCCAGGGCAGAGGTCCTGATGAAGAAGCGCCTTGATGTGGAGCGCGACGTGTGGGCGGCCGTGCACGTGCCCATCGGCTACGGCGACGGTGCGCTGTTGCGCGGCGACCGGGCCGCGGCAGCGCGGCACTGGCGGGCCGCCGCGGACACGGCGCGAAAGCTGGGCAGTGAGTTCTCGGTCCCAGCGGTCCTCGCGGAGTGCGCGCAGGCCGCCCGCAGCGAAGGACGCCTGGGCGACGCCGCCGTGATGCTCGCCGCCGCCGCCGAACTCTCCCCCCAGCAGGACGAGCGGCCGCGGACACACTTGGCGGGCGTGGCCGCAGCCGTGGCCGCCGACCTCGGTGACGTGGCATCAGCGCAATGGTGGGAGGGAGTGGCAGGCTCGAAGCCGGCCCCGGACTCCGACCAACTCGGGGAACGGTTCCGGGAACTTGTCCGGCGTGCAGAGACCGTTTCCGGGCGGGACTGAGCCCGGCCGTCCGCCCGTACCGGCGCTGTCCGGTCGATGTCCGGTGGTCTCCCCCCGGGCGAGAGGGCCAGGATCGGGTTCATCGGGTCGGCCGCCCCCGCGGGCCGACCTCCGTCGACCCCGAGGAAGCCCCCCATGACAGCCGCCCCCGTCGTGCTCGCCGCGACCCCGCTCACCGGTCACGTCCGGCCGATCCTGAACCTCGCCCGCCATCTCGTCGCGGCCGGACGACAGGTCACGGTCGTCAGCGGCAGCCGGTTCGCGCGGCAGGCCGACGCAGCGGGGGCGGCGTTCGTCACGCTGGCCGGACCGGCCGACTTCGACGACCGCCGCCTCGGTGAGCTGCAGCCGTGGCTGCACGAGCTGCCGCCGGGCCCGGCCTTCTTGGAGGCCATGTTCGGCTGGTTCACCGACATGGCACCCACGCAGAACGCCGTGCTGCAGGAGGTGCTGGCACAGCAGCCGGACGCCGCCGTCATCCACGAGGCCGCCTTCTACGGAACGTGGCCGCAACTGCTGGGCGCACCCGGGATCCGGCCACGGCGCACCGTCGGCCTCGGGATCTTCCCTCTGACCCTCAGCGGGGCCGAACTGACCATGATGGGGCCTCCTCCCCCACGCGCCGGGCTCGACGTGCGGGGAGCGGCTGCGGCGTTCAACGCCGAACTCGCCGCCCAGCTCGCCGGCGCCACCGCGCACGCCCAGCACGTCATGGCGGGGCTGGGCGCGACGGCCACACTGCCCGTGATCAGCGACGCGCAGGTCCTGCTGCCCGACATGTTCGCTCAGCTCACCGTCCCGTCCTTCGAATATCCCCGGATCGATGCGCCGCCGACGCTGCGGCTGATCGGGGCCCTGCCGCCCGAACCGCCCACCGCATGGCAGCCACCCTCCTGGTGGCCCGAGCTGTCGCAGCGCCGAGTCGTCGCGCTCACGCAAGGCACGGTGGCCAACCAGGACCTGACCGATCTCGTCCAACCGACGCTCGACGCGCTCGCCGACGAGGACGTGCTCGTCGTGGCCGGGCTCGGCGGACGCGAGATCGCCCCCGGCGACCTGCGCGTGCCGTCGAACGCGCGCGTCGAGTCGTTCATCCCGTTCGACGCGCTCTTCCCACTGGCCGACGTCGTGGTCACCAACGGTGGATACGGCGGCGTGCAGCTCGCCCTGCACCACGGCGTGCCGCTCGTCGTGGCAGGCGGCAGCGAGGACAAGCCCGCCGTGGCCGCCCGGGTCTCGGACTTCGGAGTCGGTGTCGACCTGCGCACAGGACGACCGGCAACCGCCGCGGTCGGACAGGCCGTCCGGCGGGTGCTCGACGAGCCGGCGTTCCGCCGCCGGGCGCAAGACCTGAGCGCGGAGTACCGGTCCGCAGACCCAGTGCGCGCCGTTCTCGACATCATCGACGGCGCGTAACCTCTCCCTCCAAGACCGTCCGTTGTGACTCGGCCAGCATCGTCTGTGACTCGGCCAGCATCGTCGACAGTGACCGACGTCCCCGTTCGGCACGGCCCCGGCGGGGTGGGCGCGGCCGAGCACTGCGTACCCGAAGGTCGGCGGCGAGCCCCGCACGTGTACCGCGGCTCCGGCGTCTGGCAGCCGCGGTGTTCGCCCGCCCTGTGTTTCCCTTTTCCCCCGGCTACGGGATCGAGTGCTTCACCCGGCGTCTTCGCGTAGACAGCGCCTGCTACGGCGAGAGCTGCCGCGGTCGCCTCGGCCGGATCTCGGGGAGATTCGTACGACAACGCCCTCGCCGAGGCATTCAACAGCCTGTTCAAGGCCGAGCTGATCCGCAACCGCGGCCCCTGGAAGGGCATCAACGACGTCGAGACCGGCGTCGCCGAATACATCGACTGGGTCAACCAGCGAAGACTCCACGGAGAGTCAGGTCACGTCCCGCCCGCCGAGCCCGAGGACCGCCACGCATTGACTGGTGCCTCACTGACCACCTTGGGCCAGCCACCTCACCGCTGCACTCGAACAGCTCACACTCCTGCCGAACCCGGGACGGCACTCGGGTCCTCGACTTTCCCCGCCTCAACCCACAGACACGAGAACGGTCCACCGACTCCGTCGGCGGACCGTCACGCGAGAGCGAGGCCACAGGAGCTTCCGGCATCACGAATGCGAGTTCAGCACTTCGCTGCTCGACCCGTCCGCCACACGATCCAGTAGGCAACCCATCAGCTTCTGCTCAGTACTTCCATCAACGGCTGCTACCCATCTCGGGCAGCTCGCTACGGATTGACCGCAGCGGTGATGTTCACGCGCTCGATCCTCACTCCGTCCGGATACTGAGGCCATATGTACACGGTCCACTTGTCGATCGGCACCGCGGGCTGCCACTTCCCCACCCCGTACCACTGGACCATGTTGTTCCCGGTCTCGATCTTGGTGACCCACACTTCGCGGCCAGGGGCGACGGCCGTCTGACCCGCATTGGCGTAACAGTTGACGAAAGTATTGCCACTGGCGTCGTGCATATGGACCTTGAGGAATTCGGCTCCGCAAGGGACCTGGTTAATCGCGGATGCGCTTGACGCCCCGACGCTCATGGACGTCAGCAGTGCTGCGGCCGACAAACCGGCCAGTACGGCCTTGCGTACACCTCGCTGCACGGCAGCTCTCCACTTCTCGGTTCCTGGAGGGAAGGACGGGGAGGCGGGCGCGTGCCCTCGACGCACAGCAACGACGTCGTCGATGCGGCAAGGGTTCTGCCCTTCCTCGGCTTGTTCTTTGTCTACCAAGGTCTTCCGGGCTTGCCGATGGCCTTGAGGGTCTCGGAGCGTCGAATGATTTTTCCAACATCGTAGCAGGGGCCCGGTGTTGGGGTCTTGACACCGGGTGGCCGTCCGGGGCCTGCGCCTCTGGGTTCGGGACCACGGGCCGGGCAGGCGAGGGGGCGCGGGCACCGATGCCGCCGAGGCGGACGAGAAGGCAACAGCGGGGCTGGGCCGACCACGTGACCAGCGCGTGACCAGTAGCGGTCAGGACAGCCAGAAACACCCGGATGAGGGCCGATTCAGACGGGACGCATGACTGCGGCTGGCGCCACCACACCCCGGGCCCGCACCCGGCAGTCCCCCGTGGTCACCGCCCCGGGCGGGTCACGGGGAGGTCGTCGCCTCCCGGCACAGCAGCCGCAGCGAGCCGTCGCCGGCGTAGCAGCGGCGGGCCTCGTCGATCGGGTCCCACAAGCGGCCGTCCGGGGTGCGGACCCAGTGGTCGCCGCCGGACGTCCACCACTCACCGCCCGTCCGGCGGACGATCACCTCACCGGCGTAGGCGCCGAAGCCGCGCAGCACGGTCTCCACCGCGGCGTACGGCGCCTCCTCGCGGCGGATGCCCTCGATCATCCGGTCGACGCGCCACAGGCTCTGCGCCGAGTAGTCGAGGCGCAGCCGGGCGCCCTCGCGCAGGGCGGTCACCGCGTCCGCCGCCCACCGCACCGGCCGGTTGGCGGCGGAGGGCCTGGTCCCCGGTGCCGCCGTCGCTGTCGCTGTCGTACTGGTCCAAGTCGTCACACCGGCAGCAGCGTCGCCCGGCGGCCTTTCGTCACGCGGATCGGGGCGGCTGCCCGCAATCGGCGCAGGACCGCCACATCTCGGCCCCGACGGTCACGAGGGCGCCACGACACCCAACCGGTCCAGGAGGCGGAAGAACAGCTCCTCGGCGTCCCCGGCCGGCGGCTCGGCCGTCAGTACGCCGAGCAGGTCGCCGCGTTCGGCCGGGTGCCCGGCCTCGGCGGCCCAGGCGACGGCCCGCTCCGCGGCGTCGGGCGGCTCCAGGAAGTAGTCCTCCAGGGTCAGGCCGTTCCGCTCCGCGCCGAGGTACCCGGCCATCGCCGCCCGGCCCAGACAGGTCGTCCACGCCCCGCTCTCCGGCGCCGCCGCCTCCACGACCACGCAGGCGCCGTCCATGACGTACCCGAACAGCGCGGGCGCGCCGGTCTGGGCGGCCAGGTCGTTCATGTTGCCGACGCCGGCCTCGCCCGGGTACTCCCACACCTGCCAGCCGCCCGGCGCCGACGCGCGCAGGGTCATGCCGTCCTCGGCGCCGGGCAGCGTGTCCAGTGCGGCGAGCGGCCGCTCGGCGCGGCCCACGACGAGATACCCCCAGTAGCCCATGTCCGGCTCCCCCGTGTTCCGTTGGCTCGTCCACAGACCACCACAGTCGAGGGGAGTTCGCAGCAACTCCCGGGCGATTCCCGCATCGTTCCGGTCCGGAACGGCGCGGGAATCGCCACAGACGCGCGGGCGTACGCGGGTCAGTCCAGCCGGCCGGCCAGCGCGCGGAACTCCGTCCAGGACAGTTCCGGGTCACCCGGGTCCCAGAGCTTCTGGACGGTCGCCGCCAGCGGCAGGCGGATGCCGTTCGCGACCTGGTCCTCGGTCTGGGCGCTCGGATAGTCGCCCCAGACGGCGAAGCTGCCACCAAGGATCTGATCGTCGTACTTGGCATCGACTGGTTCGGTGCCGCGGATGACGCGCGGGGTCCACTGCTCGTAGATCCGCTCACCGGTCGGGTAGACGAAGGTCTGCGGCTGGCCGAGCACGTAGTAGAGGAACTCGTCGTTGTAGTTGATGACGTCGCGGCCCTCGGCCAGGTACTCGGCGGGCTGCCGGGCGCCGATCTCCTTGCCGGTCCAGTAGGCGACGAGGATGTCGTCGGCCGCCGCCGGGTCGCTGTCCTTGAAGAAGCCGTCGTTCCAGGCGCGCGGGGTGCGGTCGTTCTTCTGGACGGTGGCGGCGCGGTCGTTGAGCCAGCCGGCGGTGAGGTCCTCGACGGTGGCGCCGGAGCCGTACTTCTCGCGGGCCGCGGCGGCGAGCTGCGGGTAGGACGCCTCGGGGTCGGAGACGGTCAGCGCCTGGTACTCGTCACCGCCCAGGTGCCACTGGCCGCCGGGGAAGACGTCGGAGTACTCGTCGATCAGGTCGTCGACGATCTCGGCGGCCCCCGGCTCGGAGATGTCGATCGCGCCCTTGGTCGCCGTGCCCTGCGCGTTGCGCAGCTGGAGGTCGGGGTGGGCCTCGATGACGGCGCCCAGGTGGCCGGGCGAGTCGATCTCGGGGACCACGGTGATGTGCCGCTCCTCCGCCAGCGCGACGATCTCCTTGACCTGCGCCTTGGTGAGGTGGTCGGCCGAGACGATCTCCGGGTGCGAGGAGGACTCGATACGGAAGCCCTGGTCGTCGGAGAAGTGCAGCCCCAGCTCGTTGTACTTCAGGTCGCCCAGCTCCCGTATCCGGTCCTTGATCCAGTCGGCCGAGTAGTGCTTGCGGGCGATGTCCAGCATGAATCCGCGCCGCTCCTTGGCGGGCTCGTCCTCCACGACCCCCTCGGGCGCCGTGCCGTCCGCCCGGACCGCCTGCTTCAGGGTCCGGGTGCCGTAGAAGACGCCGCTCTCGCCGGGCGCGCTGACGGTGACCCGCCCGTCGCGCACGGTCATGGTGTACGACTCGCTCCCGGCGCCGGCGGAGCCCGCGGAGTCCTTCGTCTCCAGCCGCAGGTCCCCGGACCTCTCGTCGTCCTTCTCGCCCGCGTACGTCAGCCCCAGCTCGCTCGCTATGAGCCTGCCCTCGTCGGCGAGGGCGGCGTCGGAGACGACGACCCGGTGGTCGTCGGCGGGCTTCCAGCCCGGTCCGCGCGCGGGGGTGTGGTCGCGTACGGCGGGTATGGTGCGGGGTTCGCCGGACAGGGCGTAGGACCGGGCCGGCGACGGGCTGTCCGAGGGGGAGGCCGCGGAGAGCCCCTCGGCGGAGCGGCCCGCCGGCCCCGAAGACCCCCCGTCGCAGGCCCACAGCCCCGCGCCGAGCGCGACGACCGCCGTACCGGCGGCCACCGCCCGCCGTCCCACCTTCTGCCTCGCCGGTCCACGGCGTCCGTGCTGACTCACGGCGTCAACCTACGGCCGGCACTGGCGGGAAACGTCCTGCACCCTTTCTGAAACTCTCCCGTTCGGGTGAAATTCAGGCATCGCTCGGACATGTCATGCCCTCACTCGCTAACGTGACGCCACACAACTCACACGAGCCCCTGCCGACACACCCGACACACACGTGACGCACAAGGACCCACGCTGCCTGCGCACCGTCTTCCAGATCTCCCCGGCCGGGTGGCCATACCCGTACCGGCCCAAACCCGTACCACTGCGACCCCCCTGCATTTCTTCAACACCGCGAGCCCCGAGGACACCGTCAGCACCCTCCTGACCTGCCTGCGCAGCCCGCGCTGGGCCCGTCTCGTCGCCGCCCACCGCCCCTACCCCGACCTCCCGGCCCTGCTGGCCGCGGCCGACGAGGCGTCGTACGACCTGAACGCCGAAGAGCTGACCGAAGCCCTGGCGGCCGAGACGCTCCCCGTCCTGCCCGAGAACACGTACGCGGCAGCCGGCACGGCCCTGCGCGCCGCGCACGCGGCCTACGAGTCCCGCTTCGGACACGCGTTCGTCATCTGCCTCGACGGAATGTCCGAGGACGAGCGCCTGAACCACGTCCTGACCGCCGTTCGATCACGATTGGCGAACGATCCCGAGGACGAACGGGTGGTCGCGGCAGAGGAGCTCCGGCGCCTGGCGGGACAGCGGCTGAGGCACGCCATCAGGGGCGCGGGGAACCGCGCGACCAGCCACTGACCCACCCGCACCGGACAAACCGGACGAGCCCCCGCCCCCGGCAACCACCGGCGGTACTCCGTTGCGTGCAACTTTGATCACACCGGTAGGCCCGCTGTAAGAACGACAGCGAGCGCTGGCTACGATGCTGGGGGCCGGTGGACCGTACCCGGCCGGGCCCACCGACAGAGAAGCCGGCGCGGCCCCAACCCCCGCTCCCGGAGGAAACTTCCGTGCCGGCTGGAACGCTGTACCGCGGCCGGGAAGGAATGTGGTCCTGGGTGGCTCACCGAGTCACCGGCGTCCTCATCTTCTTCTTCCTGTTCGTACACGTGCTGGACACCGCTCTCGTGCGTGTCTCCCCCGAGGCCTACGACAAGGTCGTGGCCACGTACAAGTCGCCGATCGTCGCGCTGCTGGAG
Organism: Streptomyces sp. NPDC016677; assembly: GCF_055562815.1. Classification (NCBI taxonomy): domain Bacteria; kingdom Bacillati; phylum Actinomycetota; class Actinomycetes; order Kitasatosporales; family Streptomycetaceae; genus Streptomyces; species Streptomyces sp. NPDC016677. Next base: position 182,506 of record NZ_JBVHEO010000003.1, on the reverse strand, counting down.
TACGGCCTCGTCGCCGCCATCCTCTTCCACGCGCTCAACGGTCTGCGCGTCATCGCCGTCGACTTCTGGGTCAAGGGCGCTCGCTACCAGAAGCAGATGCTCTGGTCCGTCGTCGCCGTGTGGCTGGTGCTGATGATCGGGGCCCTGTACCCGGTCCTCGGCCACGCCGCTCGTGAACTGTTCGGGAGCTGACGCAGATGTCCACGACTGAAACCGCCTCCGGGGTCGGCCCCGTCGAGGGTTCCTCCGTCTACACGGTCGACAACCCCGCGCCGCTCATCGAGCCCCCGCGCAAGCGCACCAAGAAGTCCCCGAAGTCCACCCGGGGCAACTTCGAGATGTACGGCTGGCTGTTCATGCGCCTGTCCGGCGTGGTGCTGGTCGTCCTGGTCCTCGGCCACCTGCTGATCCAGCTGGTGCTCGACGGCGGCGTCTCCAAGATCGGCTTCGCCTTCGTGGCGGGCCGCTGGGCGTCCCCGTTCTGGCAGGTCTGGGACCTGCTGATGCTGTGGCTGGCGATGCTGCACGGCGCCAACGGCCTGCGCACGGTCATCAACGACTACGCCGAGCGCCCGAACACGCGCCTGTGGCTGAAGGGCCTGCTCTACACCGCCACGGTGTTCACCATCCTGCTGGGCACGCTGGTGATCTTCACCTTCGACCCGAACATCCGCTAGGCACGGGGCTGCGAATCATGAAGGTACACAAGTACGACACCGTCATCGTCGGCGCCGGTGGCGCCGGTATGCGGGCCGCCATCGAGGCGACCAAGCGCAGCCGCACGGCCGTCCTGACGAAGCTCTACCCCACCCGCTCCCACACGGGCGCCGCGCAGGGCGGCATGGCCGCCGCGCTCGCCAACGTGGAGGAGGACAACTGGGAGTGGCACACCTTCGACACGGTCAAGGGCGGTGACTACCTGGTCGACCAGGACGCCGCCGAGATCCTGGCGAAGGAGGCCATCGACTCCGTCCTCGACCTGGAGAAGATGGGCCTGCCGTTCAACCGGACGCCGAACGGGACGATCGACCAGCGCCGCTTCGGCGGGCACAGCCGCAACCACGGCGAGGCTCCCGTCCGCCGGTCCTGCTACGCGGCCGACCGCACCGGTCACATGATCCTCCAGACGCTGTACCAGAACTGCGTCAAGGAGGGCGTGGAGTTCTTCAACGAGTTCTACGTCCTGGACCAGATCATGACCGAGGTCGACGGCGTCAAGAAGTCCGCCGGTGTGGTCGCCTACGAGCTGGCCACCGGCGAGATCCACGTCTTCCACGCCAAGTCCGTGATCTACGCGTCCGGCGGCACCGGCAAGTTCTTCAAGGTGACCTCCAACGCGCACACCCTCACCGGTGACGGCCAGGCGGCCTGCTACCGGCGCGGGCTGCCGCTGGAGGACATGGAGTTCTTCCAGTTCCACCCGACCGGCATCTGGCGCATGGGCATCCTGCTCACCGAGGGCGCCCGCGGTGAGGGCGGCATCCTGCGCAACAAGGACGGCGAGCGCTTCATGGAGAAGTACGCGCCCGTCATGAAGGACCTGGCGTCGCGCGACGTGGTGTCGAGGTCCATCTACACGGAGATCCGGGAAGGGCGCGGCTGCGGTCCCGAGGGCGACCACGTCTACCTGGACCTCACCCACCTCCCGCCGGAGCAGCTCGACGCCAAGCTGCCCGACATCACCGAGTTCGCGCGTACGTACCTCGGCATCGAGCCGTACACGGACCCGATCCCGATCCAGCCCACCGCGCACTACGCGATGGGCGGCATCCCGACCAACGTCGCGGGTGAGGTCCTGGCGGACAACACCACCGTGGTGCCGGGCCTGTACGCGGCCGGCGAGGTCGCCTGCGTCTCGGTGCACGGCGCCAACCGCCTGGGCACCAACTCGCTGCTCGACATCAACGTCTTCGGCAAGCGGGCCGGCATCGCCGCGGCGGAGTACGCGCACTCGGCGGACTTCGTCGAGCTGCCGGACTCCCCCGAGTCCCTGGTCGTCGAGCAGATCGAGCGGCTGCGCACCTCCACCGGCAACGAGCGGGTCTCGGAGCTGCGCCGCGAGCTGCAGGAGACCATGGACGCCAACGTCATGGTGTTCCGCACCGAGCAGACGATCAAGACGGCGGTCGAGAAGATCGGCGAGCTGCGCGCCCGCTACAAGAACGTCTCGATCCAGGACAAGGGCAAGCGGTTCAACACCGACCTCCTGGAGGCCGTCGAGCTGGGCAACCTGCTCGACCTGGCCGAGGTCATGGCCGTCTCCGCGCTGGCCCGCAAGGAGTCGCGCGGCGGTCACTACCGCGAGGACTACCCCAACCGCGACGACGTGAACTTCATGCGCCACACCATGGCGTACCGCGAGGTCGGCGACGACGGCACCGAGTCCATCCGTCTCGACTACAAGCCGGTCGTCCAGACCCGCTACCAGCCGATGGAGCGTAAGTACTGATGGCTACCCCTGTTCTGGACAAGGCGGACGCGGCCGGAGCCCCCGAGCCCGGTTTCGCCGACTCCCCCTACATCACCGTCACGGTCCGCGTGCGCCGGTTCAACCCGGAGGTCTCGGCCGAGGCGACCTGGGAAGACTTCCAGCTGGAGATGGACCCCAAGGAGCGCGTCCTGGACGCCCTCCACAAGATCAAGTGGGAACTGGACGGCACGCTCACCTTCCGCCGCTCCTGCGCCCACGGCATCTGCGGGTCCGACGCGATGCGGATCAACGGCAAGAACCGCCTCGCCTGCAAGACGCTGATCAAGGACATCAGCCCCGAGAAGCCGATCACGGTCGAGCCCATCAAGGGCCTGACGGTCCTCAAGGACCTGGTCGTCGACATGGAGCCGTTCTTCCAGGCGTACCGGGACGTGATGCCCTTCCTGATCACGAAGGACACCAACGAGCCGACGCGCGAGCGCCTGCAGTCCGCCGAGGACCGCGAGCGGTTCGACGACACGACCAAGTGCATCCTGTGCGCCGCGTGCACGTCCTCGTGCCCGGTCTTCTGGAACGACGGCCAGTACTTCGGCCCGGCCGCGATCGTCAACGCCCACCGCTTCATCTTCGACTCGCGTGACGAGGCCGGCGAGCAGCGGCTGGAGATCCTCAACGACCGCGACGGCGTCTGGCGCTGCCGCACGACCTTCAACTGCACGGACGCCTGCCCGCGCGGCATCGAGGTCACCAAGGCCATCGCGGAGGTGAAGCGAGCGCTGATCACGCGCCGCTTCTGACGTCCGTCGGTTCACGCCGGTCAGGGCCCCGTTTCCGCTGGGAGACGGGGCCCTTTCGCATGGGCCACGCGTTCGAGTGAAGGTGATCGGCTGCGGCTCCAGCACCCCGCCGGTTTCCTCACGATGCTCCGAGAAGCTCACCCGGCAGGAGATACGTGATGCTCATGCTCACCAGGATCGCCGACGACATCATGGAACGGCACCCGGGCTGCCGAGTCGAGAGCATCCAGGGTCAGATCCTCGTCACCGTCCACTGCGGGACGGCCCGCACGGTCACGCTCTGACCACCCTCATGCGGCGGTTCTGGACGGCGGGCCTGCACGACGGGTCCTCCATCGTCGTCCAGGGCGTCGCCCTGAAGCTCCCCGGCGAACCCGACGACTACGCGATCGCGGACCTCTCGGTCAGGGAAGACCCCATCGCGGATCACCACGTCCAGTACAACTGCTACGCCCCCGCCTGCTTCCGCCTGGTCCTGGAGGTGACCTCCGAGAACTGGCGACATGACCTGCGTACGAAAGCGACCGCCTACGCGGGGGCCGGAATCCCCCTGTACGTCATCGTCGCTCGGTGCCACGGTCACCCTCGACGTCGCCGGGGTCCTTGCCGCCGGACGGCCCAATCGCGCACCCGGCGAGGACTGACAATCAGCCTCCCCGGGCGATGATCGCCCTACCCTGACGCCATGTCAGATGACGAGTCGTACGAGCTGCTCGGGTTCGACAACGTGCTGCTGCCCGTCGGGGATCTCGGCGAGGCGGTGGAGTTCTACGAGCGGGCCGGGTTCGAGGTCGGGTTCCGGTTCGACGAGGGCGGGATCGCGCTGCTGAAGGCCGGCAAGGAGACCCCCGGCATCCTGCTGCGCCACGAGGACGGGTTCGGGCACCGGCCGCCGCCCTGGCCGGCCCCCCGGGTCTGGCTGGAGGTGCCGGACGCCAAGGCCGCCGCGCGGGCGCTGACGGACGCCGGGGTCGAGCCGTACGACGGGCCCTTCTCCAGCGCCACCGGATGGACGGTCGAGTTCGCCGACCCCTGGGGCAACGTGATCGGGCTGACCGACTACCGCAAGCGGCCCCAGCTCGCCCGCCGCGCGTGACGCGGGCCACCCACCCCTTGAGTTGAACACGTTCAAAAGCAGGTCTAGAGTCTCTCCTGTCAGCGTTTTGAACGCGTTCAAGAAGGGGTGGGGCATGGACCGCACCGTCATCGCCTACGTCATCTACCTGGCCGTCAGCATCGGGCTGACCATCTGGGTGGCCCGTACGCTCAGCCGCAACGGGCGGGTCTTCCTCGCCGACGTACTGCACGGCAACGAGAAGCTCGCCGACGCGGTCAACCACCTCCTCGTGGTCGGCTTCTACCTCGTCAACCTCGGCTTCGTCGCCCTCTACCTCAGCGGCGACGAGACCATCAGCGACACCCGGGGCGTCTTCGAGGCCCTGTCGACCAAGCTCGGCGTGGTGCTGCTGGTCCTCGGCGTGATGCACCTGGGCAACGTGTACGTGCTCAACCGCATCCGGCGGCGCGGGGTGATGGAGCGGGAGCAGACGCCGCCCGTGCCGCCGCAGGGCTGGGTGGCTCCGACGGTCGGGCACTGAGCCGATGCCGGCCGAGACGGCCGCCGTACCCGTACGGCGGCTCACCGTCCTCTACGACGCCGAGTGCGCGCTGTGCGCCTTCGTACGGGACTGGCTGACGCGGCAGCCGCAGCTGGTGGAGCTGGAGCCGGTGCCCGCCGGGTCCGCCGAGGCCCGCGACCGGTTCCCCGGCCTCGACCACGCCGCCACCCTCGACGAGATCACCGTCGTCGGGGACGCCGGGCAGGTCTACCGGGGAGCCGCCGCCTGGGTCGCCGTGCTGTGGGCCCTGCGCGAGCACCGGCCGCTCGCCCACCGGCTCAGCACCCCCTCGGGGGCGAAGCTGGCCAGGGGCGCGGTGCTGGCCGCCGCCAAGTGGCGGGGCGCCCGGTGGGGCGGCCAGGCGTACCGCCGGGCCGACGGCTGGACGTACCACCCGAGCGCCGGCTGGACCTACACCGCGCCGGGCTGCGCCGACGGCTCCTGCCGCACTGGCCAGGGCCTGTCGTCCCCTTCCCGTCTGCCTCCGGGCGGACGACGGGAAGGGGACGACAGGCCCTAGGCTCTGAACGTGCCCGCGAAGAACGACGGCCCCGGTGACGGAGCCCACCTCAGCAAGTCCGAGCAGACCCGCGCCCTGATCCTGGAGACGGCGATGCGGCTGTTCCAGGAGCGGGGGTACGACAAGACGACCATGCGGGCCATCGCCCAGGAGGCCGGGGTCTCCGTCGGCAACGCCTACTACTACTTCGCCGGCAAGGAACACCTCATCCAGGGCTTCTACGACCGGATCGCCGCCGAGCACCAGGTGGCGGTCCGGGACGTGCTGGCCCGGGAGACCGACCTGGAGGCCCGGCTGGCGGGCGTGCTGAAGGTGTGGCTGGACATCGCGACGCCGTACCACGAGTTCGCGGTCCAGTTCTTCAAGAACGCCGCCGACCCGGACAGCCCGCTCAGCCCGTTCTCCCCGGAGTCGGAGCACGCGCGCGTGGAGGCCATCAGCGTCCACCGGGCGGTGCTGGCCGGCACGAAGACCAAGGTGCCGGAGGAACTGCGGGACATCCTGCCGGAGCTGATGTGGCTGTCGCAGATGGGGCTCGTCCTATACTGGATCTTCGACCGGACCGAGGGGCGCGAGCGCAGCTACCGGCTGGCCGAGCGCGGCGCCCGGCTGACCGCGCGGGGCGTCGTACTGGCCCGGTTCCGGGTGCTGCGCCCGCTGGTGCGCGAGGTGCACGAACTGTTCAGGGACTTCCTGCCGGGCATGACGGCGGCGCTGCCCGATCCCGGCAGGAAGAGGCAGCGTCCGCCGGACGGGGTCAGTTGACCGCGTCGACCTGGTGCCCGGCCAGCTCCACGTCGTGCGTGAGCGGGCCGTCGGCCACGGTGACGTGCGCGGCCCGGGAGCCGTACCGGGGGGCGGTCGTGGCCAGCAGATAGGTGCCCGGCGCGGGGACGGCGAGGATGTACGAGCCGTCGGCGAGGGCCGTGACGTGGTCGAGCCGCCGGCCGCCGGACGACAGCAGGGTGACGGACGCGCCCTCGACGGGGCCGCCGTCGGCGGTGCGCACGAAGCCGTGCACGACCGAGGCGGGTCCCTCCGCAGCCGCCGGCTCCTCGGCCGGCTCCACGGCCAGGTGCGGCAGCCGCTTGTCCAGGCCCTTCGGCAGCCACCAGTTGGACCGGCCCAGCAGGTACATCGCCGCCGGCACCAGGGCCGTACGCAGGATGAAGGCGTCCAGCGCGACCGCCGCCGCCAGGCCGATGCCCGCCATCGCGCCCTCCGTGTCGCCGCTGAGCACGAACGCGGCGAACACGCTGATCATGATCAGGGCGGCGGAGTTGATGACCCGGCTGGTCTCGGCGAGGCCGACCCGCACCGCGCGGGCGTTGTCCTTGGTGTGCTCCCACTCCTCGTGCATCCGGCTCACCAGGAAGACCTGGTAGTCCATCGACAGGCCGAACAGCAGCGACAGCATGATGACCGGCAGGAAGGAGGTGATCGGCCCCTCCGCGCCGAAGCCGAGGGCCTCCGAGCCCCAGCCCCACTGGAAGACCGCCACCAGCACGCCGAACGACGCGGCGGCGGCCACCAGGTTCATCACGGCGGCCGTCAGCGGCACCACCAGGGACCGGAACGCGACCAGGAGCAGCAGGAAGCCCAGCGCGATGATGGTCGCGACGAAGTACGGCAGCCGGTCCCCCGTGACGGTCGCGAAGTCCTTGAAGACGGCCGTCACCCCGCCCACGTGCGCGTCCACGCCCGCCTGCGGGATCACGTCGTCGCGCAGCCGGTCGATCAGCTGGTCCGTCTCCGCGGACTGCGGTGAGGTCGTCGGCACCACCTGGATGACGGACACCCCGTTCGCGGGCGGTACGGCGGCCACCCGGGCGACGCCCTCGGTGGACTCGATCGCCCGGACCAGGCCGGTGGGGGCATCGCCCTCCACGACCACCTGGAGCGGGCCGTTGAAGCCCGGTCCGAAGCCCTCGGCGAGCAGGTCGTACGCCTGCCGGGTGGTGGTGGACTCCGGCAGGTTGCCCTGGTCGCTGGCGCCGAGCCGCAGCGAGAAGACGGGGATGGCGAGCACCGCCATCACCACGACGGCCACCGCGGCGGTACCGCGCGGGCGCCGCTGCACGAACGCCGCCCAGCGCGCCGCGAGACCGGCCGACTCCTTCGGCTCCGGTCCCGTCGCGGCCAGCCGCCGCCGCTGCCGCCGGCTGAGCACCCGCGTGCCGAGCACCCCGAGCAGCGCGGGCAGCAGGGTGACGGCCGCGAGCACACTCAGGACGACGGTCAGCGAGGTGGCGACGACCACGCCGTTCAGGAAGTCCATGTTCATCACCAGCATCCCGGCGAGCGCGATGCACACCGTGCCGCCCGCGAACAGCACCGCCCGCCCGGAGGTGTTGAGGGCGGTCACGGCCGCGTCCTCCGGAGCCATGCCGCGCAGGATGCCGCGCCGGTGCCGGGTGACGATGAACAGGGCGTAGTCGATGCCGACGCCGAGGCCGATGAGCGTGGCCAGCAGCGGGGCCACCTCGGGCACGTCGGTGACATGGCTGAGCAGGGTCGTGGACATCAGTCCGCTCGCCACGCCGGCGATCGCGGTGACCAGCGGCAGCAGCATCGCGAACAGCGACCCGAAGGTCAGGAACAGGACGATGGCCGCCGCCACGATGCCGACCAGTTCGGCGGTACCCATCGGCAGCTCCTGGGTGCGGGCGATGGCCTGCCCGCCCAGCTCCACCGTCAGACCGGCGCGTTCGGCGCCCTGCGCCGTGTCCACGACGTCCTCGATCACCGCGAGCTCCACCGAGTTGGCCTGCTCGGTGAAGGTGACCTGGGCGTACGCGATCGTCCCGTCCCGGCTCACCTGGGCCGCGCCGTCGGCGCCGTAGGGGCTGCTGACCGCGCCGACCCCCGCCATCCGCCCGATCTCCTCCAGCGCGGGTTCGATCCGGGACCGTACGGCGGCGTCCCGCACCGAGCCCTCGTCGACCTTCCACACCACCGTGTCGGTGTCGCCGGAACTCTCCGGGAACGCCTTCTCCATCAGGTCGAGGGCCTCGCTGGAGTCCGTGTCCGGGAGCGAGAACACGTTCGAGTAGTCCGTCCCCGCGGCCGAACCCCCCGCCACGAGCCCGAACACCGCCCCCGCCCACAACACCAGGACCACCAGCCGGTGCCGGTAGCACCATCGCGCCAAAGCCGTCACGCCAAACTCCTTCATTCCAGGAAAAGTCGGTCGGTCCCCCCAGGTCCTGCGCCTCAGAATCGGGGGCGCGGCACGGGCGTGGACACCGGCTCGGCCCGACTCTCAAGGAACTCCAAAGCGGGAACCGCCCCCGCCGCCGGTGCCCGCGCCGATACTGGGGGGCATGACGACGGGTCCAGGCACCGTGCTGGTGGTGGAGGACGAACCGAGCATCGCGGACGTCCTCGCCATCGCCCTGCGCTTCCACGGCTTCGAGGTGATGTGCGCGGCCACGGTCCGCGACGCCCTCGCGCTCGCCGGGATCACCCGGCCGGACGCGGCCCTGCTCGACGTGATGCTGCCCGACGGCGACGGCCGCGCGCTCGGCAGGGAACTGCGCGTCCGGTGCCCGGAGTTGGCGCTCGTCTTCGTCACCGCGCGCGACGCGCCCGCCGAGATAGTCGGCGCGCTCGGCTTCGGCGACGACTACATCACCAAGCCGTTCAACATCGACGAGGTGGTCGCCCGCGTCCAGGCGGTGCTGCGCCGGGTCCGCCCCGCAGACGTACTGCCCGAACGGCCCCCGCTCACCTACGGCGACCTGGAGCTGGACGAGACGACGTACACGGCCCGGCGCGGCGCCCGCTCGGTCGAGCTGACCCCGACCGAGTACGCGCTCCTGCGCTTCCTGGTGCGCAACGGCGGCCGGATCGTGCCCAAGGACCAACTGCTGCGCCATGTCTGGCAGTACGAGCACGCGCCGTCCGAGTCGACCGTGGTGGAGACCTACGTCAGCTATCTGCGGCGCAAGCTGGACGCGCTGGGACCACCGCTGATCACCACGCGGCGGGGCGTCGGATACGGGCTCGCGTGAGGGTCCTGCGGCGCGTCCTGCCCCGACGGAGGCGGGGCATCCCCTCGCTGCGCGCCAAGCTGGCGGTGGCGAACATGGCCCTGCTCGCCGTGGGCGTCGTCGTGGCGACCGCCGTCAGCCTGGTGGGCATGCGGCACTACCTGATCGACCAGATCGACGCCGAACTGCTCGGCACCCGCCAGTCGCTGGGCACCGCGCCGCTCACCTTGGAGCAGCTCGACGCGCTGGGCGCGGTGACGCTGGTCCGGGACCGGTTCCTCAACGGCGACACGGGCGACCGGGCGCCGGACAGCCTCATCGCCGCCACCGACCGGCGGGGCCGGGCACTCGCCCTCGCCGGGTACGAACCGACCGGCGGCCAGCGGGCCCTGGCCGCCGCCGTGGCCGACCCGGCGCCGCTGGCCGCCGGCCCCGAGCCGCACGACGTCACCGTGCGCGACACCGCCTACCGGGTCACCGCGACCCGGCTCTCCGACGGAACGTTCGTCCTGGTCGCCGCCTCCACCGACGCCCTGCACACCGGCGTCGCCAAGGCCCTCCGGCTCGACCTGGGCGTCGGCACGCTGCTGCTGGCGACGCTGGCCTGGCTGACGATGATGAGCGTGCGGCGCCGGATGCGGCCCCTGGAGGACATGGTGGAGACCTCGTCGGCGATCGCCGAGGGGGACCTGACCCGGCGGGTGCCCTCCAGCCGGGAGGCCACCGCGGAGGTGGAGCAACTGCGGCTCGCGCTGAACTCCATGCTCCACCAGGTGGAGTCGGCGTACCGCACGCGCGAGCGCAGCACGGCGCAGCTGCGCCGCTTCGTCGCCGACGCCTCGCACGAACTGCGCACCCCGCTGGCCGCGATACGCGGCTACCTCCAGCTCTACGACAAGGGCATGCTGCGTGAGCCGGCCGAGCGGAAGCGGGCCTGGGAGCGGGTGCTGGCGGAGGCCGACCGGATGGGGCGGCTGGTGGACGAGCTGCTCACCCTCGCCCGCCTCGACCAGCGCCCCGAGCTGCGGCTGCGCCCGGTAGACGTCGGCCGGCTGCTGCGGGACGCGGCCGGGGACCTGCGCGTCCAGCAGCCGGAGCGGCCGGTCACCGTGGACGCCGAGGGGGCGCTGACGGTGTGCGCCGACGAGTCGGGGCTGCGGCAGGTGGTCGGCAACCTGGTGGCGAACGTACGGGTGCACACCCCGGCGGACGTGCCGGTACGGCTCGCCGCGGAGCGTGTCGACGGGGCGGTGCGGCTGTCGGTCGAGGACCGGGGACCGGGGCTGACGGCGGAGGACGCGGCCCGGGTCTTCGACCGGTTCTTCCGGGCGGGCGGCGGCGCGGGCAGCGGCCTGGGGCTGGCGATCGTGCAGGGCGCGGTGCACGCGCACGGCGGTGACGTGGACGTGCGGACCGCGCCGGGCGAGGGGCTCGTGGTGACGGTGGTACTGCCCGACCGGGCGGAGGGGGCGGAGGGGGCGGTGGCGGGGCCGGGAGCCGGGTGAGGGCGCCCGGCCGGATCCCGGACGAGGTCGTCAGGCCTGGCGGGAGGCGAGTTCGATCACGGTGACGTCGGACTCGGCGCCCACACGCGTGGGCGGGCCCCAGGCGCCCGCGCCGCGGCTGACGTAGAGCTGGGTGTCGCCGTAGCGCTCCAGGCCGGCCACGGTCGGGTTGGCGGCGGCGGCCAGGAGCGGGCCAGGCCAGAGCTGGCCGCCGTGGGTGTGGCCGGAGAGCTGGAGGTCGACGCCGTGGTCGACGGCGTCGTGGATCATCACCGGCTGGTGGGCGAGGAGCACACAGGCGCGGCTGCGGTCGCGGTCGCCGAGGGCGCGCTCGTAGTCGGGGCCCTGGCCCTCGTCCTCGCCGCTGATGTCGTTGACGCCGGCCAGGTCGAAGTGGGGCAGCTCGGTACGGGCGTTCTCCAGGGGCAGCAGGCCCAGCCGCCGCACCTCCTCCACCCACTGCTCGGCGCCGGAGAAGTACTCGTGGTTGCCGGTGACGAAGTACGCGCCGTGCCGGGCGCGGAGTTGCGCGAGCGGCGCGGCGGCGGGGCCGAGGTCCTTGACGCTGCCGTCGACCAGGTCGCCGACGACCGCTATCAGGTCGGGCTGGGTGCCGTTGACCGTGTCGACGACCTTCTGCGCGAAGCCCCGGCCGAGGACCGGGCCGAGGTGGATGTCGCTGACCACGGTGATCCGGAACCCGTGCGCGGCGCGCGGCAGCTTGGCCAGCGGCACGGTGACGCGTTTGACCGTCGGCCCGTTCAGCACGCCGTACGTCCCGTACCCGACCGTCCCGACGGCCACCGCGGCGGCGGCCCCGCCGACGACCCGGGAGACGAAGAGCCGCCGGGAGGGGACGGCGAGGGGGCTCGGCACGGGGGTGCCGGGCACCGGGGCGCCGGTCGTGGGGGCATCGGTCGTGGGGGCGTCGGACTCGGTCCCGGCGCCCGCCTCGGCCGGGGAAGCCGGTGCCGTGGCCGCCGGTACCGTGGCCGCCGGTGTCCGGGCGACGGCCTCCTCCGTGACCGGCGTGACCGGGGCCCGCCGCGCCGGGTACCGCAGCAGCAGCGGCCGTACCGCCTCCCCCACCAGCAGCGCCAGCAGCAGGTAGACCGAGAGGGCCATCCACAGGAAGCCCGGCCACCCCAGCACCCGCTGGAGCCAGAAGGGCGCGCCCGAGCGCTCGGCGACCAGCGCGCCGATCGCCAGCAGCCAGCCGCCGGCGACCAGTACCGCGCCCGCCCGGCGCACGCCGCCCGCGCGCCGGGTCGTGTCGCGGAACAGGCGCCGCCACACATACCAGTTGGCCGCCACCAGGACGCCCACCACCAGCAGCGCGACCAGCGCGAAGACGATCACCATCGTGTTCCTACCCCACCCCTTGTGAAACCGCGACTATGACGTGCGGCGCAGTGCGCGCAGTCCGCGCAACCCGATGACCCCGACAACCGTCCCCAGTACGAAGGAGACCACCGCCAGCAGCAGGTGGACCCAGAAGTACGCCGTGGGGTCGCCGTCCTCGAACGCGAGCCCGCTGCTGTCCTTGGCGAGATTCTTGACGAAAGTGATCCAGATGATCCAGGACCACACCCCGAAGGCGAGCAGGAACCAGGAGACGGGACGGCTGAGCTTCATGCAGCCAGTATCGCCGCCGCGTGTCCGGTTCCGTGTCCGGGGTGGGGAGGCGGGTGGGACGGCGCGGGGAACGGGCGGTACGTTCTCGACCGTGCCCGCACCCAAGAAGACCGTCCGGCGACCGCTGCTGGTCACTCCCGCCGTCCTGACCACCGTCTCGGCGCTCGCGCTGGCCGCACCGGCCGCGTACGCCGCGCCGAGCCCGGATTCCTCGGCGAGCCCGTCCGCCACGCCCCCGGCGAACATGTCGACCGTGGGCGGCGCCCGCCTCGGGCAGCCGGGGACGCAGGCCAATCTCGCCGACGGCGTGCCCGTGCTGCCCAAGGGCATCACCGCCCGCTCCTGGATCGTCTCCGACGCCGAGTCCGGCGAGGTCCTGGCCTCGCACAACGCCCACTGGCAGCTGGCCCCGGCGTCCACCCTGAAGATGCTGTTCGCCGACACGCTGCTGCCGCGGTTCCCGAAGACCACCGAGCACAAGGTCGCCCCCTCCGACCTGGAGGGCATCGGTTCCGGCTCCAGCATGGTCGGGATCAAGGAGAACGAGACGTACACCGTCCACGACCTGTGGCTCGGTGTCTTCCTGCGCTCCGGCAACGACGCCGTGCACGTGCTGTCCGCGATGAACGGCGGCGTGGACCGGACGGTCGCCGACATGAACGAGCACGCCGAGGAGCTCCAGGCCCTCGACACCCACGTGGTCAGCCCGGACGGGTACGACGCCCCCGGGCAGGTCTCCTCCGCGTACGACCTGACCCTGTTCGCCCGCTCCGGGCTGCAGAAGGCGGACTTCCGCGAGTACTGCTCGACGGTCAGCGCGAAGTTCCCGGGCGAGACGACGAAGAACAAGAAGGGCAAGACGGTCCGCGAGTCCTTCGAGATACAGAACACCAACCGGCTGCTGACCGGCGACTACGACATGGAGCAGTACGAGGGCATCGCCGGCGTCAAGAACGGCAACACCACCAACGCGGGCGCCACCTTCACCGGGGTCGCCGAACGCGACGGCAAGGTGCTGCTGGTCACGGTCATGAACCCGGAGAAGAACGACCACAACGAGGTCTACAAGGAGACCGCCGAGCTGTTCGACTGGGGGTTCGAGGCGGCCGGCAAGGTCGAGCCGGTGGGCGAGCTGGTGGCCCCGAGGGGCGCCGGGTCGAGCGCCTCCCCGGCGACGGGCGGGGGTGAGGCCGGGGGCAGCGGTGACGCGGCCACGGGTACCACGCCCGTCGGTGCCGCCGCGGCGGGCGGCTCCGGCGGCGCCGGGACGGCGCTGGCGGTCACCGGCGGGGTGCTGGTGCTGCTCGCGGGCGCCGTGTTCCTGGTCAACCGCCGGTGGCCGCTGCCGGACCTGGTGCGTCGCCGGACCCGTCCGTGACGCCGGCGGGTTCGGTCTCCTTGCCGCCCGTCGCCGTCCAGGAGGCGCAGAACAGGACCAGCTTCGAGGTGAAGTTGATCCACAGCAGCAGGGCGACGGGCACGCCGAACGCGCCGTACACGCTCTTCGCGGCCACGCCCCGCACATAGCCGCTCAGCAGCAGCTTGAGCAGTTCGAAGCCGACCGCGCCGATCAGCGCCGCCACCAGCAGCCGGCGGCGCTCGGGCTCGGCGCCGGGCAGCAGGGTGAGGACGTAGAGCAGCACCAGGAAGTCGGCGAGTACGGCGACGGCGAACGCGGCGACGTGCAGCAGCACCCCGCCGACGCCGCCGTCGTCCATGCCCAGGTGCCGGACGAGCCGGCCGGCCAGCGTGGAGGCGACGGTGGAGAGGGCGAGGGTGACCAGCAGCGCGCCGCCGAAGCCGATCAGGACGCCGCCGTCCTTGGCCCGGCGCAGGAGGGGGTTGTCGTCCTCGTCGGGCAGTTCCCACACCGCCCGCAGACAGCCCCGGGTCGAGTCGACCCAGTTCATGCCGGTGAACAGCAGCAGGGCGCCGGCGATCAGCCCGACGGTGCCGGCGTTCGCCACCAGCCCCTCGATGTCCAGCTGGTCGCCGAGGCCGGGGAACTGGTCGGTGATCGCGTCCTGGACCTCCTTCTGCTGCCGCTCGCTGAGCGTGGCGGCGGTGATCGCGGCGCCCAGCGAGAGCAGCGGGAACAGCGCGACGAAGCTGCTGAAGGTCATGGCGGCGGCCAGCCGCGTCCACTTCACCCGGTCCAGGCGCTCGTACGACCGCCACGCGTGCGTGGCCATCAGCCGCGCCGCCCACGGGCCCACTACGGGAAGCTTTTTCAGCCAGTCCATGGTCCGTCTCCGCCCCTGGTCGGGAAAACCAGTGTCCTTGTGCCCCAGAAACGCAGCAGCGTGGCCAGTGCCATGCCGATTCCCGCGCCGGAGACGGTGTCGGCGCGCTGCGAGGTGAGGCCGAGGCCGTAGTGGCTGACGGCGAGGCAGAGGAGTTGTACGGCGGCCCCGGCGAGGTTCACCGCGAAGAAGACGGCGCAGGGGCGCGGGCCCCGGGGCCGGGTGTGCCGGTAGGTGAAGAGCGCGTTGCCGGCGTACGCCACCGAGCAGCCGGCGACGAAGGCGAGCGTCTTGGCGGTGAGCGGGCCGAGTCCGGCCGGTCCGCGCAGGCAGGTGAAGAGGGCGAGGTCGACGGCGTAGGCGAGCAGGCCGACGGAGGCGAAGCCGAGGAGTTCCCGGCGGGGGCCGGGCGCGCTCGCCGTGTCGCCCGGCCCGATCGCCGTGTCGCCCGGCCCGATCGCCGTGTCGCCCGGCCCGCGCGCCATGCCACCGTGCGCCGCGCTCACCAGTTGGCCACCGCGGCCCCGTACATCGCGGCCCAGACCACCCCGATGACGGCGAGCGCGCGGTCGCGCAGCACCACGTCCTCGGGTTCGCCGGCCGCGCCCCGGTCGGCGAAGACGGCGTAGCGGAGCACGGCGAGGACGAAGGCGACCACGGAGAGCTGGCGCCAGGGCAGCAGACCGGCGTGCGGGACGCCGCCCTCCTCCAGGGCCCACAGGCAGTAGCCGAGGACGGCGACCCCGGCCGCGAGCTGCCAGACGAAGCGCAGGTAGCCGACGGTGTACTCGGTGAGCAGCGCGCGGGTGGCGCCCGCCGCCCCGGCCATCTGCACGGCCTCGGAGTAGCGCTTGGCGGAGACCATGAACAGCGCGCCGAAACCGGTGGTGATCAGGAACCAGCGGGAGAGCGGGATGCCGAGCGCCAGTCCGCCGGTCACCGCGCGCATCAGGAAGCCGGTGGTGACGACGACGAGGTCGACGACGAGGATGTGCTTGAGGGTGACGCAGTACGCCAGTTGCATGCCGAGGTAGGCGGTCAGCACGGCGGCGACGGCGGGCGGGCAGAGCCAGAGCGCGGTGGCGGGCGCCAGGAGGGCGAGGGCGGTGCCGGCGGCGTAGGCGACGGGGACGGGGACCTGTCCGGCGGCGACCGGGCGGCGCCGTTTGACCGGGTGGGCGCGGTCGGCGTCGGCGTCGCGGGCGTCGTTGACCAGGTAGACGGCGGCGGCGCAGGCGGTGAACAGGAGGAAGGTCAGGGGGAGCCGGGTCAGGGCGGGCGTGGTGAACAGTTCGCCGGCGGCGGCCGGGGCGGCGACGACCAGGACGTTCTTGACCCACTGCTTGGGGCGCGCGGTGCGGACCAGGCCGGTCAGCAGGCCGCCCGCGCCGGGCGGTGGTGCCGGGGGCCGCTCGGGGGTGCGCCGGCGCGGGACGGCGGTGGTGTCAGCCACGGGCGGCGCCTCCCCGCATCCAGTCGGCGCCGAGGCGGGCCGTGAGGGCGCCCAGGGCGGCGCCGGCCGCCACGTCCGAGGGGTAGTGGACGCCGGTGACCAGCCGGGAGAGGCACACGGCGGCGGCCACCGGCCAGGCGGCGCGGACCCCGAGGGTGCCGAAGGCGACGGCGGCGGCCGCCGCGGAGGTGGCGTGCGAGCTGGGGAAGGAGTGCCGCCCCGCGGTGGCCACCAGGGGTCGCACATGCGCGGGGCGCGGACGGCGCACGACCCGTTTCACGCCCATGCTGGCCAGGTGCGCGCCCGCGGTGAGCGCGGTGCCGCGCAGCCAGGCGCCGCGCCGGGCGCCGTCCACGGCGGCCCCGGCGAGGCCCGCCGCCAGCCACAGCGCCCCGTGCTCCCCGACGAAGGACAGGGCGCGGGCGGCGCCCGCCACGCGCGGGTCGCCGCCGCACGCTCTGAGGGCGGAGACGATCCGGTGGTCCATGCCGTCGCGGTGGTCGAGGTGGTGGTCCATACGGACTCACTGTTCATGCCGGTGGCGGCGGAACTCCGGCAAAACTCCGGAACTATTGAGCGACATCCCATTAATCACCCATTTCGGGGATAAACCGGAGGTTTCAGAATGGATGTTGGATAAAGGGGCGATACGGTCACCGGCATGTCTGCCGACACCGACTGGGCTCCCGTCACCGGCTGGGGCCGCACCGCCCCCACCGTCGCCCTCCTGGTCCGCCCCCGGACGTACGAGGAGGCGGCGCTCGCCGTCCGTGCCTGCGGCCGGCGCGGCGCCGTCGCCCGGGGCCTGGGCCGGGCGTACGGCGACGCGGCGCAGAACGCGGGCGGGGCCGTGCTGGACATGACCGGCCTGGACAAGATCCACGCCATCGATGTCGAGGGCGGCACCGTACTGTGCGACGCGGGCGTCTCCCTGCACCGGCTGATGGAGGTGCTGCTGCCGCTCGGCTGGTTCGTGCCGGTGACGCCGGGGACCCGCTACGTCACCGTCGGCGGGGCGATCGGCGCCGACATCCACGGCAAGAACCACCACGTCAGCGGCTCTTTCTCCCGGCACGTACGGTCGCTGGAGCTGCTCACCGCCGACGGGCGGGTGCGGACCGTCACGCCGGGCACGCCGCTGTTCGACGCGACCGCCGGCGGCATGGGCCTGACCGGCGTGATCCTCACCGCGACGGTCCGCCTGCACCGCGTCGGCTCCTCGTGGATGTCGGTCGACACCGAGCGCGCCGCCGACCTGGACGACCTGCTGGCCCGGCTGACCGCGACCGACCACCGCTACCGGTACTCCGTCGCCTGGATCGACCTGCTCGCCCGCGGTGCCGCGACCGGCCGCGCGGTCCTCACCCGCGGCGACCACGCCCCGCCCCACGCCCTGCCGCGCCGCGCCCGCCGGGACCCCCTCGCGTTCCGCACCGCCCGCCTCCCGGCCGCCCCCGCGTACGTTCCGGAGGGGCTGCTGACCCGGTCCACCGTCGGCCTCTTCAACGAAGCCTGGTTCCGCAAGGCCCCCCGCGCCCGCACCGGCCGGCTCCAGCGCATCCCGTCCTTCTTCCATCCCCTGGACGGCGTCCCGCACTGGAACCGGATCTACGGCCGCGGCGGCTTCGTCCAGTACCAGTTCGCCGTCGGCCACGGCCAGGAGGAGGCCCTGCGCCGCATCGTGCACCGCATCCGCGCGCACCGCTGTCCGTCGTTCCTGGCCGTCCTCAAGCGCTTCGGGGACGCCGACCCGGGCTGGCTGTCCTTCCCGGTGCCCGGCTGGACGCTGGCCCTGGACATCCCGGCCCGCCTGCCCGGCCTCGGCGCCCTCCTCGACGCGCTGGACGAGGAGGTGGCGGGGGCGGGCGGCCGGGTCTACCTCGCCAAGGACTCCCGGCTGCGGCCCGAACTGCTGGCCGCGATGTACCCGCGCCTCGACGACTTCCGCGCGCTGCGCGCGGAGCTGGACCCGCGCGGGGTGTTCGTCTCCGACCTCTCCCGCCGCCTCGACCTCTAGGAGACCGCCATGAAGGACGCCTTCGGCCTGCCCCAGTCCCTCCTCGTCCTCGGCGGTACGTCCGAGATCGCGCTGGCCACCGCCCGCCGCCTGGTGGCCCGCCGCACCCGCACGGTCTGGCTGGCGGGGCGCCCCTCCCCCGCCCTCGACGAGGCCGCCGAGCGGCTGCGGGGGCTCGGCGCCGAGGTGCGCACGGTCGCCTTCGACGCCCTCGACCCCGAGTCGCACGAGGAGGTGCTGGGGAAGGTCTTCGCCGAGGGCGACATCGACCTGGTGCTGCTCGCCTTCGGCGTCCTGGGCGACCAGGCGCACGACGAGCGGGAGCCGGTGAGCGCCGTGCGGGTCGCGCAGACCAACTACACGGGCGCCGTCTCCGCCGGCCTGGTGTGCGCCGCCGCGCTCCAGGACCAGGGCCACGGCTCCCTGGTCGTCCTCTCCTCCGTCGCCGGGGAGCGGGCCCGCCGCGCCAACTTCATCTACGGCTCCAGCAAGGCCGGCCTGGACGCCTTCGCGCAGGGCCTGGGCGACGCGCTGCACGGCACCGGCGTGCACGTCATGGTCGTACGCCCCGGGTTCGTGCGGTCGAAGATGACCGCCGGTCTGGAGGAGGCGCCGCTGGCGACGACGCCCGAGGCGGTCGCGACCGCCATCGAGCTGGGCCTGAGGCGCCGCTCGGAGACGGTGTGGGTGCCCGGCGCGCTCCGGGTCGTGATGTCGGCCCTGCGCCATCTGCCCCGCACGGTGTTCCGGCGGCTGCCGGTGTAGGGCTCCGGCCCGCTGTGCCGCTACCCGCCGTCCGGTGACAGGCCGGGGACGTGACAGGCCCGTACGCCGCCGGGGCCGCGCAGGTAGAGCAGGTCGCCGCAGGTCCAGTGCGGCTGGGTGTCGCCGGCCGCGGGCTCGTGGACCGACTCCGCGGACCACACCTCGTGACCGTCCGCCGGCCGTACCGCGCGCAGTCGCGACCGGTCGTAGAGGAACAGCAGACCGCCGTGCCGCTCCGGTGTGAACTCCGGGGCGCCCGCGCTCCGTCCGGCCTCCGCCCGCCACAGCAGCTCGCCGCGGGCCGTGTCACGGGCGAACGCCACCCCGCCGGCCACGGCCCACAGCACACCGTCCACGGCTCCGGTGTACGTGTGGGACAGCGTGTCGCGGTCGCCGTACGCCGGCGCCGACCACAGCAGCCGGCCGGTGCGCGCGGCGAAGGCCCACATGCCCTTGGCCGTCACCACGGCGGCCACGTCCCGGTCGGGATCGACGCTCACCGCGCCGTCGGCTCCCCGGGGTCTGCGGCTGCGCCACAGGACGGTGCCGGTGACACCGTCCCGGCAGGCCAGCCCCCAGCGGGGCCGCCAGGTGAAGACGCGCTCGCCGAGGGAGGCGGAGGCCTCCGCCCGCTCCCGCCAGCGGTCGCCCGCGTCGGTGGCCAGCCCCACTGACTCCAGGTGCCGGTAGCCCTGGACGAACAGCCGGTGGTGGGCCGCCCAGAGGGTCGTGCCCCAGAGCGTGGTGCCCGGGTCGTTGCTCATCAGGGGCGTCATGACCGGCTCGCCGGTGGCCGGGTCCAGCAGGTAGACGTGCTCCCAGGTCGCCACCGAGTGGTCGGGCGTCTCGGGGGCGGGGTCGCGCACGGTGTGGCGCAGGGCGACCCAGTGCCGCGGTGTGCCGGTGACGAACAGCCGGGCGCCCAGGGACACGCCGGACGCCTCCTTCTCCTGGCGGGTCCACCGGCAGGCCCCGTCCGCCACCCGGTGGCCGCTGATCCGGCCGTCGGCGTCGGCGACCACGAAGACGTCCCCGGCCGCCACGGGGCCCGCGGCCAGGCCGCTCCAGCCGGTCGGGACGCTCCAGCGCACGGTGCCGGCGGCCGCGTCCAGCCCGTACAGCCGGCCGCCGGCCGCGACGCACACCACGCCGGTCCCGTCCCCGGTGTACGCGAGGGCCGGGCCGCGCAGCGGGACCCACTCCGTGCCCGCGCGCTCGGGCGCCGTCCACTCCCACGGCCGGGGCCGTACGGCCGCTCCCCGTGCTTCCTGCCCGGCGGACGCCACCGCCGCCGAGGCCACCGCCGTCGCCGCCTGCGACTCGGCGCCCGCGAGGAGGTCCTGGACGGCGGGGGCCAGCAACCCGGCGAAGGGGCGCGGCGGCCCGGCCCGGCCGGCCCGCTCGGCGCACAGCGCCGCCAGGTCGGACAGGGCGGGGCGGGCGGCGGGGTCGAGGGCGAGTCCGGCCTCGGCCAGGGCGGCGAAGGGCGCGTCGAGGCCGTCCGGGAGGTCGGGCGGTTCGTGCAGGACGTGGGCGATGTACTCGACCAGCGTGCCGCCGCGGAACGGGCTCCGGCCGCCGGCCGCGTACACCAGGAGGCAGGTCAGCGCGAACACGTCCGCCGCCGGGCCGACGTCGCGCATGCCCCGTAACTGCTCGGGGGCGGCGTAGCCCGGGGTGCCCGCCGCCTCGTGGGTGACGGTGAGGCGGGTGGCGTCGGCGAGGGAGGCGATGCCGAAGTCGATGACCCGGGGGCCGTCCTCGGCCAGGAGCACGTTGGACGGCTTGAGGTCGCGGTGCACGAGCCCGGCGCCGTGCAGGGTGGCCAGTGCCTCGCAGAGCCCGGCGCCGAGCCGCCAGACGGCGTCGGGGGCGAGCGGGCCGCCGCGGGCGACGACCGTGCCGAGGTCGGGCCCGGCCACGTACTCGGTGGCGAACCAGGGCAGCGGCGCGGCGGGGTCCGCGGCCACGAGCGAGGCGGTGAAGAACCCTCCGGCCCGGCGCAGCGCCTCCACCTCGCGGCGGAACCGGGCCCGGAAGCCGTCGTGGTCGGCGATGTGCCGGTGCACCGTCTTCACCGCGACCCTGCGGCCGCCCGCGGTGAGCCCCAGGTAGACCGTGCCGAAACCGCCCGCGCCGAGCCGGCCCAGCAGGCGGAAGTCCCCCACCGTGACCGGGTCGTCGGATCTGAGCCCAGTGACCCCCACCCCTCGTGCCCTCCCCCATGCCCATGAGTGCCTGTGCGCCCGGGCCGCGGCGGTCAGCGGGCGGGCAGGCCGCCCCGGGCGCGCGGGGCACCGGGCTGTGGGGGTACGACGGTACCGCCGAACACGTACTCGTGCAGCTTGCGCCAGACGCCGTCGGTGCCCTGCTCGTAGAGGGCGAAGCCGGTGCAGGGCCACTCGGCCGCGTAGTCGGCCAGCTCCTCGAAGGCGCGGTCCATGGCCGCCTCCTCGATGCCGTGCGCCACGGTGACGTGCGGGTGGTACGGGAACTGCAGCTCGCGGGCGACCGGCCCGGACGCGTCACGGACCTGCTTCTGCAGCCAGGAGCAGGCCTCCGCGCCCTCCACCACCTGGACGTAGACGACCGGGGAGAGGGGGCGGAAGGTGCCGGTGCCGGACAGCCGCATCGGGAAGGGCCGCCCGGCGGCGGCGACCTCCGCGAGGTGCGCCTCGATCGCGGGCAGCGTCGCGGCGTCGACCTCCGTCGGCGGCAGCAGGGTGACGTGCGTGGGGATGCCGTGAGCGGCGGCGTCGCCGAAGCCCGCGCGCAGCTGTTGCAGCCGGCTGCCGTGCGGCTCCGGGACCGCGATCGACACGCCGATCGTTACGGTCCCCACGTCGTCTCCTGTTCTGACCTGTCGTCGTTCCGGAAGCGGCCGCCGGTGCGGCCACCTGTTCATCGACTGTACGGCCACGGCCCGGCAGCGGGCAGGCGCAACCGGGGTGATGTGCGGCGCTCGGGGTGGCTCTCAGTGCTTGGCGGGCAGGAAGCCCACGCGGTCGTACGCCTGGGAGAGGGTCTCCGCCGCGACCGCCCGCGCCTTCTCCGCGCCCTTGGCCAGGACCGAGTCCAGCGTCTCCGGGTCGTCCAGGTACTGCTGGGTGCGCTCCCGGAACGGCGTCACGAAGTCGACCATGATCTCGGCGAGGTCGGTCTTGAGCGCGCCGTAGCCCTTGCCCGCGTACTTCTCCTCCAGCTCTCCGATGCCCGCTCCGGTGAGGGTGGAGTAGATGGTGAGGAGGTTGCTGACGCCGGGCTTGTTCTCGGCGTCGTAGACGATGACCGTGTCGGTGTCGGTGACCGCGCTCCTGACCTTCTTGGCGGTGGTCTTCGGCTCGTCCAGCAGGTTGACCAGGCCCTTGGGCGTGGAGGCGGACTTGCTCATCTTGACCGTCGGGTCCTGGAGATCGTAGATCTTCGCCGTCTCCCTGAGGATGTACGGCTTGGGGACGGTGAAGGTCTCGCCGAAGCGGCCGTTGAAGCGCTCGGCGAGGTCGCGGGTCAGCTCGATGTGCTGGCGCTGGTCCTCGCCGACCGGCACCTCGTGCGCCTGGTAGAGGAGGATGTCGGCGACCTGGAGGACCGGGTAGGTGAACAGGCCGACGGAGGCGCGGTCGGCGCCCTGCTTGGCGGACTTGTCCTTGAACTGGGTCATCCGGGACGCCTCGCCGAAGCCGGTGAGGCAGTTCATGACCCAGGCGAGCTGGGCGTGCTCGGGGACGTGGCTCTGGACGAAGAGGGTGCAGCGGTCCGGGTCGAGGCCGGCCGCGAGGAGCTGGGCGGCGGCCAGGCGGGTGTTGGCCCGCAGCTCCTCCGGGTCCTGCGGGACCGTGATCGCGTGCAGGTCGACGACCATGTAGAACGCGTCGTGGGTGTCCTGGAGGGCCACCCATTGGCGGACCGCGCCCAGGTAGTTGCCGAGGTGGAACGAGCCTGCGGTGGGCTGGATTCCGGAGAGCACACGAGCTCGGTCATTCGCCATGCCCACCATTGTCTCAGAGGGTCATGGATGGTTTCGGCGGGCGGGGAACCGCGCGACCGCCGTGGCCGGTCGCGCGGTCGCCCGCCCCGATTCGGGGCCCCTCAGCCGAGGTCGATCTCCGGGTACAGGGGGAACCCGGCGACCAGGTCGGTGGCGCGGCGGGAGATCTCGTCGGAGATCTTGGCGTCCAGGACGTGGGAGGCCTTGGAGGGGGCGCCGGACTTGGTGGTGCCGGGCTCGGCGGCGGTCAGGACGCGGTCGATCAGGCCCGCGACCTCGTCCATCTCGGCGGTGCCCAGGCCACGGGTGGTCAGAGCGGGGGTGCCGATGCGGATGCCGGAGGTGTACCAGGCGCCGTTGGGGTCGGCGGGGATGGCGTTGCGGTTGGTGACGATGCCGGAGTCGAGCAGGGCGGCCTCGGCCTGGCGGCCGGTGAGCCCGTAGGAGGAGGCGACGTCGATCAGGTTGAGGTGGTTGTCGGTGCCGCCGGTGACCAGGGTGGCGCCGCGCTTCATCAGTCCCTCGGCGAGCGCGCGGGAGTTGTCGACGATGCGCTGGGCGTAGTCCCGGAAGGCGGGCTGCCGGGCCTCGGCGAGGGCGACGGCCTTGGCGGCCATGACGTGCGGCAGCGGGCCGCCGAGGACCATCGGGCAGCCCCGGTCGACCTGGTCCTTGAGCGAGTCGTCGCACAGCACCATGCCGCCGCGCGGACCGCGCAGCGACTTGTGCGTGGTCGTCGTCACGATCTGGGCGTGCGGGACCGGGTCGAAGTCGCCGGTGAGGACCTTGCCCGCGACGAGACCGGCGAAGTGCGCCATGTCGACCATGAGCGTGGCGCCGACCTCGTCGGCGATCTCGCGCATGATCCGGAAGTTCACCAGGCGCGGGTACGCGGAGTACCCCGCGACGATGATCAGCGGCTTGAACTCGCGGGCGGAGGCGCGCAGGGCCTCGTAGTCGATGAGTCCGGTGGCGGGGTCGGTGCCGTAGGAGCGCTGGTCGAACATCTTGCCGGAGATGTTCGGGCGGAAGCCGTGGGTGAGGTGGCCGCCGGCGTCCAGGGACATGCCGAGCATCCGCTGGTTGCCGAAGGCGCGGCGCAGCTCGGCCCAGTCCTCGTCGGTGAGGTCGTTGATCTGGCGGACGCCGGTCCGCTCCAGGAACGGGACCTCGACGCGGGCGCCGAGGACGGCCCAGAAGGCGACCAGGTTGGCGTCGATGCCGGAGTGCGGCTGGACGTAGGCGTGCCGGGCGCCGAACAGCTCGCGGGCGTGCTCGGCGGCGAGCGACTCGACGGTGTCGACGTTGCGGCAGCCGGCGTAGAAGCGGCGGCCCACGGTGCCCTCGGCGTACTTGTCGCTGAACCAGTTGCCCATCGCGAGGAGCGTGGCCGGGGAGGCGTAGTTCTCCGAGGCGATCAGCTTGAGCATCTCGCGCTGGTCGGCCACCTCCTGCCCGATGGCGTCGGCGACGCGCGGCTCGACGGCACGGATCACGTCGAGGGCGGCGCGGTAGGCGGCGGACTCGGTGGAGAGGGGCTGCTGCTCGGCTGACATGGGGACCTCCGGACGTCGACAATCAGCGTTCACGGTACGGGGCCCAGGCGCACGGCACTGTCCGGGCCCCGGGTCGCGGGGTCCGGGGGCCGCTTCCCGATGGTCGGTCCCATCCCAGCGCGCCAGTCACGGCCCGGGGGCCAGATTACCCGGGGGACGGTAATGCGGACGTCAAGCGTCCATCATGCGGGCCGGGCGGCATGACGTGCGCGGTCAGCGCTCGGCGGGGCGGTCCGGGGTGACCAGGCGGCGTACGGCGTCGGTGATCGTCGCGCGCTGCCGTGCGGGCGGGACCAGGGAGTTGACGTCCTCGGTGTGGTGCTGCCACATGTTCGCGAGCGTCAGGACGAGCGCCAGGATCTCCGCGGCGGGCTTGTCCCGCCGGACGGTGCCGCGCCGCTGGGCGGCCTCGACCGCGGCGGTCTTGTCCCGCATCGAGCGGGCCACGGCGTCGGACGCCGGCCGTTCGGCGCTTTCCAGCGCGTACCAGGTGAGGAAGCGCATGACCTGGGGGTGCGCCTGCCCGGCGTCGTACAGGCGGCCGGCGTATTCGGGCAGGTCGTCGGCGTCGAGGGGGACCGCGTTCACGGTCTGCTCGGCGATCGCCTCGTAGACGGCCTGGAACAGGCCCTCCTTGCCGGCGGCGAAGGAGTACACCAGGCCGGGGCTGATCCCCGCACGCCTGGCGAGCCGGTCCACGCGGGCTCCGGCCACACCGAACTCGGCGAACTCGGCGAGGGCCGCCTCCATCAGCTGCTGACGCTTGCGGTCGGGGTCGCGTGTTGCCATGCCGCCAACCTTGCTTACTGAACGTTCATTTTACAACTCGGGCCGGGTTCCCCATACTGGGGCCGAAGTAAATGAACATTCATTTAGGAAGTGACATGGTCGATTCACACTGGTCCCCGGCCGACATCCCCGGCCTCGAAGGCCGTACCGCGCTGATCACCGGCGCCAACAGCGGCATCGGCTTCCGCACCGCGCAGGTGCTGGCGGAGCGCGGCGCCCGCGTCCTGCTCGCGGGCCGGCGACCCGACTCCCTGGCGGATGCCGCCCGCCGCCTGCGCGCGGAGGTGCCCGGCGCCCGCCTGGAGACGGTGGAACTCGACCTCGCCAGCCTCGCCTCGATCCGCGAGGCCGCCGCCCCGCTCGCCGCGGCCGGGACCCTCGACCTGCTCATCAACAACGCCGGTGTGATGAGCGTCCCGGAGCGCCGGCTGACCCGCGACGGCCTGGAACTCACGGTGGGCACCAACCACCTCGGCCATTTCGCGCTGACCGCGTACCTGATGCCCGCCCTGCGGCGCTCCGCGGCCGCCCGGGTCGTCACGGTCAGCGCCGTCGCCGCCGCCTGGCGCTCCGGCGACCTCACGGATCTGATGAGCGAGCGCGGCTACCGCCCGATGAGCGCGTACGCGAAGTCCAAGCGCGCCAACGTCGTCTTCACCCGGGAACTCGCCCGCCGCCTCGCCGGCGGCCCGCACCGCGCCGTGGTCGTCCATCCGGGCTCGGCCGTCACCAACCTCCAGCGCCACACCTCCACCAGCCGGACGGGGCGGCTGTTCGTGGCCCTCGCCTCCCGCACGCTGATGGGCTCCCCCGACGGCGCGGCCTGGCCGTCCCTGTACGCCGCGACCCACCCCGAGGCCGTCAACGGGGCCTACCTGGGCCCGGCCGGACGCGATCAGACCTCCGGCACGCCGAGGCCGGTCCGGCTGCCCGCCGGGGCCGACGACCCCGGCGTGGGGGCCCGGCTGTGGCGCGAGAGCGAACGGCTGACCGGCGTCACCTTCCCGGTCCCGCAGACCTGACCGTGCCGGCCAGGAGAGAGCCCGTGACCAGCTCCGACGGATTCGTCCCGAACCCCGACGCGGCCGAGCCGGCCGCCGCCGGCCGACGGATCGCCACGATGACGCGGTACCCCGATCTCACCACCCCCGAGGGCCTGGCAGCGGTACGCGCGACCGGCTTCTCGCCCGCGGCCGCCCGAGCCGTCCCGTCAGCGAGCGGACGGTCCCCGGCCCCGGCGGGGAGCTGACGCCGCGGATCATCCGGCCCGAGGGGCCGCCCGAGGCCGTCATGATCGGCATGCACGGCGGCGGCTGGTGCGCCGGCACCCCGGCCGAGGACGACTGGCTCAACGACTACTACGCCGGCCGCTCCCGCATCGCGACCGTCGGCATCGGCTACCGGCTCGCCCCCGAGCACCCCATGCCCGCGGCGGTCGACGACTGCCTGGCCGGCGTCCTGTGGGTCGCCGAGCACGCCGCCGCGGAGTCCGGCACCGAACGCCTCCTGCCGCACGGCGCCTCGGCCGGCGCGCACCTGGCCGCGGCGACCCTGCTGCGGCTGCGCGACACGCACCCCCGGGTGGCCGCCCGGATCGCCGCGGCCGGCCTGCTCCACGGCGCGTACGACCTGAGCGGCACCCCCAGCCGGCGCCTCGCCGACGACCGCACCCTCGTCCTGCCCGCCCACTGGATCCGCGGCTTCGCCGCCAACGCCTTCCCGGGCCTCGACGCCGAGCGGCCGCGCGACCCGGCCCTCTCACCGCTCCACGCACAGCTCGACGGCCTGCCGCCGGCCCTGTTCACCGTCGGCTCCCTCGACCCGCTCCTGGACGACAGCCTGTTCATGGCCGCCCGCTGGCGGGCCGCGGGCAACCACGCGGACCTCGACGTCTGGCCCGGCGGCGTCCACGGCTTCAACACCCTGGCCCCCCGCACCGGCCGCGCCGTCGCCGCACGCGTCTCGTCCTGGTTCAGCGCCCGCCTGGCCTCCTGACCCGCTCCCGTTCCGCCCGCCGCCCGCGGGTGCCTAGAGGATCACGTGGGGCAGGAAGCGCGCGTACTCGTCCGTCACCAGGCCCGACGACTCCCGGATGCCCAGGCCCGCCGACGCGTCCTCGACCACCCAGGCGCCCAGCACGACGTGGTTGCCGTCGAAGTCGGGGAGCGGGGCGAGGGCCTGGTAGCAGCAGGGTTCGTCGCGGAGGACGGCCGGGCTGCCGGGCTCGTGGACCGTGACGCCGGCGCCCTCGCGGCCGAGGAGGGGCTTGGCGACCCAGCCGGGGCCCTCGGCCAGTTCGCGGGGGCCGTCGAGGTAGGCCGGGAGGAGGTTGGGGTGGCCGGGGTACAGCTCCCAGAGGACGGCGAGCAGCGCCTTGTTGCTGAGCAGCATCTTCCAGGCGGGCTCGATCCACAGGGTGGTGCCGGTGCCGCCGCCGTTGTCGAGGGTGTCGAGGACGTGGCCGGCGAAGCGGTCGGTGGTGAGCCACTCCCAGGGGTAGAGCTTGAAGCAGCTGCGGATGAAGCGGAGCCTGGTGTCGACGAAGCGGCCGGAGAGGCGGTCCCAGCCGATCTCCTCCATGGAGAGCGACTCGGTCCTCAGGCCGGCCTGTTCGGCGGTCTCCTGGAGGTAGGCGACCGTCATCAGGTCCTCACCGAGTTCGTCGGCGGTGGAGTGCGCGAAGTACAGGGGGCTGCCGGGCGGGAGCAGGGCGGCCTGTTTCCTCCAGGCGTCGATCAGGCGCTCGTGGAGGGAGTTCCACTGGTCGGCGCCGGGGAAGCGCTCCTCCATCCAGAACCACTGCGGGGAGGCCGCCTCGACGAGGGAGGTCGGGGTGTCGGCGTTGTACTCCAGCAGCTTCGCCGGTCCCGAGCCGTCGTAGCGCAGGTCGAAGCGGGCGTAGACGGAGGGGAGTTCGGCGCGGCGCCGCCAGGATTCGGCGACGGCCCCGGCCACGCGGGGGTCGGTGATGCCGAGGTCGGCGAAGCGGCCGGTGGTGACGATGTGCTCGGCGGCGGCCAGGCACATGCGGTGCAGTTCCTCGACGACTTCTTCCAGCGCCTCGACCTCGGGGAGGGAGAACACGTAGTAGGCGCTCTCGTCCCAGTAGGGGCGCAGGGAGCCGTCGGGGTAGCGGGTGAGGGGGTAGACGAGCCCCTGTTCCTCGACGGTCCGCTGCCAGCCGGGGCGGGGCTCGGTGGTGCGGCGCTCCACGGCCGCTCAGCCGCCGCTGCTGCCGGAGGAGCAGCCGAAGCCGCCCCGGTCGACGGCCTCGTCGCGGTCGAAGGTGCCGTAGTCGGCCCGGCCGCGGGTGACCTCGGAGTCGTAGTACCAGTCCGAGCTCGAAAGGCTGGTGGAGGACTTGCAGTTCTTGTCGGCGACGACCTTGTAGCCGTCGGTGAAGGTGTAGTTGTCGCGGTCCACACAGCGCCGGTCGGGCTCCGAGCCGCACGAGGACAGGGCCGCCGCGAGGACCCCCATACCGCCGAGTACGACGGTGCTCGACCGCAGCCGTCGCCGAGTCTCTGCCATGTCCCCATCCCCCGTTGCTGTTGCCGATGTCCGTCCGGACGTACGGCCGTCGGGTCGCTCAGATGTACGGCCGCCGTCGGAGGTGGATGCTACGGCAGGAGCCCGTGCGGGTGGCAACGCGCACGGGCGTGCGGTGGCGGCCCGGGGAGTGCCGGGCGGACGCCCGCGTACTGGTCGTACTCGGGTGTTCGCCCGGTGCGGCCGGAGTGCGTGCCGGGCGTCGCGAGGCAGGCGCGACTTGGCGGACACCTCCTAGGGAGCCGCTGTGCGTACGGCGGTGGTCGCCAGTGTGGTGTACCGCATGGTGAACCCGCCGCCCAGCGCGTCGATGGCGTCGCCCACCTCGCCCAGGATCTCGGCGAGCCGGCCGGCGGGGAGCCCGGTGACGCCGCCGGTCGTGGCGAGCAGGTCCAGCCACTGGTCGCGCGTGTAGGGCCGCTCCCAGTCGAACCGCCACTGTTCCGGCTCGTCGAACCGCCCGGTCTCGCGGACCGTGCCGGCGATCTGCGCGTACCCCGCCCGGTACATCTCCAGCGGACGTCGCGCCGGCCGGCCGCTGAACGGGGAGTCGGGCGCCACCCGCAGGCAGGCGGCGGCGAACGCCTCGGCCACCTCGGCCGGGGGCTCGAAGACATGCCCGAAGATCGCCAGACGCCCGCGCGGACGCAGCACGCGGGCCGCCTTCGCGGCGCCGGCGGCCGGGTCGACCCAGTGCCACGACTGGGCGGCGGTCAGCGCGTCGAACGTCCGGCCGGCCGGCTCCCAGGCCTCGAAGGCCGCCACCTCGACCCGCAGGCCACGGGCTCGCGCGACCTCGGCCATCCGCACGTCCGGCTCCACACCGAGCACGGCGCAGCCGGCGGCCTGGAACTGGCGGGCGGCCGTGCCGGTGCCGCAGCCGACGTCCAGCACGTCGGGCGCGCCGGACCCCGGGCTTCCGGTGATGACCCGCGTCACCAGGTCATCGGGGTAGCCGGGGCGGGCCCGGTCGTAACGTCGCGCGTCGGCGCCGAACGACTCGGCGGTCTGGCGAGCCTGATGCGGCCGCACCGGCTCTGGCTGCTCTCGCTCTGGAGTGGGCATGCGCCCACCTTAGTGGGCAACTGCCCACGCACCAAGAGGCGGAGCAGGTCAAGGCCGTGCCGGCCAGACCACGGCCTGCGCGACGATGACGTTCTCGCCGTCGAAGGTGACGGCGGGGCCCTTGTGCAGTTCGTAGCCGAGGCCGAGCGCTTCGCTCACGCGTCGGCAGAACGCGGCGTCGTCCGGACCGGTCAGGACTCGGTAGACGGGCAGTCCGTCTGGTGGTGTGCTCATGCGGAGAAGGGTCTCAGACTCACCCGCCGACCGGTCCGGCGAGCCGGCGCTCCCAGGCCCCGGGGAACGGCCCCGGGGCCTACGGCAGCACCCGGCACAGGGCGTCCAGCGCC
Source organism: Streptomyces sp. NPDC016677 (assembly GCF_055562815.1). Taxonomy (NCBI): domain Bacteria; kingdom Bacillati; phylum Actinomycetota; class Actinomycetes; order Kitasatosporales; family Streptomycetaceae; genus Streptomyces; species Streptomyces sp. NPDC016677. The sequence continues at coordinate 152,235 of NZ_JBVHEO010000003.1, read as the reverse complement.
CCCGTCCAGGCGTGGTCCGGCGGGGTGCCGTAGCCGACGACGAGGGCGTCGGTGGGGGGTGTCGTGGCGGCGGGGTGACGGAAGAGGGAGAGGCCGTAGAGGGCGAGGTTCTGCCAGGTCGCGGCCTGGACGACGGACTGTTCGGTGCCGGGCGGCAGGAGGAGTACGGCGTGCAGGCCGGCGGCGATGCCAGTGGGGCGGACGCCGGGGGCGCGGGCGGCGAGGGCGGTGACCAGGGCGTCGCGGCGGCGCCGGTAGCGCAGGCGACAGGCGCGGACGTGGCGGTCGTAGGCGCCGGAGGTGAGGAACTCGGCGAGGGTGAGCTGGTCCAGGGCGGAGCAGGTGGGGAGGTTGTGCTTGGCGTCCAGGACCTCGTCGACGAGCGGCGGCGGGAGGACGGCCCAGGCCAGGCGGAGGCCGGGGGCGAGGGCCTTGCTGGTGGTGCCGAGGTGGACGACGCGGTCGGGATCGAGGCCCTGGAGGGCGCCGACGGGCTGGCGGTCGTAGCGGAACTCGCCGTCGTAGTCGTCCTCCAGGACCAGGGCGCCGGTGCGGCGGGCCCAGTCGACGACGGCGGCGCGGCGGTCGGGGCGCAGCGGCATGCCCATCGGGAACTGGTGGGCCGGGGTGAGCAGGACGGCCCCGGCGTCGCCGGCGGGGGCGCTCGGGTCGGTGCCCTGGTCGTCGAAGGGCAGCGGGACGGTGCGCAGACCGGCGGCGGTCAGCAGGTCGCGGTGGATGTGGAGGCCGTAGGACTCGACGGCGACGGTGTGGACGCCGCGGGCCCGCAGCACCGCGGCGAGCAGGGACAGGGCGTGCACGAAGCCGTTGCAGACCAGGACGCGGGCCGGGTCCGCGTGCACACCGCGGGCTCGGGAGAGGTAGCCGGCGAGTGCGGCGCGCAGGTCGTGGTGGCCTCGGGGGTCGCCGTAGCCGAGGGCGTCGTGCGGGGCCCTGTGCAGGGCGCGGCGAGCGGCCTTGAGCCACTCGGCGCGCGGGAAGGAGGCCAGGTCGGGGGTGCCGGGACGCAGGTCGTAGGCGGGGCGGGCGGGGGCGCGGCCCTGGGGCACGGGGTCGGCGGGCGGGGCGGCGACGGGGCGGTCGGCGACCCTCGTGCCCGAGCCCTGCCGGGCGGTGAGCCAGCCCTCGGCGACCAGGTCGGCGTAGGCGTCGGCGACGGTGTTGCGGGCGATGCCCAGGTCGGCGGCGAGGACGCGGGAGGACGGCAGCCGGGTGCCGGGGGCGAGGCGGCCGGTGCGGGCGGCGTCGCGCAGGGCGTCGGTCAGGCCGCGGCGCAGGCCGGGACCGGCCGGTTCCAGGTGCAGGTCGATGCCGAGATTGGCCCGCGTTTCCGTCACGGAAGTGGACCATACCCGTGGGCTGTTCGCTCTCTAGGGTCGAGGCATGACGGACAACGAGAACACCACCACGTACGCCGGCGAACACGAGCCCCGGCTCCAGTGGGCCAAGCACGCCCCCGAGGTCTACAAGGCGATGGTCCGGCTCGACGCCGCCGCCAAGAAGGGCCTGGACCCCAAGCTGTACGAGCTGGTCAAGATCCGTGCCTCGCAGCTCAACCGCTGCGCCCTCTGCCTCGACATGCACACCAAGGACGCGCTCGCGGCGGGCGAGAGCGTGGAGCGGATCGTGCAGCTCAGCGCCTGGGAGGAGTCGCGGCACTTCTACACGGAGAAGGAGCTGGCGGCGATCGAGCTGACCGAGGCGGTGACCGTGCTGACGGACGGGTTCGTGCCGGACGAGGTGTACGCGCGGGCCGCCGCGCACTTCCCCGACGAGGCGGAGCTGAGCCAGCTGATCGCCGCCATCACGGTGATCAACGCCTGGAACCGGTTCGGCGTGACCTGCCGGATGACGCCGGGGCACTACACGCCGGGGCAGTACGCGTGACGGCTCGCACAGATGTTCGTACGGCTCGTACGTCGCGTCTGGACGCCGGGGTGCGGTCCGCGCTCCAGGCGGTGAGCGCCGCCGCCAAGCGGGGGTTCGGCGACGCCGCCCTCGCCGAACTCGTCCAGATCCGCGCCTCGCAGCTCAACCACTGCGCGTTCTGCCTCGACATGCATCTGGAGATCGCCCGGAAGGCCGGGGTCGGGCAGCGGCAGCTGGATCTGCTGGCCGCCTGGGAGGAGGCGGGGGACGACGTCTTCGACGGCCGGGAACGGGCGGCGCTGGAGCTGACCGAGGCGGTGACGGTGCTGACGGACAGCCCGGTGTCCGACGAGGTGTACGCGCGGGCCGCCGCGCACTTCGACGCGGACCGGCTCGCCCACCTCCTCGCGCTGATCACCGCCATCAACAGCTGGAACCGGCTGATGGTCGCCCGGCGCGTCCCGGCGGGGGGCAGCCCGTGGTGACCAAGGCGGAGCGGTTCCGCGCCCTGCACCGCCGCCGCGCCCCGGAGGACCCCCTGGTGCTGCCCGGACCGTGGGACGCGGCGAGCGCCCGGGTGTTCGAGGCCGCCGGGTTCCCGGCGCTCGCGACGCCCAGCGCGGGGGTCGCGGCGTCCCTCGGGTACGAGGACGGGCAGACCCCGGCCGACGAGATGTTCGCGGCCGTGGCCAGGATCGTCCGGTCGGTGGACGTGCCGGTCTCGGCGGACGTCGAGGACGGGTACGGGCTGGCGCCGGGGGAGCTGGTGGAGCGGCTGCTGGCAGCCGGTGCCGTGGGCTGCAACCTGGAGGACTCCGTGGACGGCGTCCTCAAGGACCCCCGGGAGCACGCGGAGTGGCTGGCCGGGGTCCGGGAGGCGGCCGGCGACCGGCTCTTCGTCAACGCGCGGGTCGACACGTTCGTCCGCGGGGTCACCGATCCCGGCCGGGCCCTGGAGCGGGCGGCGCTGTACGTGGCCGCGGGCGCCGACTGCGTCTACCCGATCATGGCCCCCGTGGCCGTACTGCCGCTGCTGCGGGCCGGGATCGAGGGGCCGCTGAACGTCGGCGCCCTGGTCGGGGAGGGCCCCTCCCCCGCCGAACTCGGCGGGCTCGGGGCCACCCGGGTCACCTTCGGGCCGGGGTTCCAGCGGCGGACGGCCCAGGCGCTGCGGGAGACGGCCGCGCGGCTACGGAGCTGAGGGCCACGGGAGGACCGGAGGCGGGCCGCGCGCGGGTCACGGGTCAGGGCAGCCACGCCCGCCACACCGACGCGTGGCCGTCCACCCACTTCTCCGCCGCCTCCTCCGGCGACAGCTTCTGCTCCGCGATCATCAGGGAGACCTCGTTCTGGTCCTCGGTGGTCCACTGGAAGTTCTTCAGCAGCTGGGCCGCCTCGCCGCCGTCCCGGGCGAAGCCGGCGTTGAGGTACTTCTGGAGGGGCGTGACCGGGTAGGCGCAGTCGGTCTTCGCGGGGTCGGCGTCACAGCCGTCCTCGCGGGCGGGGAGCCGCACCTCGGTCATCGGGACCTTCTCGAACAGCCACTGCGGGGTGTACCAGTACGTCAGGAAGGGCTTCTTCTCCTTCGCGAACTGCTGGATCTGGGTGATCTGCGCGGCCTCGGAGCCGGCGAACACGACCTGGTAGTCCAGGTCCAGGTTGGCCACCAGCGCCTTGTCGTTGGTGACGTAGGACGGGGAGCCGTCCAGGAGCTGGCCCTTGCCGCCGCTCTCCGGGGTGCGGAGCCGGCCGGCGTACTCGTTCAGGTTCTTCCAGTCCGTGACGTCGGGGTGCGCCTTCGCGAAGTACGTCGGGACGAACCAGCCGATGTGGCCGGTGACGCCGAGGTCGCCGCCGTTGACGATGGTGCGCTTGTCCTCGACGTAGCGCTGTTCCTGCTCGGGGTGGCCCCAGTCCTCCAGGATGGCGTCGACGCGGCCCTGGCTGAGCGCGTCCCAGGCGGGGACCTCGTCGACCTGGACGGTGTCGACGCGGTAGCCGAGTTCGTGCTCCAGGAGGTACCGGGCGACGGCCACGTTGGCCTGGGCGCCGACCCAGGACTGCACGGACAGCGTCACCGTCTTCGCGCCCTGCGCGTTCGCGAACGGTGACGCCTGCTTGGTCATGTCGGCGGCGCCGCAGCCGGTCAGCAGCAGCAGCGAGCCCGCCAGGGCGATGACGCGACGGCACATGTCAGGCTCCCTTCCGCGCGCGGCGTTCGGTGGGCTGGGTCACCCGGTCGAGCGTCAGGCCGAGGCAGACGATGGCCGCGCCGGCCACCAGACCGGTCGCCAGGTCGCCCTGGGCGAGGCCGAAGACGACGCTGTAGCCGAGGGCGCCGCCGCCGACCAGGCCGCCGATGACGACGACGGCGAGGACCAGCACCACGCCCTGGTTGACGGCGAGCAGCAGCGCCGGACGGGCCAGCGGGAGCTGCACCTGCCGCAGTTGCTGCCCGCTGGTGGCGCCGAGCGAGCGGGCCGACTCCAGGGCTCCCGGGTCGACACCGCGCAGGCCCTGGGCCGTGATCCGGACGACGGCGGGGAGGGCGTAGACGACGGCGGCGGCCACGGCGGGGGCACGGCCGACGCCGAACAGGGCGACGACCGGGATGAGGTACACGAACTGCGGCATCGTCTGGAAGACGTCCAGGACCGGGCGGAGCAGCCGTTCGAAGCGGTCGCCGCGGGCCGCCGCGATGCCGGCGGCGAAGCCGATGACCAGGGTGACGGCGACGGCCGCCAGGACCTGGGAGAGGGTGTCCAGGGACGGTTCCCACACGCCGAGGACGCCGATCGCGGCCATGGCCAGGACGGCGGTGAGCGCGGTGCGCCAGGTCCCGATCAGCCAGGCCAGGGCGGCGACGAGGAGGAGCACGGACCACCAGGGCAGCCAGAGCAGGCCGTCCCGGAGCGGGTCGAGGACCCAGGTGGTGAAGCGGCCCGCCCAGTCGGCGGTGCCGCCGACGACGGGGACGCCGGAGTAGAGGTGGGCGGTCATCCAGTCGACGGCGCGGTTGACCGGTTCGGCGATGCCCAGCACCCAGGACTCCGGCCACTCCAGGCGGCCGGCGAGGCGGCCGGCGACCGCGACGGCCAGGGCGGCCACGGCGGCGAACAGGGCGTACGGCCAGGTGTACGAAGGCCGGTTGCCCTCCCCCGCCGCGCCGGTCACCCGGTCCAGGACGACGGCGAGCAGCACGATGGGGACGCCGGCGGCGAGCGCCGCGCCGACGTCGACCGAGGCGAGCGCCTGGTAGACGCGGTCGCCGAGGCCGCCGGCGCCGATGACGGAGGCGATGACGGCCATGGACAGCGCCATCATGATCGTCTGGTTGAGGCCGAGCAGCAGTTCCCCGCGGGCCAGCGGGAGACGGGCGGTCAGCAGCCGCTGGCGGGCGGTGGTGCCGAGGGACTCGACGGCTTCGAGGACCTCCTTGTCGGCGCCGCGCAGGCCGAGGGCGGTGAGCCGGGCCATGGGCGGGGCGGCGTAGACGACGGTGGCCAGGACGGCGGCGGGGACGCCGATGCCGAAGACCAGGACGACCGGGAGGAGGTAGGCGAAGGCGGGGAGCACCTGCATGGTGTCCAGGACCGGGCGCAGCAGCCGGTCCATCCGGTCGGACAGCCCGCCGGCCAGCCCGAGCAGGGCGCCCACGGTCACCGAGGCCAGGACGGCCACGGCCATCAGGGCGAGCGTCTGCATCGTCGGCACCCACATGCCGAGCAGGCCGCAGGCCCCGAACGCCGCCGCCGTGCCGAGCGCGAGCCGGGCGCCCGCCACCCGCCAGGCGGCCAGGGCACCGATCGCGAGGACGCCCGCCCAGCCGACGGCGAGCAGGGAGAGGTAGACGGCGCGTACGGAGAGGACGACGGCGTTGCTGACGTGGCCGAGGAAGTAGAGGAAGAGCGGGTGGCTGTCGCGGTTGTCGATGATCCAGTCGCTGACGTCGCCGAGCGGGGCGGAGACGTCGACGGTGAGGGCGGCCGGCCAGGTTCCGCCGGCCCCCTGGGCGTGGGCGAGGGGGGCGAGGACGGCGGCGGCGACGGCGAGGAGCAGCAGCTTGCCGACGGGGCGGCGGCGCAGGAGGGCCGGCAGGGCGGGACGCGGGGCGGTGGACGCCGTGGCGGTCGCCATCAGACCGCCTCCTTCGGCCGTTCCGTCTCTTCGGGGTCTTCAGGGTCTTCGGGGTCTTCAGGGTCTGAAGGGTCTGAAGGGTCTTCAGGATCGTCGGGGACTGCCGCGTCCTCGGGGCCGGTTCCGGCGCCGCCTCCGGTCCCGGCGACCACGCCGAGCAGCGCGCCCGCGTCGACCACCCCCAGGCAACGGCCGTCGGCCATCACCCGGGCCGCCGATCCGGCGCGGGCGACGGCCTCGATGGCCTCCGAGACGGTGGCGTCGGGGCGCAGCGCCGGACCGCGGCCCGCCTCGTCCGCGTCGGCGGCGGGCCGCATCGCCGTACGGACCGTCAGGACCTGCTCGCGCGGCACGTCCCGCACGAACTCCCGTACGTAGTCGTCGGCGGGCGAGCCCACGATCTCCTCCGGCGTGCCCAGCTGCACCACCCGCCCGTCCCGCATCAGGGCGATGCGGTCACCGAGCTTCAGGGCTTCCTGGAGGTCGTGGGTGATGAAGACCATCGTGCGGCCCTCCTCGCGGTGCAGCCGGACGACCTCCTCCTGCATGTCCCGCCGGATGAGCGGGTCGAGCGCGCTGAACGGCTCGTCGAACAGGAGCACCTCGGGGTCGACGGCGAGCGCGCGGGCGAGACCGACGCGCTGGCGCTGACCGCCGGAGAGCTGGGCCGGCCGGCGCCGTTCCATGCCTTCCAGGCCGACCTTGGCGATGACGGCGGCGGCCCGTTCGCGCCGCTCGGCGCGGCCCACGCCCTGGATCTCCAGGCCGTAGGCGACGTTGTCGAGCACGGTGCGGTGCGGGAGCAGGCCGAAGTGCTGGAAGACCATCGCGGTGCGGTGCCGGCGCAGGGCGCGCAGCCGGGCGCGGTCCATGGCGCGTACGTCGTCGCCGTCGATGGTGATGGTGCCGGCCGTCGGTTCGATCAGCCGGGTCAGACAGCGTACGAGGGTGGACTTGCCGGAGCCGGACAGGCCCATGACGACGAAGACCTCGCCCTTGCGCACCTCGAAGCCGACGTCCCGGACGGCGGCCGTGCAGCCGGTACGGGAGCGCAGCTCGGCCGGGGTGAGGGAGGTGAGGGAGGGGTCGCCGGGGACGCGGTCGGCCTTCGGGCCGAAGACCTTCCACAGGCCGTCCACGGAGAAGACGGGGGGACGCTCGGCCGGGGTCCGGGTGACGGCGCTCACCGGGCGTCACCGCCGATCAGCTCCACGGCTTTCTCCCCCACCATGAGCACGCCGATCATCGGGTTGACGGCGGGCATCGTCGGGAAGACGGAGGCGTCGGCGATCCGCAGGCCCGCAAGGCCGCGCACCCGCAGGTCGGGACCGACGACGGCGAGCGGGTCGTCGGGGGCGCCCATCCGGCAGGTGCCCGCCGGGTGGTAGACGGTGTGCGCGGCCTTGCGGGCGTACTCGCTCAGCTCGGCGTCGCCCAGCACGTTCGGGCCGGGGCACACCTCGCGCTTGAGCCACCCGGCCAGCGGCTCGGTCTTCGCGATCTCGCGGGCGATCCGGATGCCGTCGACGAGGGTGCGGCCGTCGTAGTCGTCCTCGTCGGTGAAGTAGCGGAAGTCCAGGGCGGGCTTGACGGACGGGTCGGCGCTGGTCAGGTAGAGCCGGCCGCGGCTGCGCGGCTTGGGGATGTTCGGGGTCATCGAGACGCCGGACGCCGGGCGTTCGTAGCCCAGTCGCTCGGGGTTGTCCGTGAACGGGATCTGGTAGAAGTGGAACATCAGGTCCGGGCCCGCGTGTTCGGGGTCGCGGCGCACGAACAGGCCGGCGTCGGAGTCCATCGCGGAGTTCTCCGGGATGGGGCCGTTGGTCTCCCAGACGATCACCGACTCGGGGTGGTCGAGAAGGTTCTCGCCGACGCCGGGCAGGTCGTGCGCCACGGGTATGCCGAGCCCTTCGAGGTCGGCGCGCGGTCCGATGCCCGAGTGCAGCAGCAGCCGGGGGGAGTCGACGGCGCCGGCGCAGAGGACGACCTCGTGGCGGGCGCGTACGAGGATCTCCTCGCCGTCCTTGGTGCGCACGTGCACGCCCTCGGCGCGGGTGCCGTCCAGCTCCAGCCGGTACGCCCAGGTCTCCAGCATGATCGTGAGGTTGGGGCGTTCGTCCATCACCGGGTGCAGGTAGGCCACCGACGCCGACGAGCGCTTGTTGTCCTCGGGGTGGTAGGCGAGGTCGAAGAAGCCGACGCCCTCGGTGAACGGCTTCTTGTTGAAGCCCTCGATCCGGGGGACTTCGAGGGCCTTCTGGGCGGCGTCGACGAAGTCGCGGGCGATGGCGTTCCGGTCCTTCTCGTCGACCGGGACGATGTGGTTCAGCAGCCGGGCCCAGTACGCCTCCATCGGCACCGCGCCCCAGCCCTTGGCGCCGGCCGCCTCCCACTCGTCCCAGTCGGACGGCAGCGGCTTGAAGGCGATGAGGGTGTTGTGCGAGGAGCAGCCGCCGAGCACGCGGGCGCGGCTGTGCCGGATGTGCGAGTTGCCGCGCGGCTGCTCGGTGGTGGGGTAGTCGTAGTCCAGTTCGCCGCCGAGCAGGCCCATCCAGCGGCGCAGGGTCAGCACGTCGTCGCGGCCGACGTCGCTGGGGCCGCCCTCGATGACGGCGACGGTGGTGTCGGGGTTCTCGGTCAGGCGGGCGGCGATGACCGAGCCGGCGGTACCGCCGCCGACGACGACGTAGTCGTAGACATGGGGGGTCTCTGGCATGGGGGTACTCCAGGTGGGGCCGGGGCGGGGAGAGGGAGCTTGCGGCGAACGGGGCGGAGCGGTGTCAGCCGGCGAACCAGCGGACGGGCGCGGGCGCGAGGTTCTGATAAACGTGCTTCGCTTCGCGGTACTCGGCAAGGCCCGCGGGGCCCAGTTCGCGGCCGGTGCCGCTCTTGCCGAAGCCGCCCCACTCCGCCTGCGGCAGGTAGGGGTGGAAGTCGTTGATCCAGACGGTGCCGTGGCGCAGCCGGCCCGCGACCCGGCGCGCGCGGCCCGCGTCGGCGGTCCACACGGCGCCCGCGAGCCCGTACTCGGTGTCGTTGGCGAGAGCGACCGCCTCGTCCTCGGTGCGGAAGGTCTCGACGGTGAGGACCGGGCCGAAGACCTCCTCGCGGACGACGCGCATCTCGCGGTGGCAGCGGTCGAGGACGGTCGGCTCGTAGAAGTAGCCGGCTTCGGGGCGTACGGCGCTGGGGGCGGGGCGCTTGCCGCCGCAGCGCAGGACCGCGCCCTCGGCGAGCGCGGAGGCGACGTACTCCTCGGTGCGGGCGCGCTGCCGCTCGGAGACGAGGGGGCCGCACTCGACGCCCTCCTCGGTGCCGCGGCCGAGGCGGATCCGCTCGGCGCGGCGGGCGAGTTCGGCCACGAAGCGGTCGCGGACGGACTCCTCGACGATCAGGCGGGAACCCGCCGAGCAGACCTGGCCGCTGTGCATGAAGGCGGCGTTGAGTGCCTGGTCGACGGCGGTGTCGAAGCCCTCGGCGGTGGCGCAGGCGTCGGCGAAGACCACGTTGGGGTTCTTGCCGCCGAGTTCCAGGGCGGTCCTCTTGACGGTGACGGCGGCGGCCCGGGCGACCTTGACGCCGCTGACCAGGCCGCCGGTGAAGGAGACCAGGTCGACGTCGGGGTGCTCGGCGAGCCGGGCGCCGACGGTGTCGCCGGGACCGGTGACGAGGTTGGCGACACCGGCCGGCAGCCCCGCCTCGACGAGCAGCTCGATCAGGGCGATGGTGGTCAGCGGGGTGATCTCGCTCGGCTTGAGCACGAAGGTGTTGCCGGCCGCGAGCGCCGGGGCGACCTTCCAACTGGCCTGGAGCAGCGGGTAGTTCCAGGGCGTGATCAGCGCGCAGACGCCGACGGGTTCGTGGACGACGACGCTGTGCACGTCCGGGGTGCCCGCGTCGACGACCCGGCCGGGGGCCTCGGCGGCGACCAGGTCCGCGAAGTAGCGGAAGGCGTCCGCGACACAGTCGACGTCGACGCGGCCCTCCTCGACGGTCTTGCCGGCGTCCCGGCTCTCCAGCAGGCCGATCCGCTCCCGGTCGCGGACCAGGAGGGCGGCGACGCGACGCAGCAGGGCGGCGCGTTCGGCGACCGGGGTGCGCGGCCACGGGCCCTCGTCGAAGGCGCGGCGCGCGGCGGCCACCGCGAGGTCGGCGTCCTTCGCGTCGCCCTCCGCGACGACGGCGAACGGCAGGGCGTCCGCGGGGTCGACGACCTCCCGGGTGGCCCCACAGGACGCTTCCCGCCACTCGCCTCCCGCGTGGATGCTGCGACGCGTGCGCTCCGCCGACGGTGCCGCTCTGTCCGCCATGTCTGCCGCCGTACCTGCCGCCATGCCTGATGTCCGCCTTTCGGTCCTGTTCAGCGCCCGGGTGTCCCTCGGGTGGCACGTTCGGGTGCCGCGCGCTCGGGCGACCGGGAGCCCTGCCCCGGTCGCCTGTTTGCATGCCGGATCGACGGCTGAAAGTGCGGTATGTCACTGTCGCGAACGCCGCGGGCCCCCTTCCGGTCAGTACCGGAAGGGGGCCCTTCGGACGTCGTGGGCGGGGCGGCTCAGATGAGGCCGAGACCGCGGACCGCGTCGCGCTCCTCGGCCAGTTCCTTGACGGAGGCGTCGATGCGGGCGCGCGAGAAGTCGTTGATCTCCAGGCCCTGGACGATCTCGTACCTGCCGTCCTTGCAGGTCACCGGGAAGGAGGAGATGAGGCCCTCGGGGACGCCGTAGGAGCCGTCCGACGGGATGCCCATGGAGACCCAGTCGCCGTCGGCGGTGCCGTTGACCCAGGTGTGGACGTGGTCGATGGCGGCGTTGGCGGCCGAGGCGGCGGAGGACGCGCCCCGCGCCTCGATGATCGCGGCGCCGCGCTTGGCGACGGTCGGGATGAACTCGTCCGCGAGCCACTTCTCGTCGTCGACGACCTCGGCGGCGTTCTTGCCGGCGATGGTGGCGTGGAAGATGTCCGGGTACTGGGTGGCGGAGTGGTTGCCCCAGATGGTCAGCCGCTTGATGTCGGAGACGGCCGAGCCGGTCTTCTTCGCGAGCTGGGTCAGCGCGCGGTTGTGGTCCAGGCGGGTCATCGCGGTGAACCGCTCGGCCGGTACGTCGGGCGCGGCGGCCTGCGCGATCAGGGCGTTGGTGTTGGCCGGGTTGCCGACCACCAGGACCTTGACGTCGTCCGCGGCGTGGTCGTTGATGGCCTTGCCCTGCGGCTTGAAGATGCCGCCGTTGGCCTCCAGGAGGTCACCGCGCTCCATGCCCTTGGTACGGGGGCGGGCGCCGACGAGCAGACCGACGTTGGCGCCGTCGAAGGCGACGTTCGGGTCGTCGGTGATGTCGATGCCCTGGAGGAGGGGGAACGCGCAGTCGTCCAGCTCCATCGCCGTGCCCTCGGCGGCCTTCAGCGCCGGGGTGATCTCCAGCAGGCGCAGCTTCACCGGCACGTCCGCGCCGAGCAGCTGGCCGGAGGCGATGCGGAAGAGGAGGGCGTAACCGATCTGGCCGGCCGCGCCGGTGACGGTGACGTTCACGGGAGTGCGGGTCATGGCGTTCTCCGTATGACAGCTGGCGGTGGGGCGGCGTCCCTGCCCCGCTACGTTTGATCGATCTCTCGTTATCAAGAGATCCATCCAGCCGTCAGGCTATCGCGCATCCGGCATCCCGGACCTCCGGGTGTGTGTGGCCCAGCCCACAGGTCACCGGCCCACAACCCCCCGGGCCTGCGAAAAAGAGGCGGCCGCCCGTCCGGGAGAGGGGGGACGTGAGCGGCCGCCGTATGGGACACCCGTTGCCGGATCCCGTGGGGGTACTGTTCGCGTGCCCCCGAAGCCGCCGGCCATGCCTGCCCGACGGATTGTTTTCCCGGTTCTCTCGTTACTGCTCCGTGCAGCCCTTCTCCCCCGACGCGAGCGTCACGCACGCCTTGGCGTCGGCCGCGCTGTCGACGGCCACCATCGGCGTGTACGCGATGGTGTCGCCGGCCACCGTGATCGACCCGGTCTGCTCGGCCCCGCCGGCGCTCACCTCGACCTCGTCGCCCTGTCCGGCCTGGGTGACCCGGCCCCATGCCGTACCGCAGGTCTTGCTGTACCGGACCTCGACGACGGCCGTGCCGACGGTCGCCGTCCGCTCGGTGGTCACCAGGTCTCCGCCGCACCCCATGGTCTCGGCGTCCTTGCCGGTGCACTGGTCGCCGCTGCACTTCACGCCGGCCGGCAGATCCGGGCCGGCGGACACGGTGGGCGACGGGGACGGACGGGCCTCCGCGTCCTTCTCGCCGCCGTCGTTCAGCAGGAAGAAGGCGCCGGCTATCACGACGAGGACGCCGACCACGCCCGCGACGAAGGTCACCAGCCGCTTGCCGCCGCTTCCGGAGCCCTGCCCCGGCCCGTGGTCGCCGGGCGGCGGTCCGCCCTGCGGCTGCGTGCCCGCGGGCCGGGGGCTCCCGAAGGTGCCCAGCGCCACGGTGGCGTCCGGCACGGGTGCGCCGGGCGGCGTGGCTCTCCGGTTGCCGGAGGGCGCGGGTCCGCGGTAACCGGCCATGCCCCAGGAGTTGCCTCCCGAGGACGCGCCCGAGGAGACACCGGAGGACGCGCCGGAGACCTCGGCGACCGCACCGCCGTCCCGGGCCCCCCGGTCACCGGCCCAGTCCTGGCTGTCGGCGGCGGTCGGCTGCGCCGGGACCGGCGGCACGGTGGGCGCCACCCCGGCCGGACCGGCGATCCCGGGCGTGAACACCGCACGGCCGGCCGCACGGCCGCTCTTGGCCCCCGCGGCGCCCTTGGCTTCCGCGGGCGCCGCCGTGGCCCCCGCGGCCCCCGCGGTGTCCGTGGCGCCCCGGCCGCTCCTGGCCTTCTGCTGGGGCGCGGTCAACTCGCCCAGCGCCGCGCGCGCCTGGGAGATCCGGATGGCCTCCATGGTCATGTCGTGCCGCATCTCCGAGCGGCTCCACGCCCGCTCGGCCAGCTCCCACATGGTGGTCAGATGGACCGGATTGGTCCCCGTGACCTCGGCCAGGGCCACGATGGCCCCCTTGGGCGCGAGCAGCCGGCCGTTGAGGTACCTCTCCCAGGACGTCTTGCTGTAGCCCGTGGCGTCGGCCACCGCCGCGATGCTCAGTTCGCTGCGGTCGACGAGCCTGCGCAACTGGCCGGCGAACTCCTTGATCTGCGGATCGAGTTCGTCGGGCAAGGCCTTCCAACGAGGCATTGCTTCCCCCTCTTCCCCCCGGATGTCTTGCTGGGTCGTGCTGGTCGTTCCCCCGTGCGCATGCGCTCCGCCGAGTCCCGTTCTGGCTACCCACAGGGATGCGCCCGGCGTGGAACTCGGTTTCCCGGGGTGGGGGCGCACAGAAGCACAGCAACCGCGGGCGAGCACCGTCGCACGCCCGCTGGATCGCGGACCAGTCTCCCACCGAGGCCCTCGTGGTCCCAATCACGGAGCCCTGTTTTTCCGTCGGGACGCCCCGGACCGTCCCGATTGACCAAGTGAAGCGGTTCTCGGACGAGTTGACCACACATCCGCGAACTTGTCGTCACATCATCACACCGAATGCACACGCCCGCGCACGCCCTGTCACGACCGGCGCACGATTCTCTCCGGTCACGGGTTCGGCGGGTGTCTTGGTAGACGAACGGCGCGGGGACCGGCCCGGGCCCCGGACAGCGAACGGCGGCCCGGACAGCGAACGGCGGCCCGTCCTCACGCCGGGGGGCGAGGGGACGGGCCGCCGTTCCGTGACAGCCGTTCCGTGACAGCCGTTCGTGACGCGGGCAGGCGCGCGTGTTATCCGTTGCTCACCGTGAAGTGGAGCGTGTCCTTCAGGAACGGGATCTCCAGCCACGGCTTCGGCTGCGCCATCAACGCCAGCAGCACGATGGCGAGGCCCAGGAAGCCGTACGTGGCGATGTCCGTGAAGCGCGACCGTACGGCGAGCATGCCGACGTCGGGCAGGAACCAGCGCAGCGCGGCGCCGCCCAGCAGCGCGAGGCCGATGAGCAGCGTCCCGTACCGGAACACGTCCAGCGCGGTCAGCAGCAGGCCGAGCCCGACCAGTCCCGTCACGGTGAGCACCGGCCACTGCCGGGCGGGCGCCGGGGCGTCACCGGGGGCGGCCCGGCCGCCGCCCTCGGGACGCGCGGTGTCCCTGGTGAACAGGGGGAAGCGGCGGGTGACGCGGCGTGGGCGGCCCTGGGCGTCGGGGGCGCTGACGGGGTCCCGCACGGTGAGCTCGTCGGCGCCGTCACCGAAGCCGTTCCCACGGGCGCCGGCGTCACCGGCGCCGGCACCGTTCTGACGGGCGTCAGCGTCACCGGCCGCGCCCTCGGTCGCCTTCCGCGCCACTCCGGCCTCCGTCACCGCGTCCGCGCCCCGTTCCTCGACCGTGTCCGCGGCCTTCTCATCGGCCGGCACTGCGCTCCGCCGCCTCGACCACGTTGACCAGCAGCTGGGCCCGGGTCATCGGGCCGACGCCGCCGGGGTTGGGGGAGATCCAGGCGGCGACCTCGGCGACGTCCGGGTGGACATCGCCGACGATCTTGCCCTCGGCGTTGCGCGAGACACCGACGTCCAGGACGGCGGCGCCCGGCTTGACGTCCTCGCCCCGGACCAGGTGCGGAGAGCCGGCCGCGGCGACGATGATGTCCGCGCGCCTGAGGTGGGCGGCCAGGTCGCGCGTCCCCGTGTGGCACTGGGTCACGGTCGCGTTCTCGCTGCGCCGGGTGAGCAGCAGCGGCATCGGCCGGCCGATGGTGACCCCGCGGCCGACGACCACGACCTCGGCGCCCTTGATCTCCACGCCGTGGCGGCGCAGCAGGGTGAGGATGCCGTTGGGGGTGCAGGGCAGCGGCGCCGGCTCGTTGAGGACGAGGCGGCCGAGGTTCATCGGGTGCAGGCCGTCCGCGTCCTTCTCCGGGTCCATCAGCTCCAGGATGCGGTTCTCGTCGATGCCCTTGGGCAGCGGCAGCTGGACGATGTAGCCGGTGCAGGCCGGGTCCTCGTTCAGCTCGCGGACGACCGCCTCGATCTCCTCCTGCGTCGCGGTCGCGGGCAGCTCACGCTGAATGGAGGCGATGCCGACCTGGGCGCAGTCCCGGTGCTTGCCGGCGACGTACTTCTGGCTGCCGGGGTCCTCCCCGACGAGGATCGTGCCGAGCCCCGGCGTGACCCCCTTCTCCTTCAGGGCCGCCACGCGGGCGGTCAGTTCGGACTTGATCGCGGCTGCGGTGGCCTTGCCATCGAGAATCTGGGCGGTCATGCCTCCATCCTCGCGGATGACCGCCCTCCTGTTCCAATCCGGCCACCATCGGGCCACCGTCCCTGGGCAGCCCCGGACGGCAACAGACGGCTTGTCCCGCCGTGTCCGTCCTTGATCAGGGATGTTGCACTTGCACAACAGTGCGGCGATCGGCTGGACAAGGGCTCGACCCGCCGACGACGATGAACGGCGCAGTACCGCGGTCAAGCTCGGGGGGCGAACCGCTCACGTCCTGACGTTCCTCCGCGGCGTCCGCACCGTCCCCGCTTGCGCAACGGAGGAAATCCGCCATGAGTTTCGGCTCGCCCAACAATCCGTACGGTCAGCCGCAGAACCCCCCGCCCGGGTACGGCGCTCCCCAGGACGGCCAGCCCGGTCAGCCGGGGCAGCCGGGGCAGCCGGGGCAGCCGGGGCAGCCGGGTTACGGCGCGCCGCAGGAACAGCCGGGCCAGCCGGGCTACGGCGCGCCGCAGGAACAGCCGGGCCAGCCAGGTCAGCCGGGCTACGGCTACCCCCAGTACCCCCAGCAGGGCCAGGCCGGCTACGGCTACCCGCAGGCGCCGGGCGTCCCGCCGCAGCAGGGGTACGGCTACCCGCAGCAGGGCGGTTACCCGGGCGGACCGCGCGTCGCCTCCATGGGCCGCCGCTTCAGCGCCCGCCTGATCGACAGCGTGGCCTTCCTCATCATCTACGCCGTGCTCGCCTTCATCGGCGTGGCCGGCTCGGTCGACGCGATGCAGGACTGCGACCCGGCCTCCGTCAACTACGACAGCTGCATGAACGACGCCGGCTCGGACTTCCTGAGCTCGTTCGGCGCGATCTTCGGCGTGTTCCTGCTGATCGGCGTGCTCTACGAGTGGCTGATGACCGGCCTGGTGGGCGCCACCCTCGGCAAGCTCTGCGTCGGCATCCGCGTGGTGAAGGTCGACACCGGCCAGAAGCCGGGCCTGGGGTCGTCGTTCATCCGCTACATCATCCCGGTGGTCGGCGGCTTCGCCTGCGGTATCGGCCAGCTGCTCGTCTACCTGTCCCCGTTCTGGGACAAGTCCGGCCGCCAGCAGGGCTGGCACGACAAGGCCGCCGGCACGATGGTCATCCAGAACTGACATCCGTCAGAACGGACATCCGTACCCGTCCGGGGTCCCGTTCTCGCCATTCAACCGTGAGGGCCGTGTTCCACCCTTTCGAGGGGGACACGGCCCTCTCGTGTCCCCCTAGGCTGGCCGAGGCAGCCGTCAGGCACGGGGAGACGCACCTTGTACAGCATCATCGTGGTACCTCCGCCGACCACGGAGGACGGACGGGGACCGGCCGGCCCCGTCGACCGCGCCCAGGTCCGGCTCGCTCCCGGCGAGCGGCTCGCCTTCGGGCGGGCGGTGGGCGCGGACGGCCTGCTCATCCCGCACGACGGGGTGTCCCGCAGAGCCGGTGAGATCACCGCCCAGGGCGCCTTCTGGACCCTGAGCAACCTCTCCGCCCACCAGACGTACGTGGTGGAGAACCCGGAGGGCGCGGGCGAGCACATCAAGGTGGCGCCGGGCCGGCTGGACGCGCCGGTGCCGTTCGAGTTCTCGCGGATCGTGCTGCCCGCGGCGGGCGACCTGCTCCCCGTGGAGGTGTGGGCGCCGCGCCACGACTACCTGCGCGCCGAGGACGGACACGACTGCCCGCGCGCCGACGACGGAACCGACGGCGAACCGACCGCGCCCGCCTTCTCCGTGGACCGCACCAAGCGGTACTTCGCGGTCCTGGCCGCGCTGTGCGAGCCGCGCCTGCGGGGCGCGCCGCACGCCCCGCTGCCCACCGTCGACCAGGTCGTGGAGCGGCTGCGCCCCGCCTGGCCGGCCGCGTCCCGCACCTCCGTGCAGTGGAACATCGACTACCTGGCCGTCAAGCTCCGCCTCAAGCCCGGCCCGGAGACGGCCGAGCCGGGTACGCGGCTCAACGGCAAGAAGGAGTCGCTGGTGTCGCTGGCGCTCCGCTTCGACCTGGTCCGCGAGGACGACCTGCTGGTCCTCGCGCCGTCCCGACGGGTGCCGCGGTGACCGAGCCGTACGCCGTGCCGGTGCCCCGGGGGTACCGGGTGGGCGGCTGGGAGGTGCGCGAGCCGATCGCGACCGGCGCCTTCGGCAGCGTGTACGCGGCCCGCCGGGCCGACGCCGGCGAGGGCGGGCCGGACGCCCCGGACTCGGTCGCCCTGAAGTTCCTGCCCACCGGCACGGGGACGCCCCGCCAACTCGCCCACCTGCGCGAACTGATCGACCGTGAGGTGCGGTTGCTCGGCCGGCTGCGGCGGCCCCGGCTGGTGCGGATGTACGAGACCCTCACCGTGGACGACCCCGGCGCGCCCCGCCTCGACGGCGCCACCGTCCTCGTACTGGAACGGGCCGAGGGCTCGCTGTCCGGCCTGCTGGCCGCCACCCCGCGCCCGCCGTCCGGTCCCGTCCTGCTCGCCCAGGTCTGCGAGGGCCTGGCCCAGCTGCACCGGGCGGGCTGGGTGCACGGCGACCTGAAGCCGGGCAACGTGCTGCTGATGGCGGACGGTTCGGTGCGCCTGGCCGACTTCAACATGGCCGCGGAGCTGGAGGGCACCCACGCCTACACGCCCGCCTTCTCCACCCCGGACTACACCCCGCCCGAGCTGCTGTGGTCCGAGGTCGGGGAGCGGGGCCGGCAGACCCGCCCGTCCGCCGACGTCTGGGCCTTCGGGGTCCTCGCCCACCTGGTGCTCACCGGCTCCTTCCCGCTGCCCGGCGGCACCCCGACGGCCCGCCGCGACGCCGCCGTCGCCTACGCCCGCGGCAGCGACGAGCTGCGCCTGTCGCCCGCGCTGCCCGACGCGTGGCGGGAGATCGTCCGCGCCTGTCTGACCCGTACGCACGCCGACCGCGTCGGCACCGAGGCGCTGCTGCGCCGGGTCTCGGACGCCACGGCCACGGCACCGGCCGGCCGGCGCTTCCCCTGGCCGCCTCGCCCGTCCGCCCGCCGGGACGTGCCCGGACGACGCCGCCGGCGCGGCCTCGCCGCCGCGGCCGCCACGGCGGCCGTCGCGGCGCTGGCGTACGGCGTCGCCGGCCTGACGGCCGCCGGGCCGGACCGGCGGGACGGGAGCGGCACGGGAACGGCCGGCGCCCCGGCCGTCGCCGCCGCCTCCTACGGCGCCGCCGAGCTGCGCACCGACCGGGGCGTCCCGTCCGCCTACCGGCTGCTGATCGTGGAGACGGCCCACGACTGCGCGGACGAGCACGTCACCCCGGCGCTGATCGCCGCCATGCTGAAGGTGGAGAGCGACTTCGACCCGGACCTGGCCGACCACGCACTCGACGAGTACGGCATCGCCCGGTGGACGCCGAAGGTGCTGCGCTGGTGGATGAACGACGACGGCACCCCCGCCGAGACGGTGCCCGAGCCGCCGTTCCCGCCGGCCGAGTCCATCCCGGCGATGGGCCGCTACCTGTGCTGGATCGCCCCCCGCCTGGCCGACGACCTGCCCGGCGACCGCCGCGTCCTGATCGCCGCCGCCTACCGGACGTCGTACGGCACGGTGAACGACGCGGCCGGTGTTCCCCCGAAGTACCGCGACTACGCCGACCGCGTCGCTCACTACCTCAAGGAATACACGCCTCCGGGCCGGACGTGACCCTGAGACTTCTCAGGGCGCCGAGCTGTACGCCGACGGCGGTGAGACGCGGCTATGAGTCCGGCGGTACGGGGATGAGGTCGTCGCCCCCGTACCGCCGTCGGTCACGCCGGTGGAATCAGTGGAAGAAGTGCCGCGTGCCGGTGAAGTACATGGTCACGCCGGCCTTCTTCGCGGCCTCGACCACCAGCTCGTCCCGGACCGAGCCGCCCGGCTGGACGACCGCCTTCACACCGGCCTCGGTGAGGATCTCCAGGCCGTCGGGGAAGGGGAAGAACGCGTCGGAGGCGGCGTACGCCCCCCGCGCGCGCTCGGCGCCCGCCCGCTCCACGGCGAGCTTCGCGGAGTCGACCCGGTTGACCTGGCCCATGCCGACGCCGACCGAGGCGCCGTCCTTGGCGAGCAGGATGGCGTTGGACTTGACCGCCCGGCACGCCTTCCAGGCGAAGGCCAGCTCGGCCAGCTCCGCCTCCGGCAGGGCCTCACCGGTGGCGAGGGTCCAGGTGGCCGGGTCGTCGCCCTCGGCCTGGAGCCGGTCGGTGACCTGGAGCAGGGCACCGCCGTCGATCGGCTTGACCTCGACCGGGTGGGCCGGGGTCTCGGGGCAGCGCAGTACCCGGATGTTCTTCTTCTTGGTGAGGGCTTCGAGGGCGCCGTCCTCGTAGTCCGGCGCGACGATGACCTCGGTGAAGATCTCCGCGACCTGCTCGGCCATCTCCCTGGAGACGGGCCGGTTGACGGCGATGACCCCGCCGAAGGCCGACAGCGGGTCGCAGGCGTGCGCCTTGCGGTGCGCCTCGGCGACGTCGGCGGCGACCGCGATGCCGCACGGGTTGGCGTGCTTGATGATCGCGACGCAGGGCTCGGCGTGGTCGTACGCGGCACGGCGGGCGGCGTCCGTGTCCGTGTAGTTGTTGTACGACATCTCCTTTCCGTGCAGCTGCTCGGCCTCGGCGAGACCGCCGGTGCCCGAGGTGTAGAGGGCGGCCGGCTGGTGCGGGTTCTCGCCGTAGCGCAGGGTGTGCGAGCGCTCCAGGCTGGTGGCGAGGAACTCGGGGAACTGCGAGTCGTCGGCCGGGGCGTAGGACGAGGCGAACCAGGAGGAGACCGCGATGTCGTACTCGGCGGTGTGCCGGAACGCCTCGGCGGCCAGCCGCTTGCGGGTGGCCAGGTCGAAGCCGCCGTCCCGCACGGCCGACAGGACGTCGGCGTAGCGCCCGGGGCTGGTGACCACGGCGACCGAGGGGTGGTTCTTGGCGGCGGCGCGGACCATCGAGGGGCCGCCGATGTCGATCTGCTCGACGCACTCGTCGGGGCCGGCGCCCGAGGCGACGGTCTCGCGGAACGGGTAGAGGTTGACCACGACCAGGTCGAACGGGGTCACGCCCAGCTCGTCGAGCTGCTGCCGGTGGCTCTCCAGGCGCAGGTCGGCGAGGATGCCGGCGTGCACCTTGGGGTGCAGGGTCTTGACCCGGCCGTCCAGGCACTCGGGGAAGCCGGTGAGCTCCTCGACCTTGGTGACCGGGACCCCGGCGGCGGCGATCCGGCCGGCCGTGGAGCCGGTGGAGACGAGTTCGACGCCCGCCTCGTGCAGGCCGCGGGCGAGGTCCTCAAGACCGGTCTTGTCGTAGACGCTGACCAGTGCGCGGCGGATGGCCCGCTTGTTGCTCTCGGCGGTCACGGGATAACTACCTTTCGTCCCTCGATCGAACAGCCGTTGCGGGCGATCCGCCCCACGACGTCGACGAGCAGCTTTCGTTCGACTTCCTTGATGCGCTCGTGCAGCGCGCTCTCGTCGTCCTCGTCCCGGATCTCCACCACGCCCTGCGCGATGATCGGCCCGGTGTCGACGCCGTCGTCGACGAAGTGGACGGTGCAGCCGGTGACCTTCGCGCCGTACGCGAGCGCGTCGCGCACGCCGTGGGTGCCCGGGAAGCTGGGCAGGAGGGCGGGGTGGGTGTTGATCAGGCGCCCGCCGAACCGTGCGAGGAACTCCTTGCCCACGATCTTCATGAACCCGGCCGAGATGACGAGGTCGGGCTCGTACGCGGCGACGGCCTCGGCGAGCGCGACGTCCCACTCCTCGCGGGTGGCGTGGTCCCCGACCTTCGTGACGAAGGTCGGCAGCCCGGCGCGCTCGGCGCGCGCGAGCCCCTCGATGCCGTCGCGGTCGGCGCCCACGGCCACGACCTCGGCGCCGTAGGCCGCGGTGCCGGTGGCGTCGATCTCGTCGAGGAGCGCCTGGAGGTTGGTGCCGGATCCGGAGACCAGGACGACGAGGCGTGCGACGCCCTCGGCCACGGGCTTGGCGGCCACGATGGGGCCCTTTCTCGGGGAAACGGGTGCGTACGGGCGGCTCGCACGACCGCGTTTGTGCGGTCATACGAATGCTTCACGCCCCCGGATACGGGGAAGCCTACGAAGCAGCCGACCGGCAGCAACGATACCGGCACTCCGGGCGGCCCCCTCGGGACGGGGGCGTGGCCGGAAGGTAGCGTCGGGTCGAGGGCGCGCCGGGAACGCTGTCCGCGCACCGCGCGTTCACCACTCGTACCCGCCCGATCCGCACAGCCAAGGGGAAGACGCTCACTTGATGCCGGACCGCAGCCCGCGACTGCTCACGCTCCCCCAGCAGTCGGCGCAGGGAAGGGAGCACAGCGCCGTCGTGCTGCTGCGGGAGCGCCCGTCCTCGCCGCCCGACGCGCCGGGCGGCCACGGGTCCGGCGAGGGGCGGGGCGAGAGCCGGAAGGATTCCCGGGACGGTGCCCGGCAGGGGCGCCGGGAGGGCGCCCAGCAGGACGACAACCCCTTCGCCCCGCCGCCCGAGGGCTCCCCGGACCAGCCCTGGCAGCCGCGGCACGGGTCCGGCGGCGACGGCTCGCGGGGCTCCTCGGGCCGAGGTGACGGCAACCGGCCGTGGGGCGGTCGGTGGAGCGACCGGCAGCCCGGCCGTTCCCCCGGCGGCTTCGGCGACCGCCCCGGCGGCCCGGGCAACGGTCCCGAGCAGCCGTCCGGCGCCCCCGGCCCGCGCTGGGACCCCACCGACCCCGCCCAGCGCCGCGCCCGGTACGCCCTGCTGAGCGGCATGTGGGCCCTGTTCTTCGCGCTGTTCAGCTGGGGGTACGTGGCGCTGCTGCTGGGTGCCCTGGCTCTGTACTGGGGCATCAGCGCCCTGCGTGCCAAGCCCCGCGCCGCCGCCGACCCGAACACCCCGGCGCCCGAGCAGCCGCCCGGCCGCCCGCAGACCACCGCCGCGGTCAGCGGCCTGGTCACGGCGTCGCTGGGCATCCTGCTGGTCGCCGCGTCCTTCGCCGCGCAGCTCGTCTACAGCGACTACTACACCTGCCAGAGCGACGCCCTCACCAACGAGGCCAGGCAGTCGTGCAGCCGGCATCTGCCGGAGGAGCTGCGGGGGGTGCTGGGGACGGAGGGCTGAGGGCGAAGGGCTGAGGGCGGAGGATCGAGGGCGGAGGATCGAGGGCCGGGGGCGGAGGGCTGAGCCGTCGGTGGGCGTCGTCAGTCACCGCCGTCGGCCTCGCCCTCCCCGCCATTGCTGCCGTACCTGCCATCCCTGCCATCCCCGCCATCCCCGCCATCTCCGGCGTACGGCCCGAGCGGCACGGCGTCCTCGTCGCACCACTGCCCCGCGGCCTCCCGCCCCGGCCTTCGTCCGCCCGCGCCGCCTCCCGAACGGCGACGGCAACGGCAACGGCAACGGCCAAGACCTCCGCCGGCGCCCGCCCGCGGCGGCGACCCGCCGCAGCAAGACCCGTGCGGCCAGGGCCGTCGGCACGGCCACCGGCCAGATCCACGCCAGCGCCGCGCCCCCGGCCTGCCACCACACCGGTCCGAAGCGGGCGAGGGCCCCGTTGCCGAGCGGTCCCCCGGCCAGCGCGGCGAGCAACGCGACCAGGAGCGCGCAGAGCAGTGCCGCGAGGGACGCGGCGACGGCCGTACGTCCGCTCGACCAGGGGTCGGCACGGCCCTCACCGCCCGCCGGGCCGCCCGAAGCCGCAGAGGTCACCGAAGCCGCAGAGGTCACCGTGGCCGATGAGGTCATCGTGGGGACCGGGGCGCGGGCGGGCGCGACGGCCGACCGGGCGGTGCACCACCCCACCGTCGCCCCGGCAGCCAGCGGCACCACGCCCACCGCCCAGTGCAGCGGCGTGCCCGGACCGGCGTCCGGCACCGCCGCCAGCAGCGGCAACGGCGGCAGCAGCGCGGCGGGGGCCGAGACGGACGGGCCGACGGCATGACCGGTGCCGAGCGCGAAGCCCGGACCGAGGGAGTACGCCGCCGCCCAGACGGCCGCGTTCGGCACCAGCGCGAGACACAGCAGCACGACGGAGAGCAGCCCCACCCACCCGTCGGCCAGCAGCAGGAGCGCCCCTCGGACCGCACCGCCGTGCCCCACCAGCGACACCAGGAACAGCAGGGCCCCGCCGCCGACGAGCACCGCCGCCCCGGCGCCCGCCGCCCGTGCCGAGGCCCCCACCCGCGCGTCCGGTTCCACGATCAGTTCGCGCGGGGTCCGGGGCAGCAGCCGCAGCGTCCGGCCCACCGGGCCGCCCGGTCGGCCGAACGCCGACCACGTTCCCGTGCCCGCCGCGGCCATGACCACCAGCGGCAGCCAGACCACCACCCCCGCCCAGGAAGGCCGCAGCACACCGCCGTCCGCGCTGTCCGCGTGCAGCGTCACCGGCAGGGCGACGGCCAGGTAGCCGAGGACCACGCCCGCCCAGGCGTTGCGCGCGGAGACCGGCGGTGGCCCCGAGAAGTCCCGGACGTGGACCCCCGGCCCCGCCCCCACGGTCACGCCCGCGCCGTCCCCGGGGTCGGTCACGTCCCGGGCGGCGCGGTGCAGCAGCCAGACGGGCAACAGGGTGAGGAGCAGCGGGGTGATCCCGACGGGCGCGGGGGTGCCGGAGAGAGTGTCGGTGCGGACCAGTTCGACACCGTGGGCGAGCAGCCACAGGGTCGCGGCGGCGTGCAGGGCGCCGCCGGCCCCGCTGTCGGGGTACGGCGAGCTGATCCACAGCACCGTCACGAGGACGGCGAGGGAGGCGAGTCCAAGGCCGGCCGCGACCGCTCCGCCCAGCAGACCGGCGGCGAGGCCCGGCGAACGGTCACGCCAGCGGACGTGCCAGCGGGCGAGCAGGACGAACAGCAACGGTCGGCGAACGGTCGTGGGGATCACGCCGGTCATGCTCCCAACGACACGCGCCTTCCCGTCGTAACAGGCGAAGCTCCGCTGTGTCGCTCAATATATGTTTATGTACTTTTTCGCACGGAGGGGCGCCTGGTGACGGAGAGTCCTGCCATTCCGCTTCCCCCTCCCAAGGCACGCCGACGCCTGCGGGAGGCCGCCTCGCTGACACAGGCTCAGCTGGCGGCACGAGTGGGTGTCACCCGCGAGACGGTACGCGCGTGGGAGACGGGCCGCATGACTCCGCGCGGCCGGAAACGGGAGACCTACGCGAAACTGCTGGCCAGGCTGGCCCAGGAGACACAGCAGACCGGCGAGACGCTCGTGTGGTCACCACCTGAGCAGCCCACGACCACCGCACTCACCGCTCACACCGCTCACACCGCTCCCGCGAAGCCGGAACGGGAACAGGCACGGGAGCAGAGGCCGAAGGCGGAGGTTGAGACGGAGGCGGAGGCGGAGGCGGAGGCGGAGGCGGAGGCGGAGGCGGAGGCGGAGGCGGAGACCGAGACTGCTACCGCTACTGCTACTGCTACTGCGACCGAGATGGCTCCGGAGCCGGAGCCGCACCCGGAGCCGCAACCAGGCCCGGAGCCGGCCCCAGCGCCACAAGGTGAGCCGCCGCACGAGCCGGTCCCGAGCCCGCCCGCCCTGACACCCGCTCAGGCGTTCGACGCGCTGTAC
The DNA here is from genome assembly GCF_055562815.1 of Streptomyces sp. NPDC016677. Lineage (NCBI taxonomy): Bacteria > Bacillati > Actinomycetota > Actinomycetes > Kitasatosporales > Streptomycetaceae > Streptomyces > Streptomyces sp. NPDC016677. The sequence goes on along the minus strand of NZ_JBVHEO010000003.1, from coordinate 127,426 downwards.
GCGTTCTGCGCCCCCGCCCTCGTACGGCAGGCGTACCTGCTCACCGGCCGGCGCGAACTGGCGCGTGAGTCGGTCGAGCGGGCCTTCCAACTCGCCTGGGAGCGCTGGCCCGAGGTGGCCCGCGACCGGGACCCGGCGGGCTGGGTGCGGGCGGCGGCGTACGAGGCCGCCCTCTCCCCCTGGCACCGGTTCCGGCTGCGCCCCCGGCGCTCCGAGCCGCCCGCCGCCGACGCCGACGGCCGCGTCCTGCTGGACGCCCTGCTGAAACTCCCGCCCTCCCGCCGCCGCACCCTCGTCCTCTACGACGGTGTCGGCCTCGGCCTGCCGGAGACGGCGGCCGAGACGGAGGCGACCACCCCGGCGGCGGCGAACCGTCTGCTGAGCGCCCGTGAGGCCGTCGCCGCCCGGCTGCCGGAACTGGCCGACCCGGCCGAACTGCACCGCCGGCTCGCCGAGCTGGCGTCCACCGCGCGGCTGCGGGCGGCCGACGCTCCGGCCGTACGGACGGGCAGTGAACGCCGGGCCAGGTTCTGGACCAGGGCCGCGATCGCCTTCACTGCGGCCCTGATCGGCACGACGGCGCTGACCCTGCGGACGGCTCCGACGCAGTACGAGCCGCCGGTGCCCGTGGGAGAGGCGGTACGGGGCGTGCCGGCCCGGGTGGCACCGGGGGCGCTGTCGGACGAGGAGCTGTCCCTGCGGAACAAGTTGCGGCAGGAGTTGCAGGACGGGCCGGAGCGGCTGGTTCCGCAGGTGCGCTGAGACACGCCCCCGGAACTCCCCGGTACGCGGAAGGGCCCGCACCCCGGGGAGTTCCGGGGGCGCGGGCCCTTCCATGTCCTGCGGTGCGGAGGGTCAGCCGGCGAGGATCTCGCGCGCCAGCTTCGCCGTCTCGGTCGGGGTCTTGCCGACCTTGACGCCCGCGGCCTCCAGGGCCTCCTTCTTCGCCTGGGCGGTGCCGGACGAACCGGAGACGATGGCGCCGGCGTGGCCCATCGTCTTGCCCTCGGGCGCGGTGAAGCCCGCGACGTAGCCGACGACCGGCTTGGTCACGTTGGCCTTGATGAAGTCCGCGGCCCGCTCCTCGGCGTCGCCGCCGATCTCGCCGATCATGACGATCAGGTCGGTCTCGGGGTCGTCCTGGAACGCCTTGAGCGCGTCGATGTGCGTGGTGCCGATGATCGGGTCGCCACCGATGCCGACGGCGGTGGAGAAGCCGATGTCACGCAGCTCGTACATCATCTGGTACGTCAGCGTGCCGGACTTCGACACCAGGCCGATGCGGCCCGGCTTGGTGATGTCGCCCGGGATGATGCCGACGTTGGACTGGCCCGGGGTGATGATGCCGGGGCAGTTCGGGCCGATGATGCGGGTCTTGTTGCCCTTCTTGCCGGCGTACGCCCAGAACGACGCCGAGTCGTGCACGGCGATGCCCTCGGTGATGACGACGGCCAGCGGGATCTCGGCGTCGATGGCCTCGACGACGGCGTCCTTGGTGAACTTCTCCGGCACGAAGATGACGGACACGTTCGCGCCGGTCTTCTCGATGGCCTCCTTGACGGTGCCGAAGACCGGTACCTCGGTGCCGTCGAAGTCCACGGACTGACCCGCCTTGCGCGGGTTCACGCCGCCCACGACGTTGGTGCCGTCGCCGAGCATGAGCTTGGTGTGCTTCATGCCGGTGGCGCCGGTCATGCCCTGGACGATGACCTTGCTGTCCTTGTTGAGCCAGATAGCCATGGTGTGTTGGTGTCCTCGTCCTGAGTGCTTACTTGGCGGCGGCGTGAGCCAGCTCGGCGGCCTTGTCGGCGGCGCCGTCCATCGTGTCGACGCGCTGCACCAGCGGGTGGTTGGCGTCGGTGAGGATCTTGCGGCCCAGCTCGGCGTTGTTGCCGTCGAGGCGGACGACCAGCGGCTTCTCGACCTTCTCGCCGCGGTCCTCCAGGAGCTTCAGCGCCTGGACGATGCCGTTGGCGACCTCGTCGCAGGCGGTGATGCCGCCGAAGACGTTGACGAAGACGGAACGGACGTCCGGGTCGCCGAGGATGATCTCCAGGCCGTTCGCCATGACCTGGGCGGAGGCGCCGCCACCGATGTCCAGGAAGTTGGCGGGCTTGACGTTGCCGTGCTTCTCACCGGCGTACGCGACGACGTCCAGGGTGCTCATGACGAGACCCGCGCCGTTGCCGATGATGCCGACCTCACCGTCGAGCTTGACGTAGTTGAGGTTCTTCTCCTTGGCGGCGGCTTCCAGCGGGTTGGCCGCGGCCTTGTCGTGCAGCTCGTCCCAGTCGTGACGGAACTCGGCGTTGTCGTCGAGCGACACCTTGCCGTCCAGGGCGATGACGTCACCGGAGGCGACCTTCGCGAGCGGGTTGACCTCGACCAGGAGGGCGTCCTCCTTGATGAAGGTGTCCCACAGCTTGACCAGGATGTCCGCGACCTTGTCGGCGACCTCGGCCGGGAACTTCGCGGCCTCGACGATCTCGCGCGCCTTCTCGGGGGTGACCCCCTCGTTCGCGTCGATCGGGGTCTTGGCGACGGCCTCGGGGCGGGTGGCCGCCACCTCCTCGATCTCCATGCCGCCCTCGACGGAGGCGATGGAGAGGAAGGTGCGGTTGGCACGGTCGAGGAGGAAGGAGACGTAGTACTCCTCCAGGATCTCCGGGGCCGTCTCGGCGATCATCACCTTGTGGACCGTGTGGCCCTTGATGTCCATGCCGAGGATGTCCGTCGCGCGGGCGACGGCCTCGTCCGCGTCGGCGGCGAGCTTGACGCCGCCGGCCTTGCCGCGGCCGCCGACCTTCACCTGGGCCTTGACGACGGACTTGCCACCGAGGCGCTCAGTGGCTGCGCGGGCCGCCTCAGGCGTGTCGATGACTTCACCGGCCAGCACCGGTACATCGTGCTTGGCGAAGAGGTCCCTCGCCTGGTACTCGAACAGGTCCACGCGCTTCCGTCCCTATCAGTGATCTCGCGGTTCGTTGGATGCGTGGGCGTGCCGCGAAGGGCAACGTGACGTCCGCTGTCACAGGGGAGGCGCACACGGTGTCCGAGCGCGCGGCATGTCCGTCTCGCAGGTTATCGCCGCTTGCGGACGGTCTCTAAATCTCATCTCACACCTGAGCGGTGATACCTGTCACATGATGCCTGCCTCTCTGGCACCGCGTGCCGCAGGTGAGGTGAACGGCTGGGGGCGCAGGTGGGGTGAACGGGCGAGGCGCAGGTGGGACTGCGTGGGGCTGCGTGGGCCTGCGTGGGGCCTCACCGGGCTGGGGTCGGCCCGGTGAGGCCGGTGAACACCCCTGAGCCACGGCAATGCCGGTGCTCTCGGGGCGTGGGGTGGTCGATCCCCACCCCTGGGGACCGCCACCCCGCCCGCGGTCTCCCGTACCGGACGGAACCGACGGATTTCGGCCGTCCGGCACCGGAGGCTCCGCGGCGTCGACACCCGTCCCGCTGACGCCGGGGGCCTGGGCGTCGACGTAGCCGCAGACGCGGGCCGCGGGGGCCGCAGGGGCCGCAGGACGGAAGCTGGACAGGGGCGCGGGGGTGCTGGGGCGCGGGGTGCTGGGGCGCCAGCCGCACGACGGGCACGCACGCGGCACGCCGAACCAAACGAGCTACGGCGAGCTACGGCGAGTTACGGCGATCGACGGTGTGCCGAAGTGGCGGGGTCACCGGGTCGGTCGGTCGCGTTGCTGCCGCCCCCGGACCCGGACTAGGCAGGGGAAACGGGAATGTCCCGGTACCGGTCGCGGACGTCGCCCGCGTCGGCGTACGCGACGGCGCCTGGCGCGAGTCGCAGGGGGATGCGGATGCTCAGGGCGACGGCCGACGCGTCACCGTGCCGCGGCGTGCCGTGATCAGCCGCCGACGCGTCACCCGAGGCGCCGTCCGGCCCTGCGGGCGACTCGTGAACGGGGCCGGGTACGTATCCCGCGCCCAAGGACGGACCACCGTCACCGCTCCCACCGAAGTGCGTCGCCCCACCGACGAAACGCGGTCCGTACGGACCGGCCACCACGCTCCGCGCACCGCCTTGACCTCCGGCCACCTGACCGTCGGCGCCGTGACCTCCTGCCGGGGACGTGGTCACCGATTCCGACGGCGAGGCGGATTCGTCCGGCACGGACCCGGCCCCCGCCCCGGATCCGACAGGTTCGGCCGCGGATCCGATCGGGGCGGGCAGCAGGTCCGCAGGCAGCGCGGGGGACATCGGCAACTCGGGAAGCACCGGAAGCACGGGCTCGGCCGGAGCAACGGGGGACTCGGGAAACGCGGGCCACGCGGGGAGCGTCGAGCCGCCGATCAGGTCGGACACGATGGGCAGCAGGTCCGACAGGACAGGCAGGTCCGACAGGACAGGCAGGTCCGACAGGCTCGGCAGGTCGGAAAGGATGGGCAGGTCGGAGACGACCGGCAGATCCGACAGGACCGGCAAGGTGGGCAGGGCCGGTGAGGTGGGCAGGGCCGGTGAGTCGGCCGGGGACTGCGGAGCGGGCAGACTCGGCGCCCCCTCCGAGGCACCGGACCCACCCGGCGACGGCAACTGACTCGGCGGATCGGCGGGGCCCGAAAGGTCCGGCACGCTCGGCAGATCGGGCACGCTCGGTCGGCCGGACGGGGCGTCAGGCCGACCTCCCGCCGGAGACGAGGGCAACGACGGCAACGGCGACGGCTCCAGCGAGGAGGTCCCCCGCACTGAACCGAGCCCCTCGGCCACCGCCCCCACCACGTCACCGACCGACTCCGCGCCCCGGTCCCTCACCGGCTCCGCCGCCCGACCGTTGACGAAACCTCCGGCAACACTGGCGCTACGGGCACCACTAGTACCACCGGTACCACCGGTACCACCGGTACCACCGGTACGGGCCGCCCCCGAACCGTCGGCCCCCGGCTCGACCACCCGGTCGGTCACCCCACCCACCAGCGACAACGCCCCCCGCTCGGAAGGCGACGACGTCACGCCCCCCGCGTCTTCGGCCGCCTCCGCGGGCTGTCCGAGGAGCAGCCCGAGGAGGAACACCCCTCCGACCAGCAGCACGCCGAGGAGCGCGCGCCGAACGGCAGCGTGCGGAGCGGCCGGCCAGGACAAGGAGATGCCTCCCGTGCGAGGGAACGAGGTGGGCGTCACGGGCACCTGCCGGCGTGACGCGGTACAGCGGCCCAGCGGCCCAGCAATACGGACGAGCGCATTGCGAGTCACCGCTGACAGACGCCGATACTCGCACGGATATACGGAGTCCGCGCAAGCCCTCTGTCACCGACGCACCGCCTCGGCCCTCACACCGTGTCAGGTATCGGCAGTGGCCGTTTCTCGATCGCCGCCGCCATCACGTCCGGGAACAGGTCCGGCGTGCAGGCGAAGGCCGGCGCGCCCAGCGCGGCAAGCGCCGCCGCGTGCTCCCGGTCATAGGCGGGCGCTCCCTCGTCGGACAGCGCCAGCAGCGTCACGAACTGCACCCCCGACGCCTTCATCGCCGCCACCCGCTTGAGCATCTCGTCCCGTATGCCCCCTTCATAGAGGTCGCTGATCAGCACGACGACCGTCTCCGCGGGCCGGGTGATCTGTGACTGGCAGTACGCCAGCGCCCGGTTGATGTCCGTACCGCCACCGAGCTGGGTACCGAAGAGCACGTCGACCGGGTCATCGAGCTGATCGGTGAGATCCACGACCGCCGTGTCGAAGACGACGAGCCGCGTGCTGATCGACCGCATGGACGCCAGCACCGCCCCGAACACCGACGCGTACACGACCGATGCCGCCATCGACCCGGACTGGTCGATGCAGAGGACGACCTCCTTCTTCACCGACTGGGACGCCCGCCCGTAGCCGATCAGCCGCTCCGGCACGATCGTCCGGTACTCCGGCAGATAGTGCTTGAGGTTGGCCGCGATCGTGCGGTTCCAGTCGATGTCGTGATGGCGCGGCCGGTTGATCCGGGCACTGCGGTCGAGGGCGCCGGTGAGAGTGGCCCGGGTCCGGGTGGCGAGTCGCTTCTCCAGGTCCTCGACGACCTTGCGCACCACGGCCCGTGCCGACTCTTTCGTCGTCTCCGGCATCGCCTTGTTGAGGGAGAGCAGCGTGCCGACGAGGTGCACGTCCGCCTCCACCGCTTCCAGCATCTCCGGCTCCAGCAGCAGTGTGGAGAGCCCGAGCCGGTCGATCGCGTCGCGCTGCATCACCTGGACGACGGAGGAGGGGAAGTACGTCCGTATGTCCCCCAGCCAGCGCGCCACGGACGGCGCCGACGCCCCGAGCCCGGCCGAACGCTCCCGTCCCGCCGTCTGCGGTTTGTCCCCCTTCCCGTAGAGCGAGGTGAGCGCCGCGTCCATCCCGGCGTCGCGCCCGGTGAGGGTGCATCCGGTGCCGTCGGCCGCGTCACCGCCCAGCACCAGCCGCCACCGCCGCAGCCGCTCCGCCCCCGGATCACCCAGTTCAGCCGATGAGACCGTCACGCCTCCACCCCCACAAGGTCCCTGCCGTCCCTGTCACCCTTGTCGTCCCTGCCCGGACCCTGACTCGCACCCGCACTGCCGCTCACCCACGTTTCCGACCCCGACCCCGACCCCGCCCCCGACTCCGAATCGGGACCCGGATCGTCCAGGCCCAACAACAGCCGCACCACCGGCTCCACCGCGTCGGCGCGTACGGCATCCGGCTCGGGGGCGAAGCCCGGTATGCCGGAACCGCCGATGGCCGCGCTCCCCCTCGTCCCGGGCCCGCGCCGCACCAGTTCGCCCAGCGTGCGCCGTACCCCGGGCTCGTACGCCGAGAACGTGCGGCGCAGCAACGGCAGAACGTCCGTGAACGCCTCCTCCGGTACGTCGCTCAGCCAGGCGTCGACCAGCCCCAGCAGCCGCTCGTCGTGGACGAGGAGCATGCCGCCCCCGGAGCCGCCGCCGACGAAGCCCTCGATCCAGGCGGCGGCATCCGCTGGTGGTGTCCCCGGGGAGAGCGCCAGCCCCATGAGGCGGGCAGCCTCCTCCGCCGGCAGTTCCCCGTCGTCCAGCAGGAGCCGCACGGCACGTCCTCGGATGACGCCGGGCACGGTGTCCCGCGCGGACAGCACCCGCAGCACCCGGCGCCAGCGGGCGCGCAGATCACCGTGGCCTGGCGCGGGGGCGTCCCCCAGCAAGCCCACCGCCCCGTGCACCGCGTCCACATGGCGCCGCATCTCCTCTGCCCCGTCGGCGTCCAGCGCGGCACAGGCCGGCGGCAGGCCGACGAACACCCGCTCGGCGAGGCCCGCTGCCACCCCGGCCAGGGCACCGGTGTCCGTACCACGCACATCGCCGTAGCGCAGGGTCCGGACCAGCGCCGGCAGCGCCTGGGCGAGCCGGCCGACGTCCGTGTCCAGCGCCGCCCGGTCGGCCAGGATCCGCATCACCACCGGCAGCGCGTCCGGCAGTTCGGCCAGCAGGCAGCGCTCGGCGAGGGCCGTAACGTCGGCGAGGTGCGGTGCGGCGACGGCGTCCGCCTCGGCCTTGGCGGTCGCGGCGGCGAGCACCGTGGTGCCCCACACACCGGCCTCGGCGACCCGCACCGACAGCTCCGGCTCCCAGCGCAGCCGCCAGGTCTCGCGGAACGTGCCCGTGCCCGCGCGTGACGTGGCCGGCTCGCCCCAGCCGACGCCGAGCAGTCGCAGCCGGTGCAGGAGCCTGCTGCGCTCGGTGTCGTTCTCCTTGCGCAGATCGAGCTCCAGCTCCCGCTCCAGCGCCTCCGGCTTGAGCCGCAGCCAGCGCTGTGTCCGCGTCAGGTCGCGTTGCAGCGGTACCGCCGGCGCCGCTTCGGGCACCTCCCCCAGCTCGTCCCCGACGATCAGCCGGTCGTGCACCAGGCCCAGCGGCACGTCCGAGCCCTCGCACATCACCGCGCGCACGGCGTCGGTCGTCTCGGTCAGACCGGGCAGCGGACGTCCGCGCATCACGGCGAGCGTCTCGGCCAGCCGCACCGCCTCGATGACGTGGGCCGAGGACACGATCCGGTCCTCTTCCCGCAGCAGACCCGCGACCTTGGTCAGCCACCGCTCGACGGGCCGGTCCGGCGCCGCGAACAGATGCCCGTACCAGCCCGGTGAGTCGATGCCCGCGCCGTAGCCGCTGCTCCGGGACAGCCTGCGGTGGGTCCACGGCACCCACGTCATGTCCACCTTGACCTTGGGCAGGCCCTTGAGCAGCGCCCGGTCGGCGGTGACGGTGGTCTTCCGGCGCAGCGCGGGCACGTGCCAGGCCCCGCACACCACGGCCACGCCGCCCGGGAACTCGCGCTGCGCGGCCCGGACCTGCAGCCGCATGTACGCCTCGCGAACCAGGTCCCGGCCGTGCTCGGTGTCCGCCCCCGGCGGCCCCGGCGGTCCAGGCGTTCCCGACGGGCTCGGCGAACCGGTCCCCTCCGCCCCCTCCGCCGTCTCGGTCTCCCGCAGCGCCCCCATCGCCTCCTCCAGTGCGGCGAACGGTGCGAGCGGGTCGTCCTCTCCCGTGCCCCGGTGTTCCACGACGTCCTCCCACCAGCGCTCGGGGTCGTCGTACCCGGCGGCGTCGGCGAGCACGGCGAGCGGATCGGTCCGAACGTCGATCCGTGGTTCGGTCCGAAGGCCGGTCCGCCCGGTCAACGCCTCCAAACCCGCCTGATCGGGCACATCGGACTCCGCGCGCCCGCCGAACTCACCGGAACCACTGGCTCCATTGGACCCGCCGGTCCCGCCGGACCCATCAGACCCGTCCTCGGACCCGTCGATCCCATCGGACCCGGCAGGCTCACTAGACCCACCCGGCCCGCCCGGCTCACCGGACCCACCCCTCTCCTCCGTCCGCTCCCGCATGGCCAGCGTGTGCGTGGCCGGCAGATCGAAGAAGCGGACCGGGACGTCGTGGTCCAGGGCCCAGCGGAGGGCGACCCACTCCGGCGAGAACTCGGCGAGCGGCCAGAACGCCGAGCGGCCGGGCTCGTCCACGGCGTGGGCGAGGAGGGCGACCGGCGGCCGCATCCCCTCGTCGGCGGCCAGCGGAACCAGGGCGTCGGCCTCGGGCGGTCCCTCGATCAGGACGACCCGGGGCCGGACGGCCGCCAGCGCCGCCCGCACCGCGCGAGCCGACCCCGGCCCGTGATGCCGTACGCCCAGCAGCAGCGGGCCGCCCCCGGGGACGTGGGCGTCAGTGCTCGTCACACCGTCCCCCTCCCTTGAACTCCCCCACGGATTCCCGGACTCCCGCCGACGCCCGGACGCCCGTGCAGGACCATGTCGTGTCGTCCTCGTCACCGGAGCGCCCCACCAGGGCCTGTCCGTCGTACGCCACCAGCCCCAGCCCTTCCGTCCTCCGGGACGCCCCACGGATGCCGGTCATGCGCTCACCTCCCGGCAGGCGCGGTAGAAGTCCTTCCAGCCGTCGCGCTCGCGGACGACCGTCTCCAGGTACTCCTGCCAGATGACACGGTCGGCCGCCGGGTCGCGGACCACGGCGCCGAGGATGCCGGCCGCGACGTCGCCGGAGCGCAGCACGCCGTCGCCGAAGTGCGCGGCCAGCGCGAGACCGCCGGTGACGACGGAGATCGCTTCGGCCGTGGACAGCGTGCCGCTGGGCGACTTCAGCTTGACGCGTCCGTCGGTCGTCACCCCGTCGCGCAGTTCACGGAAGACGGTGACGACGCGGCGGATCTCGTCGATGCCGTCGGGCGCGGCGGGCAGGTCGAGGGAGCGGCCGATCTGCTCGACGCGGCGCGAGACGATGTCGACCTCGGCCTCGGGGCTCTCCGGCAGCGGCAGTACGACGGTGTTGAAGCGGCGGCGCAGGGCGCTGGACAGGTCGTTGACCCCGCGGTCGCGGTCGTTGGCCGTGGCGATCAAGTTGAAGCCGCGGACCGCCTGCACCTCCTGGCCCAGCTCCGGTATCGGCAGCGTCTTCTCCGACAGGATCGTGATGAGCGTGTCCTGCACGTCGGCCGGGATACGGGTCAGTTCCTCGACCCGGGCGGTCATCCCCTCGGCCATCGCCCGCATGACCGGGCTCGGCACCAGGGCGTCCCGGCTGGGGCCGTGGGCCAGCAGCTGCGCGTAGTTCCAGCCGTACCGGATCGCCTCCTCGGGCGTGCCGGCCGTGCCCTGCACCAGCAGCGTCGAATCGCCGCTGACCGCCGCGGCCAGGTGCTCGGACACCCAGGTCTTGGCGGTACCGGGCACGCCCAGCAGGAGCAGGGCGCGGTCGGTGGCCAGCGTGGTGACGGCGACCTCGACGATGCGGCGCGGACCCACGTACTTCGGCGTGATCACTGTGCCGTCCGGCAGGGTGCCGCCGAGCAGGTACGTCGCGACGGCCCACGGCGACAGTTTCCAGCGGGCCGGGCGCGGGCGGTCGTCCTGCGCGGCGAGTGCCGCCAGTTCGCCGGCGAAGGCGTTCTCGGCGTGCGGTCGCAGGGCCTGCGCGCTCTCCCGCACTCCTGTGGATGTCTGGGTCTGCGCGTCCGTGGGCACGGGCGCGGACCCGCTCTGGCTCGGGTCGACGGACGTCGGTTCTGCGGACACAGGCATGGCTGAGTCCCCCTCCAGCTCGGCCGGTTCGGATCTGACATCAACGGTGCACCACCCCACTGACAATCGCTCTGACCTGCACAAACGCCTTCGCGAGGGGTGATTGTCAGTGGCAGGTCCTAACTTCGAGGGCATGACTCAGCAGGGGGAGCGCTGGACGGCGGACCAGGTCCTGGCACTGGCGCCTGACGCGTCGTCACGCAAGGCGGGGAGCAAACTCGGCGCGGCCGGGCCGTGGTCCGGAGCGGGATGTACCGAAGAAGGGGCGGTGTGGGGACTGTGCAAGGGCAGCGGCAGCAAGCCGTACCAGACGGTCGTCGATCTCGGGGGCGGGAGCGGGCCCGCGTACAAGTGCAGTTGCCCGAGCCGCAAGTTCCCGTGCAAACACGCGCTCGGCCTGCTGCTGCTCTGGACGGGCGGGGACGGCGCGGTTCCGTCGGCCCAGGCACCGGACTGGGCCGAGCAGTGGCTGTCGACGCGGCGGGGGAAAGCGGAGCGGAAGGGACGGGCGGAGGCCTCGGGTTCCGGCTCCGGTACCGCGTCCGTCGATCCGGACGCGGCGCGGCGCCGGGCGGAGCGCCGGTCCGAGCGGATCTCGGCGGGCGCCACGGAGCTGGAGCAGCGCCTGACGGACCTGCTGCGCGGCGGTCTGGCCGGCGCGGAGACGGCCGGGTACGAGCTGTGGGAGGAGACCGCAGCCCGCATGGTCGACGCCCAGGCTCCCGGACTGGCCGCCCGGGCGCGCGAGTTGGGTTCGATCCCGTCGTCCGGACCCGGCTGGCCGGTCCGGCTGCTGGAGGAGTGCGCCCTGCTCCACCTGCTCGACCGGGGCTGGCTGCGCCGTGACCGTCTGCCGGAGGAACTGGCGGCGACGGTCCGCTCGCGGGTGGGCCTGCCCGCCTCGCCGGACGGACCAGCCGTCCGCGACCGGTGGCTGGTCCTCGCCCAGTACGACACGACGGACGCGCGGCTGACCACGCGCCGGGTCTGGCTGTACGGGACCGAGTCGGACCGCACCGCCCTGCTCCTCTCCTACGGCGCCGCCGGCCGGGCCCCGGAGCTCGCGCTGCCGGTGGGACTGGCACTGGAGACCGAGGTGTCCCCTTATCCGGGAGCCGGCCAGTACCGGGCCTCCCTGGGCGAGCGGGTCGCCCCGCCCGCCGTGACGGAGAGACGTCCCCCGGGAGTCAGTACGTCGCGGGCCGCTGCCCGCTACGGTGAGGCCCTTCGTGACGATCCTTGGCTGGATTCCGTCCCGGTGACACTGGACGGGGTCATACCGGTCCCGGACGGCGACGGCTGGCAACTGGCGGACGCCGACGGCGACACGGCCCTGCCCCTCACACCCGCGGCTCGCAACCGCCCGGGGCTGTGGCGCCTGGTCGCGCTGTCGGGCGGCGCGCCCGTCAAGGTCTTCGGCGAGTGCGGCCACCGGGGCTTCACCCCGCTGACGGCCTGGCCGACCGGCCGGGGCCCGGCGGTGCCGCTGCACTGACCCACCCTGCCTCCTCCGGACTCCGTTGCTGCCCGAGGGATCCACTCCTCCTCGTTCCGTGGCTGTTCCCGAGAGATCCCGACTCCTTCAGATCCCCAGGAATCCGCCTCCTCAGCGTTTCAGACACCCGTCCCGACCCTCTCCAGGAAAAGGAACCGCATGTCCAGGACATCCGCGCCCGCGACCGCGCCGCCCGTCTGGGAGGAACTGGTCACCGCGGCCCTGCTCGGCACGGAACGGCGTACTCCGCCAGGCTGCGCACCCGGTCCGCACGCTCCGACGGCCCTGCTGGACGCGGCGGCCATGGAGACCGTCCGCAGGAGGGCCTCCCTGCGTCCCGCCCGGTCGGCGGAGCGTCCGGCGCCGGCCCCCGCCGATCACCGTCCGCCCCTGCCGGAGGCCGCCGCCCGCAGGCTCGCCCTGCTGCTCACGGACCGTCCCGGCACGGGCGGCGGCCGGCGCGGGTCGGCCCCGGACCTCATGGAGCTGCTGCCCCAGTGGCTGGCGGCGGCGAACGACCACGGGTACGCGGCCCCGCCGGAGGCACTGCCCGCCCTGCTGGACGCGGCACGCGGACGCACCGACCTGCGCCCGGCGGCCCTGGAATTCGCCGGGCCCCGCGCCTTGTGGCTGGCGCGGCTGAACCCGGACTGGCGGTTCGCCCTGCGCGCGGCACCGGGCGGCGACTCCGCACTGCCGCTCCCGGAGGAGACGGACCGGGTTCGCCGGCTGTGGGAAGAGGGCCTGTTCGCCGAGCGGGTCGCGCTGCTCTCGTCCCTGCGCGCCCGGCACCCCGCCGACGCCCGCGACCTGCTCGCCACCACCTGGGCGACGGAACGGGCCGAGGACCGCCTGATGTTCCTCGACTCGCTCCGCACGGGCCTCGGCCCGGACGACGAACCGTTCCTGGAGCAGGCGCTCACCGACCGCAGCCGCAACGTGCGGGCCACGGCGGCGGAGCTGCTGTCGGCGCTGCCGGGTTCGGCGCTCGCGGAGCGGATGGCCGCGAGAGCGGTGACCTGTGTGTCCATCGACCGCACACAGAGCGCCCCGACGATCGTCGTGGAGGCGCCGCACGAGTGCGACGCGGGCATGGAGCGCGACGGTGTCGTCCCCAAGCCGCCCAGCGGACGGGGCGAGCGGTCCTGGTGGCTGGGCCAGTTGCTGGAAGCGGCGCCGCTGCCGACGTGGACCCGGCGCCTGGACGGACGCACGCCCCAGGAGATCGTCGCGCTCCCGGTGGCGGACGACTGGCAGGGCGAGGTGCACGCCGCGTGGTGCCGGGCGGCCGTACGCCAGCGGGACACCGCGTGGGCACGGGCACTCCTCGGCTCGCCCACGGCGCCCGAGGCCGGAGGGCCGGGCGCGGTGTCCCTGGCCGAGCGGGCCAAGCTGCTCGGTGTCCTGGCCGCCGCCGAACGGGCCGAGTGGGTCGCCGGGTTCATCGCCACGCACGGTCTGTCCGAGGCGTTCCAGCTCCTCGGGGTGTGCGCGGTGCCGTGGGCCGCGCCGCTGGGACGGGCGGTGGTCGACGCCCTCAACATCGCTCGGGACGCCGGGAATTACCCCTGGAGCTTCAGCGGGGTCATGGGCCTGGCCGAACGGTGTCTCGACCCCTCCGAGGCGGACCGTTTCGACGGGCTGTCGGCGATACCGGACGAGCCGGAGGACGCGTCACCAGGGGCCGGCGGGTACTGGGCGGAGGCGTTCCAGCGCCTGGTCACCACGTTGCGGCTGCGCGCGACGATGGCGGAGGAACTGGAGCCGGGCCCGGCCCTCACGGACGTTCCCCGAGCCCAGAGGCCACACTGACGTGGGGCCGCCCCGCCGTACCGCGCCCGTTCCGTCCCCTGCGCCCCTGCCCCTGCCTCTGCCCCTGCCCATCCATTCCGCTCCCTGACCCTCATGCCCCCGCGGGCTGCCGCACGTTCTCCCGCACCCATTCCACGATCGATGTCGTGGTCGCGCCAGGGGTGAAGATCGCCGCGACGCCCTTCTCCTTCAACGGCGGGATGTCGGCCTCCGGAATGATCCCGCCCCCGAAGACCAGGATGTCCGCCGCGTCCCGCTCCTCAAGAAGGTCGATCACGGCGGCGAAGAGCGTGTTGTGCGCGCCCGAGAGGATGGACAGGCCGATCGCGTCGGCGTCCTCCTGAATCGCGGTGTCGACGATCTGCTCGGGGGTCTGATGGAGCCCGGTATAGATGACCTCCATTCCCGCGTCGCGCAGCGCCCGCGCGATCACCTTGGCCCCTCGGTCATGTCCGTCGAGCCCCGGTTTGGCCACCACCACTCGGATCGGTCCGGCTGCCACGCCCATCACTGCCTCCATGACATGAAGCGACCTCTGATGAAGTGAACGAACGTTATCTCCAGCATCCCGCAACCGGCAGTTTCGCGGTGGACACCGAGGGGGAAATCACACAGAAGAACATATTGACCGCGCAGCGTTCCGACCATCAGCGGGACCGCGCAAGGAGAGCCGCGCCCGACACGGACGCACCGGGCAGCACAGCACACGCGCAGCGAACACGGGGACACGCACAGCACGGGGACAGTACGCGGGCCGCACGCGGGATACCCGCTCACCGCACGCACACCCTCCGGCGTACCACCACACACCACCACACACCACCGGCAGACCGCCGGCACACCACCGACGCATCGACGGAATACGCGAACTACCAGCTCATCGCTGGTGCGCCGGACCTCACCCCTCGCAGAAGTCACGCTGTACCCCATTTGCACCGCCCGGCACCCGTGTCACGGCTCTCCATGAGGGCACACGGGAGACAGAGGCGTTCTTCCGCGTACCGACGGGAGGCCGGCCATGAAGGTCAGCTGGGCAGTGCAGCCCTTTCGACCGCTGTGTCAGCGGCTCGCACCGGTTCTGCCGGTGAAGGTCGCGGGTGTGTCCCTGGGCCTGCTGAAGGCGACGGCCCTGGAGATCGCGATCCTGGCGGGGCACGTCATCCTCTACCCCTCGGGCATCATCCAGGAACGCCGGGCGGCACCGACGCTGCCCACGCCGGTCTCGCCAGACCGCCGGCCCTCCGCCACGCACGACGAAGCCGACACCGCTACCGCCACCCCCACCGCCACCGAGGCCCCCGCCCCCGACGGCCGCACCGCCGCCGAAAGCTCCGCCGGAACCTCCATCGCACCCCCGCGACTGCCGACGCAGGCCGAGAACCGCCCCCCGGTCGTCCTGCTGCACGGCTTCATCGACAACCGGTCCGTCTTCGTCCTGCTCCGCCGCAGCTTGGCGCAGCACGGCAGGCAGCAGGTCGAGTCGCTCAACTACTCGCCGCTGACCTGCGACATACGCACCGCGGCGGAGCTGCTGGGCCGGCACCTGGAGGACATCTGCGAGCGCACGGGCAAGGACCAGGTGGACATCGTCGGGCACAGTCTCGGCGGGCTGATCGCCCGGTACTACGTCCAGCGCCTAGGCGGTGACCGGCGCGTCCGGATGCTGGTGACCCTCGGCACCCCGCACACCGGCACCCGCGTGGCGCCACTGGCCAACGCGCACCCGATCGTGCGCCAGATGCGCCCCGGCTCTCCGGTGATCGAGGAACTGGCCCGCCCCGCGCCCGGCTGCCGTACCCGCTTCGTCAGCTTCTGGAGCGACCTGGACCCGCTCATGGTTCCGCTGGAGGCGGCCCGCCTGGACCACCCGGACCTGCTGGCGCAGAACGTACGGGTCAGCGGCATCGGCCATCTGGCCCTGCCGGTTCACCCCGCGGTGGCAACCGGAATCCGGCAGGCCCTCGACGCGAGTCATATCAGCGCACCGTCGGAGGCCGACTCCGACGCCCCGACCGGTTCCACCGGCCCCACCGGGCTCACGGTCGCCTGACAGCCGTCCGACAGGCCACGCATCCGGCATCCAGCGCGCGTCCACCGAACGCGAAAAGACGTTCACTCGCGACCGGCCCATCGAACAACTCTCGAACACAAGACCAAACCCGTGCCCGCAGTCCGCCGAATCACGGCCGATTGCCCGTTTCCTGCGCGAGCGAAACCTGAGGAAGATTGTCGCGCCCGCGTACCGCCGGGTACAGTCGCCGCACTGCTCTGGCAGCCCCTGTTGTCGAGGCGAAAGAGAAGTTGGTGAACGACCGTCACCCGTCGGGGACCCCCACCGCCCCGACCGCGGCTTCCGAAGCCGCCTCGGCGCACTACGCGTCGTACGGCATCCAGGAAGCCCAGTACGGCGACCTCACCACGTACAGCGGCTACGACACCACTGGTTTTGCCGCGGACCCGCTCTTCGGCAGTCTCCCGGGTCAGAGCACTGGCGAATACGAGGCCGCTCCGTACGCCGCCGCCACGACTGCCGCGGCTGCCGCCACGGCCACGTACGACACGACCGGCGCGTACGCCGCCTACGACACCACCGGCACGTACGACACCACCCAGTGGACCGGCGGTCACCAGACCCTGGACACCGGCGGACACCATGTCCTGGACACCGGGAGCCACCACACGCTGGACACCGGCAGCCACCAGACCCTGAACTACGACGCGTACGCCGCTCAGCATCACGCCACGTACGACACCGGAGCCTTCGACACCACCACCTGGGCGGACGGTTGCCAGCCCCTGCCCACCGTGCCGCCGCAGCCGGGGGCCCCGGACACCAGCGGTCAGTGGGACAGCAGCGCCTGGCTCCAGCCTGACCGGCTCGACCAGATCGACCAGTCCGGCGCCCCGGCCTCCACCCCGGCCCCGGCGGACCCCGCCGCCCAGACCCAGCAGTGGGACTGGGGCACGCAGACCTTCGACACCGGCGCGTACGACGCCACCCAGTGGAACACCGACGGCACGCCGACGCACGACGGCACCGCACAGGACAACCCGCAGGGCAACCCGCAGAACCACCCCCAGAGCGACCCGCACGACGCCGGTCCGGACGACGGCCTCGCCGCCACCGGCGAACTCCCCGCCGTCGCGCCGCTGCTGGAGGGGCAGGAAGAGACCGCACCTGCCGCTGACGTGCCGCAGGCGCCCGGCACCCGCGCCGCCGCCCGCGCGGCTTCCCGGAGCGGATCCCGGTCGCGCCGCCGCCAGCCCGCCAAGCGTTCCGCGCTGCTGACCATCGCCGTGCCCTCGGCCTGTGTGATGGGCGTGGCCGGTATCGCCGCCGCCTCCGTCGACGGCCTGAACGGCGACGGCGGCAAGGAGAACACGGCCTCGGCGTCGGACCCCCAGCCCCAGGCCGTGAAGCCGTCCGCCGCCAACAACAAGCTCGACACCCAGCTCGCCAGTCTCTCCGCCGGTGCCGACGACTTCGCCGACCGGGCCAGCCGGACCCAGGAGCGCATCGACCTCAGGGCCGAGCAGGCGGCGGAGAAGAAGCGCGCGGCGTTGGAGGCGGCGCGCAAGGAGCGACTGCGCCCCAAGTTCGCGCTCCCCGTGGCACAGCACGGGCTCAGCGCCTACTACGGCCAGTCCGGCATCAACTGGATGTCCGTCCACTCCGGCATCGACTTCCCCGTCTCGTACGGCACGACGGTCGTGGCCGCGACCGACGGCACGGTCCGCACCCAGTACAACAGCGCGTACGGGAACATGATGATCGTGACGGCGAAGGACGGCACGGAGACGTGGTACTGCCACCTCTCCAGCTACCAGGTCGCCTCCGGTACGACCGTCAAGGCCGGGGACGCGATCGCGTACTCCGGCAACTCCGGCAACTCGACCGGCCCGCACCTGCACTTCGAGGTGCGCCCCTCCGGCGGCTCGGCGATCGACCCGCTGGCGTGGCTGCGCAGCCACGACCTCGACCCGACGTGAGCGGCCCGGCCCCCCGGACTTCCCGGACTCCCCGGACGTAGAAAGCCCGAACCACCCGGCGTAAACCGCCCGGGCCCCGGCCCCCGAAGGGGGCGCAGGTCCGAGGTTCCGTCAGAGCTTCTCCACCGGCGCGTACCGCAGCAGCAGCCGCTTCGGCTTGGTGTCACCGAAGTCGATCGTCGCCTCGGCGTTGCCTCCCGTGCCCTTCACCGCGACCACGGTCCCCAGCCCGAACTGGTCGTGCGTGACCCGGTCCCCGACCGCCAGCGACACCGCCGGCTGCTCACCGGCCCGGCGCGTGGCGAACCCGGACCCGCCGGACGCCGACGAACGCGACCGGGACCGGGACTGGGAGGACGACAGCGAGGCCGCCACCCCGGACACCGGCCCGGCGGACGAGGCGGCGGCACTCGCGCCCGTCCGCTTCCACGCCAGATGGGCGGCCGGGATCTCCTCCAAGAACCGTGAGGGCGGGTTGTACGACGGCTGCCCCCAGGCGCTGCGCAGCGTCGAACGGGTCAGGTACAGCCGCTCACGCGCGCGCGTGATGCCGACGTACGCCAGCCTCCGCTCCTCCTCCAGTTCCTTGGTCTGGCCGAGGGCGCGCATGTGCGGGAAGACGCCGTCCTCCATGCCGGTCAGGAAGACGACCGGGAACTCCAGGCCCTTGGCGGTGTGCAGCGTCATCAGCGTGACGACGCCGTCGCCGTCCTCCTCGTCGGGGATCTGGTCGGAGTCGGCGACCAGCGCGACCCGCTCCAGGAAGTCGGCGAGGGTGCCGGTCCCGGCCTGCTCCCCCTCCGCCTCCGCCCGCTCCTGCTCGAACTCCAGGGCGACGGCGGCGAGTTCCTGGAGGTTCTCGATCCGGGTCTCGTCCTGCGGGTCGGTGGAGGCCTGCAACTCGGCGAGGTAGCCGGTGCGTTCCAGTATCGCCTCCAGCACGGTGGCCGGTCCGGCGCCGGACTCGGCGATCGTGCGGAGGTCCTCCATCAGCGTGTTGAAGCGCTTGACGGCGTTCGTGGAGCGCGCGGCCATGCCGTACGCCTCGTCGACGCGCCGGAGCGCCTGCGGGAAGCTGATCTTCTCGCGCTGGGCAAGGGCGTCGATCATCGCCTCGGCCCGGTCGCCGATGCCCCGCTTGGGCACGTTGAGGATGCGCCGCAGCGGCACCGAGTCCTCGGGGTTGGCGAGGACCCGCAGGTAGGCCAGGACGTCCCGGACCTCCTTGCGCTCGTAGAAGCGGACGCCGCCGACGACCTTGTAGGGCAGGCCGGTGCGGATGAAGACCTCTTCGAAGACACGGGACTGGGCGTTGGTGCGGTAGAAGACGGCGACGTCGCCGGCCTTGGCCTCGCCCGCGTCCGTGAGCCGGTCGATCTCGTCGGCGACGAACTGCGCCTCGTCGTGCTCGGTGTCCGCGACGTACCCGGTGATCCGCTCGCCCGCGCCCGCGTTGGTCCACAGGTTCTTCGGCCGGCGCGACTCGTTGCGCTCGATGACCGCGTTGGCAGCGGACAGGATGGTCTGCGTGGAGCGGTAGTTCTGCTCCAGGAGGATCGTGGTCGCGTCCGGGTAGTCCTCCTCGAACTGGAGGATGTTGCGGATGGTCGCGCCGCGGAAGGCGTAGATCGACTGGTCGGCGTCGCCCACGACGCACAGCTCGGCGGGCGGGACGTCGCCCTCGCCCGGCGGGACGTCCTCGTCGTGCGCGCCGGTGCCGACCAGCTCGCGCACCAGGGCGTACTGGGCGTGGTTGGTGTCCTGGTACTCGTCGACCAGGACATGCCGGAAGCGGCGGCGGTAGTGCTCGGCGACGTCCGGGAAGGCGCGCAGCAGGTTGACCGTCGTCATGATGAGGTCGTCGAAGTCGAGGGCGTTGGCCTCGCGCAGGCGCGTCTGGTACATCGCGTACGCCTGGGCGAGGGTCTTCTCGAAGCCGTCGGCGGCCTGGGCGGCGAAGTCCTCCTCGTCGATCAGCTCGTTCTTCAGGTTGGAGATCTTGGCGCTGAAGGACTTCGGCGGGAAGCGCTTGGGGTCGAGGTCCAGGTCACGGCAGACCAGCGCCATCAGCCGCTTGGAGTCGGCGGCGTCGTAGATCGAGAACGACGACGTGAAACCCAGCTTCTTCGACTCCCGCCGCAGGATGCGTACGCACGCGCTGTGGAAGGTCATGACCCACATGGCGTTCGCCCGCGGGCCGACGAGCTGCTCGACGCGCTCCTTCATCTCACCGGCGGCCTTGTTGGTGAAGGTGATCGCGAGGATCTGGCCGGGGTGGACACCGCGCGCGCCGAGCAGGTGGGCGATGCGGTGGGTGAGTACGCGGGTCTTGCCGGAACCGGCACCGGCCACGATGAGCAGCGGGGAGCCGGCGTGGGCGACCGCGGCGCGCTGGTTCTCGTTCAGCCCCTCCAGGAGCGCGGCGGGGTCCGTCACCGGGCGCGGGGCGCCGTCCCGGTAGTAGGGGTCCCGGTCCGGCGGCACGTCGAACTTCCCGGCGAACAGATCGTCCGGGATCGGCTCCGGTACGTGCTCGTCCTCGGGCGGTGGCGGAGGTTCCTCCTCGTGCCCGCGGGGGGCCTGGAGGCTCGCCAGGAAGCTGTCGTCAAAGAGGCTGCTCATCGCTCTACGAGTCTAGGGCGCCCCACCGACAACCGGACGCCCCCTCGAAAACCCGGCCGGACCCGTACCGCCGGACACGCTCCCGTCACCGCACATCACCCACCGTGAGGGAAGCCCTCTAGGTCACGAAAATGTATCGGGCATATCACCCTTCAACCTTCACAGGGGGCACACGAGTTGGCTACGGTGCGGGCGGGCCGCTCGACCCCCACCGGCGAACGTCGCCGGGCCGCGCGGCCTCCGCCGAATCCGGCGTGCCCGCGTGGCGCCCGGAACCGGGGACCCACCGTGACATGGGGTGAGTCGGTTCACAGCCCGCTCCGGGCGCGAACCGTAGGGCAGCCTTCCGTAACACCACACCGCCCGAACCCGACAGCTAACCCGGTAGGCGGAGCACGGAAGGAGTCGCCTCCCTTGGCGTCGCACCGCAAGTCGCGTCCCGCCGGAACGCTCATGGCAGGCATACGGACCCCGGTCCTGGCCACGGCCGCGCTGACCTCCGTGGCCCTGCTCCCCCAGACGGCCACCGCGGCCCCCTCCGACGACCGGCCGAGCCTCGAAGAGGTCCAGAAGAAGGTCGACGACCTCTACCGCCAGGCCGGGTCGGCCACCGAGAAGTACAACGCGGCCGAGGAGAAGACCGCGAAGCAGCGCGAGCAGGTCGACAGCCTCCTGGACGACGTCGCCCAGCGCACCCAGGAGCTGAACGACGCGCGCGAGGAGCTGGGCTCCTTCGCCGCCGCCCAGTACCGCACCGGCGCGGCCGTCTCCGACACCGCGACCCTCCTGCTCGCGGACTCCCCGCAGGACTACTTCGACCAGAACCAGCTGATGGACCGGCTCACCGGCCGCCAGAAGCAGATGGTCGACGACTACGTCACCCAGCAGGCCGAGACGATGGAGAAACGCCAGGAGGCCACCGAGAGCCTCCAGACGCTCACCACGTCACAGAAGGACCTGAAGACGGCCAAGGCCACCGTCCAGACGAAACTCGCCTCCGCGCGTGAGCTGCTGGCCGACCTGACCGCCCAGGAGAAGGCGCGGCTCGCCGCGATCGAGAAGGAGAAGCAGCAGGAGGCGGCCCGCAAGGCCCAGGAGCTGGCCCGGCAGCAGGCCGAGGAACGGCAGCGCCAGGAGGAGGCCGCGAAGACCGCCGCCGCGCAGGAGAGCAGTTCCTCGGGGTCGACCGGGTCGTCGTCCGCGACCGACTCCTCGTACGCCACCAAGGCCGGGAAGGCCCTGGCCTTCGCCCGCGCCCAGATCGGCAAACCGTACGTCTGGGGCGCCACCGGCCCCGACTCCTACGACTGCTCCGGCCTCACCCAGGCCGCCTGGAAGGACGCGGGCGTCGACCTGCCCCGCGTCACCTACGACCAGGTCAACGCCGGCACCACGGTGTCGATCTCCGCGGCGCAACCCGGTGACCTGGTCTTCTTCTACGACGACATCTCGCACGTCGGCATCTACATCGGCAACGGCATGATGATCCACGCGCCGAAGCCGGGCGCGTACGTCCGCGAGGAGTCCGTCTACTACGACGGCGAGTCGTCGATCTACAGCGTGGTGCGTCCGGCCTGAGCGGTTCCGCTCGCTCGGCACCGGCCCCGGCCTGGTGCGCCGGTCGTGTCCGCGCGGCCGGCGCTCAGGTCCACAGCACCGCGATGAAGACGTTCACCATGGTCAGCGCGCCGACCAGCCCGAACAGGCCCTTCTCCACCTTCTCCTCGTCCCGTTTCACGTAGACGAGGCCGAGGATCACGACCAGCACGGCCAGTTTCACGCCGATCTTGATGTTGTTGACGGACTGGTCGTCGGCCTGGTTCAGCCCGACCAGGATCACCCCCGTGACCAGCATGGTCAGCGCGCCGTGCAGCATCGCCGGACCGAAGCGGGCGGTGCCCTCGCCCATCGCCTTCATCTGAGTGAGGAAGCCGCCGAGCAGTGCCGCGATGCCGATGATGTGCAGACCGACGAAGAGGTGGATGAGTACGTCCATGAGTCCGGAGCCTAATGAAGGGCGCGAATCCGGCCGGCCACCAGTCCCCCAAGTTCCCCGACCCCCCGGCCGCCGCGCTCCCGATTCCACACATCGGTCATCACCCTGCGAGAGAACGGGCCCGTGGGGGGCCTGAGTCACATGCACAGGCCGCCAAGGCCGTCCGGTACGGGCCGCGTCAGACGAGGCGCCGTGCGGTGGCCCACCGCGTCAGCTCGTGCCGGTTGGAGAGCTGGAGTTTGCGCAGGACCGCCGAGACATGGGACTCGACCGTCTTGACGGAGATGAACAGCTGCTTGGCGATCTCCTTGTACGCGTAGCCGCGGGCGATCAGGCGCAGCACCTCGCGCTCCCGCTGGGTGAGGCGGTCGAGGTCCTCGTCGACCGGCGGGGCGTCGGTGGAGGCGAAGGCGTCCAGGACGAAGCCGGCCAGACGGGGCGAGAAGACGGCGTCGCCCTCCTGGACGCGGAAGACCGAGTCGACGAGGTCGGAGCCGGTGATCGTCTTGGTCACATAGCCACGGGCACCGCCGCGAATCACGCCGATCACGTCCTCCGCCGCGTCCGAGACGGACAGGGCGAGGAAGCGGACGGGCCGCTCGGCGTCGGCCATCAACGGGGCGCAGCGACGCAGGACCTCGACGCCACCGCCGCCCGGGAGGTGGACGTCGAGCAGGACCACCTCGGGCCGGGTCGCGGTGATGACCGTGACGGCCTGGTCGACGTCGGCGGCCTCCCCGACCACCTCGACCCCGGTCTGCTCGGTCCGGCCGATCTCGGCCTGCACGCCCGTACGGAACATGCGGTGGTCGTCGACGAGGACCACGCGCACCTGCCGTCCGGCCGCTCCGCCGGTCGACTCGGCGGACTCCGTGTTCGCTTCGGTCGGGTCGCTCATGACGTCTTCTCCGCCCTCTCCATCTCCAGCTCGACCTCCGTGCCGCCGCCGGGCACCGCGCGCAGTCGCGCCGTGCCGCCGTTGCGCTCCATGCGGCCGATGATCGATTCTCTGACACCCATCCGGTCGGCGGGTATCGACTCGGGGTCGAAGCCGGGCCCCCGGTCCCGGACGGACACGAAGACCGTCCTGCCCTCGACTTCGGCGAAGACCTGTACGGCACCGCCCTCGCCACCGTACTTGGCCGCGTTCACCATCGCTTCGCGCGCGGCCTGCGTCTGTGCCCCGATCCGTTCGTCGAGCGGGCAGTCGCCGACCACGACGACCTCAATGGGGACGCCGTGCTTGTCCTCGACCTCGGCGGCGTCGCGCTTCACGGCTTCGGCGAGGGTCGCCGGCTCGTCGTCCTCGTCCTTGCCGTTGCCCTCCGGTCTGTAGAGCCAGGCGCGCAGGTCCCGCTCCTGAGCGCGGGCCAGGCGCCGTACCTCGCCGGGACTTTCCGCGTTGCGCTGGATCAGGGTCAGGGTGTGCAGCACCGAGTCGTGCACATGGGCGGCGACCTCGGCGCGCTCCTGCGCCCGGATGCGCATCAGGCGTTCCTCGGAGAGGTCCTGCGTCATGCGCACGAGATACGGCCCGGCCAGCAGCGTTATGCCGACCAGGACCGCGAGGGCCGCCTGGAGCACCGACCCGAGGTGGGCGGCGGAGCCCTGGAGCACGAAGATGCCGGAGACACCGGCCGTCACCAGCAGTACCCCGGCCACCGCGCGCAGCAGCCGGACCGTGCGTCGGCGCCGGCCCGCCTCGACCCAGCGGGCCCGGCGGGCGTTGTCCGCCTGCCGCCAGACGAGGGCGACGCCCGCACCGACCAGCACGGTCGGCCAGAGGTACGCCTTCACCCCGCCGCTCAGATCCACGTTGCCCACGAAGACCATGGCCACGACGACCATGAGGAGCAGGGCGACGATCTGTCCCTTGTCCGGTCTGCGGGCGACGAGTCTGCGGCGGCCGTCCGGGGAGGTCTCGGTGGAGACGAGGGACGGCGGCTTCTGCGCGTCGACACCGCCGACGCCGAGCGGCACGAAGAACCAGAACGCCGCGTAGAGCAGCGCGCCGAGCCCGTCGGCCATGAACAGGCCGACGAAGACCAGCCGCACCCAGACCACGGGCAGCCCGAGGTGGCCCGCGAGCCCCCGCGCCACTCCACCGAGCCAGCGTCCGTCGCTGCTGCGGTAGAGCTTGCGCGGCGGCCGTGGCTCGACGACTGGCGCTGCTGCGGCTTCCGGCATGCCAACGATGGTCACACGGCCCCGGGGCCAGGGCATCAGGGTGTATCCCGGAGACTCCCCTGATCTTCGCGGCGGCGTGTCGTCGAACATCTCCCCGGCGCCTCATCAGGGCCGATATCAGGGTCCGACCAGGGTCGTACCGGCTGCCGCCGCGGCGCCGCGCCCGCCACCATGGACGCATGACAGAAAACGAGCGCGCCGCGGCGGATACGGGGCCCGGTGCCGGCCCGCGCCCGCCACGGGGCGCCGGGCCGCAGGACACCGCGCCCGGCGCGGCTGCCACGCCCGGTGCCGGCGCCGATGCCGGGGTCGGGCCGGGCGTGCCCGGGCCTCCGCACCGGTTCCGCCGCGACCGGCGGCACAAGATGGTCGCCGGGGTGTGCTCGGGGCTCGGCCGGCAGTGCGACATGGACCCGGTGATCTTCCGGATCACGCTGGCGGTGCTCTCCGCGACCGGCGGCCTCGGTCTGCTCTTCTACGGCTTCGCGTGGCTGTTCGTCCCGGCCGACGACGAGGAGGAGAACGAGGTACGCAAGCTGCTGACCGGACGCGTCGACGGCCAGGCGCTGGCAGCCGTGCTCTTCGCCCTGGTCGGCTGCGGCGTCTTCCTGACCATGCTGCACAACAGCGGGGTGCTCACCTTCGCCGTGGTCCTCTCCCTTCTGCTCGCGGGCGCGGGGTACTGGTCGCAACAGCGCGGCACGCCCGGGCCCGACCCGCTCGCCGCGCAGGCCGTCGCCGACGCCCCGCCCGAGGCGAAGGCGCCACCGGTCATCATCACCTGGCCGTCCTGGTGGCGTGACCCCATCGTCAAGGACGGCTCCCATGCCGGCGGCACGGGTTATCTGTGGGGGCCGAGCGACGCCCGCGCCCGGGACATAGCGGCGGCCGTCAACATCAGCCTGGGCGACCACGGCCACGACCGCGACCGGGCGGGCCCGGGCAAACCGCGCTCCCGGCCGCCCAGGCCGCGCGGTCCCCGCGGGATCGGCGGCTGGGTCTTCCTGCTGGCCCTCGTCGCCGGCGCCCTCGGCACCCGGGCGTCCTGGGGCGAGCAGGCGCTGGGCACCAGCCTGCAGACCGGCCTGGCCTGCGCGCTGGCCGTCTTCGGTCTGGGCATCGCGGTCAGCGCCTTCCTCGGGCGCACGGGAGCCGGTTCGGTCTTCCTGGCGATCGTCACGGCGGGGCTGCTCGCCGCGTCGGCCGCCCTGCCCAAGGACATCGGCACCGAGTGGGTGCGCGCCGACTGGACACCCGCCTCGCCGGCGGAGGTGAAGCAGCGGTACGAGGTCGGCACCGGCGTCGGCACCCTGGACCTGTCCCGGCTGGACCTGGGCACGGACCGGACGGTCACCACCCGGGCCGAGGCGGGCCTGGGCCGAATACGGGTCATCGTGCCGCCGGACGTGACGGTGCGGCTGGACGTCGAGGTCGGACTGGGCGACATCCAACTGCCCGGCGACGATCAGAAGGACGTGGACGTGGCACCGGACAAACACCGGCGGGTGACCCTGACCCCCACCGGGGGCGGGAAGGACGCCGGGACACTCGACCTCGATGTGGAGGTCGGCCTCGGCCAGGCGGAGGTGAGCCGTGCTGCGTCATGAGTTCCAGCCGGGGCGGCTGGTGGCCGGGGCCTTCCTGACCGTGGCGGGCGTCGTCTACGCCGGCGACGCGGGGAAGCTGTGGGAGACACCGTGGTTCGTGGTGATCCCCGTCGTCATCGGCGGCCTCTGTCTCGCGGGTGCGGTGGGCACGCTGGCCCACGGGGTACGGCGACGCCGGCGGACGCCGGGCCACCGCCCGCCCGACACCGCCGAGCCGCACGCGGACGCCCGGGGCTGAGACCAGGCGGAGGACCGACGCGGACCCCGCAACTCCGTTTTCTCTCGTCCCGACCCCCGACCCCCGGATCGCCGGGTCACCGAGTCACCGGCGTCACCGGGGTCACCGGGGTCACCGGCTCGCGTCTCGTCGCCGCCGTCGCCGCGCACGCAACCCCGCGTCCAGCGACAGCAGCGGCGCACCCGCCAGCACGAGAGGAATCCACGCCATGAGGTAGGCCAGGTCATTGCCGTAGTAGTACGGGTCGGACGCCCAGCTCACCGTCAGCCACAGGCTGAGCGAGATCAGGGCGCCGCCCAACGCGGCGAGCCGGGCGAGGAGACCGATCAGGGTGCCGATGCCGACGGCCAGTTCCCCCAAGGCGATGGCGTAGCCGAAGCCGGACGGGCTCTTCAGGGAGAGGTCGACCAGGGCGGGAATGGCCGAGGAGTCACGGACGGTCCGCATCATGTCGCCGACGGAACCGGAGCCCGAGTCCTTCATGAAGGCGCTGTCGGTCAGTTTGTCGATGCCGGCGTAGACGAAGGTGATGCCGAGGAAGACCCGCAGAGGAAGGAGCGCGTACCGGGTGGCCCGCTCGCGCCAGTCCAGGGCGCCGTCGGTGGGGGACGTGTCCGTCCGCATGCCGTGAGCCATCGCTGCCAGCCGCCTCTCGCCGCCGCGTGCCGAGACCCCCTCGACGTCCATACGTACGACACCGAGGACCCGCTCAATCCTCACGGGCCGAGATTTTTCCCGACTGGATCGATTTCTGACCGATGGACGACCGCTCTGCTCAAAGATCACCGCGCTTGGAGACCGCCTTGCTTGGAGACCGCCTTGTACGGACGCCCCCCTGCACGGAGCCCACCTACGTGAAACCCACCCTGCGTGGACCCCAGTGGAGACCGCTCCAGGCCCTCACTGCCCTCACTGCCCTCACTCCGTCACGTCGACCACGCACCGGTTGGTTTCCACTCCCGCCGCCGTGACCACCTGCACCTCGACCCGCCCCGGCTCCACGTCCGCCGGTACGGGCACGGTCAGCAGCGTGTCGGTGGGGTTGCTGAAACCTCCGGCGACCGGGACCAGCGGCACGTGGACATTGACCGCGCCGATCCGCACCACCATCCGGGACAGCCGGTCCGCGCTCTGCGCCCCCGGCGGTACGAATCCGGCGCCCCGGATCTCGATGTCGTCGCCCGTCCGGATGGGCCCGTCCAGAGCACCGGCCTCCCGGGCCCGCACCACCGAGAGGACCACCGGACGGCCGCCCTCGGCGTACTTGCCGGCCAGGTAGGTCGCCGCCGACACCAGCACCACGACCGCCAGCCCCCACGGCAGGTCCGGCAACTGCTCCGGCCGGCGGGCCAGCCGTACCGCCCCGAACACCAGGGCGACCCCGTTGATCACGACGTACTGGATGTCGGCGAAGGTCCCGCGTCCGGCGTCGTCCGTCAGCAGATCGGCCGCGCGCGGCCGGTCCGCCCGTACCTTCTGGAGCCGCTGTCCCAGCACCCGCAGCCCGACCACCCGCCGTACCAGGACCGCGATCCCGCAGACCACCGCGAGCACCGTCACCACGCCGGCGCCCCGACGCAGTTCGAGGCCGGAGATGAGGGCGTCCCGGTCTCCGGGCGCGGAGGCCAGCGCGAGTTCTCCCACCAGCACCAGTACCGCGTAGGCGACGAACAGTACCCAGGCCACTGCCACGGCGCGGGACGTGGAGAGCCGGTTGTCCTCGCCGATGACCGGAGCCAGCGCGCCGCCCCGGGCCCGGTGGAACCAGGACGCCGCCGTCAGCGCCCCGGCCACGACCAGCGCCGCCGCCAGACCGGCGGTGCGGGCGGGAGTCCAGCCGGCGCCCACCGCGGTGAGCGCCTGCACCAGCAGCAGGACCACCACGGCGGCCAGCGCCGCACCGGCCGTGCGGCGCCACAGGCCGGCCAGCCAGGCCCCGCCCTCGGCCCGGCCGCGTTCGGCGACGAGTCCGGCGGACTGGGTCAGTTCCTCGGAGACCCACTGCCGGGAGGCCGACGCCGAGTGGGCCACTGCGGCCGGCAGCCCCTGTCCGGCCGCGAACTCGTCCCTGCGCAGGGCGAAATCGGCGACCGCCCGCCGATGGCCCTCACGTGCGCCGTGCGGGCAGTCCCCGCACGTGCACCCGCCGCCGTGCACGCCCGCCCCACCGTGTCTCGCCTCCTGCACCGCCACGCCCGACATCCACCTTCCGCACCCTTGCGACCGGACCCGCAACTCCCCCGGGACGACAGCGAATTGTGCCCTACACCACCCCGTTCGCGCCGGGCGCCCCCGGCCTCCTCTGCTCAGCACGGGTGACGTGCGGTCCGCAGTGTTGACCCGCCTGCGAGAATTCCCTTATGGCCGAGATCATCCAGCGTGACGGGGCCTGGGCCTTCGACGGCAGTACGGTCAGGATCACCCCGGGCCTGCACCGCTCGGTGCCGCTGTTCCGGCAGACGTACGGGGAGGTCGCCGTACCGCTGGAGGCCGTCTCGGGCGCCGTCTTCGAGCCGGAACGCAAAGGCGGGCGGCTCCGGCTGCGGCTTCGGGAAGGCGCCGACCCCCTGCTCCAGGCGACCGGCGGCCGGCTCCCCGACCCGGCGGACCCCTACCGGCTGACAGTGGACACCGACCGCGCCGGGATCGCCGAGTACGTCGTGGAGGAGATCCGCCGGGCACTGCTGCTCGACCGGGTTCCGCAGGAGCCCACCCAGGCGTATCTGCTGCCGGGCCCTCCGGTCCCGGTCTCGGTCCGTTCCTCCGACGGCACGGTCTCCTTCGACGGCACCCGGGTACGGATCGACTGGGCGGACACCTCCGAGCGGGTCAAACGCGCCACGGGGCCCAGGATCCTCCACGTGGGTGACCTCGTGCGGGTCGAGTGGCTGCCCAACTCGGGTCACGGGGACGGCGTTCTGCGCTTCGTGACGCGGGAGACGGTCCTCTCCGAGCTGCCGCCGGAGAAGGACCCGTACGCCCTGGATCTGTGGGGCAACGCCCGCCGCGATCTGCTCACCGCGCTGGTCGCCACCGCGGTCACCGCCCGGCTGCCGCACCCGTCGGCCCGCGCCGCGCCGGCGCGGGCCGGCCATCACGACGTACTGCTGTGCCGGCTGCGCGAGTTGGGGCGGTTGCACCGCGACGGGGTGCTCACCGACGAGGAGTTCGCGATGACCAAGGCGGTGGTGCTCCGGAAGTTCTGAGACGCGGCCCTGCCACGGGCCAGACCCGACGGACCCGACGGACCCCACGGACCCGCCGGTCTGCCGTACTCGCCGGTCTGCCGTACTCGCCGGTCTGCCAGACCCATGTGATCCGTCTGACACGTCCGACCCGTCCGACCCGTCCGACCCGTCTCACCCGTCTGACCCGTCAGTCCAGCAGGTCCGGTTCGTCGCGGGTGACCTCGCGCCACAGGGGCTGGTAGTTGATCCACGCCACCAGGTCCCCGCCGAGTTGCTCCCAGGTCGCCGTCGCCCGTCGGTGTTCGATCAGTACGGGCCGGCCCGCGGCCTTGGCCGCCAGTTGCACCTGGCAGCACCGTTCCATCGACAGGAACCACCAGGCCGCCGCGTCCACCGAGTCACCGACCGTCAGCAGCCCGTGGTTGCGCAGCACCAGCGCCTTGCGGGAGCCGAGCGCCGCGGCGATGCGCCGCCCCTCCTCGGCGTCGACCGTGACGCCGCTGTAGGAGTCGTAGAGGGCGTGGTCCTCGTAGAAGGCGCAGCTCTCCTGGGTGATGGGGTCGAGCAGGTCGCCGAGGGCGGCGAGCGCGCGGCCGTGCACCGAGTGGCAGTGGGCGACGGCGACGACGTCGGGGCGGGCGGCGTGCACCCGGGAGTGGACGGTGAAGGCGGCCTGGTTGACGTGGTAGCGGCCCTCGATGACCTGGCCGTCGGCGTTGGCCAGGACCAGATCGCTCACCGTGACGTGCCGGAACGGCAGGCCGAAGGGGTTGACCCAGAAGCAATCGGTGAACTCGGGATCGCGGGCGGTGATGTGCCCGGAGACGCCGTCCTCCAGGCCGTACCGCCCGAAGATGCGCAGGGCGCCCGCCAGCCGCTCCTTGCGGTGCCGGCGTTCGTCGGCGACGGACTCGTGCATCGGCGGCATCGCGAACTGGAGCGTGTCGAGTGGCCGCGGCGGGGGCGGAGCGGCCCCGGGCGTCCCGTGCATGTGCCCTCCGGCACTGGGTTGATTCACGGGGCGTGAAGTTACCGTCGGTGAGCCGGGGAAGACAGTTCTGTTCCGTAAATGTGTGGGACTGATCGACGCCGTCCGGCCGATACCCGACAGCAGATGTCTGGTTTGGGCGGGAGACTCGGCACATGACAGCGAATTGGGCCTTCTTCGCCGCCGCCGAACCCGATCTCGCCACGACCGTGGAGCGACGTTTCGGCGCCTTCACCCACCATGTCCTCGCGACCCTGCGCAAGGACGGCTCGCCCCGGACCAGCGGTCTGGAGGTGCGTTTTCTCGCCGGTGAGCTGTGGCTCGGTCTGATGCCGGGCTCGCTCAAGGCCCTGGACCTGCGCCGCGACCCGCGCTTCGCGCTCCAGGCCAACCTCGGGGAGGGCACCGGCATGGGCGGCGGGGACGTACGGATCAGCGGGCGGGCGTTCGAGGTCGAGGACGCGGGGACGAAGGCCGGATACGTCGAAGAGGTGGAACCGCCGGAGCCGTTCCACCTCTTCCGTACCGAGCTGACGGAGGTCGTGCGGACCTCCGTGGAGGACGACGCGTATCTCGTCGTCCAGGTCTGGCAGCCCGGAGAGCCCCTGCGCACCGTGAGGCGCACGTAGGGGCTCACAGGGGTCACTCCCACTCGATGGTGCCCGGCGGCTTCGACGTCACGTCGAGGACGACCCGGTTGACGTCCTTGACCTCGTTGGTGATGCGGGTCGAGATCTTGGACAGCACGTCGTACGGCAGCCGGGACCAGTCGGCCGTCATCGCGTCCTCGGAGGAGACGGGCCGTAGCACGATCGGGTGGCCGTAGGTGCGTCCGTCGCCCTGGACGCCGACCGAGCGGACGTCCGCGAGCAGGACCACCGGGCACTGCCAGATCTCGCGGTCGAGACCGGCCGCCGTCAACTCCTCGCGGGCGATGGCGTCGGCCTCGCGCAGCAGGTCGAGCCGCTCCTTGGTGACCTCGCCGACGATCCGGATGCCGAGGCCGGGGCCGGGGAAGGGCTGGCGCTGGACGATCTCCTCCGGCAGGCCCAGTTCCTGGCCGACCATCCGGACCTCGTCCTTGAACAGCTTGCGCAGCGGTTCGATCAGCTGGAACTCGAGGTCCTCGGGGAGCCCGCCGACGTTGTGGTGCGACTTGATGTTGGCGGTGCCGGTGCCACCGCCGGACTCGACCACGTCCGGGTAGAGGGTGCCCTGGACGAGGAACTCGACCGCCGGGCCCTCGTCGGCGATGATCTCGGCCTGGGCCTGCTCGAAGACCCGGATGAACTCCCGGCCGATGATCTTCCGCTTCTCCTCGGGGTCGGAGACGCCCTTCAGCGCGGTCAGGAACCGCTCCTCGGCGTCCACGACCTTCAGCTGCACGCCGGTCGCGGCGACGAAGTCCTTCTCGACCTGCTCGGTCTCGCCCTTGCGCATCAGGCCGTGGTCGACGTAGACGCAGGTCAGCTGGGAGCCGATGGCCTTCTGGACGAGGGCCGCGGCGACCGCGGAGTCCACGCCGCCGGACAGGCCGCAGATGGCGCGCTTGTCGCCGACCTGCTCGCGGATCGCGGCGACCTGCTCCTCGATCACGTTGCCGGTGGTCCAGTCGGGGGTCAGGCCCGCACCCCGGTACAGGAAGTGCTCCAGCACCTGCTGCCCGTGCGTGGAGTGCATCACCTCGGGGTGGTACTGGACGCCGTAGAGCTTCTTCTCGTCGTTCTCGAAGGCGGCGACCGGGACGACGTCCGTGGACGCGGTGACGGTGAAGCCCTCGGGGGCGGCGGAGCAGGCGTCGCCGTGCGACATCCAGACCGCCTGCTCGGCCGGGGTGCCCTCGAAGAGGGTGGAGGACGGTCGGGAGACGGCGAGGTCGGTACGGCCGTACTCGCGGGCGCCGCTGTTGTCGACCGTGCCGCCGAGGGACTGCGCCATCAGCTGGAAGCCGTAGCACATGCCGAAGACGGGGACGCCGGCCTCGAAGATCTCGCGGTCGAGGCGGGGGGCGCCCTCCTCGTACACGGACGAGGGGCCGCCGGAGAGGATGATGGCCGCCGGGTTCTTGGCGAGCATGTCCTGGACCGGCATGGTGCTCGGCACGATCTCGCTGTAGACCCGGGCCTCGCGGACTCGGCGGGCGATGAGCTGGGCGTACTGCGCGCCGAAGTCGACGACCAGAACGGTGTCGGGGGCGGCGTTGGCAGCGGGAGTCGCTGATGACACGAGGTGCCTTCCGGCGGTCGGGCGGGGGGCTTGTGACTCCGATTCTACCGAGGCGGGCACGTGACCCGTCCCGGCCGCGGACGCCGGTGGCACGTCTCACCATGCGAAAGGGCTTGGCCACCGTGCGTTCCCCCCGGCATACTGGGTCCATGCTCACTCCGCAGCAGGCTTTCCTGTTTACCTATGGCAACCGGCCCACCGGCTGCCATGGTCGTGCTGCTTGAGCAACTGACAGCGACTTCCCAGGCGCCCCGGGCCGACAAGGCCCGGGGCGCCTGACGTTTCTCCCGGATCCTGTCGTCCCGGGGCACCCCGTCCGACGAGGAGCCCCCGCCCATGACAGCCGCCACCACAACCGCCGCCGCCACCACCGCCACCGCAATCGCCACCACCGCCACCACCGCGATCACCGCCACCGACGCGACCGGCGCACACACCCCTGAAGCAGCCGACGTGATCACCGGCGCCCGGGAACGCATCGACGCGCTCGACGACCGGATCATCGGTCTGATCCAGGAACGCATGGCCGTCTCGGCCGTCATCCAGGACGCCCGGATCGCCTCCGGCGGCCGGCGCGTGAACCTCTCCCGCGAGATGGGCGTCCTCTCCCACTACCGCGACGCCCTGGGCAAGCCGGGCACCGCCCTCGCCATGACCCTCTTGGAACTGTGCCGGGGCCGCGTCTGAACCGGTCGCAGATGAGTTCGGGGCCGTTCTCACCCGTACGGCGCGTGACCGGTGGCCGCGCCGCTTCGTTGGTCCCGGTGTCCGTGCCAGCCAGGGGCGGGCCCGAAAGAACCACGCGTGGCTCGCTGGAGCGATGAGACGTACGGATCGTGCCGTACGTCGTGGGACCTCGCTCCAGGGAAGTGACCGGACGGCAGGGGACAGCAGCCCGGTCACCCAACAGAACGGTCGGCTCCGGGGACGCCCGGGGCCGACCGTCGGTACATGTCCAGGAATGTTCAAGTCCGCGTCAAACGGTTGCGGAGCTTGTTCCTCCTCCAGCACGATGCGTGCGCAGCCCCAGCTCTTCTCTCCCGTAGTCCGATGCCCCGTGCCGACGCGCCGGGCCATCCGTGACCAGCGGCGCGACCCCCCGGCGCCGCTCCGCGGGCACCGGCGCCGCCCTGCCGCCGGTGCCGGCCGACGAAGGGCCCCGCGGCCATCCACCGCGGGGCCCTTCGCCATGTCGGTCCGCCCAGTCCGACCGGTCAGTCCCGTCAGCCCCGTCAGCCCCGTCAGCCCCGTCGTTCCGTCAGTCCCGTCAGCCCGGCCCGACCAGTCAGTCCGGTCCGAACGGACACGGAAGCCGACCGTGAGCGAACCGTGCCGGACAGTAGTGATCCAAGCCACATGAGAATTCCATGAACGCGCGGACAACCATTCACAGGTCTCACTGATCCAACCTGCTGACCCAAGGGCCCCGGCCGCGCCCCACCGCGGAGGTTTCCTTCACCGTCCGTGCCGCGTCCCAGCGGTACGCCCGACTTCCCGAGGTGTTCATGAAGCTTCGCCGCGCCATGGCAGCAGCAGCCACGACGGCAGTGATCGCCCCCGTGGCGCTGCTCGCCGCTCCGGCCGCGTACGCCACCGGAGAGACGCCGTCCGCCTCACCGAGCACCTCCGCGAGCGTGCCGGCCGCCGAGAGCACGCCGCCCGCCCCGTCCACCTCCGCGCCGGAGACCGCGCCCGAGGAGAACACCTCCACGAGCGCCGCCCCGACGGCCGAGGCCGGCCAGTCGTCCTCGGCGAGCGCCTCGCCCACCGGCTCCAGCAGCCCGTCGCCGAGCACCTCGAAGCCCGAGGAGTCGCAGTCGCCGGAACCCGAGCCGAGCGAGTGCGTGGCCGAGGCCGTCGACTCGGACATCACCGGGCTGCCGGGCAAGATCGCGGCGGGCAGCGGCTGGCACGAGTTCTCCCTCACCGTGAAGAACACCTCCGACGGCACGCTCTACGGGCTCGGCTACCTGATCAGCGCCGCCTCGAACAAGGCCGGTGACGACCTGTTCACCAGCCGGACCGTCCGCCTCCAGGCGTACGACCCCGAGGAGAAGAGCTGGTACGACCTCGACGAGTACGGCTACGCCATCGGCTACGCCGGTATGACCGAGGAACTCAAGCCCGGCTACGAGGCCGAGGTCCCGCTGCGCGTCAACGTGGCCGCCGGCGCCGCGGCCGGCACCGCCTTCACGATCGGCTCGACGCTCTACGCCGACGAGGACCTGTGCGTCCGCGACCTGGAGGTGGCGTACCAGTTCCAGATCGTCGCCGCCGGCACGGACACCACCGGCACCAAGCCCCAGACTGGCGGCACGGTGCCCGTGGCCAGCGCCTCGCCCACGGCCGGTACCCCGCAGGTCACCGGCAACCTCGCCGAGACCGGCTCCAGTTCCGCGCTGCCGATGGTCGGCCTGGTCGGCGGCTTCGCCGTCGTCGCCGGCGCCGGCGCGGTGTTCGCCGTGCGGCGGCGCAAGGCCGGCGCCGGGGCGTAGCCGGCACGTGGTACCCGCGGGCCTGTGGACCGGGCCCGCCGCAGAACAGGGGAGGACCCGCGCTCGGAGGGGGGTGCGGGTCCTTCTCCTTTCCGACCGCGTCTTCCCGGCGGGCCGGCAGCCGGGGGCCGGCGGGCTACGGCTACGGCTACGGCTTCGGCGGCACCGTCGGCATGCCCAGGAACGGCAGCCGCAGCGCGCCGAACGCGTCCGGCGGGACCGCCGGGGACTTGGGTTCGACGGGGGCCAGACGTTCGTACGCCGTGCCCTGTGCCGGGCGCGGGTCGGGCTCGCCCTTGTTGGGCCAGTAGGACATGGCCCGTTCCGCCTGGGCCGTGATGGTCAGGGAGGGGTTGACGCCCAGGTTGGCCGAGACCGCGGCGCCGTCGACGACGGAGATGCCGGGGTGGCCGTAGAGCCGGTGGTACGGGTCGATGACGCCGGTCTCGCGCGTGGCGCCGATCGGGCAGCCGCCGAGGAAGTGGGCGGTGAGCGGGGTGCCCATCAGCTCACCGACGTTGGAGCCGGGGAAGCCGTTGATCTCGGCGGCGAGCGCGGAGGCGCTCTCGGTGGCGGCCTCGATCTGCTTGGGGTTGGGCGAGCCGTGGCCCTGGCGGGCGGTGAGCAGGCCCTTGCCGACGCCCGCCGGTTTCAGGTACGTCGTCAGGGAGTTGTCCAGCGACTGCATCACCAGGCCGATGATGGTCCGCTCCGACCAGCGCCGGTTGGAGAGGGAGCGCAGGACCAGCAGCGGGTGCCTGGCCGCGTTGGCCAGGAAGCCCAGGACGCGGGTGGTCCCGGAGGCGGTCCGGCCGGCGTACGGGACCTGGAGGATCGACAGGCCGCCCATCGAGTTGGACCCCTTGCCGTAACGGACCGGTTCGATGTGGGTGTTGGCGTCGGGGTGGACCGAGGACGTGATGGCGACGCCCCGCGTGAAGTCGGCCTTCGGCTCCCCGGTGGCCTTGCGGTAGCGCCGGTCGTCGGTCTGGGCGCCGACCAGCGCCTCTGAGTTGGTCCGGGTCAGCGACCCGAGCCGGTCGGATATGTACGGGAGCTGCCCGCCGGCCTTCATCCGGTGCAGCAGGGTCTGGGTGCCGTACGTGCCGGCCGCGAGGACCACCCGGCGGGCGGTGAGGGTGCGGCCCTCGCCCCTCGTCCGGTTCCGGTTCCGGTCCCGGCGGTCGGTGGGGAGGGTGGTCACCGCGTAGCCGCCCCGGGAGTCGTCCGTGACGGAGACGACCGTCGTCATCGGGTGCACGACGGCGCCCGCCTTCTCGGCGAGGTACAGGTAGTTCTCGTTCAGGGTGTTCTTCGCGCCGTGCCGGCAGCCGGTCATGCACTCGCCGCACTCGGCGCAGGCGTGCCGGTCCGGGCCCGCGCCGCCGAAGTAGGGGTCCGCGACCCGCTCCCCCGGCCTGGCCCGTACCGACCCGTCGGCGTCCCGCCCGTCGCCGAAGAAGACGCCGACCGGGGCCAGATGGAAGGTGTCGCCGCAGCCCATCCGCTCGGCGGCGGCCTTCAGATGGACGTCGGAGGGGGTCGTCGTCGGGTTGAGCCGGACGCCGAGCATGCGGCGGGCCTGGTCGTAGTAGGGCGCCAGCTCGTCCTTCCAGTCGGTGATGTCACGCCACTGGGAATCCTCGAAGAAGGGCGCGGGCGGGACGTAGAGGGTGTTGGCGTAGTTGAGGGAACCGCCGCCGACCCCGGCACCTGCCAGGACCATGACATTCCCGAGGAGGTGGATGCGCTGGAGGCCGAACATGCCGAGCCGGGGGGCCCAGAGGTAGTTCTTCAGGTCCCAGGAGTTCTTGGGCAGCGACGCGCGGGTGAAACGGCGGCCGGCTTCCAGGACGCCCACCTTGTAGCCCTTCTCGGTGAGGCGCAGGGCGCTCACCGAGCCACCGAAGCCTGAGCCGACGACGATGACGTCGTAGTCGTAAGCGTCCTGGGGCACGGTTGTCTCCTCGTCGAGTTTCACGTGCGGGTTCGTCTGTGGTGGCAGGGGCCCGGGGCCAGGGGCCTCGGACAGGCCCTAGCGCAGCCGCAACGTCTTCATCAGGCGGAGGCTGCGGGACATGAACCGGGCGTACTTCTCGTCGTCCATGCCGAGCGACGGGGCCATCGGCAGCAGGCGCTGGTGGGCGACGGTCTGGGCCTCGGTGTACTTGAGGATGCCCTCGGAGCCGTGCCGGCGGCCGAGGCCGGAGTCCTTCATGCCGCCCATCGGCGCCTGGACGCTGCCGTAGGCGGCGGCGTACCCCTCGTTGATGTTGACGGTGCCGGTGCGCAGACGGGCGGCGACCCCGTGGCCGCGCCGGGCGTCCCTGGTCCACACCGAGGCATTGAGGCCGTACGGCGTCGCGTTGGCGAGTACGACGGCCTCCTCCTCGGTGTGGAAGCGGTGGACGGAGACGACCGGGCCGAAGGTCTCCTCGGTGCACACCGTCATGGGTGCGGTGACGCCTTCGAGGATGGTCGGCTCGTAGAAGTACGGTCCGATGTCCGGGCGGGCGACCCCGCCGGCCACGAGCTTCGCGCCGCGTTCGACGGCGTCCGCCACATGCCGCTGTACGGTCTCCAGCTGCCGTTCCCCCACCAGCGACCCCATGTCGGCGCCGTAGGCCAGGGAGTTGCCCAGCCGCATCGCCCTGGTGCGGGCGGCGAAGCGCTCCAGGAAGGCGTCGGCGACGGACTCGTGGACGTAGAGCCGCTCGACGGAGATGCAGAGCTGGCCGGCCGAGGAGAAGCAGGCGCGGACGGCGCCCGCGGCGGCCTTCTCGATGTCGGCGTCCTCCAGGACCAGCATGGCGTTCTTGCCGCCGAGTTCGAGGGAGACGCCGACCAGCCGGGCGGCGGCACCCTGGGCGACCTCGCGGCCGGTGCGGGTGGAGCCGGTGAAGGAGACGTAGTCGGCGTGTTTGACGACCTCGGGGCCGACGACCGGGCCCTCGCCGAGGACGACCTGGAAGACCTCGGCGGGCAGCCCGGCCTCGATGAGCAGGTCACGGGCCCACAGGGCGGTCAGGCAGGTCTCGGTGTCGGGCTTCATCACGACCGCGTTGCCCGCGACGAACGCGGGGAGCGCGTCGCCGACGGACAGTTCGAGGGGGTAGTTCCAGGGGGCGATCTGGCCGACGACGCCGCGCGGGTGGCGCAGCTCGGTGACCTTCGTCAGGGTCGGTACGGCGCCGGTGTGCCGCCTCGGTTTCAGATACGCGGTGGCGCGGCGGCCGTAGTGGCGGGCGGCGACGGCGAC
The DNA here is from genome assembly GCF_055562815.1 of Streptomyces sp. NPDC016677. NCBI lineage: Bacteria > Bacillati > Actinomycetota > Actinomycetes > Kitasatosporales > Streptomycetaceae > Streptomyces > Streptomyces sp. NPDC016677. Next base: position 88,791 of record NZ_JBVHEO010000003.1, on the reverse strand, counting down.
GGCCTGGACCTCCTCATGGGCGTGCAGGCGGGCCTTGCCGGTCTCCAGCTGGATCAGGTCGAGGACCTCGGCCTGGCGCTGGAGGACCAGGTCGTGGAAGCGCAGCAGGACGGCGGCCCGCTCCCGGACCGGGGTCCGCGCCCAGGCGGGCTGGGCGGCACGGGCACGGTCGTACGCCTTCGCCACGTCGGCCGGCGAGGACTCCGGCAGGTCGGCCAGCTTCCGGCCGGTGAACGGCGCGTGGCTGACCGTCCGTCCGGAACCGGTCACCCCCTTGGTGAGCTGGGCGATCAGCTCGGGCGTGACCACGTCGGCGGCGGTGCGGGCGCCCTCCGGTGCGGGGGCGAGGGGGTTGGTGCCGGCCGGTGCCGGGCCGGTCCGTCCCGTGCCGGTCTTCTCGGTGCTGTCCAGGGCCTGCGCATCCGTCATGAGCGGCAGGGTATGCCGCGCCGGGGCCCTTGTGTACCCGTCGGTAATCCAGATTCACCGACTGCTCACATGGCGCCAGTGATCGGTGGCAACGAATGCCTGATCAGGGCGTTGTCCGGCTGTGCCGACGTTTTTCCTCAGGACGAGAGCGGTGGAGGCGGGGTCGCGGCCGGGGACGTGGAGGCGGGGGGCGAGGAGGCGGCGGGGGACAGGGGCGGGCGGGTCACGGTGACCGTGGCGGTGGGCATCGGGGGCGAGGGGTGCGGGGCGGTCGGGGGCGTGTGGGGGGTGGGGAGCGTCGGGGGCGTCGGGGGCGTCGGTGACGTGCCGCCGTCCCCGTTCCCGTCCCCGTTCCCGTCGCCGCCCCCGTTCCCGTCGCCGCCCTTGCCGCCGTTCCCGTTCCCGTCACCGTCGCCGCCGCCGTTCTCATCGTCGTCGCCGATGTCGTCGATCAGCAGGACCGCAGCGGAGATGCCCGCGCCCGCCGTCGCGGCGGCCAGCAGCGCCGCCGTGAGCACGCTCCGTCTGGAACGCGGTCGCCCGGTTCCGGGCGGGAGGGGACTGAGGCCCGTGGCCAGATAGGCGCGCAGCATCCGCTCCGCCTCCGCCGCGTCCAGCCGCCGTCGCGGGTCGCGTTCGAGCAGGCCCTCGATGACGGGGAGGAGCGGACCGGCCTGTGGGGGCGGCCGGAACTCCCCGGAGACCACGGCGTGCAGGATGCCGCCCAGCGAGTCCCGGCGGAACGGGGACTCACCGCTGAGGACGGTGCACAGCAGGGCGCCCAGCGACCACAGGTCGGACTCCGGCCCGGTCCCGGCCCCGGACATCCGTTCGGGAGCGGTGTACTCGGGCGAGCCGACGAAGGAGCCGGACTCGGTGAGGGTGGTCGCGCCCGGGACCTGGGCGACGCCGAAGTCGGTGAGCACGATCCGGCCGTCCTCGGCGACCAGGACGTTGGACGGCTTCACGTCGCGGTGCAGGACCCCGGCCGCGTGCGCGGTGCGCAGGGCACCGAGCAGGGCGATCCCGATCCGGGCCGCCGCGACGGGACCGACCGGGCCGTACCGGGCGATGCGGTCGGCGAGCGAGCCGCCGTCGAGCAGCTCCATGACGATGTACGTACGTTCACCGTCCTCGACGACATCGTGGACGACGATGATGTGCGGGTGGCTCAGTCGCACGACCGCGCGGGCCTCGCGCAGCGTGCGCTCCCGCCACTGCCGGGCCTCGGCGTCGGAAAGGCTCACGTCGAAGGGGAGTTCTTTGACGGCGACCCGCCGGCCGAGCAGTTCGTCTCTCGCCCGCCACACCACGCCCATGCCGCCGCGCCCCAGTTGTGCCTCCAGGCGGTACCGGTTCGCTACGAGAGGGGAATTGCCCCCATGACTTCCCTGGCTCCCCTGGCTCCCCATGTGTCTCATCATGCCGCCCCGGGCGGGCCCCTTCCGGGGCGGTGACCGGCCAAGTGTGTCGCCACCCGGCCACCGATCAGACGATTACCCGTCTGTTCGCACCGGCAATCCCCACCGGCTTCTCCGGGAGCAGCTCGCAGGGGTCACCTCGACGGGCTCACCTCACAGGGCTTACCTCACAGGGTTCACCTCAAAGGAATCATGTCGAGGGGATCAGCCCTCCTGGAAACTCCGCAGCATCACGTCGAACTGCTCGCTGGTGGTGGCCCAGTCGTCGGCCGGCGCAGACGCGTAGAGGGCGTACTCGGTGCCGTCGCTCTTCATGTAGCCGACGTCGATGGCACGGTAGGGCCCCGCGAAGTAGTGCGGCGCGTCCTCGGCCAGCGCGTTCCACGTGTACTCCCACCGGACGCCCGGCAGGTCACGGAAGAGCTCCTCCTTGAGGACCACCTGCTCGTAGTCCCGCAACCGCGCGGCTAGCCGCTCGTCCAAGTAGCTCATGTGCTCGTACGAGGTGCTGAAGTCCGGCGCGGTGTCGATGGCGACCCGCACGAGGTGCTTGCCGTTGTCGGGCGAGTAGTCGACCTGCTGGATGCCGTCCTGGTCGATGGAGACGGACCGCTTCCACCCCTCGGGCAGGGTGATGCTGAAGCCCACCGGGTCCTCGCGCCGCTCCCAACCCTCGGGTACCGCCCCCTGAGCGCCCTCGCCGCTCGGTGTGGCATTGACGTCGGCACTGGCGCCCGCACTGGCGCTGTCGCTGGCACCGGCATTCGGAGTCTGCGATACGGAGGCGGAGGCGCTGGAGCCGTCCGAGCCGAACTGGTGCAGCGTGACCGCGACACCCCCGCCGACGAGCGCCGCGAGGGCGACGACGAGCGCGACCGTGCGCAGCCGGTGCCCGCGCTTCGGCCGGACGGACGACACCGCGGTGACCGGCGAAGGACGCGCGGTGGCAGCCGTCTGCGCGGAAGCGGTGCTGGTGCCCGTACTGGCACCGGTGCCGGCGTCTGCGCGTGCCCCGGTCCCGGTTCCGGTCCCGGTTCCGGTCCCGGTTCCGGCGGTCTGCGTCTCCGTCGTCCCGTACCGCACCGGCCCGGTCGGCACATACGCCTGCGCCGCGTCCGGCCGGCGGCCCTCCGCCGCCTCGGCGAGCATCTGCTCGGCTTCTGCCGCGGAGGGGCGGGTGGCCGGGTCCTTGCGCAGCAGGGCGCTGACGACGGGCTCCAGCGGACCGGCGTACTCCAGCGGTTCGGCGTCCTCCTCGACGACCGCCTGCATGGTGGTCAGCGGCGAGGTGCGGCGGAACGGTGATCGGCCCTCCACCGCGGTGTACAGCGTCGCGCCGAGCGCCCACAGGTCGGACGACGGACCGGGGTCATGGCCGCGGACGCGCTCAGGCGCCAGGTAGTCGACCGAACCGACCACCTCCCCCGTCCGCGTGATGGTGGAGTCGCCCTCTATCTGCGCGATGCCGAAGTCGGTGAGGAGTACGCGTCCGTCCGTACTGAGCAGCACGTTGCCCGGTTTCACGTCGCGGTGCAGCACACCGGCGGTGTGGGCGGCACGCAGGGCGCGCAGCACCCACAGACCGATCCGGGCGGCCTCGCGCGGCTCGACGCGTTCCTCGTCCTTGACCGCGTCGGCCAGCGAACGGCCCTCGACGAGTTCCATGACGATCCACGGCCGGCCGTCGTGTTCGAGTACGTCGTGCACGGTGACGACGGCCGGGTGGTTGATCCGCGCGGCCGCACGCGCCTCGCCCCGGGTGCGGGCCAGCAGTACGGCCCGGTCGCTCTCGGAGACGTAGAGCGCGGCGGTCAACTCCTTGATGGCGACGACTCGGTGCAGCACCTCGTCGTGGGCACGCCACACCCGGCCCATGCCACCGCTGCCGATGGCGTCGCCGAGCCGGTAGCGGCCGGCGAGGAGCTGGCCCTGCATCTGATTCACGTTGCCCCGCAATGCTCTTGACAGGGTCAGCGTAGGGACCGGCCCCCGTCCAGGGAACCGGTGGGGTACCCCGGAGACCGCTCTGTGACGGTTGTCGCTTTCTGTTCTGCTGAGCAACCAAAGGCGCTCAACTTGCGTCACTGCTCTGCCGATTTGCTTGACGATCTGGCAGAAACAGACGCCAATACCTCAGACCTGTCCGACGCGTCAGCGCCTCAGGCGCGGTCAGCCGGTGTACTGGTACGTCGTCGACGCCTGCTCGAACAGCCGGGTCACCTCGTCGCGTTCCGCCTCCGGTCCGCGTACCTGCACCACGTGGTAGTGCCCGTCGATCAGGATGGCGAGGTTGCGCACGAACAGCTCGCCCCCGTCGTCGCCGGTCCAGGTGAACTGCCCCTCGGCCATGGACCGTCCGCCCACCTCGATGGACTTCAGCCCGGAGGAGGTCGCCCAGCTGGAGTCGCGGTAGGGCTGCAACTCGGGTTCCCGGTCCCGCTGGTACGTCATCGGGTCGCCCCCGAAGTCGTCACTGCCGTCGCGGCCGGGTACGACGATCAGCTCGAAGTCGCCCTTCGCGTACACCACCTGACCGCGTCCGTTGATCGCCGCGCGGTCCCAGCCCTCGGCGACGGCGACGCGGAAGCCCTCCGCGTCCTTGCGCAGGGTGAAGCCCTCGGCGACCTCGGGCTCGGCGGTCTGCGGCTCGGTGGAGCCCGCGGACCGGGAGGGATTCGCCTCCCCCTTCGACCCCTTCGAACCGTCCGAGCCCCCGGAACCATCCGAACTGTCCGAACCGTCCGACTCCTGCGGCGACTCGCGCTCGGGCCGCGGCTCGTCGCTGGCGTCCACCGATCCGGTGGCCCCCGTGCGGTCCGTCCCGCCGACAGCGCCGGTCTCCTCGCTCTTCGGCATGAACAGCATGGCGTACGCGATCAGCGCTGCCATACCGAGCAGTATCAGCAGGAGCAGCGTGCGGCCGAGCCGGCGCGGTGAGCCGCCGTCCCGCTTGGCCCGCTTGTGGCGTCCGTGGTGGGCGGGCAGCCCGGCGCGCCGCCTGCGCACCAGCTCGCCCCGGCGGCGGACGATCGGCAACCGGCTGGCGTCGGCCGGCGGGGCCGGGACGACGTTCAGTCCGGCGTCCGCCTCGGGCGCCGAACGCACCAGGGAGCGCAGCCAGCCGCGCAGTTCCTCGAAGTCCAGACGCTCGGTGGGGTCCTGGCGCAGCAGCGACTCCACGACCGGCCGGAGCGGTCCGCACTCCTCGGCGTACGCCGGCGGCTCCGCGCACACCATCTGCACCAGCTCGGCGGTGGACTCCTCCGGGTACGGCGCGTGTCCCTGTACGGCCCGGAAGAGCAGGGCGCCGAGCGCCCACAGGTCGGTGGCGGGGCCGATGGGCGGTGCGAGCTGCCAGTTCTCGTGCACCGGGCCGGCCTGCTCCGGCGCCCAGCGCTCGGTCACCGGGCCGACCACCGCCATCCTGGCCTGCCGGGCCCGCTCGGCGGCGAGCGCGGTGGCCGGGCCCCGGCGCGGGGGCGTCTTGGCGACCAGGTCGTCCCAACGACTGGTCTGCGACGCCGCGCCCGCCTCGGGGACGGCGGACGCGGCGGGCGCTCCAGGCACGACGGGCTCGGCGGACGCCCCGGTTACGGCCGGTTCGGCGGGCGGCACGGGCGAGGCGGGTGTCTTGGACAGGCCACGTGCTGCGGGCAGCGCGGCCTGGCCGGACGACGACCGGACATCACCGGCGGTCCGGGGCGCTGCACCGTGCCAGGAGGTGGTGCGGACGCCGTAGGGGTCGGGGATCTGCCCCGGCGGGGTCCCGCCAGGGCCGTACGGCGACCGCTCCGCACCGTTGCCGTTGCCGTTGGTGTTGGCATTGCCGCCGCCGTCGCCACCGCCGTACGGCAGGGCGCCGCTGCCGGGGGCGGGGCGGGCGCCGGGCAGGGCCGCCCGGCCGTTCTCCGCCTCCTGGACACGGGCCGCGGCCCGCGCACCCGCCCGGTAGGCGGCGATCGCCCCGGCCCGCGCGGCCCGGACGTCCGCACTGCCGTCCCCGAGCGAACGCGCCCCGCCCGCGTCGACCCGCCCGTTGGCCGCCCCGGCCCCCTGCCCCGGCAGTACCCCGGCCGCCCGCGCCTGAATGGCGGCCCGCCGAGCGGCCTCGGGATCCAGCCGAGTGGATGAGGCGTCCACAGGGTGCTCAGGGCCGTTGGAACTGCCGGGGCCGCCCGGGTCACTGACACCGCTGGGGCCGGCGGAGCCGACGGGACCGCCTTGTCCGACGGAACCACCGTGTCCAACGGGGCCGTGTCCAACGGGGCCGTGTCCAACGGGACCACCGTGCCGGTGCGAACCCTGGGAAGCGTGGGGGCCATGAGAGCCGTGAGGACCATGAAGGCCACGAAGGCCATGCGGGCCGTCCCCCTCACCCTCCTCCTCATCGTCCCCCGGCACCGGGTCGTACCCGCACAACGCCTCCTCCGCCGCGCCGACCGCGAGGCCGGTCAGCAGCACGCGGCCGTCGTCGCAGACCAGCACCGTGCGGGCGGTGATGTTCCGGTGCACCCAGCCGTGGGCGTGCAGCACCCGCAGGGCCATGAGGACGTCGGAGGCGATCTCGGCCGCCCGGTACGGCGTCAGCGGCTGCTCGGCGAGCAGCGCGGCCAGCGGCCGGGCGGGCACCAGTTCGCTGACGACCCACAGCGAACCGCCCTCGGCGAACACGTCGAAGACCTGGTCAAGGCGGGGATGGTCGGGAATGCCGGCCGCCGCCTGGGCCGCCTCCACGGCCCGCCGCACCACGGGGTCGGCCGGACGCCGCGTACTGCCACGCGCGGCCGACGGCCGCTGGACCGGCCGGCGCGGCGCACCGTCACGCGCCGTGAACCCGTCCGGCAGCCCCTCCGCGTCGAGTACCTCGGCCTCGACGACTTCGGGCAACGGCACCTGCCTGACCAGCACTTCCTGCCCGCTGTAGGTGTCGAAGGCGCGGGTCTCGGTGAGTTCGTACTCGTCGGAGGGCGGCAGCGGCAGCCGGTAGCGGTCGGCGAGGACCCGTCCCGCGTAGTCGTCCACGTTGCCTCCCCCGGCATCCCGGTCGGTCAATTCCGTTCGCCCCGCGGGCCGTTCCTACTGCGTACGGTCCGCAAGCACTCACGATACGTGCCGGAGGCAACCCGCAAAGAGGTGTCACCACATCTCGGCATCACCAAACCCGCGCACGCCGGGCGCAGGGAGGGATCAGGGCTGCGGCTCGAAGCTCTTCGTGAGGGTCTGCCAGGTCTCCCGGCGCTGGTCAGTGCCCCAGTCGGCGGCCTTGGCGGTGTACATGAGGGCGTACCCCTGATCGTCGTCGACGACGAATCCCCGGTCGATCGTGCGGTACTTGGTACCGCTGTCCACATAGGTGAACTCCCAGTCGGCCGTGTTCCACCCCCGGTAGTCCACCTCCTCTATGCGGATCTTCTTGTACTGGGAGCGGGTCATGTACCGCTCCTGGTTCTTCCAGTCCGCCACCGGGTCGTCCTTGGGCGTGGACGTCCAGGCGACGAGCAGCTTCTGCCCGTCCGGTCCGGTAAACCGGTCCCCTGCGGAGCCCGTGGTCTGGTACTTCCAGCCCTCGGGCAGTCCTATCTCGTACCCCTGGTCACCCTCGTGCGTGGCGACGGCCCCGTTGCCGGAGTCCTCCGTCCCCGTCGAGTCCTCGTTCCCGTCCTCTTCGTCCTCGGCGGAACCGCCCGTGCCCGTGCCACCGGACGCGCTCGCCTCCGCACCCGTCGAGCCGTCCGCGGTGGGCGCCGACGCTCCCGCGCTGTCCGTGCTGTCGTCCTGCTTGGTCTGGTCGCTCGCGGTGGCGGTGGCCGTGGTCCCCACGCCGCTCCCGCCGCTCTCCTCGCCGTCGTCGCCCAGCGTGAAGGCCAGTACGGTGCCGATCACGGCGAGCACGACGACCACCGCGATGATCACCAGCGTGCGCCGCGGCACCACGTCGGTGAGGGACGCCTTCGGCACGGGCCGGGACGGCAGGTCGGGCGGCGTCATCACGGGCCAGCCCGAACTCCGGCCGCCCGTCGTCGTGTTCCCGCCGCCCGCGGCAGGCGTGGCCGCCGTGGCACCGGTCCCACGCACCGCACCGGCAGCAGCCGCGCCCTCGGCGGCCCCAGCGCCGGACCCCGTGGCGACGGACCCGGACCCGAACCCCGTAGTGGCCGACCCGGTGGTGGCCGAACCGCTCCGGGACTTGGCGCGGGCCCCGGCAGCCGCCCCGACCGCTCCGGCCGACACCGCGGCCTTGCGCACCGAGCGCAGCGCCCCCTTCAGCCGCTCCCCGGCCTCCTCGCCCCGCCTGCTCCCGGAACGCTCGTCCGGCTGGGCGGGCAACGGCACGACCTTGGTCGCGTCCATCGGCTCGGCCGGTGTGCTCGCGGGCGCGTGGATCACCTTGTTGAGCAGCGCGCGGGCGCCCGCGTCGTCGAGGCGCTGGGCGGGGTCCTTGGTGAGGAGTCCGTAGATGACGTCCCGCAGCGGACCGGCGTTCTTCGGCTCCTCCAGCGACTCGGTCATCACCGCGGTGAGCGTCGCGATCGCCGAGCCCTTGTCGTACGGCGGCGTGCCCTCGACGGCCGCGTACAGCAGTCCGCCCAGCGACCACAGGTCGGCCGCCGGTCCCGGCTTGTGCCCGCGGGCCCGCTCCGGGGAGATGTAGGAGGGCGCGCCGACGAGCATGCCGGTGGAGGTGATGGACGGGTCGCCCTCGACCTGGGCGATGCCGAAGTCGGTGAGCACGACCCGGCCGTCCTCGGCGATCAGCACGTTCGACGGCTTCACGTCGCGGTGCAGGATGCCCTCGCGGTGCGCGGACCGCAGCACGTCCAGCACCGCCAGCCCCACCTCGGCCGCGCGCCTGGGCTCCAGGAGGCCGTCCTCCCGGATGGCCTCGGCGAGCGACTTGCCCTCGACGAGTTCCATCACGATCCACGGCCGGTCGTCCTCGTCGACCACGTCGAAGACCGTCACGGCGCCGTTGTTGCGGATCCGCGCGATCGCCTTGGCCTCGCGCAGCGTCCGCGTGATCAGGCGCCGCTTCTCCTCCTCGTCGATGTTGGTCGGGAACCGCAGCTCCTTGACGGCGACCGTGCGTCCCAGGGTCTCGTCCTGGGCCCGCCACACCGTCCCCATGCCGCCGCGGCCGAGCACATCTCCCAGCCGGTACCGCCCGGCGAGGAGACGTGCGCTCTTGTCCTGACGGGATGTCCCCGCCCGCTCCGCCTCCGACATGCGTCCCCTCATGCAACCCGCCCTGACAGAGCCTTCATTGTCTCTCACCCGACAAGTGCTCGACGCCCAGGGTGCCCCCTGACCGCGCCCCGCGGCCCCGAGTACCGGGCAGCCCGGTGAACCGGCCGTTCCCCCCGCCCTGGACGAGTGGCGCGACGCGGACGAAACCGTGGCGCCACCGCTTGGGACGCTCCAGACCTCCGTCTGGTTCTGACCTCTCCCCAACCGGTCCTTCCGTCGGGACCGTCCGTCACCTCCTCCCCTGGTTCCCGTACTTCGCCGCCCGGTCCGCACGACCCTGTGTCCGCCCCCGAGTTCTGCCCTTACACCCGGTAGAACGCCCGGCGTCCGCCCGGATATCCCGACCACGCACACCCGTTCGAGTGAATGCGGCCGACGGGACCGACGGGGCCGGAGACCCTGCCACGTCGGGTCCGGAGGCCCGTCACAACGGGCCCGAAGACCCCGTCACGACAGGCCCGAAGACCCCGTCACGACAGGTCCGAAGACCCCGTCACAACGGCACGATGTCCGGTGCCCCCAGCCGTGCCGCGTCCGCCGTGAGGTCGTCGGGCTGGCGCTGGGACTCCCGCTCGGCCTCCACCCGCTTCTCGTAGTGCTGCACCTCGCGCTCGATCCGGTCCTTGTCCCAGCCCAGCACCGGCGCCATCAGTTCGGCGGCCTCGCGGGCGCTGCGCGTGCCCCGGTCGAAGGTCTCGATGGAGATGCGGGTGCGCCGGGTCAGCACGTCGTCCAGATGCCGTGCCCCCTCGTGCGAGGCGGCGTAGACGACCTCGGCCCGCAGATAGTCGTCGGCGGACTGGAGGGGGTCGCCGAGCGAGGGATCGGCGGCGATCAGCTCCAGCAGTTCCTCGGTCCGGGTGCCGTACCGGTTCAGCAGGTGCTCCACGCGCACGACGTGCAGGCCGGTGCGGGCGGCGATGCGGGCCCGCGCGTTCCACAGCGCCGAGAAGCCCTCGGCGCCCAGCAGCGGCACGTCCTCGGTGACGCAGTCGGCGACGCGCATGTCGAGTCCGTGCACGGCCTCGTCGACCGCGTCCTTGGCCATCACCCGGTACGTCGTGTACTTCCCGCCCGCCACGACGACCAGCCCCGGCGCCGGGTGGGCGACGGTGTGCTCGCGCGACAGCTTGCTGGTGGCGTCCGACTCGCCGGCCAGCAGCGGGCGCAGCCCCGCGTACACGCCTTGGACGTCGTCCCTGGTCAGCGGCACGGAGAGGACCGAGTTCACGTGCTCAAGGAGATAGTCGATGTCCGCGCTGGAGGCGGCCGGGTGGGCCTTGTCCAGGTCCCAGTCGGTGTCGGTGGTGCCGATGATCCAGTGCCGGCCCCAGGGGATGACGAACAGCACGGACTTCTCGGTGCGCAGGATCAGCCCGGTCGAGGAGTGGATGCGGTCCTTGGGGACCACGAGGTGGATGCCCTTGGAGGCCCGGACGTGGAACTGCCCGCGCTCCCCCACCAGCGACTGGGTGTCGTCGGTCCACACGCCCGTGGCGTTCACGATCTGCTTGGCGCGGATCTCGTACTCGCCGCCGCCCTCGACGTCCCGCACCCGGGCCCCGACGACCCGTTCGCCCTCACGCAGGAAACCGGTCACCCGCGCGCGGTTGGCGACCGGCGCGCCGTACGCCGCCGCCGTGCGGACGAGCGTGGTCACGAAGCGGGCGTCGTCCATCTGCGCGTCGTAGTACTGGAGCGCGCCGACCAGCGCGTCCTTCTTCAGTGCCGGTGCCACGCGCAGGGCGTGACGGCGTGTGAGATGACGGTGGAGCGGCAGGCCCCGGCCGTGCCCGCGGGCCATCGACATCGCGTCGTAGAGCGCGACGCCCGAACCGGCGTACAGCCGCTCCCATCCCGTGTGCCGCAACGGATACAGGAACGGCACCGGCTTCACCAGATGCGGGGCGAGTCGCTCCAGCAGCAGGCCGCGTTCCTTCAGCGCCTCCCGTACCAGCGCGAAGTCGAGCATCTCCAGATAGCGCAGGCCGCCGTGGATCAGCTTGCTCGACCTGCTGGAGGTGCCCGACGCCCAGTCCCGCGCCTCGACCAGCCCGGTGGACAGGCCGCGGGTCACGGCGTCCAGGGCGGTGCCCGCGCCGACCACGCCGCCGCCGACGACCAGTACGTCCAGTTCCCGCTCGGCCATGGCCGCGAGCGACTCGGCTCGCTGCGCCGGGCCCAGTGTCGCTGTCCTCACCGCTGCCTCCCGCTCATCCCGCTCATCCATCGATCGGTCGCGTCGGCCGCACCCGTCAGGCAGGCGAAGCCCGGTGGTTCCCAGTACCCCCCTGCCCAGATTCTGACCGGGTTGCCCGACTTCAGCCACCACGCACCCAGAGCCTGTGGACAACCTCAGAGGGCTCTTCCGGTGCACAGAGCCCTCAACACTCACCGAAACTCGGCCGACCAATCCCACAAATCGGTCATATTTACTCCTAGTCTGACGTTGTGCTCGCCCGTTCTGTCCACAGGGCTTGCGCACCTGTCCCGCTCCGGATATTGGGAAGGACGGCCCACGCCATGCCCGCAGATCTCGCCGTCATCGGACTCGGCCCCTACGGCCTGCCCCTGGCCCAGGCCGCCATCGCCGCCGGCATCCCCACCCTCGGCTACCGGACCGGGCCCGAGGCCGGCTCCCTGACCCCCGCCGAGCTGCGCCGGATGCTCGCGGGCGGCTTCCGGACGGCCGCCGGGCCGGCCGAGCTGGGCCGGGTCCGCACCGCGGTCATCTGCGCCCCGACCCCGCCGAGCGAGGGCGGCGGCCCTGATCTCGGCCAGGTCGAGGCCGCGGCGCGCACCCTGGCGGCACATTTGCGCCCGCACACCACGGTGATCCTGGAGTCGCCCGTCCGCCCCGGCACGACGGAGGAGTTCCTCCGCCCTCTCCTCGAAAACGGCTCCGGCCTGCGCGCCGGCCGCGACTTCCACCTCGCCTACTCCCCCAGCCGCGTCGACCCCGGCAACCGCGACTTCACCCCCGCGAACACCCCCAAGGTCATCGGCGGCCTCACCCCCGCCTGCACCGAGTCGGCCGCGACCTTCTACAGCCGGCTCACCGACAAGGTGGTACGCGCGCGTGGCCCCCGCGAGGCGGAGACGGTCCAGCTCCTGGAGACCAACTTCCGCCATGTGAACATCGCCCTCGTCAACGAGATGTCCGTCCTCTGCCACGACCTCGGCGTCGACCTCTGGGACGTCATCCGCTGCGCGGAGACCAAGCCCTTCGGCTTCCAGACGTTCCGCCCCGGCCCCGGCGTCGGCGGCCACTCCGTGGCCCAGGACCTGGCCGGCCACGCCCCCCGCGGCCTGCGCATGGTCGAACTCGCCCAGCAGGTCAACACCCAGATGCCCCGCTACGTCGTCCAGCGCGCCGCCGCCCTCCTCAACGAGCACGGCAAGTCCGCGCGCGGCGCCCGCGTGCTCCTCCTCGGCGTCACGTACAAGGCCGACCTCGCCGACCAGCAGGGCACGCCGGCCCAGGAGGTCGCGACCCGCCTGCTCTCGATGGGCGCCGCGGTCAGCTACCACGACCCGCACATCCCGTCCTGGACCGTCCTGGACCGCCCCATCCCCCGCGCCGACTCCCTCTACGAGGCAGCCGCCGACGCCGACCTGACGATCCTCCTCCAGCAGCACCGCACGTACGACCTCCAGGGCCTGTCGGTGAAGGCCCAGCTGCTGCTGGACACGCGGGGGGCGACCCCCACGGGGGCGGCGCATCGGTTGTGAGAGGGGCGCGCGCATGCCGTCCCCGCCACGAGGGGTGTGGTGGGCGGCGGGCTGGGTGGGTAACGTAGAGGCGGGCCCACCGCAGAGGGCACTGCGGCGGACCCCAGATGGATCACGGAGTGTCCACCCCTAGTTCTCCTTGGGATGGCCGCTCACCATCCGGAATTCCGCAACACAGAAGGCGGAGCCCACCGCAGGGCTGAAGCTGCGGCAGGCTCCAAGATGGATCACGGAGTGTCCACCCCTAGTTCTCGTGGGGGTGGCCGCTCACCATCCGAAAATCCGCAAGATCCACCTCCTCCGGCACTGAACCATCCGAAGACGGATCCGGTCCCAGCGGGTGGGCTTGCGGTGACGTCCCATGGGCACGCCCCCTTCCACGATGCCGCCGTCAGCCCGGTGGGCGGCGCGTCTGGATTCGGGCCGGGCCCCGAGGGGACGGGGCCCGGAACGCGTTTCCTTGGAAGGGGGCGTCCCAGAAGAACCGGGGCGCCGGACACGGACGTTACCGGCGCTCCAGGGCGCATTTCGGCGTATTCGGGCCGAAGACGACCATGCGCCCCCCGATCACCCTGCGCGCCCCCGCGCCGGACCGCCCGGACGCCCGAACGCCCGAACGCCCGGACACACGAAAGAGGCCGGTCACCCCCGCAAGGGCGACCGGCCTCCGCGACGACCGTCCGTCGTGACGACGGTCCGTCGTGACTACCGCCGGTGTTGCGAGTCCGCCACCGTCACCTCGACCCGCTGGAACTCCTTCAGCTCGCTGTAGCCGGTGGTGGCCATCGCGCGGCGCAGGGCGCCGAACAGGTTCATCGAGCCGTCGGGGTGGTGGGACGGCCCGGTGAGGACCTCCTCCAGCGTGCCGACCGTGCCGAGGTGCACCTTCTTGCCGCGCGGCAGCTCCTCGTTGACGGCCTCCATGCCCCAGTGGTGGCCCTTGCCCGGCGCGTCCGTGGCGCGGGCCAGCGGCGAGCCCATCATCACCGAGTCCGCGCCGCAGGCGATCGCCTTGGGCAGGTCGCCGGACCAGCCGACGCCGCCGTCCGCGATGACGTGCACGTACCGGCCGCCGGACTCGTCCATGTAGTCCCGGCGGGCCGCCGCCACGTCGGCGACCGCGGTCGCCATCGGCACCTGGATGCCCAGCACGTTGCGCGTGGTGTGCGCGGCGCCGCCGCCGAAGCCGACGAGGACACCCGCGGCGCCGGTGCGCATCAGGTGCAGGGCGGCGGTGTAGGTGGCGCAGCCGCCGACGATCACCGGAACGTCCAGCTCGTAGATGAACTGCTTCAGGTTCAGCGGCTCGGCGGCGCTGGAGACGTGCTCCGCGGAGACGGTCGTACCGCGGATGACGAAGATGTCCACGCCCGCGTCGACCACGGCCTTGGAGAACTGGGCGGTGCGCTGCGGGGAGAGCGCGGCGGCGGTGACGACACCGGCCTCGCGCACCTCCTTGATGCGCTGCCCGATCAGCTCCTCACGGATCGGGGCGGCGTAGATCTCCTGGAGGCGGCGGGTCGCGGTCTCCGCGTCGAGACCGGTGATCTCGTCGAGCAGCGGCTGCGGGTCCTCGTAGCGCGTCCAGAGCCCTTCCAGGTTGAGTACGCCGAGGCCGCCCAGTTCGCCGATGCGGATGGCGGTGGCCGGGGAGACGACCGAGTCCATGGGGGCGGCCAGGAACGGCAGCTCGAAGCGGTAGGCGTCGATCTGCCAGGCGATCGAGACCTCCTTCGGGTCCCGCGTACGGCGGCTGGGGACGACGGCGATGTCGTCGAAGGCGTATGCCCGGCGGCCGCGCTTGCCGCGCCCGATCTCGATCTCAGTCACGTGTGTGGCCTTTCCCTCATGCGTTGCAGCGTCTTCCAGTATCCCCGACGGACACGGACGAGGGCGGCCCCGGTGCTCCGGGGCCGCCCTCGGGAAGCGCTTCGCTCACTTACGGCTGTAGTTCGGCGCCTCGACCGTCATCTGGATGTCGTGCGGGTGGCTCTCCTTCAGGCCCGCGGAGGTGATCCGCACGAAGCGGCCCTTGGACTCCATCTCCTCGATGGTGGCCGCGCCCACGTAGCCCATGGTCTGGCGCAGGCCGCCGACGAGCTGGTGCAGCACGTTGGCCAGGGGGCCCCGGTAGGGCACCTGGCCCTCGATGCCCTCGGGCACGAGCTTGTCGTCGGACGCGACCTCGGCCTGGAAGTAGCGGTCCTTGGAGTACGACTTCCCCTGGCCACGGGACTGCATGGCGCCCAGCGAGCCCATGCCGCGGTACGACTTGAACTGCTTGCCGTTGATGAACTGCAGCTCGCCCGGCGACTCCTCGCAGCCCGCGAGCAGGCTGCCCAGCATCACCGTGTCGGCGCCGGCGGCCAGCGCCTTGCCGATGTCGCCGGAGTACTGCAGTCCGCCGTCGCCGATCAGCGGCACGCCGGCGGGCCGGGCGGCGAGGGACGCCTCGTAGATCGCCGTGACCTGCGGGACGCCGATGCCGGCGACCACTCGGGTGGTGCAGATGGAGCCGGGGCCGACGCCCACCTTGATGCCGTCGACACCGGCGTCGATGAGTGCCTGGGCGCCGTCGCGGGTGGCGACGTTGCCGCCGATGACGTCTATGCCGACGCTCGACTTGATCTTCGCCATCCAGCTGAGGGCGTTGCTGTTGTGGCCGTGCGAGGTGTCGACGACCAGGAAGTCCACGCCGGCCTCGGCGAGGGCCTGGGCGCGGTCGAGCGCCTCGGGGCTGGCGCCCACGGCGGCGCCGACGATCAGGCGGCCCTCCGCGTCCTTCGCGGCGTGCGGGTACTGCTCGGCCTTCACGAAGTCCTTGACCGTGATCAGGCCCTTGAGGACACCGTCGCCGTCGACCAGCGGCAGCTTCTCGATCTTGTGGCGGCGCAGCAGCTCCATGGCGTCCACACCGGAGATGCCGACCTGGCCGGTGACCAGCGGCATCGGCGTCATGACCTCGCGCACCCGCCGGGAGCGGTCGGTCTCGAAGGCCATGTCACGGTTGGTGACGATGCCGAGCAGCTTGCCGGCGCCGTCGGTGACCGGCACGCCGCTGATGCGGAACTTGGCGCACAGCGCGTCCGCCTCGCCGAGGGTGGCGTCCGGGTGGATGGTGATGGGGTTGGCCACCATGCCGGACTCGGAGCGCTTGACCAGGTCGACCTGGTTGGCCTGGTCCTCGATGGACAGGTTCCGGTGCAGGACACCGACACCGCCCTGACGGGCCATGGAGATCGCCATCCGGGACTCGGTCACCTTGTCCATCGCCGCGGAGAGCAGCGGGATGTTGACCCGCACGTTGCGGGAGATACGGGACGAGGTGTCGACCGCGTTCGGGAGCACCGCGGAGGCGCCCGGCAGCAGCAGCACGTCGTCGTAGGTCAGCCCGAGTGTCGCGAATTTATCGGGCACTCCGTCGACGTTCGCAGTCATGACACCTTCCCCAAATGGCCTTGATCGGTGCGGATGTCCATGCTAACGGGAAGTGAAGGTGGCGCATTCCACGATCATGGGCATCTTCCACCGCCGTATGTTCGTACGAAGGTGACGGGCCGCCCGTTCAACGGGGTGGCCGCCGCCCCGGGCAGGCGCGCCCGCGCCCGGCATGGCACGCCTGCGCCGTCGGGGCGGCTACTGCTCCGCCAGGGCCCGCAGCCGGCTCAGCGCGCGGTGCTGTGCCACGCGGACGGCGCCGGGTGACATTCCCAACATCTGACCGGTCTCCTCCGCCGTGAGCCCCACCGCGATGCGCAGCAGGAGCAGTTCCCGTTGGTTGTCGGGGAGGTTGGCCAGGAGCTTCTTGGCCCACTCGGCGTCGCTGCTGAGCAGGGCGCGTTCCTCGGGGCCGAGGGAGTCGTCGGGCCGCTCGGGCATCTCGTCGGAGGGGACGGCGGTCGAGCCGGGGTGGCGCATCGCAGCGCGCTGGAGGTCGGCGACCTTGTGGGCGGCGATGGCGAAGACGAACGCCTCGAACGGGCGCCCGGTGTCCTTGTAGCGGGGCAGCGCCAGGAGCACCGCCACGCAGACCTCCTGGGCCAGGTCCTCCACGAAGTGACGCGCGTCGCCGGGCAGCCGGGACAGCCGGGTGCGGCAGTAGCGCAGTGCGAGGGGGTGGACATGGGCGAGCAGGTCGTGCGTGGCCTGCTCGTCCCCGTCTACGGCACGGTGGACGAGCGCACCGACTGTTCCCCCTTGCCCAGGGGCCGTCTCGTCGTCACGCATCGGTCCATGGTGCCTTGCGGCCGTCTGGTCCGCTCCGCCGCGTCCGTTGTTGTGCACCGAAGCGTTATGAGCAGGTGCGCCGGAACTCATCCCCTGCGCCCTCCCCTTCCGCTCGACCGACTCGTCCCCGAGGAACTCCACACCTCAAGGATGCGGCATCGGCGCCGAAACGGGCAGCGGGCACCCGGCGGTTCCGCTCGTCACCCCCGCCCACCTGGTGATGAGCGGGGCCCGCCGCGCCTCCGTCAGGGACTGCCGCGCCTCCGTCAGGGACTGCCGCGCCTCCGTCAGGGACTGCCGCACGTCCGTCGGGGCTCGTCGCGCCCTCACCGGGGTCCGTCGCACCCTGGCCGAGGCCGGCCGCGCCTCCGTACGCCCCCGTGGGTCCGCGCCTCACGGGCGTTGCCTAGCGGACCAGGCCCCACCGGAAACCGAGCGCCACCGCGTGTGCCCGGTCCGAGGCGCCGAGCTTCTTGAAGAGCCGCCGGGCGTGCGTCTTGACGGTGTCCTCGGAGAGGAACAGCTCACGGCCGATCTCCGCGTTGGAGCGGCCGTGGCTCATGCCCTCCAGGACCTGGATCTCGCGCGCGGTGAGCGTGGGCGCGGCGCCCATCTCGGCCGAGCGCAGCCGCCGCGGGGCGAGCCGCCAGGTCGGGTCGGCCAGCGCCTGGGTGACCGTGGCCCGCAGCTCGGCGCGCGAGGCGTCCTTGTGCAGATAACCACGGGCGCCGGCGGCGACCGCGAGGGCCACGCCGTCCAGGTCCTCGGCGACCGTCAGCATGATGATGCGCGCGCCGGGGTCGGCGGACAGCAGCCGCCGGACCGTCTCGACGCCGCCCAGGCCGGGCATGCGCACGTCCATCAGGATCAGGTCCGAGCGGTCGGCACCCCAGCGGCGGAGGACTTCCTCGCCGTTGGCCGCCGTCGTCACGCGCTCGACGCCGGGCACGGTCGCGACCGCGCGGCGGAGCGCCTCTCGGGCAAGCGGGGAGTCGTCGCAGACGAGGACGGATGTCATGGCTGTCCTCCGCGGCTCTCACAGCTGCTGCGCGTCACCTTGAGCCTCCAGGCTGGTACGGAATTCGTCACCTGTGCGGTCACCGTCTCGGACGCCCGCCCGAGCGCTTGTTCCTGCAACCGCCTCCGCCCTCTCAACGACGGTCACTCGAAAGAGTTACGGGGCTGTGTGTCGTCTTCGGCACTCTACGTGAGGGGACGAACACGACGCAGTCACGCGCGGGGACCCTCAATCTTTCACCACAACCCGTGCCCCATTTAGACGCTTTTCTTCCGCTTTGGAGGTGTCTGGCACTAGATTCGCAATGGGTCATATTTTCATCTCCTTAGATCGTAGTTGTACGGTCGTGGATACGGCATCCACCCATATCGGTTACAAGGGGTCACGCAATGGCAGATTTCTCCCGCCTTCCCGGACCTAACGCGGACCTGTGGGACTGGCAGCTGCTGGCCGCCTGCCGCGGGGTGGACAGCTCGCTCTTCTTCCATCCGGAGGGGGAGCGCGGCGCGGCCCGAAGCGCTCGCGAGAACTCGGCCAAGGAGGTCTGCATGCGGTGTCCGGTCCGCGCCGAGTGCGCCGCGCACGCGCTGGCCGTACGTGAGCCGTACGGCGTGTGGGGCGGACTGACCGAGGACGAGCGTGAGGAACTGATGGGGCGGGCGCGCCACCGTCTGGTACCCGCGGCGGCCGGCGGCACGGACGCCGCCCCGAACAGCTGAAGGAACGTTTCTGCAAGCGCCGTACGTGGCACGCGCGCGCGTCAGCGCCCCGCGGCCCGCGCCAGCTGGTCGAGCGTCGCCGCGACGGCCGGCACCTGCGCCAGGTCCGGCAGCGTGAGGGCGACGATCTCCCGCCGCACCGCCGGTTCCAGCCGCACCGTGCGGGCACCCCGCGGCCGTACCGAGTCGACCGCGAGCTGGGGCAGGACGGCGACGCCGAGACCGGCGCCGACCAGGCCGACGACCGCCGGGTAGTCGTCGGTGGCGAAGTCGATCCGGGGGGAGAAACCGGCCGCCTCGCACACCTCGACCAACTGGCCGCGACAGCGCGGGCAGCCCGCGATCCACGGCTCGTCGGCCAGCTCCCCGATGGCGACGGACCCGGCGCGCGCCAGGGCGTGCCGGTCGGGTACGAGCGCCACGAGCCGGTCCGACAGCAGCGGCCGTACGACGAGGTCGTCCCATTCCTCGGCGCCGCCCGCGGCTCCCTCGTAACGGAACGTGAGCGCCACGTCGCAGTCGCCCTCGCGCAGCAGTTCGACCGAGGCCGGGGGTTCGGCCTCCTCCAGGGAGACCCGGGTGCCGGGGTGGGCGGCGCGCAGGGCGGCGAGTGCGGTGGGGACGAGGGTGGAGCTGCCGCTGGGGAAGGAGACCAGGCGGACCCGGCCGGCGCGCAGCCCGGCGATGGCGGCGACCTCCTCCTCGGCGGCGGTGAGCCCGGCGAGGATGCCCGCGGCGTGCCGGACCAGGGCCTCGCCGGCCTGGGTCAGCCGCATGTCGCGCTGGCCGCGGACCAGCAGGGGCGTGCCGACGGACGCCTCCAGGGCCTTCATCTGCTGGCTGACCGCGGGCTGGGTGCAGCCCAGCGCGCGCCCCGCCGCCGAGAACGAGCCGGTGGCGGCCACGGCGCGCAGCACGCGGAGATGACGAGCCTCGATCACGCGACCGAGGATAAGCGAAGCTTTGACGTACCGGCGACAAATGCGTCGACGCTTTGACCGCGCTCGTCTACCGTGCGGGTCATGAGGCTTCTTTCGGTGAATCTGGGCCGTCCCGAGACCGTGTCGTACACGGACCACCCCCAAGGGGTGACCGGCATCGACAAGAGGCCGGCCGACGGGCCGGTGCGGATCGTGGCGCCCGGGCCGGACGGCGCGAGCGGCGTCGCCGGGGACACGGTCTGCGACACCCGCCACCACGGCGGGGACGACCAGGCGGTGTACGCGGTGGCCCGCGAGGACCTGGACGGCTGGGAGCGCGAGCTGGGGCGCACGCTGCGCTCCGGCGCGTTCGGCGAGAACCTCACCACCTCCGGTGTGGACGTCTCCGGGGCGCTGATCGGCGAGCGCTGGCGGATCGGCCCCGACGTGGTCCTCGAAGTCACCAGCGGACGTATCCCGTGCCTCACCTTCCAGGGCCACCTGGGTGAGAAACACTGGGTGAAGCGGTTCACCCGCAAGGGCGCGCCGGGCGCGTATCTGCGGGTGATCGTGCCCGGCGAGGTGCGGGCGGGCGACCCGGTCGAAGTCGTGCACCGGCCTGCTCACGAGGTGACGGTGGCGCTGCAGTTCCGCGCGGTGACGACCGAGCGGGAGCTGCTGCCGCGCCTGCTGGCGGCGGGCGAGGCGCTGCACCCGGTGGCGCTCGCGAAGGCACGGGCGTACGCGGAGGGGTCCCGGACGGCCGCCGTTTCCCCGTAGCACCGGCGGGCCTGCCGTACCTTCACCGGCGCTTCACCGGACGGAGGCTCGGTGAGCGAACCGGACGCCGACAGTCCGGGTCACTAACCTTGCGTCATGACAACGGCATTGATTACGGGATCGACGTCAGGCATCGGCGCCGCGTTCGCGCGGCGGCTGGCGGCCGACGGGCACGACCTGGTGCTGGTCGCCCGTGACACCCGGCGACTGCGCGAGCAGGCGACCGAACTGCACGACCGGCACGGTATCGAGGCCGAGGTCCTGACCGCCGACCTGGCCGAGGACACCGGCATCGAGGCGGTGGCCGCCCGGCTGGAGGACCGCAAGAACCCGGTCGACCTGCTGGTCAACAACGCCGGCTTCGGCAACAAGGGCCGCTACCTCGACGTCCCGATGGCCGACGAGCTGCGGATGCTCAAGGTGCACTGCGAGGCGGTGCTGCGGCTGACGTCGGCGGCGACGACGGCGATGCGCGCGCGGGGCCGCGGCGGCGTGGTCAACGTGGCCTCGGTCGCGGCGTTCGTCCCGCGCGGCACGTACGGCGCCTCCAAGGCGTGGGTCGTGCAGTTCACGCAGGGCGCGGCGAGGGACCTGGCCGGCAGCGGCGTACGGCTCATGGCGCTGGCCCCCGGCTTCGTGCGCACGGAGTTCCACGAGCGGGCCGGGATGGGCACGGACAGCATCCCCGACTGGATGTGGCTGGACGCCGACAAGGTGGTCGCGGCGGCCCTCGACGACCTGGCCCGCGGCAAGACCCTGTCGATCCCCGACCCCCGCTACAAGGCCCTGATGGGCGCGGCGAAGCTGGTGCCGCGGGGCATGCTGGGGGCGGTCAGCTCGCGGACGCGGAAGTACGGGCCGCAGTGAGCCGCGCCCCGGGGTGGGCGTGACGCACAGCCGCGGGTGATGGAGGGGAGGGGCGACCGGTCGGCCGGTCGCCCCTCCCCCCGCGCGTCAACGGCGCGTTGCCATGCGCACGAACGCCGCCCATTCATCGACGCCGACGGTGAGGATCGACTCCGTCGGCCGCTTGGAGTCACGTATCAGCACGGACGCGCCGATGTCCGCGACCTCGACGCAATCTCCGCCATTGCCTGCGCTGTAGCTGCTCTTGGCCCAGAGCGGCTCAGCAGCGCCGGACGTGGGACCGCCTGTCTTCATACTTCTCCCAACAGCTTCTCGATGAAGGTCAGAGACTCCCTCGGAGTCAGCGCCTGCGCTCGGAGAACGCCGTACGTCGCCTCCAACGAACCGACCTTCTTCGGGTCCGCGTACAGGGCGCTCACGTCCTGTACCTCCATGTAAGCCATCCTGCGCTGATCCGCCGAGTGGATCAACGTGAACGGACCGGCCAGACCCGCGTGTTCATCGCGGTCTGTCGGCATCACCTGCAACTCGACGTTGCGCTGATCGTCGCCGAGCTGGCCGCGAACGCCGTCACGCACGGCCGGGTCCCCGGACGGGACGCGGAGATGCGGCTGGTCCCCTTCCCTGACCTCGGGTTCGTACGGGTCGAGGTGAGCGACACGCTCGGGGAGTGCCTGCCGCGGCCGACGAGCGGTGATCCCGGCGAGGACAGCGGGCGTGGTCTGCTGCTGGTGGCCGCGCTCGCCGACCGCTGGGGCGTGTGCGAACGGGCCGGCGGTCCCGGGAAGACGGTGTGGGCGATGGTCGTGGCCGTGTCCGACGGGCGCTACGCCTCCGGTCCGTGCCCCTCGCCGCACAGCGAGCGGACCTCCGCCAACAGGTCCGGGTAGTGCTCCCCGTGGGTCTGGCCCCTGGCCGGGGGCGTCGGTGTGAGCGTGCCCAGGTATCGGCCGAGGCCCTGCCGGGTGGTGGGCCGTCGGCTGTCCGCCTGCCGGGGAGCCGGCCTCGGCTGGCCGGGGTGGGGCTGCGGCGGCCGGTACGGCGGGCGCCGCTGAGGAGTCGCTTCAGCACCGCGCGACGCGGAACCCCGGGATCGGCACGCAAGGCATCGAACATGACGTCGCCCCTGACCGGTGTACGCAGCGCCGCCCCCTCCCCTGCGTCCGTGCTCACAGCATGCCCGAGCCCACTGACAACGCGCCGGTGCCCGGCACCCCCTCGAAAGGGGATGCCGGGCACCGGCGTTCAGCGCGCGGGGAGCCTCAGTGGCTGTGGCCGTGGCTGTGACCAGCGGCGGCCGGCTCTTCCTCTTCCTTCTTCTCGACGACCAGGGTCTCGGTCGTCAGGAGGAGGGAGGCGATGGAGGCGGCGTTCTCCAGGGCGGAGCGGGTGACCTTCACCGGGTCGATGACGCCGGCCTTGACCAGGTCGCCGTACTCACCGGAGGCGGCGTTGTAACCGCTGCCCTTCTCCAGCTCCTTGACCTTGGAGACGATGACGTAGCCCTCCAGGCCGGCGTTCTCCGCGATCCAGCGCAGCGGCTCGACGACGGCGCGGGCGACCACGGAGACACCGGTGGCCTCGTCGCCGGTCTTGTCGAGGTTGCCCTCCAGGACCTTGGACGCGTGGACCAGGGCGGAGCCACCACCGGAGACGATGCCCTCCTCGACCGCGGCGCGGGTCGCGGAGATGGCGTCCTCCAGACGGTGCTTGCGCTCCTTCAGCTCCACCTCGGTGGCGGCGCCGACCTTGATCACGCACACGCCGCCGGCCAGCTTGGCGAGGCGCTCCTGGAGCTTCTCGCGGTCCCAGTCGGAGTCCGTGGCCTCGATCTCGGCCTTGATCTGGTTGACGCGGCCCTCGACGTCGGCCTTGTCGCCGGCACCGTCGACGATGGTGGTGTCGTCCTTGGTGACGGTGATGCGGCGGGCGGTGCCGAGCACGTCCAGACCGACCTGGTCGAGCTTGAGGCCGACCTCCTCGGAGATGACCGTGGCGCCGGTGAGGACGGCCATGTCCTGGAGCATCGCCTTGCGGCGGTCACCGAAGCCGGGGGCCTTGACGGCCACCGCGTTGAAGGTACCGCGGATCTTGTTGACGACCAGGGTGGAGAGGGCCTCGCCCTCGACGTCCTCGGCGATGATCAGCAGCGGCTTGGAGGAGTTGGCCTGGATGACCTTCTCCAGCAGCGGCAGCAGGTCCTGGATGGAGGAGATCTTGCCCTGGTTGATCAGGATGTAGGCGTCCTCCAGGACGGCCTCCATGCGCTCCTGGTCCGTGACGAAGTACGGCGACAGGTAGCCCTTGTCGAAGGCCATGCCCTCGGTGAAGTCCAGCTCCAGACCGAAGGTGTTGGACTCCTCGACGGTGATGACACCGTCCTTGCCGACCTTGTCCATCGCCTCGGCGATCAGCTCGCCGACCTGGCTGTCCTGCGCGGACAGCGCGGCGACGGCGGCGATGTCGGACTTCTCGTCGATCGGGCGGGCGGTGGCGAGAAGGTCGTCGGAGACCGCCTTGACGGCCGCGTCGATGCCCTTCTTCAGCAGCGCCGGGGAGGCACCGGCGGCGACGTTCTTCAGGCCCTCACGGACCAGCGCCTGGGCCAGGACCGTGGCGGTGGTGGTGCCGTCACCCGCGATGTCGTTGGTCTTGGTCGCCACCTCCTTCACCAGCTGGGCGCCCAGGTTCTCGTACGGGTCCTCGATCTCGACCTCACGGGCGATCGTGACACCGTCGTTGGTGATGGTGGGGGCACCGAACTTCTTGTCGATGACGACATTGCGGCCCTTGGGGCCGATCGTCACCTTCACCGTGTCAGCGAGCTTGTTGACGCCGCGCTCGAGGGCGCGACGGGCGTCCTCGTCGAACTTCAGGATCTTCGCCATGGGAGCGTGAGCCCTCTTCCGGAATATGGGTTAACGACGCTGCGCCCCGGGCGCCCGGCTTCTTGGTGGTGGCGGGGGCCAGGGGCGCAGCTGAAAAGCAATGTGCTTCGAAGCGAAGTGCTTCGGGTGAACTACTTCTCGACGATCGCGAGGACGTCGCGGGCCGAGAGGACGAGGTACTCCTCGCCGTTGTACTTCACCTCGGTGCCGCCGTACTTGCTGTAGAGCACGACGTCGCCGACGGAGACGTCGAGCGGAAGACGGTTGCCGTCCTCGAAGCGGCCCGGGCCCACGGCCAGGACGACGCCCTCCTGGGGCTTCTCCTTGGCAGTGTCCGGAATGACCAGGCCCGAGGCCGTGGTCTGCTCGGCGTCGAGCGGCTGGACCACGATGCGGTCCTCGAGCGGCTTGATGGCAACCTTGGAGCTGGCGGTCGTCACGATCCGACCTCCCCCTTCGGAGATCTCACGGGGTTAACTGTCTGAGGTGGCGACCAGGTCGATCCGTCGTCGCGGGTGCCGGACCTGCCCGTCGCGTTGTTGGCACTCTCCTGGGGGGAGTGCCAGACCTGAGACTATGACTGTGGTTAGCACTCGGTCAAGCGGAGTGCCAATCCTCGCGGCGCGTCGGCGGGGATTCGCTGGTGGACGCCGGTTTCCGTGACGTTCCGGCGAGGGGCGTCACCGGGACGTCACAGGTAGTCCTCCAGGCGCCCCACCCTCAGCCCCTCCCTCTCGATCTCCCGCAGCACCCGCTCCGTACGCGCCGTCAGGGATGCCCCCTTCGGGCGGTCCGGGTCGACGGCGATGATGTCGCCGGGGCGCAGGCGGGGCTCGCCGCGGGTGAAGGCCAGCGCGCCGGTCGCGTCCGGGGCGGCCCGCCACAGGACGACCGCCGTGATGCCGCAGCCGGCGGCGGCCCGCAGGGTCGCCGTGTCGTAGCGGCCGTAGGGCGGGCGGAAGAGCCGGGGGCGGACGCCGAAGCGGGACTTCAGCTTGCGCTGCTGGCCGCAGATCTCGGCGCGCTGACCGGCGTAGGGCAGGCCGCGCAGGGCGGGGTGGTCGAGGGTGTGGTTCTGCAGGCTCGCGCCGACCGCGCGCAGCCGCGCGAAGTGGCCGTACGCCGGTCCGGCGACCTTGTCGGTGAGGAACAGCGTGACCGGCAGCCGCCGGTCGCGGACCAGGGCGGGGAAGCCGGGGTCGCGTTCGGCGCCGTCGTCGTAGGTGAGGAAGACGACGCGGTCGCGGGTCGGGACGTGGTCGACGACGGGCGGCAGGCCGCCCGCCGGACCCCCGCCCGTCCCGGGGCCCGTCCCGGGACGGGCGGGGGCGCCGGCCGTGGCGCAGGCGGTGAGGAGAGCGGCGGCCAGGGCGGCTCCCGCCGCGGCCGCCCGGCGCCGCCTCACAGGTGGTCCTCCAGCCGCCTCACAGATAGTCCTCCGCGCGGCTCGCAGGCGGGCCTCCAAGCGGCTCGCGGGTGGTCCTCCGAGCGCCTCACAGGTAGTCCTCCAGGCGGGCCACCGCGTATCCCTCGGCGGTGACCTTGTCCAGGAAGCGGCGGACCATGTCGCGCATGGTGCCGTCCCAGTCCTTGGTGCCGCGGAAGTGGGTGAGGACGATGTCGCCGGGGTGGATCTCGCGGTCCCACTCGCGGTAGTCCCAGTGGTCGGCGAAGACCTCCTCGTTCCACAGCGGGACGTGTGTGATGCCGCAGCTCTTGGCTGCGACCAGCGTGTCCTGGTTGTAGTTGCCGAAGGGCGGGCGGAAGACGGAGGGGCGCTTGCCGTACTGCTCGCGGATCACCTCCTGCATGCCGCAGATCTCGCGCCGCTGCTCGGCGTAGGAGAGGCCGGGCAGGTAGGGGTGGGTGAGGGTGTGGTTGTTCAGGGTGACGCCGCGGGCCCGCATCTTCTTGAAGTAGGCGTAGTCGTCCTTCACCAGGTAGTCGCTGAGGAAGGCGGTGTACGGCACCTTGAGGTCGCTCATCATCTTCAGGAAGCGGCGGTCCTTCTCGCCGCCGTCGTCGATGGTGAGGAAGACGATCTTCTCCTTGGTCGGGACCGTGGTGAAGACCGGCGGGAGGCCGCGTTCGGTGTGGTCGTCGACCTCGAAGCCGTCGCGGGTGGGGATCTCCGGTTTCTCGGCCGGGGGCGGGGGCGCGGGCAGCGGGGCCCGCTTCAGCCCCCAGCGCTTCGCCACGGCGTGCGCGGCGCGCAGCTTGCCTGCGTAGGCGTCCAGCGCGCGGGCCGGGGGCGCCTGGAGGGGCTGGCCGGCGGCGGGCCGCACGTCGGAGGAGCCCAGCGCACAGCCCGGGACGAGCATGGCGAGGGCGAGCACGGCGAGACCGCCACGGACGCGCGCCTTCCCTCTGCGACGTACCCGATTTTTGTCATTTTGTACTACTGCTCGCATGGTGCCGGATCCTCGCAGCCGCCGGACCGTCAGCCCGCCCGACACGCGACCGGAGGTGAACGGTCCACCGCCTGGCCCACAATGGCCCGGTGAACGACCTCGACGCCCTCCTCGCCCTCGACACCCCCGCCGGCCGCGACCTGCTCGACCAGGTGCGCGACACCGATCCCGCCGAGGAGCTGGCCGTCGCCACCCGGCTGCGCCGCACCCACCCGGCCGGCCTCGTCTCGGCGGCGCTGGGCCAGGCCCGGCTGCGGCAGCGGGCGGTGGCGAAGTTCGGGGCCGAGGACGCCGGGCGGATGTTCTTCACGCCCAACGGGGTCGAGCAGTCGACGCGGGCGAGTGTCGCCGCGTACCGCGCCCGGCGCTTCACCGAGCTGGGCGTGACCTCCGTCGCCGACCTGTGCTGCGGGATCGGCGGGGACGCGATCGCGCTGGCCCGCGCCGGGATCAGGGTGCTGGCGGTGGACCGGGACCCGGCGACGGCCGCCGCGGCCCGCGCCAACGCCGAGGCGCTGGGGCTCGACGGGCTGATCGAGGTGTGGGAGGGGGATGTCGCGGAGGTGGAGACCGGCGGGTACGACGCGGTCTTCGTCGACCCCGCCCGGCGAGGCGGCCGGGGCCGGATCTTCGACCCCGAGGCCTACTCGCCGCCCCTGTCGTGGGCCGTGCGGGCGGCCCGTACGGCGTCCCGGGCCGCCGCGCTGAAGGTGGCGCCCGGCATCCCGCACGAGGCGGTGCCCGAGGGCGCCGAGGCCGAGTGGATCTCCGACGGCGGGGACGTCAAGGAGGCGGTGCTGTGGTTCGGCACCGAGCCGGGCGCGGTGCGGGCGACGCTGCTGCCGGGCCCGCGCACCCTGCTCTCCCGCCGGCTGCCCGACCCGGACGTCCGCACCCCCGGCCGGTACCTCTACGAGCCGGACGGCGCCGTCATCCGCGCCCATCTGGTCGCCGAGGTGGCCGACCAGGTCGGCGGCGGGCTGCTCGACGCGACGATCGCGTACGTCACCGCGGACGCGCTGCTGCCGACGCCGTACGCCACGGCGTACGAGATCACCGACCTGCTGCCCTTCAACGTCAAGAAGCTGAGGGCGCTGCTGCGGGAGCGCGGCGTCGGGACGCTGACCGTGAAGAAGCGGGGGTCGGCGGTCGAGCCGGAGGAGCTGCGGAGGAAGGTCAAGCCGCAGGGGCCGCACGCGGCGACCGTGTTCCTGACCCGGGTGGCGGGGGCGCCGTTCATGCTCGTCGGCGCCCCCGCGCGTCCGGCTGCCGGGGGTCCGCTCTCCGACGGCCCCGTCACCGGCGGTCCGGTCACTGGCGGTGGACCGTCCTGAGGGAGTCCAGGTGCGGGTCGGAGCCGACGGGGCCGGAGCGGGCGACCGTGATCTCCTGCCCGTCGTTGGTCCGCATCGCCGACCGGGCGGTCGCCGCGGGGCTCGCCGGGACCTTGCCGTCGTAGTACGGGTGGTACGTGAACTGCGTGCCGCTCGCGCTGATCGACGAGCCCGCCGAGTTCAGCGCGGTCACCGTCACCGCGGCGGTGTCACCGAAGGCGATCGCCCCCTGGGTGCCGGCCGACTGGCGCAGCAGGTAGCTCTTGGTCTCGGCGGACAGCGCGGGGCGGGAGGTCCACAGCAGCGGGCCGAAGACGTTCATGGCCGAGCCCGCCGAGACACCGTCGCGCCAGTTGCCCGCGTAGGCGAGGCCGACCTGGCTGGGCGCGGTCCACCAGAACTTGGCGACGGCCACCGACAGCGCGGCGTCGGTGGAGCCCGTGATCGGATAGTACGAGTACGTCGACGGCCACTTGGAGAAGGTGGAGTGGGTCAGCGCGTACTTCGCCGCCGACCCGACCGTGATGATCATGGTCTTGTCGGGGTTCAGGCTGTTGAGGTAGGACCGCACCCCGGTGCTGAGCTTGTTGCCACTGGTCAGCACCAGGCCGCCGGCGCTGCCGGTGCCGTCGGCGCCTGCCGCGGCCGCTGCGGCGAGGGCGCCCTGGTAGTCGGTGCCGTCGGCGAGGAAGACGTACTTCGGGGCGGTGGTGACCACCTTGGCCACCGAGACGGAGGTGGCGTACCGGTCCGCGGCGGAGATCCGCTTGGGGACGTAGCCGAGGGTGCGCAGCTGGGCGGCGGCCGAGGAACTCAGTACCGAGGTGCCGCCGATCATCCACACGTCGGCGCCGGGCTTCAGCGTCCGCTTCAGCTCGTTCTTCACCGCCGTCGACAGCCCCGTCTTCGGGGTCATCAGGACCGGCGCCTGCTTCTTGCCGGCCAGGGTGGCGGCGGTCAGCGCGTACTCCGGGCTGTCCTGCTGGACCAGGACGGCCGCCTTGGCGTCCAGCAGCCCCGGCACGTCGCCGCCGATGTCGTCGAAGGTCCAGCGGGAGGAGGCGATGCCGGTGGCGTAGGCGTCGGCGCCCCAGACCCGGGCGGTGCTGTTCTGACGCAGCGGCTGCCAGCTCGGGCTGTCGACGTACGCGCTCTGGGTGGCGTCGGTGACGGCGGTCAGCTCGCCGGTGGCGAGGTCGGCGTACTCGACGGTGTGCACGTCGGCGCTGTTCCCGGTGGTGTGGGCGTCGAAGACGATCCGCTCGCCGGTGGGCGACCAGGACGGGTTGGCGTACCAGCGCGGGCCGCTGGTGAGCTGCGTGACCGCGCTGCCGTCGGCGTTCGCCGTGAAGACCTGCGGGTTGCCGTCGGCGTCCGCGCGGACGAAGGCGAGCCGGGTGCCGTCCGGCGACCAGGCGGGCTGCGCGGCGTCGGTCAGGACGCGCTTGATCGTGCCGGCGTCGCCGTCGAAGACGTACACGCCGGCGTTGTCGTAGCAGCCGTAGCCGGTGCTGCGAGTGAAGGCGACCTGGCCGGACGGGTTCACCGCCGGGTCGGTGTCGCAGACGGTGGACGGCTCCTGGGCGTCCGTCAGCAGCGGGACGGGCGCCCACGAGCCGTCGGACGGGCCGTAGACGAGCTGGCCGCCGGTGGAGAAGACGACGTAGCGCCCGCCCCACCAGTAGGCCAGATCCTCGTAGGCGGCGCTGGAGCGGACGCCCTCCGCCCAGGGCAGGGTGATGGGCGTGGAGCCGCTCGGCCGGTAGCTGGTGATCTGGCCGGCGGAGGTGATCAGCCGGCTGCCGTCCGGCGCCCAGGCGGCGTCGGTGCCGCCGACGCCGGGGATCTGGGCGACCCGCCCGGTCGCCGGGTCGATCAGCCCTCCCCCACTGGTGAGGATCCTGCCCTCGGTACCCGGCCAGGGTCCGGCGTCGTCGGCGACGGCGCCGGGCACGGTGGCCAGGGTGCCCACGGCGGCGAGTACCGCCGAGGTGGCGAGCGCCGCGGCACGGCGGCGCGTGAACAGTCTCAAGTTGTCGACCCCCCACGGATCGGAGGACATCGATGTCGGCGTCGCTGTCGACGCCGGTGCCGATGTCACGGAGAAGTGCCGCGCGGGGCCGGGTCGGTGCGTTCTCCCGTCGACCTCACAGCCGTTCCACAGCGGCGGCGTCAGTGTAGGGGCGGGCGGGACGCTCGGGACACGTGTTCGAGTCGATCATTGGGTGAACAGTGGGTCGCGGGCGGGTGAAGAGGCCGGTTCAGTCGCGGGAGCGGGGCGGACCGCACTCCTCCGCACGCCGGGTGAGCAGCTCGCGTTCGCGGGCGTTGCCGGTCAGGGACGCCGCCCGTTCGAACTCGGCGCGGGCCTCCGCCGTACGGCCCAGGCGGTGGAGGAGGTCGCCGCGGACGCTGGGGAGCAAGTGGTAGGCGCGCAGGGCCGGTTCGGCGGCCAGGGCGTCGACGATCTCCAGGGCGGGGGCCGGGCCCTCGGCCATCGAGACGGCGACCGCGCGGTTCAGCTCCACGACCGGGGACGGGGCGCGGGCGGCGAGCAGGGCGTAGAGGGCCGCGATGCGGGGCCAGTCGGTCTCCTCGTACGTGTACGCCTGGGCGTGGCAGGCGGCGATCGCGGCCTGGAGGACGTACGGGCCCGGGGAGGCGGCGTCGGCCTGGGCGAGGGCGGTGAGGCCGCGGGTGATGAGCAGGCGGTTCCAGCGGCCGCGGTTCTGGTCCTTGAGGAGGACCGGGGCGCCGTCGGGGCCGGTGCGGGCGGCGGCGCGGGAGGACTGGAACTCCAGCAGGGCGGTGAGGCCGTGCACCTCCGGTTCCTCGGGCATCAGGACGGAGAGCAGGCGGGCGAGGCGCAGGGCGTCCTCGCAGAGCGCGGGGCGGAGCCAGTCGTCCCCGGCGGTGGCCGCGTATCCCTCGTTGAAGATCAGGTAGATGACGTCGAGGACGGAGCCGAGGCGGGCCTCGCGGTCGGGGCCGTACGGCACCTCGAAGGCGACGTTCCGGGTGGCCAGGGTGCGTTTGGCGCGGACGACGCGCTGGGCCACCGTCGGCTCGGGGACCAGGAACGCGCGGGCGATCTCGGCGGTGGTGAGGCCGCCGAGCAGGCGCAGGGTGAGGGCGGTGCGGGCCTCTGCGGAGAGCACCGGGTGGCAGGTGGTGAAGACCAGGCGGAGCAGGTCGTCGTCGATGTCATCCGGGTCGGCGGGCTCCTCGGGCGGGGCCGTGTCGTCGAGGGTCCGGCCGATCTCGGCGAGCTTGCGGGCGTAGTTCTCCCGGCGGCGCACCAGGTCGACGGCGCGGCGGCGGGCGGTGGTCATGAGCCAGGCGCCCGGGTTGTCGGGGACGCCGTCGCGGGGCCACCGCTCCAGGGCGGCGACCAGGGCGTCCTGGGTGAGTTCCTCGGCGATGCCGAGGTCGCGGACGACGCGGGCGACGCCGGCGACGACGCGCGGGGACTCCAGGCGGAAGACGGTCTCCAGGACGGACTGGGCGGACTCGGCGGACTCGGCGGACTGGGCGGACTGGGCGGACTGGGCGGTATGAACGGTCCGGGCGGTCCGGGCGTCCCCGGCTGTCGCGGTGGGCTGTGGTTCCACAGCCCCCATGCAACACCGTGGGCCGCCCCGGACCAACCGCGGGCGTCAGCCGCCCATGATCTCCCGCACCTCGCAGGTGATCGTCCAGTACTCCTCGTGGGTCTTCAGGAAGCGCTTGACCCACTCGACGGCCTCGGCCTGGTCCTTGGCCTGGAGCATCGCGTACCCGCCGATGACCTCCTTGGTCTCGGTGAACGGGCCGTCGGTGACGGAGAGCCGTCCGCCCGTGTAGTGGACGCGGGCGCCCTGGGCGGTGGGAGCGAGGCCGCCGTCGTCGAGGTGGACGCCGGCCTTCGTCATCTCCTCCATCAGCTTCCCCATGCGTTCCATCAGTTCGGGGCTGGGACCGTCGGCGGGGGCGTTGACCTCGTCGACGCGGATCAGCGACAGGAAGCGGGGCATGGTGACTCCTCGGGGTCGGCGGCCGGGGTCCGTCCCGGCCTCTCACCCGTACGTCGATCGGGAGGCGGCCGGATCGACACGGCCGCGGAGTTTTTTTTCGCGCGGTCGGCTTCGCGCGGGCGCGGTCGCGGTCGCGGCGGCGGTGGCGGTCGGCTTCGCGCGGTGGCGGTGGCGGTCGCGGTCGGCTTCGCGCGGTCAGCGCAGCGACTCCCACAGCGCGCTCGCGTCCGGCTCGTCGGCGACCACCCGATTGACGTCGGAAGGGGCCTGCACGACCGGCATCGTCACCGTCTTCACCTCGTCCTCCGCGAGGCTCCCCAGGCTCTGGCCGAGGCTCGTCAGCTCGCCCAGGGAGTCCAGGCCGGTGTCGGTGGTGAGGCTGCCGGTGACGGCGTCGGCGACGGAGTAGAGCCGGGCGGGGTCGGTGAGCAGGTCGGTGCCGGAGATCTGCTTCAGCAGCGCCTTGACCAGCTTCTGCTGGAGTTCGATGCGGGCGAGGTCGCTGCCGCCGGATATGCCGTACCGGGTGCGGGCCAGCCCCAGGGCCTGGGTGCCGTCGAGGTGGTGGGTGCCCGCGTCGAGCGTCAGGTGGCTCTTCTCGTCGTCTATGTCCTCGTCGGTGGTGACGGTGACCCCGCCGAGCGCGTCCACCAGCTTGGCGAAACCGGAGAAGTCGATCTCGATGTAGTGGTCCATACGGACGTCCGTCATGGACTCGACCGTCTTCACCGCGCACACCGGACCGCCCACCGCGTAGGCGGTGTTGAACATGACCTGGTACGCCTCCCGCG
Organism: Streptomyces sp. NPDC016677; assembly: GCF_055562815.1. NCBI lineage: Bacteria > Bacillati > Actinomycetota > Actinomycetes > Kitasatosporales > Streptomycetaceae > Streptomyces > Streptomyces sp. NPDC016677. The sequence continues at coordinate 55,996 of NZ_JBVHEO010000003.1, read as the reverse complement.
TCGAGGTGCCGTCCGCCAGCGGGCAGGACGGGCGGGTGACGAGGGTGTCGCGCGGGATGCTGACCACGGTGGCGCCGGTCCGGCCGGCGTCGAGGTGGACGACCATCGCCGTGTCGGAGCGGGCGCCCTCGCTGTCGCCGCCGCCCAGTTCCTCGTTCTCCTCGCCGCTGCGCGAGTCCGAGCCCAGGACCAGGATGTTGAGGGGGCCGGTGGCCCGCGCGGACACGGACGCCGACGCGGACGGCTCCGGGGTGGCACGGGCGGGACGGTCGTCGCCGAGCGCGCTGTTGATGTCGACGCCGGTGATGTTGTCGTTGAGGTGCCAGTAGACCCAGCCGGCCGCTGCGACGCCCAGCAGCAGGAGGCCCGCCATCGTGAGGCCGGCGACCTTCAGCCCTCTTGCCCGCCCGCCCATGCGTCCGCCCCTGTCGGCTCTGTCGCCCCTGCCCACGCCCCACGGTGCCGTCACCGGGTGCCCGCCCGGGAAGAACGTACGTCCGAATTGTTGCGGGCGGCGACACACGGGGGCCATTTCTGCGGAAATTCTCAGACTTCCGGGGGAGTCGAAAGTTTCGGGCCCGTGACCGACCGGCGCGGGGCTACGCCGTCGGCGGCGCCGTACTGCTGCGCACCACCAGGCTGGTCGCCAGCTCCACCCGGGTCGCCGCCGCGGAGCCGCCCTCGCGGCCGAGGTCGAGCACCAGCCGGACGGCGGCCTCGGCCATCTCCGTCAGGGGCTGCCGCACCGTCGTCAGCGGCGGCCCCACCCAGCGGGCCACCGGCAGGTCGTCGAAGCCGACCACGCTCAGGTCCTCCGGGACGCGCAGGCCCAGTTCGCGGGCGGCCTCGTACAGGCCGAGCGCCTGGAGGTCGTTGCCGGCGAAGACCGCGGTGGGCCGGTCGGGGCGGCGCAGCAGTTCCAGGCCCTGGCGGTAGCCGGTCTCGTGGTGGAAGTCGCCGGTGCGGATCAGGGCGGGGTCCGCGGGCAGCCCCGCGGTGTCCAGCGCGGCCCGGTAGCCGTCGATGCGGGCGCGGCTGCACATCATCCGGGTGGGTCCGCTGATCGCGCCGATGCGGGTGTGGCCCAGCTCGACCAGGTGCCGGGTGGCGGCTAGCCCGCCCTGCCAGTTGGTGGCGCCGATGGAGGGCACGTCGGCGCCCGGGTCGCCGGCCGGGTCCATCACCACGAACGGGATGGAACGGCTGGTCAGCAGCGCGCGCTGGGACTCGTCGAGGCCGGACAGGACGAGGACCACCCCGTGCGGGCGGCGGGCGGCGACCTGGTCGGCCCAGGTCCGGCCCGGGGTGAGCCGGCCCGCGCTCTCCGACAGCACGACGCTGAGGCCGGTGTCGCGGGCGACGTTCTCCACGCCCCGGATGACCTCCATCGCCCAGGCGCTCTCCAGTTCGTGGAAGACCAGGTCGATCAGGGGCGAGCGGGTGGCCTCGGCGCGGCGGCGCCGGTAGCCGTGGGCGCGCAGCAGCTCCTCCACCCGGGCACGGGTGGCCGGGGCGACGTCGGCACGGCCGTTGAGGACCTTCGAAACAGTCGGCGCCGACACACCGGCCTCGCGGGCGATCTCGGCGAGGGTCGCGGTCTGCGAGGACCGCCCTCGCGTCCGGGTTTCAGCGGGCTGCGGGGATGTCATGGCGGCGATCGTATCCCTGCGGGACCTCTTGACGAAGAGTGCGCGGGGCCATAGGTTCCCGGAACATTCGCTTGATACATCGAAACATTCGAATCCTTTCAGTCCATCGACCGTAAGAGCCTCGGAGTTCCCGGAACAGGAGTTCCATGACCACCGCGCCCTGGCGTGACCCCGCCCTGCCCGCCGCCGTCCGTGTCGACGACCTCCTGGCCCGGATGACCCTGGAGGAGAAGACCGCCCAGCTCTACGGCGTGTGGGTGGGCGCCTCCGCGGACGGTGCGGGCGTCGCCCCCCTCCAGCGCGAGATGACCGAGGAGTACGACTGGGAGGAGCTGATCACCCGGGGCCTCGGGCAGCTCACCCGCCCCTTCGGCACCGCGCCCGTCGATCCGGCCGCCGGCGCCCGGTCGCTGGCGAGCGCCCAGCGGCGCATCATGGCGGCCGGCCGCTTCGGCATCCCGGCGCTCGCCCACGAGGAGTGCCTGGCCGGCTTCACCGCCTGGCGGGCCACCGCCTACCCGGTGCCGCTGGCCTGGGGCGCGTCCTTCGACCCCGACCTCGTCGAGGAGATGGCCCAGCACATCGGCCGCGACCTGCGCTCGGTCGGCGTCCACCAGGGCCTCGCCCCGGTCCTGGACGTCGTACGCGATCCGCGCTGGGGCCGAGTGGAGGAGACCATCGGCGAGGACCCGTACCTGGTCGGCACGGTCGGCGCCGCCTATGTGCGGGGGCTGGAGTCGGCCGGGATCGTCGCCACGCTCAAGCACTTCGCCGGGTACGCCGCGTCGGCGGGGGCGCGCAACCTCGCGCCGGTGCGGGCCGGGGTGCGGGAGCTGGCGGACGTGACTCTGCCCCCGTTCGAGCTGGCCCTGCGCGAGGGCGGCGCCCGGTCGGTGATGGCGGCGTACACCGAGACCGACGGGGTGCCCGCCTCGGCCGACCCGGCGCTGCTGACCGGCCTGCTGCGCGAGGAGTGGGGCTTCACCGGCACGGTGGTCGCCGACTACTTCGGCGTCAACTTCCTCCAGTCCCTGCACCGCGTCGCCGGGAGCCCCGCCGAGGCGGCCCACCTCGCCCTCGCGGCCGGCATCGACGTGGAGCTGCCGACGGTCAAGTGCTACGGCACCCCGCTGCTCGAAGCGGTCCGGGCGGGCGAGGTCCCCGAGGCGCTGATCGAACAGTCGGCGCGGCGCGTCCTGCTCCAGAAGTGCGAACTGGGCCTGCTGGACGAGGACTGGACGCCCGCGCCGCCCGCCGGCGACGGCCCCGTCGACCTGGACTCCCCCGCCAACCGGGCCCTCGCCCGCCGCCTGGCCGAGGAGTCGGTCGTCCTCCTCGACAACCCCGGCGGCCTGCTGCCGCTGGCCCCCGACACCCGGATCGCGGTGGTCGGCCCCCGGGCCGACGACGCGCTGGCGATGCTCGGCTGCTACTCCTTCCCGTCCCACGTCCTGCCCAGCCACCCCGGCACCCCGGCCGGCATCGACATCCCGACCGTCCTGGAGTCCCTGCGGTCCGAACTCCCGGACGCCAAGGTGACCTTCGCCGAGGGCTGCGACACCTCGGAGCCGGACACCGCCGGCATCGCGGAGGCGGTGGCGCGGGCCACCGAGGCCGACGTGTGCGTGGCCGTACTGGGCGACCGGGCGGGCCTGTTCGGCCGGGGCACCTCGGGCGAGGGCTGCGACGCGAGCGACCTGCGGCTGCCGGGCGTGCAGGGCGAGCTGCTCGACGCGCTGGTCGCCACCGGCGTCCCGGTGGTCCTGGTGCTCCTCACCGGGCGGCCGTACGCGCTGGGCCGCTGGCACGGGCGGCTGGGCGCGGTGGTCCAGGCGTTCTTCCCCGGGGAGGAGGGCGGCCCGGCGGTGGCGGGCGTGCTGTCCGGGCGCGTCAACCCGTCGGGCCGCCTCCCGGTGAGCGTGCCGCGGCTGCCCGGCGGCCAGCCGTGGACCTACCTCCAGCCCCCGCTGGGCCTGGCCGGCGAGGTCAGCAACCTGGACCCGACGCCGCTGTACCCCTTCGGACACGGGCGCTCGTACACGGCGTTCGCGTGGGAGGACTTCACCGGGCCGCCCGCCGTGATCGGCACGGACGGCTCGTACGACGTGTCCGTGACCGTCCGCAACACCGGCGACCGGGCGGGCGCCGAGGTGGTGCAGCTCTACCTGCACGACCCGGTGGCCCGGGTGACCCGCCCCGACGTCCGTCTGATCGGCTACCGGCGCCTGGAACTGGCCCCGGGCGAGGCCCGGCGGGTGACGTTCCGGTTCCATGCGGATCTTTCCTCCTTCACCGACCGTTCCGGGCGAAGGGTGGTCGAACCGGGCGCGCTGGACCTACGCCTGGGAGCGTCCAGCGCGGACGTACGGCACACGGCCCGGCTCACCCTCACGGGACCCGCACGGAAGGTCGGCTCCGACCGGCGGCTGCGCTGCGAGACGGAGGTGTCGGCCACGGAGTGAGCCCGGCGCCGGAACCTCCGGCGGTCCGTGGGCCGTGGGCCGTGGACCGTGGGCCGTGGGCCGTGGTCCGTGGGCCGTGGGCCGTGGGTCGTGGGCCGGGCGCCGCAGGGGGCCGACGCCGGCGCGGGGTCCGGCTGTGGAAGGGCCGCGAGGGCCGGGACCCGTCGGATCACTCCTGCACGCCGGTCAGTCCTCCGCGACCGACTCGAACCGCCAGCGGTGCACCGCCCGGGTGACCAGGTCCTCGGCCGGCTCCGGGAGTTCCGGCAGGCCGGCGCCGTACTCCGCGTCCCACCAGGTGATGACGAGGACGCGGTCCTGCGGGGCGCGGAACGTCTCGCGGCGCAGCGGGGCGGCGGGCAGCTCCTGGGCGCGGGCCCAGGCCAGCAGCTCCTCGCCCCGGCCGGGGACGGCCCGCGCCTCCCACATCACGGCGACGGTCATGAGTACAGGTTCTCCTCGCCGATCTCGTGCACATGGTCGTGGGAGTGGCCGGGCACGTGCGGGTCGGTGACCGGGAGGGAGGAGTCCGCCGACAGGTCCCAGTCGGAGGCGGCCCGGTTGCGGGCGACCATCTCGGCGCCGAGCGCGGCCACCATCGCCCCGTTGTCCGTGCACAGCTTGGGGCGCGGCACCCGCAGCCGGATGCCGGCCGCCTCGCAGCGCTCCTGGGCCAGCGCCCGCAGCCGGGAGTTGGCGGCGACGCCGCCGCCGATCATCAGGTGGTCGACGCCCTCGTCCTTGCAGGCCCGCACGGCCTTGCGGGTCAGCACGTCGACGACCGCCTCCTGGAAGGAGGCCGCCACATCGCGCACCGGCACCTCCTCCCCCGCCGCCCGCTTCGCCTCGATCCAGCGGGCCACGGCCGTCTTCAGCCCCGAGAAGGAGAAGTCGTACGCCGGGTCGCGCGGCCCGGTCAGACCGCGCGGGAACGCGATCGCGGACGGGTCGCCCTCGCGGGCGTAGCGGTCGATGACCGGGCCGCCGGGGAAGCCGAGGTTCAGTACCCGGGCGATCTTGTCGAACGCCTCGCCGGCCGCGTCGTCGATGGTCGCGCCCATCGGCCGCACGTCGGAGGTGATGTCGGAGGAGAGCAGCAGCGAGGAGTGTCCGCCGGAGACCAGCAGGGCCATCGTCGGCTCGGGCAGCGGGCCGTGTTCCAGCTGGTCGACGCAGATGTGCGAGGCGAGGTGGTTGACGCCGTAGAGCGGCTTGCCCAGCGCGTAGGCGTACGCCTTCGCCGCCGAGACGCCGACCAGCAGGGCGCCGGCGAGGCCGGGACCGGCGGTGACGGCGATGCCGTCGAGGTCGCGGGCGCCGACCCCGGCGTCCTTCAGGGCGCGCTGGATGGTGGGGACCATCGCCTCCAGGTGGGCGCGGCTCGCGACCTCCGGGACGACGCCGCCGAAGCGGGCGTGCTCGTCGACGCTGGAGGCGACGGCGTCGGCCAGCAGGGTGGTGCCGCGCACGACACCGACACCGGTCTCGTCGCAGGAGGTCTCGATCCCCAGTACCAGGGGTTCGTCAGCCATGGGTCTCGGTTCCTTGTACGGGATCGGGTACGGAGTTCGCCGGGTCGGTGAGGCGCATCACCAGGGCGTCCACGTTGCCCGGCTGGTAGTAGCCGCGCCGGACGCCGATGGGCGCGAAGCCGAAGCGCTCGTAGAGTCGCTGCGCCCGGACGTTGTCGACGCGGCACTCCAGCATCACCTCGGCGCACTCGAAGGCGGTAGCCGCGCGGAGCAGTTCGGTCAGCAGCCGGGAGCCGAGGCCGGTGCCCCACTGGTCGCGGGCCACGGCGATGGTCTGGACGTCGGCCTGGTCGCTGGAGGAGGCGACGAGTCCCGCGTAGCCGACGATCCGGCCGTCGGCGGGTTCCTCGGCGACGACGTAGCGGCGGGTCGCCGCCGGGCCCCGGGCGTGTGCCAGTTCGGACCAGAACATGCCCCGGGACCAGGCGTCCTCGGGGAACAGCTCCCGTTCCAGGAGCAGCACCGGGTCGATGTCCCACCAGCGCATCTCGCGCAGTGCGGCGGTCGGGCTCACTGGGGCGGTCACTTGGGGGTGACCACCTTGTAGTTCTTGGGGACCTGGGCGTCGGGGCGGCGCAGGTAGAGCGGCCGGGGCGGGGGCAGTTCCTCGCCGGCCGCGAGCCGCTCGGCGGCCAGGCGGGCGAGGGCGGCGGCGGAGACGTGCTCGGGCTCGTGGGCCTGGGGGAAGGTGTCCGGGTACAGCAGCGCGCCCGCGCCGACCGCCGGGAGGCCCGCGACCTCCTCCGCGATGTCGGCGGGGCGGTCCACGGCCGGGTCGGTGAGCCGGGTGCGGGAGTCGGCGTAGCGGGCCCAGTAGACCTCTTTGCGGCGGGCGTCGGTCGCCACCACGAAGGGGCCCTCCAGGTCGGCGGCGTAGGCGAGGCCGTCCAGCGTGCACACTCCGTGCACGGGCACGCCGAGCGCGAGCCCGAGGGTGTCGGCGGTCATCAGGCCGACGCGCAGCCCCGTGTACGGCCCGGGGCCGGTGCCGGCGACGACGCCGGTGACCGCGTCGAGCCGCAGCCCGGTCTCGGCGAGCATCCGGTCGACGGCGGGCAGCAGCAGCTCACCGTGGCGGCGCGCGTCCACCTGGCCGGCGGAGGCGATGACGTCCGTGCCGTCGTGCAGCGCGACGGTGACGGCTGGGGTGGCGGTATCCAGAGCGAGCAAGAGCACACGGACAGCCTACGGCGGCCCGGACAGCCGTGTCGGCCGGGCCGGTCGGGAGGTCACGGACTGCTACCGTCGCTACGGAATCAGTGACGGCGCGGCGCGGGACGGCGTCCGCCGCGTCCCGTACGACGCCGAGGTGGTCGTCAGTGCCAAGCAGCAGCTCCGTGATGGTCACCGGGCTCACCGCGGCGGCCCTGGCCGTGATCGGTTTCCTCGCCTACCAGGCGTCGGCGACCGTCCCGGCCGAACTGGGCGGGCCGCGCGCGAGCGCCTCCCCCTCCCCCGGCGTCTCCGGAGCCCCTGGGGCTTCCGGGGCTTCCGGGGCACCGCGCGACAAGCGGCACCCCGAGGCCCTGCCGAGGAGGTCCGGAACGGGTGAACGAGTGGTGTACTCGGTGGACGACGACCGGGTCTGGCTGGTCGGCGCGGGCGACCGGGTCCAGCGCACCTTCCGGGTCACGCCCAGCACGGTGGACCCGGCGCCGGGCACCTACGCGGTCACCTCCCGCTCCAAGCGCGTCACCGGCTCCGACGGCGTCCCGGTCGAGCACGTCGTGCGCTTCACCAGCGTCGACGGGGTGGTCATCGGGTTCAGCGCGGCGGTGGACGGCTCGACGGAGAAGGCCGCGCCGGGCGCGAAGACGGGCGGCATCCGGGAGACACGCGCGGACGGCGACGCCATGTGGGACTTCGCGACGATCGGACAGAAGGTCGTCGTCGTCCGCTGAGTGCCGCGCGGCGGCCCGGCTCAGGCGGCGTCGCGGTGTTGTGGCGCGGGCTGCCGCCGGGGCTCGGGCTCGGGTGCGCGCGGCGGTGTGGAGATGGTCCGGGCCGCGGCGCAGGCGGCCAGCAGCTCGCGCATGGGCACCTGGACCGGCTGGGTCTGCGAAGCCGACATGGTCGCCTCCTGACGCTCGGGGGCGGGCGTGGTTAGGCATGCCTAACCACGTGCTGGATACCATGTGACCACGGGCAGCACGCGGAACGCAATATGTTCCCGACGTGTTGTCGGGAAGTATCGGGAAGCAGGGGAGGAGCCGGCGGCTAGCCGGGGGGGGGCGAGCCGGGGGGGAGGTCTGGTCGGCTCAGGCGGTCAGGACCGTCAGGTCGGCCGATGCCCAGCGCGCGCCGATCCCGGTCAGCGTGACGTGCCGCACCTCGTCGGTGGTGTCGCCGACGGCACGGTGGATGACGAGCTGGAGCCGGTCGTCAGTCAGCTCCTCGACCTTGCCCTCGCCCCACTCCACGACGATCACGGAGTCCGGCAGCGAGACGTCCAGGTCGAGGTCCTCCATCTCGTCCAGGCCGCCGGACAGCCGGTAGGCGTCGACGTGGACCAGCGGCGGGCCGTCGCCGAGGGAGGGGTGGACGCGGGCGATGACGAACGTCGGGGAGGTGACGGCGCCGCGCACGCCGAGGCCCTCGCCGAGTCCCCGGGTCAGTGTGGTCTTGCCGGCGCCCAGCTCGCCGCTGAGCATCACGAGGTCGCCGGGGCGCAGCAGCTTGGCCAGGCGGCGGCCCAGCTCGCGCATCTGCTCGGGGGAGGTGACGGTGATCTCTGCGGCAGGGGTCTGCTCAGCCGGGCTGTCCGGGCCCTGCGGGGCTGCTGGTGCTTCCATAGCCACCCACGGTAGCCCCTGAGGGGACGGCGCCGACGCGGACGAGCAGGTCGGCGAGGCGGTCGGTGACCACCTCCGGGTGCTCCAGCATCACCAGGTGCCCGGCGTCCGGTACGAGGACCAGTTCCGCGTCCGGCAACTCGCCGGCGATGGCCTCGCTGTGCTCGCTGGGCGTCACCAGGTCCCGCACGCCGGCCAGCACCAGGACGGGTATGTCCTGGAAGCGGACGAGGGCCGCCGTCTTGTCGTGGTCGTCGAAGGCCGGGTAGTACTCGGCGACGACGTCGATCGGCGTGCACTCGATCATGCGCTCGGCGAACCGGGCGACGGCCGGATCGACGTCCCGGGCCGCGAAGGAGTACCGCTTGATGATCCCGGCGAACAGGTCCGCGGTCGCCCGGCGTCCCCGCTCCACCAGTTCGGCCCGCTGCCCCAGCGCCTTCAGCACGCCCGGCAGTATCCGCCGCACGGCGTTCACGCCGGCCACGGGGAGTCCGAAGTTGACCTCGCCGAGCCGCCCCGACGAGGTGCCGACCAGCGCGACGCCGACGACGCGCTCGCGGATCAGCTCGGGGAACTCGTCGGCCAGGGCCATCACGGTCATCCCGCCCATCGAGTGCCCGACCAGCACGATCGGTCCCTCGGGGACGGTGGCGTCGATGACCGCCTTCAGGTCGCGGCCCAGGTCCTCGATGCTGACCGGCTCGCCGTCCCGGACCTGGGACACGCCCCGCCCGGACCGGCCGTGGCTGCGCTGGTCCCAGTAGACGGACCGGACGACGCCGCGCAGGGCGGCGCGCTGGAAGTGCCAGGAGTCCTGGCTGAGGCAGTAGCCGTGGCAGAAGACGACGGTCACGGGGACGGGGGCCTTGCGGCCGAAGAGCCGGCGGCGGCGCGGCGCGGTCCCGTCCTCCGGTTCGACGTCGTCGATCTCGTAGTACAGCTCGGTGCCGTCGTCGGCGTACACCTGGCCGGGTATGCCGCGCAGCGCGCCGTAGGGGCCCGTCGAGTCGAGGGCGAGGCGGGCCCGCCGGCGCATGCCGCGGCCGACGGTGAGCCGCTCTATCGCGACGCCGGCCGCGGCGCCCGCCGCGACCACGCCTATCGCGACGCCCGCTATGCCGGTCGCCCGGCGCCAGCCGCCGGCGGCGACCTCGACGGCGGCCTCGGCGACCTCGGCGACGGCCGCCGCGGCGACGGTCTCCCCGCTGCTCTCGCTCACGTACCGCTCCTCCTCGCCACCGGGTCACTCACGCACGATCACGCACGTCACTCACGCACATGGACGCGCGGCACCCGGGCCCCGATCCGGGTGACGATCTCGTACCCGATGGTGCCCGCGGCCTGCGCCCAGTCCTCGGCGGTGGGCTCGCCCCGGTCGCCCGGTCCGAACAGCACCGCCTCGGCACCGGCCGCCGGCCGGTCGCCGCCGAGGTCGACCACGAACTGGTCCATCGCGATCCGGCCCGCCACCGTACGCCACTTGCCGTCGACCAGGACCGGGCCGGTGGCGGAGGCGTGCCGCGGGATGCCGTCCGCGTAGCCGAGGGGGACGAGGCCGAGGGTGGTCTCGCCGGCGGTCGTGTAGTGGTGCCCGTAGCTGACGCCGTGGCCGCCGGGGACGTCCTTGACCAGGGCGAGGGAGGCGGACAGCGTCATCACCGGACGCAGTCCGTGGTCGGCGGGGGTGCCCAGCTCGGGGCTGGGCGAGAGGCCGTAGAGCGCGATGCCGGTGCGTACGAGGTCGAAGTGGGCCTCGGGGAGGGTGAGGGTGGCCGGGGAGTTGGCGATGTGCCGTACGTCGGGGCGCACGCCGCTCTCCTCGGCGTACGCCGTCATCTCCCGGAAGACGGTGAGCTGGGCGGCGATGGAGGGGTGGCCGGGCTCGTCGGCGCAGGCGAAGTGGGACCAGAGTCCGGTGACGCGGAGCAGCCCCGCGTCCTCGGCGCGCAGGGCGGCGCCGACCAGCTCGTGCCAGTCGGGGCCCGGCTGGCAGCCGCTGCGGCCGAGCCCGGTGTCGGCCTTGAGCTGCACCCGCGCCGGACGCCCGGCGCGCCGGGCGGCGTCCTCGACCTCGCGCAGGGCCCACATGCCGCTGACGGAGACGTCGAGACCGGCCTCGACCGCCTCCTGCCAGGGCCCTCCGGGCGTCCAGAGCCAGCACATGATCCGGAGGTCGTCCGGCAGCCCGGCGTCGGCGCGCAGCGCGAGGGCCTCCTGCGGGGTGGCGGTACCGAGCCAGGTGGCGCCTGCCTCGACCGCCGCGCGGGCGCACGGGATCGCGCCGTGGCCGTAGGCGTCGGCCTTCACCACGGCCATCAGCTCCGCGCCCGGCGCGAGCAGTGCGCGCAGGGTGCGCACGTTGCCCCGCAGGGCGTCCAGATCGATCTCGGCCCGGGCCCGCAGGGCGGCGCCCCGGCGGGCGGTTGTCTCACTCATCGTGGGGCCAGTGTCTCAGAGGGGTCGGACAGGGCGGCCGGGGATGTCTCCGGCGGGGGCGTACGCCGCCGGCGGCCGGGCGGGGGCGTACACCACCGGCGGCCGGGCGGGGGCGTGCTCCACCGGCGGCCGGAGGGGGTGTACACCACCGGCGGCCGGCGGAGGCGTACAACACCGGCGGCCGGCGGAGGCGTACAACACCGGCGGCCGGCGGAGGCGTACAACACCGGCGGCCGGGCGGAGGCGTACACCACCGGCGCCGGCACCGACACCGCGCGCCCTGCCACGGGCAGGGGCACGGGCACGGGCACCGGCACGGGCACGGGCACGGGCACCGGCACCGGCACCACGTTCCCCGTGGCACCGTGGGCCCTGCGGCCCCGCCGTCCCCGTGGCCTCGTGCCCCCGTGCCCCGTGACCGGCCTGCACGTCACCCACGTACATGCCGCACGTTCCGCACACCCCGCACACCCGTGCATCCCACGCGCTCCGCGCACCCCACACCCCGCACACCCCCTACAGCCCGCACACCCCGAGTGCTCCGGGCACCCCGTGCACCCGGCGCATCCCGAGCGCTCCGGGCCCCTGTGCACCCGGCGCATCCCGCGAACCGCACACCCGGTGCACCTCACGCACCCCATGCACCCCGACCTCCGGGCACCCGTGCACCCCCGCGAACACCCTGCACCCCGACCGCTCCGGCGCACCCCTGCACCCCGCAAACACCCCGCACCCCGAGCACTCCGGCGCACCCCTGCACCCCGCAAACACCCCGCACCCCGACCGCTCCGGCGCACCCCTGCACCCCGCAAACACCCCGCACCCCGACCGCTCCGGCGCACCCCTGCACCCCCGCAAACACCCCGCACCCCGAGCACTCCGGGCACCCTTGCACCCCGCCAACCGCCCCGCCCATCCCGGGCACCTCACGCACCCCATGCACCCCGCGCATCCCGCGCATCCCGCACATCCCGCCAAGCCCGAGGAATCGCCGCCGCCACGTCGTGCGCCCCCGTCGGCGCCCCCGTCGCCGCGAGCCTCCCCGCCAGCCCGTGCAGATACGCCCCCGCGCTCCCCGCGTCCACCGCCGACAGCCCCGCCGCCAGCAAGGACCCCGCCAGCCCGGACAGCACGTCGCCGCTGCCGGCCGTGGCCAGCCAGGGCGTCCCCGTCCCGTTGACCCGCACGGGCCCCCCGCCCGCCCCCGCGACCAAGGTCGTCGACCCCTTCAGCAGCACCGTCGCCCCGTACCGCCCCGCCAGTTCCCGCACCGCCGCCAGCCGCGCACCCTCGACCTCCTCGCGGCTCACCCCGAGCAGCGCCGCCGCCTCCCCGGCGTGCGGCGTCATCAGCGTCGGCGCCGTCCGGGCCCGTACCGCCCCGGCGTCCGCCAGCCGCAGCCCGTCCGCGTCGATCAGCACCGGCACGTCCGCCGCGACCACCTCCGCCACCGTCCCGGCGTCGTCACCGGCCCCCGGTCCGACCACCCAGGCCTGGACCCGCCCCGCCCGTTCCGGTCCCCGGTCGGACACGAGCGTCTCGGGGAACCGGGCGATCACCGCGTCCCCGGCCGGGCCGACGTACCGCACCGCACCCGCCCCGCCCCGCAGCGCGCCCGACACCGCGAGCACCGCGGCGCCGGGATAGCGGGCCGACCCGGCGGCGATGCCGACCACCCCCCGCCGGTACTTGTCGCTCTCCGCCCCCGGCACCGGCAGCAGCCGCGCCACGTCCGCGTGCTGCACCGCCTCCAGCGCCGGCGTCCCGTCCAGTTCCAGCCCGATGTCGACGAGCCGCACCGACCCGGCGTGCTCCCGCGCCGGGTCGATCAGCAGCCCCGGCTTGTGCGTCCCGAACGTCACGGTCAGGTCGGCCCGCACGGCCGCCCCCCGCACCTGCCCCGTGTCCGCGTCCACCCCGCTCGGCAGGTCCACGGCGACCACGGCGGCCCGCGCCCGCTCCGCCGCCTCGGCGAGCGGCACCGCCTCCGGCCGCAGCCCGCCCTTGCCGCCGATCCCGACGATGCCGTCGACGACCAGGTCGGCCCGCTCGATCAGCCCCGCCCCGGAATCCGCGCCCGCCGCGCTCCCGCCCGCCCGGCGCAGCGCCGCGAGCCCCCCGGCGTGCGCCCGCTCGGGCGCGAGCAGGACGGCGGTCACGCCCGCGCCCCGCCGGGCCAGCCGCGCACCGGCGTACAGGGCGTCGCCGCCGTTGTCGCCGCTGCCGACCAGCAGCACCACCCGGCTGCCGTACACCCGGCCCGGCACCCGGCCGAGCAGTTCGGCGCAGGCGGCGGCGAGCCCGGCCGCCGCGCGTCGCATCAAGGCTCCCTCGGGCAGCCGCGCCATCGCCGCCCGCTCCGCCGTCCTGACCGTCTCCACGCTGTACGCAGTCCGCATGGGTCCGAGTGTGCCCCGCACCGCGCGGCGAAACGCGGGGACAGCAGGGGCGGCGGTCAGTCCGTGTAGCGGGCGGTGCGGTAACCGCCGCGGGCGGTGCGTTCCTGCTCCGCGTCACCCCAGGTGTGGGGCACGGCCAGTTTCCAGCGGTCCCGCAGGACCGCGTGTTCCTCGCGGTTCATGGTCACGTACCACTGCCCCATGCGGCACCACGCCAGGGGCTCGTCGCTCTCGGTGGCGACCGCCCGCACCAGTTGCGCCGCCTGCCGGCCGACCGGTTCCTCCAGCGCCCGCGCCTCCAGGTACTGGTTCATCCGGTAGGTGGCCTGGTCGCCGTGCTGGAACATGGCGTAGTCGGAGCCGCTCGCCATGTGCAGCCCGCGCGGGCCCACGGCGGCGGTGCCGCCGCGCACCACCTTCTCCCGGGCGCCGCTCGCGATGCCGTCGTTGAGACGGCTGAGCAGCTTGGCCTTCTCGGGGGTGGCCTCGGCGATCTGGCCACCGTTCGTGCCACCGGTCGCGGCGTACGCCTCGTGCAGGTCGTAGTCCCCGGTGTAGAGGTACTGCTTCCAGTTCGGGTCGGTCTTCAGACGCCTCAGCTGTGGGCCGCCGCCGGGCGCCTTCATGTCGATCGGGACGTACTGCTCCCCCTGGGCGCCGGTCCGCACGATCCCGGCGTCCAGGACCGGCTGCGGCGGGTGGTCGATCCGCACGCCGGCCAGGCCCCGCTCGTTCCAGTGGCCGACGAAACCGTCCAGGTCGTGGGTGGTCAGCCAGCGCAGTACGGTCGCCGGGTCGCTCTCCGCCTGCCCGGACTCCGTACCGTAGGCCTGGCGGACGGAGGACGGCTTGATCGATTTCTCCAGGACGTCGTGCGGTTTGGCTTTGGCGCCTTCCGCGATACGCCGGATGGAATACTCGCCGGCCTGCCGGACGGCGATGGTGTACTTGTGTTTCCGGCACACCTCCGAAATGGGCGCCCAGTGCTCCGCCCACACGATGTTCCGGAGCGCCGCGCTCCGCCCGCGCGGGGTGACGGACCCGGCGGCTTCGTCGTAAACGGCGGCCGCGGTGAGGTCCAGCACGTTGTGCCGGTCCATCCGGAGCCGTACGGTGCGGGCGGTGGCGCGGTTGCCCGCCCGGCGCTGTACTTCGGCCACCGCCCGCGGGTCGTCCGCCACCCGGCGGCCGTTCACGAGCAGCGCGGCGTCCGGCTGCCGCAGGCGGGACAGGGGGACGCGGTGTGCGTCGTCCTCGGCCCGCCCGGTCACCTTGAGCGTATTGCGCCGAAAATCACCTGGCATCGGACACCGATTGTTTCTCCGTCGCCGGAACCGGGGGAAAGAAGGAGGAAAGAAAGGTGACTGACGTTAGGTCACCTCGATTTCTTCCAGGAGTCCGGAGAGGCAACTGGAGGGAAAGCACTGACGGCGGACCGCCCTTCCCCGTCAGGCGGACCGCTCGCCTCCGGTGAACAGGTCGAGCAAGCCGTGGGGCGAGTCCGCGCCGAACATCAGCTCGTGCAGCCGCCCCGCCCCGACCGCCTCGGCGGCACTGCGCGCGAACATCTCCTCCTCGTACGCCGCGAGCGCGCCCTCCCGGTCGTCGGGGTGCCCGGCGAGCAGCTCGCCGAGCCGGGCCCCGTCGTACAGGGCCAGGTTGGCGCCCTCCCCGGACGGGATCATGAGGTGCGCGGCGTCCCCGAGCAGCGTCACGCCGGGCACCCGCGCCCAGCGGTGTCCGGCCGGCAGTGTGTACAGCGGCCGGTGCACCGGCGGGGTCTCGCCGTCGGTGATCAGCGCGGTCAGCTCCGGCGTCCAGCCCTCGAACTCCGCCGTCATCTCGTCGACGCCGACGGCGTCGAACCACTCCAGCGGCTTGGTCAGCGCCACGTACGTGTGCAGGGTGCCCCCGCGCTCCCGGTGGGCCATGACGCCCTTGCCCGGCGCGAGCGCGTACATCGCCCCGCCGCCGACCGCCCGCGCGGTGGCCGGGTGCCGGGTGTCGGCGTCGTACAGGTACGTCTCGACATACGAGGTGCCGGTGTACTCGGGTGTCGCGGCGGACAGCGCCGGCCGCACCCGCGACCAGGCCCCGTCCGCGCCGACCAGCAGCTCCGTCAGAGCGGTCGCGCCGTCGGCGAAGGCCACCTCGTGCCGGCCCTCGCCCAGCGCCCGGACGCCGCTCACCTTGCGCCCCCACCGCACGGTGCCCTCCGGCAGCGAGTCGAGCAGCAGTCGCCGCAGCTCACCGCGTTGCACCTCGGGGCGTCCCCCCGTGCCGTCGTCGGGTTCGTCGAGCAGGACGGTCCCGTCCGGGGCGAGGGCGCGGGATGCCTGGCGGCCCTCCAGGACGAGGCCGCGGAACTCCTCGTACAGACCGGCCGCCTTGAGGGCGAGCTGCCCGTTGTGGTCGTGGATGTCGAGCATCCCGCCCTGCGCGCGGGCGTCTGCCGACGCCTCCGCCTCGTAGACGGTGACGGGAATGCCGTGGACATGCAGGACGCGGGCGAGAGCCAGTCCCCCGAGCCCGGCGCCGATGATCGTGATGTCGGTGGTCATGACAGCCTCCATAACGTTGGAATGACGTTCCAGTGCGTCTCCGGCCACCCTGGAACGCCGTTCCAGGAAAGTCAAGCTGGAACGAGGTTCCAGCCCTGTGGGAGGATGAGCGCATGGCAGCCACCAGGACCCGCCGCACCGAGCGACGCGAGCACCCGCTCTCCCGCGAGCGCATCGTCGAGGCCGCGATCGGACTGCTCGACGCGGCGGGCGAGAGCGGGCTCACCTTCCGCGCCCTCGCCGAGCGGCTCGCCACCGGGCCCGGCGCGATCTACTGGCACGTCACCGGCAAGGACGAACTCCTGCACGCCGCCACCGACGCGGTCGTCACCGCCGCCGTGTCCCCGGCGGCCGCCGGCACCTCCCCGCGGGACGCCGTCCGCGCCACCGCGCTCGGCGTGTTCGACGCGATCGAGGCCCATCCGTGGGTCGGCGCGCAGCTCGCCCGCTCCTCCATGGACGCGCCGATCCTGCGGATCTTCGAACGCCTCGGCCGCCAGGTCCAGGCGCTCGGCGTACCCCGCGCCGTCCAGTTCACGGCGGCGTCCGCGCTGCTGAACTACGTCGTCGGAGTGGCCGGACAGAACGCGGCCAGCGCCCGTACGGTCGAGCCGGGCACCGACCGGACCGAGTTCCTGACCGCGATGGCGGCGGCCTGGGCGGACCTCGACCCCGAGGAGTACCGGTTCGTCCGGGACATCGCGGGCGACCTGCCCCACCACGACGACCGGGTGGAGTTCCTGGCCGGCATCGACCTCATCCTCACCGGCATCGTGTCCCGTGAACGACCCGCGTGAGCAGAGCGGTCCGCCAACGGTGCTGGCCGGCCTCGGCCCCCGCCTGCGCGCCCTGCGCCAGGCCCGCGGCACCACGCTGGCCCAGCTCGGCGCGGCCACCGGCATCTCCGTGAGCACCCTGTCCCGGCTGGAGTCGGGGCAACGCGAGCCGACCCTGCGTCATCTGCTGCCGCTGGCCGAGGCGTACCGCGTCTCCCTGGACGAACTGGTCGGCTCCCGCACCGGCGACCCCCGCGTCCACCCCCGGCCCTTCGTCCGCCACGGCCAGACCTGGATCCCCCTCACCCCGGCCCCGCACCTCGGCGGCCTGCACGCCTACAAGCAGATCCTCCCGGCCCCGGCCGCCCCGCGCACCACCCGCCCCGAGCAGGGCTCCCACGAGGGCCACGAGTGGCTGTACGTCCTCTCCGGCCGCCTGCTGCTCGCCCTCGGCGACCGCGACCTGGTCCTCGCGGCGGGCGAGTCGGCGGAGTTCGACACCCGCGTCCCGCACGGCCTGGCCAACGCGGGCGACCGCCCGGTGGAGTGGATCGCGCTGTACGGCGCCCAGGGCGAGCGCATGCACGTCAGGGTCCGCCCGACGCGGGACTGACCGGCGTTCACCCCTCCGCGATCACCACGGCCGACGCCACCCCGGCGTCATGGCTCAGCGACACGTGCCACGAGGTCACACCCAGCTCGGCGGCCCGGGCCGCCACCGTCCCGGTCACCCGCAGCCGGGGCCGCCCGCTGTCCTCGACGTAGACCTCGGCGTCGGTCCAGAGCAGCCCTGCGGGCGCCCCCAGCGCCTTGGCCAGCGCTTCCTTCGCCGCGAACCGGGCGGCCAGCGAGGCGACCCCGCGCCGCGCACCGCCCGGCAGCAGCAACTCGCTCTCCAGGAAGAGCCGCCCGGCCAACGCGGGCGTACGCTCCAACGACGCCGCGAACCGCTCGATCTCCGCCACGTCGATCCCGACCCCGATGATGCTCATGCGGGCACCCTACGGGGCGCCCCGCTCCTCCCCCGCACCGAAGAGGTCCCCGCCCGCCCGGCCGCCGGGAAGCAGGAGATGAACCTCTTCGCCTCCCGGGCCGGAGTGTTCTCCAGGCCCGCTTCCGGCAGTTCCGCCCCTTATGCGGCGATCCTGCCGGACCGGCCGGGCGGCTCAGGCCCTCACTCCACCGTCACCGACTTCGCCAGGTTCCGGGGCTGGTCCACCTCGTTGCCCCGGGCCGTCGCCAGCTCGCAGGCGAAGACCTGCAGCGGCACCGTCGTCACCAGCGGCTGGAGGAGCGTCGGTGTGACCGGTACCCGGATCAGGTGGTCGGCGTACGGCGTCACCGCGTCGTCGCCCTCCTCGGCGATGACGATGGTGCGGGCGCCCCGGGCGCGGATCTCCTGGATGTTGGAGACGATCTTGTCGTGCAGTACCGAGCGCCCGCGCGGGGACGGCACCACCACGACGACCGGCACGTCCTCCTCGATCAGCGCGATCGGCCCGTGCTTCAGCTCCCCCGCCGCGAAGCCCTCGGCGTGCATGTAGGCCAGTTCCTTCAGCTTGAGCGCGCCCTCCAGCGCGACCGGATGGCCCACGTGCCGCCCCAGGAACAGCACCGTGTCCTTCCCGGCGAGCGTGCGCGCCAGCTCCCGTACCGGCTCCATGGTCTCCAGCACCCGGCCGACCGCCTCCCCGATGCCGGCCAGGTCCCGGATCACCGCCCGGATCTCGTCCCCCCACTTGGTGCCGCGCACCTGGCCCAGGTACAGCGCGACCAGGTAGCAGGCGACCAGCTGGGTCAGGAACGCCTTGGTCGAGGCGACGGCGACCTCCGGACCGGCGTGCGTGTAGAGCACGGCGTCGGATTCGCGGGGGATCGTCGAACCGTTGGTGTTGCAGATGGCCAGCACCTTGGAGCCCTGTTCGCGGGCGTGCCGCAGGGCCATCAGCGTGTCCATGGTCTCGCCGGACTGGGAGATGGCGATGACCAGCGACCGGGAGTCGAGGATCGGGTCGCGGTAGCGGAACTCGCTGGCCAGTTCCACCTCGCAGGGGATGCGGGTCCAGTGCTCGATGGCGTACTTGGCGATCAGCCCGGCGTGGAAGGCCGTACCGCACGCGACGATGACGACCTTGTCGGTCTCGCGCAGCTCGTGCGCCGGGATCCGCACCTCGTCCAGGGTCAGGGAGCCCGCCGCGTCGATGCGGCCCAGCAGCGTGTCGGCGACCGCCTTCGGCTGTTCGGCGATCTCCTTGAGCATGAAGGAGGCGTGGCCGCCCTTCTCGGCGGCGGAGGCGTCCCAGTCGACGTGGTAGGCGCGGACGTCGGCCGGGGAGCCGTCGAAGCCGGTCACCGTGACGCCGTCCCGGCGCAGCTCGACCACCTGGTCCTGGCCGAGTTCGAGGGCCTCGCGGGTGTGCGCGATGAACGCCGCCACGTCGGAGGCGAGGAAGGACTCGCCTTCCCCGACCCCGACCACCAGCGGCGAGTTGCGGCGGGCGCCGACCACCACGTCCGGCTCGTCCGCGTGCGTCGCCACCAGCGTGAACGCGCCCTCAAGGCGCCGGCACACCAGCCGCATCGCCTCCGCCAGGTCGGCGCAGGCCGAGTACTCCTCGGCGAGCAGGTGGGCGACGACCTCGGTGTCCGTCTCGGAGGCGAGGCCGTGACCGCGCTCGGTCAGCTCGGCCCGCAGCGCGGCGAAGTTCTCGATGATGCCGTTGTGCACGACGGCGACCCGGCCCGCGTTGTCCAGGTGCGGATGGGCGTTGGCGTCGGTGGGGCCGCCGTGCGTGGCCCACCGGGTGTGGCCGATGCCGGTGGTCCCGGCCGGCAGCGGATGCTCGGCCAGTTCCTTCTCCAGGTTGACGAGCTTGCCGGCCCGCTTGGCCGCGGCGAGGCCGCCGTCCGCGAGCACGGCGACGCCCGCCGAGTCGTATCCCCGGTACTCCAGTCGCTTCAGCCCGGCCATCACGACGTCGAGGGCCGACTGCGTTCCCACATATCCCACGATTCCGCACATGATCGGCAGCCTACGGTCAGATCCGATCACGAACCTGCCGGATCGTGCCCGATATCGGAAATTCCCACGGCTGCCGGGGCCCGCGTCGGCCCGCAGGGGCCCCGGCCGGGCGACGTGACCGACCCCACCCTGCACCCCGTTCGAACTCCGTTAACAATGGACTGTGATCTCTCCGGTCCCTCCGACGGCACCTTCGGCCGCCCCCTCGACCCCCCGGAGCGCCCACCGGCCCAGGCCGGAGGCGACTCCCTACGTCGACCTCACCCGCGCCGAGTGGAGCGCGCTGCGCGAGAAGACGCCGCTGCCGCTCACCGCCGAGGAGGTGGAGAAGCTGCGCGGCCTCGGCGACGTCATCGACCTCGACGAGGTACGGGACATCTACCTCCCGCTCTCCCGGCTGCTCAACCTCTACGTCGGCGCCACCGACGGCCTGCGCGGCGCGCTCAACACCTTCCTCGGCGAACAGGGCTCCCAGTCCGGCACCCCCTTCGTCATAGGCGTGGCCGGCTCGGTCGCGGTCGGCAAGTCGACCGTCGCCCGCCTCCTCCAGGCGCTGCTCTCCCGCTGGCCCGAGCACCCGCGCGTCGAGCTGGTCACCACCGACGGCTTCCTGCTGCCGACCCGGGAGCTGGAGGCGCGCGGCCTGATGGCGCGGAAAGGTTTCCCCGAGTCGTACGACCGCCGCGCGCTGACCCGCTTCGTCGCCGACATCAAGGCCGGCAAGGCGGAGGTGACGGCGCCCGTCTACTCCCACCTGATCTACGACATCGTCCCCGGCGAGAAGCTGACCGTCCGCCGCCCGGACATCCTCATCGTCGAGGGCCTCAACGTCCTCCAGCCCGCCCTCCCCGGCAAGGACGGCCGCACCAGGGTCGGCCTCGCCGACTACTTCGACTTCAGCGTGTACGTCGACGCCCGCCCCGAGGACATCGAGAGCTGGTACCTCAACCGCTTCAAGAAGCTGCGCGCGACCGCCTTCCAGAACCCCTCCTCCTACTTCCGCAAGTACACCCAGGTGTCGGAGGAGGAGGCCCTCGACTACGCCCGCACCACCTGGCGCACCATCAACAAGCCCAACCTGATCGAGAACGTCGCCCCCACCCGGGGCCGCGCCACCCTGATCCTGCGCAAGGGCCCGGACCACAAGGTGCAGCGGCTGCACCTGCGCAAACTGTGACCTGACCGGGGCCGTCCGACGGTTCAATAGGCCGCATGCTGCATCTGCGCCTGATCACCCCGCCCGAGCGGACCGACGAGGTGGTCCGTCTCCTCGACACCACCGTCGGCACCGCGCACCTGATCGTCCTCCCCGGGGCCGCCCGCTCCCCCGCCGGGGACGTGGTGCTGTGCGACGTGGCACGGGAGGCGGGCGACGACCTCATCGGCCGGCTGCGCGAGCTGGGCCTGCAACGCCACGGCGCCATCACCGCCGAGGACATCGACCTGTCGCTGTCCGAGTACGCCGACCGGGCCGAGAAGGAGGCGCCGGGCGAGGCGGCGGACGCGGTCCTGTGGGAGCAGCTCCAGGAGGCGACCCACGAGGAGTCGACCCTCTCGGTCACCTACGTCGCCTTCATCACGCTCGCCACGATGATCGCGGCCTGCGGTGTGGTGCTGGACAACGCCATCCTGATCGTCGGCGCGATGGCGGTCGGCCCGGAGTTCGGCCCGCTGGCCGGCATCTGCACCGCCGCCGTCCAGCGCGCCCCGCGCCTGGCGCTGCGCTCGGCCGTCGCCCTGCTGGCGGGCTTCGCGGTCGCCATGGCGGTCACCGCGGGCTTCAGCGTCTTCATGGACTCCGTCGGCCTGTTCACCGAGGCGAAGCTGGAGGCCGACCGGCCCAACACCGGCTTCGTCTACGCCCCGGACTGGTTCTCGTTCGTGGTGGCGGTGCTGGCCGGGGCCGCCGGCATGCTCTCCCTGACCTCCGCCAAGTCCGGCGCCCTGGTCGGCGTGGCCATCTCGGTCACCACGGTCCCGGCCGCCGCGAACGCGGCCGTGGCCCTGATCTACGGCGACGCCGGCCAGACCTGGCACTCGACCGAGCAGCTCCTGCTGAACCTGGCGGGCATCGTCGTCGCCGGCACCCTGACCCTGCTCGCCCAGAAGGCACTGTGGGCACCGATGAAACGGCGGCTCAGGTCCCGCCCCTGACCCGTCGGCCCGCCCGGTCCGGGGCCGTGCGCGTCCGCCCGGGGTTCAGTCCGCGAACGCGGCCACGTACGACGCCACGCACGACCTCGGGGTGGCCCGCGAGGTGACGATGTGGCCGTCGACGGTCACCGGCGGGTCGAGCGGCTTGCGGAGCAGCCGCTCGGAGCCGGACCCGTCGAACTGCTCGGCCGGCGCCAGCGTCCAGCCCCCGGGGTCCCGTCCCACCTCGAACAGCACGTTGAGCATGTCCCCGGCGGGCGGCCGGAGCGGAGCCACGGGCAGGGCGGCGAGGACGGCGTCGTGCAGCGGCGGGTCGCTGTCCCGGGCGGGCAGCCGCAGACCGCGCGGATCGAGGTCGGCCAGGGCGACCGCGGGCCGGTGGGCGGCCGGGTGGTCCCGTCCGAGCACCGCGTGCAGCGGCTCGGTCCAGGCGCGCACCACCGTCACCGCCTCGGTGGCGAGCGCGCCCCGCACCAGCGCCAGGTCCAGCTCGCCGCCGCGGACGGCGTCGAGCCGCGCGGTCACCGGCAGGTCGACCAGTGTCGGTTCGGCGGGGCGTTCCCCGTCGCTCAGGCGGCGCACCGCCCGCTCGATCCGCCGGGTGACGCAGGACGCCACCCCGATCCGCAGGACGGCCGCGGGTTCCCCGGCGACCACCCGCACCCGGGCCGCCGCGGCGAGCGCCGCACGGGCCTCGACGAGCACCCGTTCGCCGGCCGGGGTGATCCGCACCCGGCGTGACGTGCGGTCGAGCAGGCGCACGCCGAGCTCGCGTTCCAGCCGGGCGATCTGCTGGCTCACCGCCGGCTGCACGATGCCCAGACGTTGCGCCGCGCGCCCGAAGTGCAGCTCCTCGGCGACGGTGACGAAGTACCGCAGCGCTCTCAGTTCCATCACTCCGATCTATCACACGAAGTGATCGCTGCCGAGCGTTTCTGGTCATTGTTCGCGCAGGTCAGTCGGGCTGTGATGGATACCAGCGAAGCCACCGCGGAACAGAACGGACACCACAGTGAGCACAACCACCCTCGGCGTCATCGGCACCGGCATGGTCGGCCTCGGGGCAGCCCGCCGCGCCGTCGACGCCGGCCTGAACGTCGTCCTGAGCAACTCGCGCGGCCCCGACACCCTGGCCGGTGTCGTCGCGGAGCTCGGTGCGCGGGCCCGCGCGGCCACCCCGGCCGAGGCGGCGAGCGCCGGTGACCTGGTCCTCGCGGCCGTGCCGCTCGCCGCCCACCAGCGGCTGCCCCGCGCGGAGCTGGCCGGCAAGACCGTCATCGACCCGATGAACTACGCGCTGTACCCCGGCTTCCGGCTGCCCGAGCTCGACCGCGACGAGCTGACCTCCAGCCAGCTGGTGCAGCGCCATCTCGCCGGCGCCCACGTGGTGAAGGCGCTGCACAACATCGGCCCGAAGCAGTTGCTGGAGCTGCACCGCCCGGCCGGCGCCCCCGACCGCACCGCGCTGCCGTTGTCCGGCGACGAGCCGCGGGCCATGAAGGAGGCGGCGGACCTGCTGGACGTCCTCGGCTTCGACACCGTGGACCTCGGCCCCCTGGCGGACAGCTGGCGCAGCGAACCCAACACCCCGCTGTACGCCCTCCCGTACGTGGGAGAGCCGCCGTCCGGCCTGTCGGTCGACGAGTTCGTGGCCTGGGTCCAGCAGGCGCCCGGTGTGCCGGTGCCCGCCGCCCGGGTGCAGGAACTCGCCGCCGCCGCGGTGCGGGGCCCGGCGGGCTTCCGGATGGAGTAGCGGACCCCGGCGGGTGCCGAGCGGTGCCCGGGAGGTGAGGGGCGCGGCGGGACGCACACCACCGCGCCCGGCCCCGGACCCGGCGCGGACGGCTATCCGAGCGCCGACTTCACCGAATCAGCCAGCCGCCCGGCCACCGCCCGCGCCTGCTCGATGTCGGCCGCCTCCACCATCACCCGCACCAACGGCTCCGTCCCGGAGGGACGCAACAGCACCCGCCCGGTGGCCCCCAGCTCCCGCTCCGCCTCCGCCACCGCCGTGGCCAGCTCCGCCGAAGTCCTCACCCGGGTCTTGTCCACGTCCGGCACATTGATCAGCACCTGCGGCAGCCGCTCCATCACCGACGCCAGCTCCCGCAGCGTACGTCCGGACTGCGCGACCCGCGCCGCCAGCAGCAGCCCGGTCAGGGTGCCGTCGCCGGTGGTGGCGTGGTCCAGCACGATCACGTGCCCGGACTGCTCGCCGCCGAGGGCGTACCCGTGCTGCTTCATCGCCTCCAGCACGTACCGGTCGCCGACCGCGGTCTGCACGAACTGGATGCCCTCGCGCTCCATGGCCAGCTTGAAGCCCAGGTTGGACATGACGGTCGCGACGACCGTGTCCGAGCGCAGCGCGCCCCGCTCCCGCATCGCCAGGGCCAGCACGGCGAGGATCTGGTCGCCGTCCACCTCCGCGCCGGTGTGGTCCACGGCCAGGCAGCGGTCGGCGTCACCGTCGTGCGCGACGCCGAGGTCGGCGCCGTGCTCCACGACGGCGGCCTTCAGCAGGTCCAGGTGGGTGGAGCCGCAGCCGTCGTTGATGTTGAGGCCGTCCGGTTCGGCACCGATGGTGACGATCTCGGCGCCGGCCCGCGCGAACGCCTCCGGCGAGACCCGCCAGGCCGCGCCGTGCGCCTCGTCGAGCACGATCTTCAGCCCGTCCAGCCGGTTCGGCAGCACGCCGACGAGGTGGGCGACGTACTGGTCGAGCCCCTCCTTGTACTCCCGCACCCGGCCGACGCCGGCCCCGGTCGGACGGTCCCAGGGTGCCCCGGTGCGGTGCTCGGCGTAGACGGACTCGATGCGGTCCTCCAGCTCGTCGGCGAGTTTGTGGCCGCCGCGGGCGAAGAACTTGATCCCGTTGTCGGGCATGGCGTTGTGGCTCGCGGAGAGCATCACCCCGAGGTCGGCGCCGAGCGCGCCGGTGAGGTGGGCGACCGCGGGCGTCGGCAGCACACCGACCCGCAGCACGTCGACACCGGCGCTGGCCAGGCCCGCGACGACCGCGGCCTCCAGGAATTCCCCGGACGCCCGCGGATCACGTCCGACCACGGCGGTCGGCCGGTGTCCCTCGAACGTGCCCGCCTCGGCCAGTACGTGCGCCGCGGCGACGGAGAGGCCGAGAGCCATCTCGGCCGTCAGATCCGCGTTGGCGACACCGCGCACGCCGTCCGTGCCGAAGAGTCGTCCCACTTGTCCTCCTGAGGAATCGTCAGATGCACACCGCACCGACATCCGAACCGGCATCCGATCACATAAGCCTTTGAGCGTCTTGTGCCGTTATACGCCCCCGGCTGTGGATAAACGAACGCCCCGGAGGCACAAGTGGCGTGCCGCCGGGGCGTTCGGAGTACGCGCGGGCGCGTGGGGTTTAGCGCTTGCTGTACTGCGGAGCCTTGCGGGCCTTCTTCAGACCGGCCTTCTTCCGCTCGACCGCGCGGTCGTCGCGGCGCAGGAAGCCGGCCTTCTTGAGGGCGCCGCGGTTGTTGTCCACGTCGGCCTCGTTCAGCGCGCGGGCGACACCGAGACGGAGGGCACCGGCCTGGCCGGAGACGCCGCCGCCGGAGATCCGGGCGATGACGTCGTAGCGGTCGTCCAGCTCGAGCACCTTGAAGGGCTCGTTGACTTCCTGCTGGTGCACCTTGTTGGGGAAGTAGTCCTCAAGGGTGCGGCCGTTGATCTTCCACTTGCCGGTGCCCGGGACGATCCGGACACGGGCGATGGCGTTCTTGCGGCGGCCCAGGCCGGCGGCCGGCTGGGGCTCGCCGAAGCGGGAGGCCATCGACTCGGAGGTGTACTCGCCCTCGACGGGCACCTCGGACTCGGTGGTGTAGCTGTCGATGTCAAGCTCTTCGAGCGGCTGCTCGGCAGTGGTCTCGGCCACGATTCTCCTCAGAAGATTCTGTTCAGTCTTGGGGGTGGCCGGACTTACTGCGCGACCTGGGTGATCTCGAACGGCTGCGGCTGCTGCGCGCCGTGCGGGTGCTGGTCACCCTTGTAGACCTTCAGCTTCGAGAGCATCTGACGGCCCAGCGTGTTCTTGGGGAGCATGCCCTTGACGGCCTTCTCGATGGCCTTCTCCGGGTTCTTGTCCAGCAGCTCGTCGTAGCGGACGGAGCGCAGACCGCCCGGGTAGCCGGAGTGGCGGTAGGCCATCTTCTGGGTCCGCTTGTTGCCGGAGAGGTGCACCTTGTCGGCGTTGATGATGATGACGAAGTCACCGGTGTCGACGTGGGGCGCGTAGATCGGCTTGTGCTTGCCACGCAGGATGGAGGCCGCGGTGGAGGCCAGACGGCCCAGGACGACGTCCTGAGCGTCGATGACGTGCCACTGGCGCGTCACATCGCCGGGCTTGGGGCTGTACGTACGCACGGTTCGTAGCCTTCGCTTCGAGTGAATGGTCCTGAACAGGTCACCGAAACGATCACGACAGCCTGGACCGCACTGCGGCGACGCATACCGCGTACGTGGGTCGCTGGTCATCGGCCCGGTGGACCGGTGTAAGGGCCCGTCCCGTGAGAATGAGCAAGCCAATACACAACGAACATGCAGGATACCGGTGTGCCCCCAGAAGGGTCAAAACGAGGGGCGCCGGGAACCGCTGTCCATCTCCAGCGTACGTGACCGGACGGCACCGCCCCGCGGAACCCGGTGGTCCCGGCGTCCCCGGGCGTGCGCCGCCACCGTCACCGCCAGCGCACCCAGCGTGAACGCGTCCCGGAAGGCCCGCCGCCGCCCCGTCTCCAGCCAGGGCCAGGTCACCCCGGGCAGCTGCGGCACCAGCGCGACCCAGAACCCGGGGCGCCGGGCGACCGAGTCGCCGTACGGCAGCCCGGCCAGCAGCGGGACCACGACGACCAGCAGATAGTGGTCGTAGGACGGGCGGGAGACCAGGAACGCCGAGAGCATCAGGCCGGCGGCGGTCTCGGCGAACCGCAGCGGGCCGGGGTCACCGCGCCGCCAGCGCCGCCGGGCGCACAGCACCCCGGCGCCCGCGGCCAGGACGGCCAGCCCCTGGGCGAGCGGCGCGGGCACGCCGAGCCGGGGCAGCACGGCCGCCGGGGACGCCTCGTAGAGCCGTACGAAGCCGTCGTCGCCGCTCAGCAGGAAGGGGAGGGTGCGGGTGAAGAAGCCGGCCGGGTCGGGCATCAGCAGCGCCGCCATGCCGCAGGCGAGGGCCGGCACCGCGGCCGCCGCCGCCAGCGCCCGCCACCTCCCGGCCAGCACGAAGAGCAGGGCCGCCGGGACCAGCAGCGGCTTCAGCGCGACGGCGGCGCCGAGCACCGCGCCCGCCGCGGCCCACCGGCCCCGGTGCGCGAGGAGCAGGCAGAGCGGCAGGGCGAGGGCCGCCGTGACGGTCCAGTTGCCCAGCCGCACCAGGTGCGCGAACGGCGCGAACCCCGCCGCGAGCCCGGTCAGCCCCAGTACGGCGAGCCGGCTGCCCCGCGCCACCCCGTGCAGCCGCAGCGCGCACGCCCAGCCCAGCGCCAGCAGCCCGGCGACCACGAGCGGCACCGCCCACCGCAGCACCGCCGGCGGCAGCAGGGCCTGCGGTACGGCGGCCAGGACCGCGCTCGGGAAATAGAGGAAGTGGGGATCGTCATAGGGGTCGCCGCCGGCCAGCCAGGTCCGGGCGGCCCGTACGACGATGGCGTTGTCCATCCCTCCGTCCGAGGTCACCCGCGCGGCGTGCGCCACCAGGGCGCCCAGCACCGCCACGAGCACCGCCCACGCCGCCCGTCCCGCCGGCCGCCCCAACCACCCCGAGATGTCACTTTTGCCCGTACACATGCCCGGAACGCTAGGCGCTCCCCTCCCTGTGGACACGGACCAGCACGCCATCTGTCCCGTCTAAGATGCGCCCCATGAGCTTTGGGCAGGGGGGACCTGACTCCCAGTGGGATCCCTGGACACCGCAATCCCAACAGCGGCAACAGCCGTGGAACGGCGGGGGTGGTGACACCCCGGACTGGGCCGCGCTGGCCGAGGCGTCCGAGGCGCGCGCCAAGCGCCGCCGGCTGCTGTTCATCGGCGGAGGGGCGCTGGCCACCGTGGCGGTGGCGACCGCCGTCGCCGTGGCCGTCGTCTCGGCGGACGGCTCGGGCCAGGCGTCGGACTCGCCGACGTCCCGGCTGCCGAGCGCGGCCGAGATCCCGAGCGCGTCGGCCGCGGCCCCGTCGTTCGCCCCGACCAGCGCGCCGCCTCCGCTGGACCCGAAGGACTTCATCTCCAGCGCCAAGAAGGACACGGCCGCGCTCAGCCCGGAGACCCTCTTCCCCGGCACCCAGCTGACCATGGGCGAGACGGTCTACAAGAAGGGCCCGACGGCCGACACCACCACCTGCTCCTCGGCCGCCCAGCGGACGCTGCCGAAGGTGCTGGAGGCCAACGACTGCACCCGGCTGATGCGCGTCACCTACACCAAGGACGACATCGCGGTCACGGTCGGCGTCGCCGTCTTCGACACGGCCGCGAAGGCGGCCCAGGCCAAGTCGCAGACCGACACCAAGAGCATCGTCAAGCCGCTCTCCGGCGGCGGCGTCGCCTCCTTCTGCGACGGCCCCGTCTGCCGGAACACGACCAACTCCTACGGCCGCTACGTCTACTTCACCGTCGCCGGCTTCACCGGCGGCAAGGACGTCACGGAGCAGGACACGGCGGTCTTCCGCACCGGCGACGACCTGGGCACGTTCACCTACCGCCAGATCCACCGGCGGGGGGAGGCGCAGGCCTCGGCGGCGGCGAGCGGCTGACTCCGGTCGCCCGCCGGCGCTCCGGCAGCGGAGGGGGACTCTGGGGGACTAGCAGGCCTCACAGCCCGCCCTGCCGGGCAGTGACCGCTTGTTCCGGGCCTCCAGGTTCCGCGCCGCCAGCAGCTCGTCGGCCGGATAGCCGACCTCCTCCAGCGTCAGCCCGTGCGGCCGCACCACATGCACCGCCGAGTCCCGCACCCCGGCCGCCAGCACCTTCCCCGGCCACTCGGGCCCCCGGTGCCCGTCCCCGACGAACAGCAGCGCCCCGATCAGCGACCGCACCATGTTGTGGCAGAAGGCGTCGGCCCGCACCGTCGCGGTGACGACCCCGTCCGCCCCCCGCGCCAGGCTCAGCTCCTGCAAGGTCCGGATGGTGGTGGCCCCCTCCCGCCGCTTGCAGTACGCGGCGAAGTCGTGCTCCCCCAGCAGCGCCCGCGCCGCCTCGTTCATGGCGTCGACGTCCAGCGGCCAGTCGTGCCACAGCACATGCCCCCGCAGCAGCGGGTCGACCCCGCCCGGGTTGTCGGTGACGCGGTACGCGTACCGCCGCCACACCGCCGAGAACCGCGCGTCGAACCCCGCCGGCGCCTCCTCGACCGACCACACCCGCACGTCCTTCGGCAACCGCCCGGCCAGCCGCTTGAGCAGCTTCTCCCGGTGCGCCTCCCACACCTCCACCGGCAGATCCACGTGCGCGACCTGTCCCCGCGCGTGCACCCCCGCGTCCGTCCGCCCGGCCACGGTCAGCTCGTACGTCCGCTCCCCCGACCGCGTGACCGTCCGCAACGCGTCCTCGATCTCCCCCTGCACGGTCCGCCGCCCCCCGGCCTGCTTGGCCCAGCCGGAGAAGTGGGTCCCGTCATAGGACAGATCGAGCCGCACCCGCACGTGCCCGTCCGCTACTCCATCGCTCACACCCAGATCCTTTCACCACGCGAAAGCGGGCCCGCCCCTTCGAAAAGGAACGGACCC
The DNA here is from genome assembly GCF_055562815.1 of Streptomyces sp. NPDC016677. NCBI lineage: Bacteria > Bacillati > Actinomycetota > Actinomycetes > Kitasatosporales > Streptomycetaceae > Streptomyces > Streptomyces sp. NPDC016677. Next base: position 26,474 of record NZ_JBVHEO010000003.1, on the reverse strand, counting down.
GCAACGCGCCCCTCCAGGGGCGCGGGGAACCGCGCGACCAGCCACGACGAACCCGCAGCCGCCAACCGCGCGGAACCCGGCAGACGCTTACGCGTCCTTCGACTCCTCGGCGGGCGCCTCGGTGGCCTCGGCCGCCTCGGCGTCCTTGGCCGCACGCTTCGTCGCGGCCTCGGCCTCACCGGTCGCCTGCTGGGCGACCGTCAGCGCCTCGACCAGCTCGATGACGGCCATGGGCGCGTTGTCACCACGGCGGTTGCCGATCTTGGTGATACGCGTGTAGCCGCCCGGCCGGTTCTCGTAGCGCGGGCCGATCTCGGTGAAGAGCGTGTGGACGATGCTCTTGTCCGTGATCACCTGGAGCACCTGACGGCGGTTGTGAAGGTCGCCCTTCTTCGCCTTGGTGACCAGACGCTCGGCGTACGGCCGCAGCTTGCGGGCCTTCGCCTCGGTGGTGGTGATCCTGCCGTGCTCGAAGAGCGACTTCGCGAGGTTCGCGAGCAGCAGCTTCTCGTGCGCGGCACTGCCGCCCAGACGGGCACCCTTGGTGGGCTTCGGCATGATGTTTCTCCTAGGTGTCTGCCCCGGCCGTATCAGGTACCGGAGTCAGTATCCGAGCAGGCGGTCGCCTGTCGGAGATCCGGGGGACGCGGACGTCCCCCGGAAAGCGGACCGATCAGTACTGCTCGGTCTCCACGAACCCGGCGTCCGCGTCGTCGTCCGCGCCGAAGGCATCGGCGGCGGCGGTCGGGTCGAACCCGGGAGGCGAGTCCTTCAGCGCCAGGCCCATGCCCGCGAGCTTGGCCTTGACCTCGTCGATGGACTTCGCACCGAAGTTGCGGATGTCGAGCAGGTCCGCCTCGGACCGCGCGACCAGCTCACCCACGGAGTGGATGCCCTCGCGCTTGAGGCAGTTGTACGACCGGACGGTGAGTTCCAGCTCCTCGATCGGCAGCGCCAGATCGGCGGCGAGCGCGGCGTCCGTCGGGGACGGGCCCATGTCGATGCCCTCGGCGTCGATGTTCAGCTCGCGGGCGAGACCGAACAGCTCGACCAGGGTCTTGCCGGCGGAGGCCATGGCGTCACGCGGACGCATCGCCTGCTTGGTCTCGACGTCGACGATCAGCTTGTCGAAGTCGGTGCGCTGCTCGACACGCGTGGCCTCGACCTTGTACGTGACCTTCAGCACCGGCGAGTAGATCGAGTCGACCGGGATGCGCCCGATCTCCTGACCGACCTGCTTGTTCTGCACGGCGGAGACGTAACCGCGGCCGCGCTCGACCGTCAGCTCCATCTCCAGCTTGCCCTTGCCGTTGAGCGTGGCGAGGACGAGGTCGGGGTTGTGCACCTCGACACCGGCCGGCGGCGCGATGTCGGCGGCGGTGACCAGACCCGGACCCTGCTTGCGCAGGTACATCACGACCGGCTCGTCGTGCTCACTGCTCACGACCAGCTGCTTGATGTTGAGGATCAGGTCGGTCACGTCCTCCTTGACGCCCGGCACGGTGGTGAACTCGTGCAGGACACCGTCGATCCGGATGCTGGTGACAGCCGCACCGGGGATCGACGACAGGAGCGTACGACGCAGGGAGTTGCCGAGGGTGTAGCCGAAGCCCGGCTCCAGCGGCTCGATCACGAACCGGGAGCGGAATTCGTCGACGACCTCTTCGGTCAACGAGGGACGCTGAGCGATCAGCATGTGTGTTCCTTCAGTCAGGGGCGCCCGCTATTTGACGCCCGACCATGTACTGCAAGGGTACGGGCGGCACGACCGAAAGGAGCCGTACCGCCCGGAACCGCAAGCCGAGAAGCGAACGTCAGACGCGACGGCGCTTCGGCGGACGGCAGCCGTTGTGCGGGGTCGGCGTGACGTCCTGGATGGAGCCGACCTCCAGACCGGTGGCCTGGAGGGAACGGATCGCGGTCTCACGACCGGAACCCGGGCCCTTCACGAACACGTCGACCTTGCGCATGCCGTGCTCCTGCGCGCGACGGGCGGCCGACTCGGCGGCCATCTGCGCGGCGAACGGCGTGGACTTCCGGGAGCCCTTGAAGCCGACGTGGCCGGCGGAGGCCCAGGAGATCACGTTGCCGGTCGGGTCCGTGATGGACACGATCGTGTTGTTGAACGTGCTCTTGATGTGCGCGTGGCCGTGAGCGACGTTCTTCTTTTCCTTGCGGCGCACCTTCTTGGCAGCGCCCTGACGTCCCTTGGGGGGCATCTGTAACTCCTACGGGGAGGTGGTCGGTCCTACAGCGAAGACCGCTGATGAAGCGTTGTCCGCTGAGGACTACTTCTTGCCCGGCTTCTTCTTACCGGCGATGGCGCGACGCGGGCCCTTGCGGGTACGAGCGTTCGTGCTGGTGCGCTGACCGCGCACCGGCAGACCACGGCGGTGACGCAGACCCTGGTAGGTGCCGATCTCGACCTTGCGGCGGATGTCGGCCTGGATCTCGCGACGGAGGTCACCCTCGGTCTTGATGTTGTTGTCGACGTACTCGCGGATCGCGACGAGCTGCTCCTCGGAGAGGTCCCGAACACGGGTGTTCGGGTCCACGCCGGTCGCGGCGAGCGTCTGCTGCGAGAGGGTCCGGCCGATGCCGAACACGTAGGTGAGGGCGATCTCCACGCGCTTTTCGCGCGGGATGTCAACACCGGAAACGCGTGCCATTCAATGGCTCCTGGTGATCTTCGGAGGTCTTCCACAGAACCGGCTCCCCGCCCGCCGTACCAGGTACGGACCGGGTCCCCGGCCTCCGAACCGGGGGTGTCGGGCACCTGAGCGCCCGGGTTCTGCGTATGAACATATTCAGCTCGCGTCGCGCGAAGTACTGCGAATCGCGGAGGGAGGGTACTGCGTCAGCCCTGGCGCTGCTTGTGGCGCGGGTTGTCGCAGATGACCATGACCCGACCGTGACGGCGGATCACCCTGCACTTGTCGCAGATCTTCTTGACGCTCGGCTTGACCTTCATGGGGTGAGGTTCTCCGGGTCAGTTGCCGGCGGCCCCCCGGCCTGGCGGCCACGGGGCGTGGGCAAGATCTACTTGTACCGGTAGACGATCCGGCCACGCGTCAGGTCGTACGGAGACAGCTCCACCACGACCCGGTCGTCAGGGAGGATGCGGATGTAGTGCATACGCATCTTGCCGCTGATGTGTGCCAGGACCTGGTGGCCGTTCTGGAGCTCAACCTTGAACATGGCGTTCGGCAGAGACTCGACGACAGTGCCCTCGATCTCGATGGCACCCTGCTTCTTGGCCACGCTTCGCCCTTCGAATCGACTACCTTGATCGACTCTCGCCACACTCGCACGCGTCTGCATGCAGACATGCGGGTGCACCAGAGCCGACGAGTCAGTCTACGTCAGCACCCCCGGAAAGGCGAAACGAGGAAGTCTGCCCCACCGGGGAGATCACTATGCGAGCGGGTCGGGCGCGGCCGTGATCCCCAGCTCCGCCAGCTTGGCCTTGCCGCCGTCGGGGGCGGTCAGCACCAGGGGGCCCTGCTCAGTGAGCGCGACGGAGTGCTCCCAGTGCGAGGACCAGGTGCCGTCGGTCGTGATGACCGTCCACTCGTCCTCGAGGACTCGCGTCCTCGGGGTGCCGAGCGACACCATCGGCTCGATGGCCAGGCAGAACCCGGGGACCAGCTTCGGCCCCTTGCCCCGGCGCCGGTCGACGTAGTTCAGCAGGTGCGGGTCCATGTGCATCTCTGTGCCGATGCCGTGGCCGCCGTAGTCCTCGATGATCCCGTACCGGCCGCCGCCGGGCTTGGGCTGCCGGCGGATGTACGTCTCGACCGCCCGGGAGATGTCGACCAGCCGGTTGCCCTGCTTCATGGCGGCGATCCCGGCCCACATCGACTCCTCGGTCACCCGGGACAGCTCGACCAGCTCCGGGGAGTGACCGGAGCCCACGAAGGCCGTGTAGGCGGCGTCACCGTGCCAGCCGTCGATGATCGCGCCGCAGTCGATGGAGATGACGTCCCCGTCCTTGAGCACGACCTCGTCGGAGGGGATGCCGTGGACGACGACCTCGTTGACCGAGGTGCAGATCGTCGCGGGGAAGCCGCCGTAGCCGAGGAAGTTCGGCTTGGCGTCGTGCTCCGCGAGCACCTTGCGGGCGACCTGGTCCAGGTCCTTGGTGGTGGCGCCGGGCACGGCGGCCTCCCGCGTGGCCGCGTGAATGGCGGCGACGACCAGCCCCGCCTCGCGCATCTTGGCGATCTGCTCGGGACTCTTGATCTGCACCATGGAAAACCTGCGGCCTCTCTGAACCAGGGAAGGGCGAAAACCCTCGACGACATCCTCAACGATACGGGGGCCGTCACTCCGCGGGCAGTCGTGCCGCCTGGGGCGGCACGGGCGGGCGCGGCGGCGCCCCGTAAGCGCCGGGCTGCGCGACGCACCCCCCACAGCACAGCCGCGGCCCGCAAAAAAGCGGACCGCGGCTGCAGCGACCGTAAAAACCTACTGGTCCCGCTTCAGCGCCTCCAGCGCCCGCCCCGTGACCTCGTCGACCGCTCCCATCGCGGAGATGGTCACGACCAGCCCCTGCGACTTGTAGTAGTCGATGATCGGCTCGGTCTGCGTGTGGTAGACCTCCAGCCGCTTGCGCACGGTCTCCTCGGAGTCGTCGTCCCGCTGGTACAGCTCCCCGCCGCAGACGTCGCAGACGCCCTCCTTGGCCGGCTGCTTGTACGTGACGTGGAAGACGTGCGACGAGTCGTTGCGGCACACGCGCCGTCCGGCGATGCGCTTGACGACCTCTTCCTCCGGTGCCTCCAGGTCCAGCACCGCGTCGAGCTTCATGTCCTCGGTCTCGAGCAGCTCGTCCAGCGCCTCCGCCTGCGAGACGTTGCGCGGGAAGCCGTCCAGCAGGAAGCCGCCCTCGGCGTCGGGCTGCTCCATGCGGTCCTTCGCCATGGCGATGGTGACCTCGTCGGGGACGAGATTCCCCGCGTCCATGTAGGACTTCGCGAGTTTGCCCAGCTCCGTCTGCCGGCTGATGTTGGCGCGGAACAGGTCACCCGTGGAGATGTGCGGGATGTGCAGCGTCTCGGCAAGGCGGGTGGCCTGCGTTCCCTTACCGGCGCCCGGCGGCCCGACGAGGACGATTCGCATCAGCGGAGGAACCCTTCGTAATTGCGCTGCTGGAGCTGGCTCTCGATCTGCTTCACCGTCTCCAGTCCCACACCCACGATGATCAGGATGCTGGTACCACCGAACGGGAAGTTCTGGTTTGCCCCGAAACCAACCAACGCCATCGTCGGCACGAGAGCGATAAGACCCAGATACAGCGAACCCGGCCAGGTGATCCGGTTGAGTACGTAGCTCAGATACTCAGCGGTCGGTCGGCCAGCCCGGATGCCCGGGATGAAGCCACCATACTTCTTCATGTTGTCCGCGACTTCCTCGGGGTTGAAGGAGATCGCCACGTAGAAGAACGCGAAGAAAACAATGAGCAAGAAGTAGAGGGTGATGTAGATGGGGTGATCACCCTGGACGAGGTTGGCCTCGATCCAGGTCTTCCAGCCGGACGTGCCGCTGGAGAACTGGGCGATCAGAGCCGGGATGTACAGCAGCGACGACGCGAAGATGACGGGGATCACGCCCGCCTGGTTCACCTTGAGCGGGATGTACGTGGACGTACCGCCGTAGGAGCGGCGGCCGATCATCCGCTTGGCGTACTGCACGGGGATGCGGCGCTGTGCCTGCTCGACGAAGACCACCAGGCCGACCATGACCAGGCCGACCGCGATGACCGTGCCGAACTCGATCCAGCCGTCGGCCAGCGAGCCCTGCGTCTTGATGGCCCACAGGGCGGACGGGAAGGTGGCGGCGATCGAGATGAACATGAGGATCGACATGCCGTTGCCGATGCCGCGGTCGGTGATCAGCTCACCGAGCCACATGACACAGGCCGTACCGGCGGTCATGCAGATCACCATGACGATGGTGGTGAAGATGGCCTGGTCGGGAACGATCTGACCGGCGACGGTGCAGCCGGAGAACAGGGCGCCGCTGCGCGCGGTGGCGACCAGGCCGGTGCCCTGGAGGATGGCGAGCGCGATGGTCAGGTAGCGGGTGTACTGCGTGATCTTCGCCGTACCCGCCTGGCCCTCCTTCTTCAGGGCTTCCAGGCGCGGAATCACGACGGTCAGCAGCTGCAGAATGATGCTGGCCGTGATGTACGGCATGATGCCGAGCGCGAAGACCGTGATCTGCAGCAGGGCGCCGCCGCTGAACATGTTGACCAGACCGAAGAGGCCCTGGTTGCCGGACGCCTGGTCCACACACTCTTGAACGCTCTTGTAGTCGACGCCCGGGATGGGGATGTGCGTACCCACGCGGTACACGACGATGATCCCGAGCGTGAAGAGGAGCTTCTTGCGCAGGTCGGGCGTCTTGAACGCCCGGGCGAACGCGGTGAGCACGGTGCCTCCTGCGACCCCCGCGCTGGCGCGTCAAGGGTGACGGTCTTGAGGTTCGACTGACGACTTAATGAGTAACGGTCAACTGCCGCTCAGGGTGCCCCATGTGTGACACCCGTGAAAGTGGGCAGTTCCGGTCACCTTACCGGCGAGACCACTGCCCTTGGAACGACCAACCGGGGATACCCCATTTGTGGGGTATCCCCGGTCGGGATCGCTCAAGTCATCGAGACGCCTGTGGTGTTCAGACGAGCTCGGTGACGCTGCCGCCGGCGGCGGCGATCTTCTCCTTGGCGGAGGCGGAGGCCTTGTCGACCTTCACCTCGACCGCCACGGAGATCTCGCCCTCGCCGAGGACCTTGACCAGGCTGTTCTTGCGAACGGCGCCCTTGGCCACCAGGTCCTCGACCGTGACCTCGCCACCCTGCGGGTAGAGCTTGGCCAGCTTGTCGAGGTTCACGACCTGGTACTCGGTCTTGAACGGGTTCTTGAAGCCCTTCAGCTTCGGAAGACGCATGTGGAGGGGCATCTGGCCACCCTCGAAGCGCTCCGGAACCTGGTAGCGGGCCTTCGTACCCTTGGTACCACGACCGGCCGTCTTACCCTTCGACGCCTCACCACGACCCACACGGGTCTTGGCGGTCTTGGCGCCCGGGGCGGGACGGAGGTTGTGGATCTTGAGCGGGTTCTGCTCCGCCATGATCAGTCGACCTCCTCGACCGTCACGAGGTGGCGGACGGTGTGCACCATGCCGCGGAACTCGGGACGATCCTCCTTGACGACCTGCGTGTTGATGCCCTTGAGACCAAGGGAACGCAGGGTGTCACGGTGGTTCTGCTTGCTGCCGATGTAGGACTTGACCTGCGTAATCTTGAGCTGCGCCATGATTACGCACCCGCCCCGGCACGCGCACGGAGAAGAGCCGCGGGGGCGACGTCCTCGAGCGGCAGACCGCGGCGGGCCGCGACCTCCTCGGGACGCTGCAGGCCCTTGAGGGCCGCCACGGTCGCGTGCACGATGTTGATCGCGTTGTCGGAGCCGAGCGACTTCGACAGGATGTCGTGGATACCGGCGCACTCCAGCACGGCACGCACCGGACCACCGGCGATAACACCGGTACCGGGCGACGCGGGCTTGAGCAGCACGACGCCGGCGGCCTTCTCACCCTGGATCGGGTGCGGGATGGTGCCCTGGATACGGGGGACCTTGAAGAAGTGCTTCTTGGCCTCCTCGACACCCTTGGCGATGGCGGCCGGCACCTCCTTGGCCTTGCCGTAACCGACACCCACGGTGCCGTCACCGTCGCCCACCACGACCAGCGCGGTGAAGCTGAAGCGACGACCACCCTTCACAACCTTGGCGACACGGTTGATCGCGACGACGCGCTCAACGTATGCGGTCTTCTCGGCGGCAGCAGCGCCGCCGTCACGGCCCTTCCGGTCCCGCCGCTCGCCGCCACCGGCACCGCTTCCGCGGCGCTGGGGTCCAGCCATTGGATTACCTCTCTCTTTCCGCTAGCTACAAGCGGCTCAGAACTTGAGCCCGGCCTCGCGGGCGGCGTCCGCCAGGGCGGCGATGCGCCCGGCGTACTGGTTACCACCACGGTCGAACACCACGGCCTCGACACCGGCGGCCTTGGCGCGCTCGGCGACCAGGGCACCGACCTGCTTGGCCTGCGCGGACTTGTCGCCCTCGCCACCGCGGATCGAGGTGTCCAGGGTGGACGCCGACGCCACGGTGTGGCCCTTCAGGTCGTCGATGACCTGCGCCACGATGTGGCGGTTGGAGCGGGTCACGACCAGACGGGGACGCTCCGCCGTACCCGCGACACGCTTGCGGATGCGGATGTGACGGCGCTTGATCGCGGCGCGCTTGTAAGCGTCGCCCTTGAGGATCTTCTGCCCGTATGCCATGGCTTACTTACCCGCCTTTCCGACCTTGCGGCGGATGACTTCGCCCTCGTACTTGACGCCCTTGGCCTTGTACGGGTCGGGCTTGCGCAGCTTGCGGATGTTGGCCGCGACCTCGCCGACCTTCTGCTTGTCGATGCCCTCGACCGAGAAACGGGTGGGGGCCTCGACCTTGAAGGTGATGCCCTCGGGGGCCTCGACCAGGATCGGGTGGCTGTAGCCGAGGGAGAACTCCAGGTTCGAACCCTTGGCGACAACGCGGTAACCGACACCGCTGATCTCGAGCTTCTTCACGTAACCCTGGGTCACGCCGGTGATCATGTTCGCCACCAGCGTGCGGGACAGGCCGTGCAGGGCCTTGTTCTGACGCTCGTCGTTGGGGCGGGTGACGTTGAGCACGCCGTCCTCACCCTTGGCGATCTCGATCGGCGCCACGACGGTGTGGGTCAGCGAGCCCTTGGGGCCCTTGACCGAGACCGTCTGGCCGTCGATGGTGACGTCCACGCCGGCGGGAACCGCGATGGGGAGCTTGCCGATGCGCGACATAGCTGTTTCCTCCGTTCCCTTCCGCTACCAGACGTAGGCGAGGACTTCCCCACCCACGCCCTTCTTGCCGGCCTGCTTGTCGGTGAGGAGCCCGTGCGACGTGGAGATGATCGCCACGCCCAGGCCGCCGAGCACCTTCGGCAGGTTGGTGGACTTCGCGTACACCCGGAGACCGGGCTTGGAGATCCGCTTGATGCCCGCGATGGAGCGCTCACGGTTGGGGCCGAACTTCAGCTCTAGGACGAGGTTCTTGCCGACCTCGGCGTCCTCGACCTTCCAGCCCGTGATGAAGCCCTCCTGCTGGAGGATCTCCGCGATGTGAGACTTGATCTTGGACGCCGGCATCGTCACGGAGTCGTGGTACGCCGAGTTCGCGTTCCGCAGACGCGTAAGCATGTCTGCGATCGGATCAGTCATGGTCATGAATTGGCCTTCGGCCTCTCTCGCCGGGGTTTCCTGGTGCGCCATCCCTCTCCCCGATCCGAGACGGGACGGGTGCGGCGCGGTGGACCTACGGCGTAGTAAGTCGTATGGGCACGACAGGCGCCCAACCCCACAAGCCTAAGGCATGCGAGGGTGGGCCCCTGCCGACCCAGTTGCTTACCGAGAGCCCTGGGGAGTCCCTGTAAGGGGACTACCAGGAGCTCTTGGTCACGCCCGGCAGCTCGCCACGGTGAGCCATCTCACGAAGGCACACGCGGCAGAGGCCGAACTTGCGGTACACGGAGTGCGGGCGGCCACAGCGCTGGCAGCGGGTGTAGCCACGCACACCGAACTTGGGCTTGCGAGCAGCCTTGGCAATCAGAGCCTTCTTCGCCATCTCGCTCACGCCTCCTTGAAGGGGAAGCCGAGGTGACGAAGGAGCGCGCGGCCCTCAGCGTCGTTGGTCGCCGTGGTGACCACGGTGATGTCCATACCCCGGACGCGGTCGATCTTGTCCTGGTCGATCTCGTGGAACATGACCTGCTCCGTGAGACCGAAGGTGTAGTTGCCACGGCCGTCGAACTGCTTGGGGGACAGGCCGCGGAAGTCGCGGATGCGCGGCAGCGCGAGCGACAGGGTGCGGTCCAGGAACTCCCACATGCGGTCGCCACGGAGCGTGACGTGGGCACCGATCGGCTGACCCTCACGCAGCTTGAACTGCGCGATGGACTTGCGGGCCTTGGTGACGGCCGGCTTCTGACCGGTGATCGTGGTGAGGTCGCGAATCGCGCCGTCGATCAGCTTGGAGTCGCGGGCGGCGTCGCCCACACCCATGTTGACCACGATCTTGACGAGGCCGGGGATCTGCATGACGTTCTCGTACTTGAACTCGTCACGCAGCTTGCCCGCGATCTCCTCGCGGTACTTCGTCTTCAGACGCGGAGTGGTGGTGGTAGCCATCAGATGTCCTCACCCGTCCGCTTGGCAACGCGGATCTTGTTGCCTTCGTCGTCGAAGCGGTAACCGACGCGGGTCACGACCTTGTTGCCGTCCTTCTCCACGACCAGCTGGACGTTGGAGACGTGGATCGGCGCCTCGGTGGTGACGATGCCGCCGGCCTGCGAACCGCGAGCGGTCGGCCCGGCCTTGGTGTGCTTCTTGACCCGGTTGACACCCTCGACCAGGACGCGGTCCTCGCGGGGGAAGGCCGCGATGACCTTGCCCTGCTTGCCCTTGTCCTTACCGGTGATGACCTGGACCAGGTCGCCCTTCTTGATCTTCATGCTCACAGCACCTCCGGCGCGAGGGAGATGATCTTCATGAACTTCTTCTCGCGCAGCTCACGGCCGACGGGGCCGAAGATACGGGTGCCGCGAGGGTCGCCGTCGTTCTTCAGAATGACGGCGGCGTTCTCGTCGAAGCGGATGTACGAGCCGTCCGGACGGCGGCGCTCCTTGACGGTGCGAACGATGACCGCCTTGACGACGTCACCCTTCTTCACGTTGCCACCGGGGATCGCATCCTTGACGGTGGCGACGATGACGTCACCGATACCCGCGTAGCGGCGACCTGAGCCACCGAGCACACGGATGGTGAGGATTTCCTTCGCACCCGTGTTGTCGGCGACACGAAGTCGCGACTCCTGCTGGATCACGTCTATCTCCTGATTGTCTGCCGGTTCCCCGGGGGCTGGTCAGCGACCGGCCCCCGGAGCCTGGCGGAACTGTCCTGCGGGTTTGCCCGCAGGAGAATTACTTGGCCTTCTCGAGGATCTCGACGACGCGCCAGCGCTTCGTGGCGGACAGCGGCCGGGTCTCCATGAGGAGGACGCGGTCGCCGACACCCGCGGCGTTCTGCTCGTCGTGCGCCTTGAGCTTGTTGGTACGGCGGATGACCTTGCCGTACAGCGCGTGCTTGACGCGGTCCTCGACGGCGACGACGACGGTCTTGTCCATCTTGTCGCTGACGACGTAGCCCTCACGGGTCTTACGGAAGCCGCGCGCCTCGGTGTTGTTCTCAGTCACGTTGCTCTCGCTCATCAGGCGCTCTCCACCGTCTCGATGCCCAGCTCGCGCTCACGCATCAGGGTGTAGATCCGCGCGATGTCCTTACGGACGGCCTTGAGCCGGCCGTGGTTCTCGAGCTGACCCGTCGCCGCCTGGAAGCGGAGGTTGAACAGCTCTTCCTTGGCCTCGCGGAGCTTGTTGAGCAGCTCCTCGTTGCCCAGCTCGCGCAGCTCGGACGCCTTGGTACCGGCCGACATCACGCTTCACCTGCCTCGCGCTTGACGATCTTGCACTTCATCGGCAGCTTGTGAGCCGCACGGGTCAGGGCCTCGCGCGCGATCTTCTCGTTGGGGTACGACAGCTCGAACATGACGCGTCCGGGCTTGACGTTGGCCACCCACCACTCCGGCGAACCCTTACCGGAACCCATGCGGGTCTCGGCGGGCTTCTTGGTGAGGGGGCGGTCCGGGTAGATGTTGATCCAGACCTTGCCGCCACGCTTGATGTGGCGGGTCATGGCGATACGAGCCGCTTCGATCTGGCGGTTCGTGACGTACGCCGGGGTCAGCGCCTGGATGCCGTACTCGCCGAACGCAACCTGCGTGCCACCCTTCGCCATACCACTGCGCTTGGGGTGGTGCTGCTTGCGGTGCTTGACCCTACGGGGGATCAGCATGACTGGTCAGGCCTCCGTTCCGGTGCTCTCAGCCGGAGCCGCAGCGGCGGGCGCGTCAGCCTTGGGGGCTTCGGCGGCCGGAGCCGACTGCTGCTGCGGCTTGCGACCGCGACCGCCACGCTCGCCACCGCGGCCACCACGGGCCGGGCGGTCGTTGCCACCACGGGCCGGGCGGTTGCCGGCGCGGGCAGCGGCGTTCTCGGCGCGGACCTCGGCGATGTTCTTGACGTCGCCCTTGTAGATCCAGACCTTCACGCCGATGCGGCCGAAGGTCGTCTTGGCCTCGAAGAAGCCGTAGTCCACGTTCGCGCGGAGCGTGTGCAGGGGCACACGGCCCTCGCGGTAGAACTCCGAGCGGGACATCTCGGCGCCGCCGAGGCGGCCACCGCACTGGATCTTGATGCCCTTGGCGCCCGCCTTCATCGCCGACTGCATGCTCTTGCGCATGGCGCGGCGGAAGGAGACGCGGGAGGAGAGCTGCTCGGCGACGGCCTGGGCCACCAGCTGAGCGTCCGTCTCCGGGTTCTTGACCTCGAGGATGTTCAGCTGGACCTGCTTGCCGGTCAGCTTCTCCAGGTCACCGCGGATGCGGTCGGCCTCGGCGCCGCGGCGGCCGATGACGATGCCCGGACGCGCCGTGTGGATGTCCACGCGGACACGGTCACGGGTGCGCTCGATCTCCACCTTCGAGATGCCGGCGCGCTCCATGCCGGACGTCATCATCCGACGGATGGCGACGTCTTCCTTGACGTAGTCCTTGTACAGCTTGTCGGCGTACCAACGCGACTTGAAGTCGGTCGTGACACCGAGCCGGAACCCGTGCGGGTTTACCTTCTGGCCCATTACCGGGTTCCTTCCTTGCTGCTGACGACCACGGTGATGTGGCTGGTCCGCTTGCGGATCCGGTAGGCGCGGCCCTGGGCGCGCGGACGGAACCGCTTCAGGGTCGGGCCCTCGTCGACGTACGCCTCGGAGATGTAGAGGCTGTCGGCGTCGGTGTGGTCGTAGTTGTGCGCGGCGTTGGCGATGGCGCTGTCCAGCACCTTGCCGACCGGCACGCTCGCGGCCTGCGGGGCGAAACGCAGGACCGCCTGAGCCTCCGTGGCGTCCATGCCACGGATGAGGTCCACCACGCGGCGGGCCTTCATGGGCGTGACGCGGATGTACCGCGCCTGGGCCCTGGCTTCCATGGTTGTCCCTTCGGTGTTAGTCATAGTCGATTCCACCCCGCCTTAGCGGCGCTTCGACTTCCGGTCGTCCTTGACGTGACCCCGGAAGGTGCGCGTCGGCGAGAACTCGCCGAGCTTGTGGCCGACCATGGACTCGGTGACGAACACCGGGATGTGGGTCTTGCCGTTGTGCACCGCGATCGTGTGGCCGAGCATGGCCGGGACGATCATCGAGCGACGGGACCAGGTCTTGATGACGTTCTTGGTGCCGGCTTCGTTCTGGACATCCACCTTCTTGATCAGGTGGTCGTCGACGAAGGGCCCCTTCTTCAAGCTACGCGGCATCTCAACCCGTCCTTAGCGCTTCTTGTTCGTCTTGCGGCGGCGGACGATGTACTTGTTCGACGCCTTCTTGGGCGAACGAGTACGGCCTTCCTTCTTGCCCCACGGGGACACGGGGTGACGGCCACCGGAGGTCCGGCCCTCACCACCACCGTGCGGGTGGTCCACCGGGTTCATGACCACACCACGGACGGTCGGGCGAACGCCCAGCCACCGCTTGCGGCCCGCCTTGCCCCAGTTGATGTTCGACTGCTCGGCGTTGCCGACCTCGCCGACAGTGGCGCGGCAGCGGACGTCGACCAGGCGGATCTCGCCGGACGGCATGCGCAGGTGGGCGTAGGCGCCCTCCTTCGCGAGCAGCTGCACGGAGGCACCGGCGGAGCGGGCGAACTTGGCGCCGCCACCGGGGCGCAGCTCGATCGCGTGGATGGTCGTACCGACCGGGATGTTGCGCAGGGCGAGGTTGTTGCCCGGCTTGATGTCGGCCCCGGGACCGTTCTCGACGCGGTCACCCTGCTGCAGGTTGCGCGGAGCGAGGATGTAGCGCTTCTCGCCGTCGGCGTAGTGCAGCAGCGCGATGCGCGCGGTGCGGTTGGGGTCGTACTCGATGTGCGCGACCTTCGCCGGCACGCCGTCCTTGTCGTGCCGACGGAAGTCGATCACGCGGTAGGCGCGCTTGTGTCCGCCACCCTGGTGGCGAACGGTCACACGACCGGCGTTGTTACGGCCGCCCTTGCTGTGCAGCGGGCGAACCAGCGACTTCTCCGGCGTGGACCGCGTGACCTCGACGAAGTCGGCGACGCTGGCGCCACGACGGCCAGGAGTCGTCGGCTTGTACTTGCGGATTCCCATTTCTCAGTCCTCGTCCGATATCGGACGATCCGGACCTCCGTCAGGAGGTCGGACCGCCGAAGATGTCGATACGGTCGCCCTCGGCGAGGGTCACGATCGCGCGCTTGGTCGCGGCACGCTGGCCGAAACCGGTGCGGGTGCGCTTGCGCTTGCCCTGGCGGTTGATCGTGTTGACCCCGGTGACCTTGACCGAGAAGACCGCCTGCACGGCCTGCTTGATCTGGGTCTTGTTGGCGCCCGGCGCGACGATGAAGGTGTACTTGCCCTCGTCGAGCAGCGCGTAGCTCTTCTCCGACACGACCGGCTTCAGCAGGACGTCACGGGGGTCCGTGAACGCCTTGCTCGCCGGGGTGACGACGGTGTTCTTGCCCTCGGCCTCGTGGCGACGTGCCTTGGCGACGCGCGCGGCCTTGGCGGCCTTGGCCGCCTTCGAGGCGATGCTCGGGTGACGCGTAGCCATCAGGCTTCGCTCCCTTCGGTGTCAGCGGCCTTGGGGCCAGACACGAAGGACTCGAACGCGGCCTGGGTGAAGACCACGTCGTCCGAGACGAGAACGTCGTACGTGTTCAGCTGGCCCGGCTCCAGGATGTGGATCTGGGGCAGGTTGCGGGCGGACAGCCACGCGGCCTCGTCGGCGCGGTCGACGACCAGGAGCAGGTTCTTGCGCTCCGAGATCTTGCCGAACAGCGTCTTGGCGGCCTTGGTCGAGGGGGTGTCGCCCTCGATCACGCCGGTGACGACGTGGATGCGGTTGTGGCGGGCCCGGTCGGTGAGGGCGTGGCGCAGAGCCGCGGCCTTCATCTTCTTCGGGGTCCGCTGCGAGTAGTCACGCGGCACGGGACCGTGCACGACGCCACCACCGGCGAACTGCGGCGCGCGGGTCGAGCCCTGACGGGCGCGGCCGGTGCCCTTCTGGCGGTACGGCTTCTTGCCGCCACCGCGGACCTCGCCACGACGCTTGGTCTTGTGCGTGCCCTGGCGGGCGGCGGCGTTCTGCGCGACGACGACCTGGTGGATCAGCGGGATGCTGACCTTCTCCACGCCGAAGATCTCCGCGGGGAGCTCGACGCTACCGGTCTTCTCGCCGGCAGGCGAAAGGATGTCAACAGTGCTCATCGGTTACCTCAGGCCCCCTTGGCCGCGGTGCGGACCAGGACGAGGCCGCCGTTCGGACCGGGAACCGCGCCCTTGATGAGCAGCAGACCCTTCTCCGCGTCAACGGCGTGGACGGTCAGGTTCTGGGTGGTGACGCGCTCGTTGCCCATGCGACCCGCCATACGGAGGCCCTTGAACACGCGGCCCGGGGTGGCGCAGCCACCGATGGAGCCGGGCGAGCGGTGCTTGCGCTGGGTGCCGTGACCGGCGCCGAGGCCCTTGAAGTTGTGACGCTTCATGACACCGGCGAAGCCCTTGCCCTTGCTCTTGCCGGTGACGTCGACCTTCACGCCGGACTCGAAGACCTCGGCGGTGACTTCCTGGCCGAGGGTGTACTCGGCGGCGTCGGACGTCCGGATCTCGACGAGGTGGCGGCGCGGGGTGACGTCGGCCTTGGCGAAGTGACCCTTGAGGGGCTTGTTCACCTTGCGCGGGTCGATCTCGCCGAAGGCGATCTGGACCGACTCGTAGCCGTCGGCGTCGTTCGTGCGGACCTGGGTGACGACGTTGGGGCCGGCCTTGACGACGGTGACCGGAACAACACGGTTGTTCTCGTCCCACACCTGCGTCATGCCGAGCTTCTCGCCCAGGATGCCCTTGATCTGCTTGGTCATCTTCAGATCACCGGCCTCAGAGCTTGATCTCGATGTCGACACCGGCCGGGAGGTCGAGTCGCATCAGGGAGTCAACGGTCTTGGGGGTCGGGTCGAGGATGTCGATCAGGCGCTTGTGCGTGCGCATCTCGAAGTGCTCGCGCGAGTCCTTGTACTTGTGCGGCGACTTGATGACGCAGTACACGTTCTTCTCAGTGGGCAGCGGCACCGGGCCCGCGACCGACGCACCAGTGCGGGTCACCGTCTCGACGATCTTCTTCGCCGAGCTGTCGATGACCTCGTGGTCGTAGGCCTTGAGCCGGATGCGGATCTTCTGTCCCGCCATGGCTACTCCGTAGTCCTGTCTCTCTTCACGCTCTGGCATCCGGCACTCCTCCGACCCACGCGGTCGGGCGTGTCGCACTCTCGCTGACACAGATGCCCTACCTCGAACATCCCTGCGATGGGGAGTGCGGGCCCTTCCGGAACCGCGGACCGGGGGTGAAAACCCACCGGGCACCTGGTCGGAACCCCGCATACGCTTCCCGGAAGATTCCCGTACGTCCGCTCCTGAGCAGGGGCGACGAGTACTGTGGGACTCGCTTCCGGTCCTCCCGGCGGGAGGCGCGCAGCATCGGCACTCGACCGAGCAACCCCGCTAGTCTGCCATACGGGGCATCGGGGACGCCAATCAAGCGGAAGACCTTACCCCGGAGCCGATGTGGATCAAACCAATCCCTTGATCCGCCTGTAGCCCGACGTCAGCCGTCCGCTCCGCACCGGAAGAGAGACCCGTGCACGCTCACGACAAGACCAAGCAGACAGAGGCCGACGTGGCCCGTCTCGCGGTCCGCCCGCCCACGACCACGCCCCTTCAGGCCATGCTCGGCCTGCCCGCTGGCGCCGGCAACACGGCGATCGTGCAGCGGCTGCGGGCGACCGGCCACCCGCACGCCGTCCAGCGCGTGGAGACTGCGGAGGCGGAGGAGACTGCGGAGACGGCGGAGGCGGCACCGGAGGCGGAGGACCTCCAGTACCTGCTGACCCAGGAACACTGGGACGGCCTGGCCGCAGCCAAGATGGCTGCCGAGCCCGCGGCGCAGCCGAGCTCCAGCAAGGCCGGGAAGGGCAAGGCGGCCAAGCCGCTCAAGGCGGCCCTGCTGGACGCCTCGAAGGGCAAGAAGGGTGGCAAAGGGGGCAAGGCGGGTATGTCCACCACAGGCACGCCGCGCCAGATCTCGGACATCATCGAGCGGGTCGGCCCGGCCCTCCTGGACCAGCTCAAGGACAAGCAGGGCGGGCAGCTGGTGCTGTACCGGGCGATGAGCCTGGAGGAGGCGCAGAGCCTGCTGACGTACTGGGGCAGCCCGGACCGGGCGGCCGTCGAGGAGTACCTGACCGCCCGCGAGCCCGCGTCGCAGTTCAAGCGACGGAACAAGGGCCTGACCGTGGGCAAGCACCTCGGCGACCTGGGCCAGGCGGACCAGTACTACAACAGTCAGACACCGGGCTACGCGGTCATGCTGAAGTTCACCCTGAAGCCCGGCGCGCACGAGTACCTCTTCACGCCGGAGTACATGGCGCTCCAGGGCGGCAAGAAGGCCGAGGCCATCCGCCAGGCGCAGGGCGGCGAGTTCCAGAACGGCACCAACAACGAGGGCGTCCTTCAGGGCTACATAGGCGTGAAGGCCGAGTCGAACGAGCCGTTCAGCCTGAGCATCGCCCAGGGCGCCCCGCCGAACAAGCGGGGCGAACGCGAGGTGGGCGCCAGCCAGCTGCTCTTCCAGCTGTTCGTCGACACCATCACCGTGGAGAAGAACAGGTCCGGGACGCTACTGCCGACCGAGGCCTGAATGTCCACCGTCTGATCACTGCTCGCGCGCGTTGCGCAGCCGGGCGAACGACGTGTCCAGGCCGCTCTTCAGCAGACGGGAGAGCGGCCGCTCCACGCACCGGTGCACCAGCCAGCCCAGTACGCAGAACCCGGCGATCAGCGCCACCACCAGCAGCCGGGGGTCCATCGTGTCCCGCAGCCGGCTGATCAGCGCCGTCCCCGCCGCGTAGTGCATCAGGTACAGCGGATACGTCATCGCACCCGCCGTCACCAGCCACTTCCACTGGATACGGTCGGTGTAGCCGAGGGCGACGGCGGCCATGAAGAGCAGGAAGACGGTGTAGATCAGGAAGGCGCCGCGCCAGCCGGAGACGTGCTCGACCTCGTCGATACGTTTCCCCAGCTCCAGCTGGCCCATCAGCCAGGCCGTGCCGAGGATGCCCCACAGCAGCAGGTCGGGGCCGAAGCGGTGCATCAGGTACAGGGCGAGTCCGGCGATGAAGAACCAGGCGCCGTCCGGGTTGGCGACCAGTTCCAGCAGCGGCAGGTCGGAGATCGGCGCCAGCATCGCCACGGCGCCCCACACGCAGCAGAAGGCGACGACCCTGCGGTACGTCAGCCCCATCGCGACGACGACCAGGAACAGCAGGTAGAAGCGCAGCTCGGACCAGAGCGTCCAGTAGACGCCGTCGACGTTGGGCACGGCCGAGCCGGACTGGAGCATGGTGAGGTTGAGCAGGATCTCGCGCACCTTGAGGCGCTCCCACACGCCCGGTACGGCGACCAGGACGGCCGTGGTGAACAGGACCGCGAACCAGTACGCCGGGTAGAGCCGGATCACCCGGGAGACGAAGAACTGGCGGGGCGTGCGCCCCCAGCTCGACATGCAGATCACGAAGCCGCTGATCACGAAGAAGATCTCGACGCCGATCCAGCCGTAGGTGCCGACGTGGTGCACCGTCGGCATGATGTCGCCGACCGGCCGGCCCCATATGACGTTGCCCGGCCGGTCGGTCCGCTCGGTGCCGGCGAAGTGGTGCAGGGCCACCATCAGGGCGGCGACGAGACGGATGCCGTCGATCACGTACAGCCGGCGCCCCGCGCCCCGTCCCTTGGCCGTGTCCGTCCCGGCCGTCCCGCGCGTCCCGTGGCGTGCCGAGGAGCGCTGGGCGGGGACGGTCGCGGTGAGCGGGGGCAACGGATGTCTCATCCTTCCAGACAAGAACAGTGTTCACAGTGAGCGGTAGGGGTTTGGGACAGCTGTCGCCAAGCTCCCCCACAGAGTTGGCGGGGAGTTCACCTACGGGCGCCGCTCCGGCCGTTCCGGGTGTGCCGTGTCACACCCGGCGCTTAGGGTTCGCGCATGCCTTCGAATGACGGTTCCCGTAACGCCATCGGTTCCCGAGTCGCGTACTGGAGCGGGCGGTTGGAGACGGCCACCCGCGCCCAGGCCCGCTCCGCCTTACGGGAACTGGCGCAGATCTCCGACGACGGGGCGGCGCTGGAGCTGGCCGCGCGCTTCGCCCCGGTCGCCGAGCTGTCCTCGGATTCGCTGCTTCAGCTGTGGTGGCGGTCCGCCGCCGACGAGGACGGCTTCGCCGCCGCCGTGCTGGCACCGGCGTTCCGCCGTGAGGGCCGTACCACGCTGCGGCTGACCCGCATGGTCACGCTGACCGGGCTGCGCCACCTGACCATGCTGCGCAAGCTGGAGCTGGAGAGCAGCAAGGACATCACCGACCTCACGGAGATCGGCGCGCTCACCGGCCTGACCTCCCTCGGGCTGTACGGCTGCTCCGGGGTCGAGGACATCTCCCCGCTCGCCGCCCTCACCGGCCTGACCGGCCTCGACCTGCGCGGCTGCGCCAAGGTCGAGGACCTCACCCCGCTCAGCGCCCTCACCGAGCTGACCCGGCTCGACCTGCACCGCTGCCGCGCCGTGGCCGACACGGCGCCCCTGCTGACCCTCGGCCGCCTGCGCGACCTGGACCTGAGCATGACGCGGGTGACGTCGGTCGCCGGTTTCGGCGCGGCCTTCCCGCTCCTGGAGCGGCTGAACCTGCGCGGCTGCCGGTCCTTCAAGACCCCCGCCGAGCTGTCCGGGCTGACCCGGCTCACCCGCCTGGACCTCGGCTGGACCGGCGTCCGCGACCTGACCGGTCTGGCCGACGTCCCCGACCTCCTCGCGCTCGACCTGGCGAGCTGCAAGCGCCTGCGCGACCTGACCGGCATCGCCGCGGCCCCGAACCTGTCCGAGCTGGTCGTCGAGGACTGCCCCCGCTTCCAGAGCTTCCGCGGGCTCGGCCACCACCCCCGGCTGACGGCGCTCAGGGTCAAGGGCTGCCCGGCCCTGCGCGACCTGACCGGCGTCGCCGCGCTGACCGGCCTGACGGACCTGCGCGTCGAGGGGGGCGAGGGACTGGTCTCCGTCGCGGGCGTCGGCCCGCTGCCCTCCCTGGAACGGCTCGTCCTCCTCGACTGCCCCGCGCTGGAGGACTTCTCCGGCCTCGCCCTCCTCCCCGGCCTGCGCCACCTCCACCTGACCGGACCCGGTGCGCTGGGGAACCTCTCCCCGTTCGCCGCGCTCGCCGGCCTGCGGACGCTCAGCCTCGGCACCTGCCACGGGCTGACCGACCTGACCGGCCTCGGCGTCCACCCCGAGCTGACCCGGTGCTCCGTCAGCCAGGCCCACGGCCTGCGCACCCTCGCCGACCTCGACGGCCTGCCGGCCCTGCGCGAACTGGACCTGTCCGGCGTCCCCTCCCTCACCGGCCTCGGGCGCCTGAACCGGCTGCCCGCGCTCACTCACGTACGCGTCTGGGGCTGCCCGGCGCTCACGGACCTCGACGCGCTGGCCGGCGCCCCGGTCACCAGGGTCGACCTGTCGGACTGCCGGTCACTCACCGACATCAGCGGGCTGTCCGGCGCCCCGCTCACCGAGCTGAGACTGATGGACGCCACGAGCCTGCCCGCACTGGACGGCCTGGAGAACTGCCCCGGCCTCCGCACACTGGATCTCCGGGGGGCCGAAACCCTGACGAAGCTGCCGGACACCAGCTCCCTCACCGACCTCTCCCTGTCCCACCTTCCGTGGCCGGACCTGTCCCCGCTGACCCGTCTCACCTCGCTCCGGAAGCTGGAGCTGGGGACCATGGAGAAGCTGACGGACATCAGCGCCCTGACCGCGCTGCCCGACCTCGCCGAGATCGACTTCATCGATCTCCCCCTCCTCACGGACACCGGCCCCCTGCTCGACGTGGAGTCGTTGCGCCGCGTCAAGAGGTCGCGCCAGATGCGCGCGCAGGCGCTGTCGGACCGGCCCGACCTCGTCCTGGCCGAGCTGGAGACCCGCGAGGTGACCGTCGACTGGCACTGACCTCACGGCCGCCGCCCGCCCCCGCCGTCCGGCACCGGGCGGCGGGGCAGCAGCAGCGGGGTCGCCAGCAGGAGTACTCCGGCCAGACCGACGGCGGTACGCGGCCCGAGGAGCCCGCCCAGTACGCCCCACAGGGCCGTGAGCAGCGCGGTCGAGCCCCTGGTAGTGACCGTCCAGGCGGTCAGCGTGCGGGTGACCCGGTCGGCCGGGGTCCGCTGGAGGCGGTAGGTGGCGTGGACGGGGTTGAAGACCCCGCAGCACAGGATCAGCCCGAACTCGACGCCGACCACCACCAGCAGCCCACCCGCCCCCGGCCCGACGAAGACCAGCCCGACCGGCCAGAGCGCGCGCGACGCCCCTGCCCCGACCAGCACCCGGTACGGCCCGAACCGCCGGACGAGCGGCCGGGCGAGCCGCGCCCCGAGCAGCCCGCCGACCGAGGGCGCGGCGAAGGCCAGCCCGTACTCCCACGGCGCGAACCCGAGCGGCCCGAGCATCAGCACGGCCAGCAACGGTGAGGTGGCCATCACCAGCCCGTTGAACAGCGCGGTGTTGAGGAACAGCGCCCGCAGCGCCGCGTCGGAGACGATGAACCGCCACCCGTCGAACAGCTCCCCGGCCCGCGTCCGCACCGCGGCCTCCGGCCTCCGGGGCAAGGCGTCCCGCCCTCCCCGGCCCGTCGCCCGGATACCCAGCGCGGACAGCAGATAGCTGACCGCGTCGGCCGCGACGGTCACCACCGGCCCGAGCACCCCGCTCACCGCACCGCCCAGCGGCGGCCCGACGATCGTGGCCGACCAGGTGGTGGCCTCCAGCCGCGCGTGGGCGACGAGCAGTTCCTCCCCGTCCAGCACCGCCTTCAGATACGCCCCGGAGGCGGCCCGGAACCCGATATCCCCAGCCGCGACGACGATGGACACCACCATCAGTTGTACGAGGCTCAGCGCGCCGACCCCGTGGGCGACGGGGACCGTCAGCAGTGCCACGCACCGCACCAGATCCGTCCCGATCAGCACCGGCCGCTTGCGCCGGAACTCCACCCACGGCCCGAGCGGCACCGCCACGGCCGCGCCCACAGCGGTCCCCACGGCGGAGAGCGCGGCGACCTCGGCCGACCCGGCGTGCAGCACCTCCACGGCGATCAGCGGAAACGCCCCGAAGGCGAGCCACGTCCCGAGCGCGCTGGTCCCGTACGCCGCCCAGAGCCATCCCATGCCGACATCAAAGCGATCGGGAAGCGCTGGCATCAAACAACCCAGGCACCCTCGCATCACAACTTCTCGTTGTACGTCTACGGTGTCGTCATGGACCTCGCCACCGTCCGGACCTTCGTCGCCGTCGCCGACGCGGGACAGTTCCAGGAGGCCGCCGCCGAGCTGGGCCTCACCCAGCAGGCCGTCTCCAAACGCGTCGCCGCGCTGGAGCGGAGCCTCGACGTCCGGCTGTTCGTCCGCACGCCGCGCGGCGCCGACCTGACCATCGACGGACGGGCCTTCCTCCCCCACGCCCGCGAGCTGCTGCGCGTGGCCGAGCGCGCGGAGGCGTCCGTCCGCGCCGGCCGCCGCCCCCTGCGCGTCGACGTCCTCACCTCACGCAGCGCGCAGTCCCGCCTGATGCGCGGCTTCCACGAGGCACACCCCGAGATCGACCTCGACGTGATGACGATCTTCGGCATCGACACCGCCGTCGCCGCGATCCGCTCGGGCGCGCTCGACGCGACGTTCCGCGCGGTGGCGGCACCGGGGCGGCCGTTGCCCGACGACATCCGGTCGGTACGGGTGCTCGACGAGCCGCTCCACCTCCTCACCGGCCCCGGCCACGCCCTGGCCGACGCCCGCTCGGTGCGCCTCGCCGACCTCGCCGGCCACCGGATCTGGATGCCGGGCATCGTCCCGGGCACGGAGTGGGCCGCGTACTACGACGACCTGGTCGCCGAGTTCGGCCTGACCATCGAGGCGACCGGCCCCAACTTCGGCAGCGACGCACTGCTCGACACCATCGCCGACACACCGTCCCTGGCCACGTTCATGGGCACCCGCACCCGCCTGATCTGGCCGACGGCCCACGACTTGCGCCTCATCCCGGTGACCGACCCGACGCCCGTGTATCCGCACTCACTGCTGTGGCACCGGGACAATGCCCACCCGGGGTTGGGGGCGCTGCGGGGGCACCTCGCGGGCGGCGGGGAGAGGGGCGGGAGCGGGGCGTGGGTGCCGGGGTGGGTACGGCGGCGTTAGCGGAGTTGGGAGAGGAACGCCGCCCAGGTCTGCGGGGGGAGGATCAGGTGGGGGCCGTCCGTGGTCTTGGAGTCGCGGACGTGGATGGTGCGGGGGGTTATCGCGATCTCGACACAGGAGGTGCCGTCGTTTCCGCCGCTGTAGCTGCTCTTGAACCACGCCAGCTCGAAGGCGTCCCCGGCAGTGGTCTCGCGGATCATGTCTCTCCCAGCAGTTGCTCGATGAAGGCCAGCGACTCCCCCGGCGAGAGAGCCTGAGCCCGGATGGTGCCATAGCGCAGCTCAAGAATGCGCAGGTGCTTGGGTTCGGCGGTCGATCGGCCATTGAACGCACCGTCGGAACGACCGACCGCCGTGCCGTCCGGGAACTTCAACAGCTCGATCCGGCCGTCCAGACCGGAGTGGGTCTCGCAGGCCATCGGCATCACTTGGAGCACGACGTTGTGCAAGTTCCCCACCTCCAGCAGACGTTCGAGCTGCCGACACCAGACCATTGTGCCGCCGATACGACGCCGTAGAACCCCTTCCTCCATGACGAAGCTGAGCGCGGGAGCAGGCGAACGTCCGAAGATCGATTGCCTGGCCAGACGAGCAGCCACCATGCGTTCCACATCGTCTGGGGAGTACGGCGGCTGCGCTGCCCCGATCACGGCCTCGGCGTGCTCCCGCGTCTGCAACAAGCCGGGAATGATGTGGCACTCGTACAGGCCGATCTCAACTGCCTTCGCCTCGGCCTTCCCCTGTTCCCGAACCTTCTTCGGATAGCGAACCTTCTTTACGTCCTCCCAGGTCGCTGAGATGACCCCACCCGCGTCCAGTACCTGGTCCGACCGGTCCAGATATGTCTGCCGAGGAATCCGCCTCCCACCCTCGACCTTGTAGACAAGGTCCTCCCCATACCCGATCGCCGCCCCGAACTCGGCGGCCCGCATCCCCGCCGCCTCCCTCAGCAACTTCAGTTGCCGCCCGACCATCGCGATGACCGCGACCCCCCACTCATCGTCCGGGTCGACCTCCCACCCCGGCTCATCCACCTCGACGGCCATCACGCACCACCCCTTCGTCGAACCCGCAACG
This sequence comes from Streptomyces sp. NPDC016677, assembly GCF_055562815.1. Lineage (NCBI taxonomy): Bacteria > Bacillati > Actinomycetota > Actinomycetes > Kitasatosporales > Streptomycetaceae > Streptomyces > Streptomyces sp. NPDC016677. The sequence continues at coordinate 1,851 of NZ_JBVHEO010000003.1, read as the reverse complement.
TCACCCACCGCCCTACCCCTCCGCCCCACACCGACAGCCCCGGACGCTCAGGACAAGCTCCGGACAGTCACGGCACGCATCCGCAGAGTCACTGTCCACGGTAAGCAGAGAACGCCACGCTGAGTGGCGTGAATCAGAAATGCCCCTTCAACGTGCAGCTCTCCTCAACACCCCGAGGCGCCCGCCTCGCCCGCCTCCTGTCGACCGAGCAACTCCGCTCCTGGGGCCTCCCCACCCACCCCGCCGACCTCCTCGTCGCCGAACTGGCGGCCAACGCCGCGACCCACGGCCGAGTCCAGGGTCGCGACTTCCGCCTGGTACTCCACGTCATCGACGGCACCCTCCGCATCGAGGTCACCGACACACAGGGCGACCGCCTTCCCAAACCCCAGGACACGCCGCCGGACGCCGAAACCGGCCGTGGCCTGCTGCTCGTCGACGCGTTGGCCGACCGCTGGGGCGTAGCGGACGACCGCTTCCCGTGCAAGACCGTGTGGGCGGAACTGCGCCTCACCCCACCGGAACCCGATTCTCCGAACTCCGGTGCCGCGACCGCCTTCTCCAAAGAACCGTAGAGAGAAAGAACCCGACCAAGCCCCGCCTTCCCTCCCGTGGCGCCCGCTCACTCGCCCGGGTGAACATCACCGGCCGGGCTGGCTTTCGACTCCCCCAACTGCCCTACGCTCAGCGGCAACAGAACGGCCCCCGCAGGGACTGGCATCCCAGAGCGAGGGCCTCACCACCCAGGAAGAAGAGACCTTCCCGATGGATACCCAAAACCCTATCGCGCCCTGCCCTCCCCGCTCCGGCGTGATGCACGAAAACACCCGCCACACCACCCACTTCGTGGTGATCGGCAACCACCTCGCGCAGCACAGCGAACTCTCCGGCCTGGCCATCGGCGTCGCCGTCCACCTCCAGTCACTGCCGACCGGCACCCCCGCCGACATCAAGTCCGTCGCCGCCCGCCTCCGCGAGGGCACCACCCGAGTAGCCGCAGCCATGCGCGAACTGGAGACCCACGGCTACCTCCGCCGCGAGCGCGTTCGCACGCCGAACGGCCGGATCGTCACCCGCACGATCTCCTGCAACCAGCCAGGCGCCCACGCACAGCCGAGGCAACCGTCCCGCAAGCCGACGGCCCCTCCCCGAAAACGCGCCCTGCCCGCCGTACCGAAGCCGTCGTACCCCGCCCCCGCCCTCCTCCAGCAAGCCACCGACGTCCTCGCCGGCCTCCGCCGCCACGACCGCCGCCTGCTGCTGTCCGAGTCGGACACCGCCCACCTGGCCCCGGGTGTCGCCGCCTGGCTGGAACGGGACGTCTCCCCCACGGCCGTACGCGCCGCCCTGACCACGGACCTCCCCCTGGAAGACCTCCGCCGCCCGGCCGCCCTGCTGGCCCACCGCCTCACGGACCGACTCCCACCCGCACCCCCGTTCCGCACCCCGGCGACGCCCCTGCCCCCACCCCCACCGCTCCGCATGCGCAACTGCGACGGCTGCGACCGCGGCTTCCGCCCGACCGGCACAGAAAGCCGCTGCCGCGACTGCCGCACACCCACCCACCCGTAACCCCGCAAGGCGAGCTCTTGCTTCACCCTTGCCGCTCGCCTGGGTGACGGGTGACTGCGCCTACGGACAGGAATGGCGCATGCGCCGCACCCTGGAAGAAGCCGGCATCGGCTACGTCCTGGCCGTGCCGAAGTCCCAGCACCTCCACGGCCCGTTCAGCCGTATCGACCGCGCCATCGCCGAGGCACCAGATGAGGCATGGGAACGCCACTCCTGCGGCGACGGCGCCAAAGGCCCGCGCGTCTACGACTGGGCCGCCGCCAGGCTGCCGGCCATCTG